>CAWGFQ010000006.1:0-240464 GCA_963821895.1 uncultured Solirubrobacterales bacterium
GCGTGGTGGAAGGGCAAACGCCCTAATTGACCTGGAGCTGTACTTGAGGTTGAGCTATGTAGAGGCTGGTGGACGGTGCGGGCCGTGTTTGCAGGGGTTTCGGCGGGGTGTCCGCTGTCTTAGGCGAGGTGAGTGGATAGGCCCCGCGCGATGTGCGCACCGGCCCACGGATCGCGAAAACTCTCGGTGCCGACGGCCACCAGTGTGGCGCCGACGTCGAGCAGTTCGCGCGCGTGCCTGGCGCTCTGCACGCCACCCATCCCGACCATGGGGATGGAGACCGCGGCGGCGACGGCCGCGACCTGCGCGAGCGCCACGGGGCGGATCGCCGGGCCGGACAGACCGCCGGTGGTGCCGCCCAGCCAGGGGGTCCGGGTGGCAGGCGAGGGGTTCGGGGTGGCTGGCGACAGCGCCATCGCACGCAGCGTGTTGATCAGCGACACGGCGTCGGCTCCTCCCTCCTGGGCGGCGAGCGCGCAGGCGGCCACGTTGGCCGTGTTGGGCGTGAGCTTGACGATCAGCGGCTTGGCGGTCGCGGGGCGCACTTCGCGCACAACGCTCCGCAGCTGCTCGGGGTCGGCGCCGATATCGAGGCCCGTCTTGACGTTGGGGCAGGAGACGTTCAGCTCGACCGCGGCGATCTCCGCGCGCTCATCGCAGGCACGCAGCAGCTGTGCGATCTCCTGCGCGTTGGAGCCCATTACGTTGGTGATCAGCGGGGCGCCTACCTCCGCCAGGATCGCCGCCAGCGCGGGCAGGTCGTGTTCGAGGTAGCCCTGCAGGCCTTTGTTCGGCAGGCCGATCGAGTTGACAAGGCCCGCGGGCGACTCCCACAGGCGCGGGGGCGGATTGCCCTGGCGGGGCTCCAGCGTGATCGTCTTGGAGACGAAGGCGGCGAACGGGAAGTCCTCGCGCAGCGCCGCGCCGAAGGCAGCATCGGCGGCGATCAGGTCGAACGTGCCTGAGGCGTTGATGACGGGGTGCGCCAATGCCAGGCCGCAGAAGCTGGCGCTCACCTTGCCCCCATCTCTGCGTCGCCCGAGCGGATCGTCATGCCGGCGCTCCGGCGTGAGCATCGACGTGCTCCAGGCGCGAGGCATCGAGCACGGGGCCATCCACACACACGCGCACGTAACCCCCATCGCGCAGGGGCACCACGCAGCCAAAGCAAGCGCCGAAGCCGCAGGCCATGCCGGACTCGAGCGCCAGCTGCGCGGGCACCTCGCGCTCGGCGCAAAGCGCGCGCGTGGCCTCCAGCATCGGCGCCGGGCCGCAGGCATATACGACCGCCGCGGGGTTCTCGTCGAGCTCGCGCGCGAGCAGGTCGGTCACAAGGCCGTGATGCCCGACGCTGCCGTCGTCGGTGGCGATCTGCGCATCCTGCAACAGCCCTCCGCCGACGGCGTGGGCCTTGTCGCGGAAGCCCAGCAGCGCGACCGTGCCGCAAGTATCCGTGCTGGAGGTGTCAGCGTCGGAGGTGCCCGCGAGCAAAAGCTCGTCCTGCAGGATCGCCAGCGGCGCGATGCCGACGCCGCCCCCCACGAGGATCGTCCGCCGGCCGGCGGACGGCGCGGTGAAGCCCTTGCCGAGCGGTCCCAAGACCCACACCTCCTCGCCGGCCCTCAACTCGCACAGCCGCCGCGTGCCGGGGCCGACGTCCTCGAGCAGATAGTGAGCCTCCCCATCCCGCACGCGCGCGACCGAGAACGCGCGCGGCAGAAAGGGGCGTTCGTCCTCCCCTCCCCCCCAGCGCTCGGCGGCGGCGAGCATGTAGAACTGGCCGGGCCGCGGCAAGGGGTCGGGCCGCGGCGCGCGGCCGGCGGGATCGGCCACCCGCAGCAAGCGATAGGCCCCGAGCGCGTCGTTGCCGGCAACTGTCAGTTTGCGCCTCACGCCACCTGCGCCTCAGGCCACCTCGGCCCGCTCGGCCTCATCCTCGCCGCCGCGGTGCAGCTCCTGCAGGCAGAGCACGGGCGGCTCGCCTCCCTGGCACGCACTGGAGATGGCACGTGCCGCGCTCACACCCGCGGCGAGCGTCGTGAGACAGGGCACGCCGTGCGCGATTGCGGCGCGGCGGATCTCCCACCCGTCGGTGCGCGCACCCGAGCCGGTGGGGGTGTTGATGACAATGTCCACATCCCCGCGCTCGATCCAATCGACGACGTGCGGCGAGCCCTCGCCGATTTTATTAATCCGCTGCACCGGCACTCCCATGCGCGCGATCGCCTCGGCCGTACCGCGCGTGGCCACGATGCGAAAACCGCAATCGTGCAGGCTCTGCGCGATCGCAAAGGCTCCGGCCTTGTCCGAGTCGGTGACGGTGATAAAAGCGGTACCGCTCGTCGGCAGGGGCGCGCCGGCGGCCGCCTGCGCCTTGGCAAATGCAGTTGGGAAATCACGAGCGATTCCCATCACCTCACCCGTGGAGCGCATCTCAGGCCCCAGCACGGCGTCGGAGCCTTCGAATCGATCGAAAGGCATGACGGCCTCCTTCACCGATACGTGATTGCCGAAGCCGAGTCCTTCGCGCTCGCGCGGGAGACCCATCGACGCAATCCGCTCACCCAGCATGATGCGAGCAGCGAGCTTGGCCAGCGGTATGCCGACGGCCTTTGACACGAATGGCACCGTGCGCGACGCGCGCGGATTGGCCTCGATCACATACAGCCGCCCCTCGTGAATCGCATACTGCACGTTGAGCAACCCGACGACCCCCACCTCCAGCGCGATGCCGCGTGTGGCGGCGCGAATCTCCCCCAGCATTTCCCCGCCGAGCGAGTGCGGCGGCAGCACACACGCGCTGTCCCCGGAATGCACGCCGGCCTCCTCGACGTGCTGCATGATGCCGCCGATCCAGACGTCCTGACCGTCACACAGCGCATCGACGTCCACCTCGATTGCATTCTCGAGGAAGCGGTCGAGGAAAATGGCGCCGCTTGTGTCATCTGTATTTTTTTTGGGGGAGGGGGGGGTCGCGTCGCTGCCCGCAGGCGCGCGGTTCTGGCGCACCAGGTAATCGGCGAGACCGTCGCGCGAATATACGATCTCCATCGCACGGCCGCCCAGCACGTAGGAGGGACGCACCAGCAGCGGGTAACCCACTTCATCCCCGCGCGCGAGGGCATCCTCCACCGAGCAGGCGGTGGCATAGGGGGGTGCCTGATAGCCGAGCTTTTCAAGCAGCGCGCCGAAGCGTCCGCGGTCCTCGGCGAGGTCGATCGCCTCGACGCTTGTGCCCAGCAGTGGCACGCCTGCGGCCTCCAGTCCGGCGGCGAGCTTCAGGGGGGTCTGCCCGCCGAACTGCACGATTACGCCCTCCGGTTTCTCCACCTCGATCACACCGAGCACATCCTCATGTGTGAGCGGCTCGAAGTAGAGGCGGTCGGAGGTGTCGTAATCGGTGGAGACGGTCTCGGGGTTGCAGTTGATCATCACGGCGTCGCGGCCGGACTCGCGCACGGTCATCGCGGCGTGCACGCAGCAGTAGTCGAACTCGATGCCCTGGCCGATGCGGTTGGGGCCGGCGCCGAGGATGACGACGCTTGCGCGCTCGCCTCGGCGGACCTCGTGCGCTGACCTACGCTCCCAGCCGCTGTAGTAGTAGGGGGTGCGAGCGGGGAACTCGGCGGCGCAGGTGTCGACGGACTTGAACGAGCGCTCGCCTGCAAACGGCGCCCCGGGGTCCTGCGCGAGGGCCTGCAGCTCGCGCAGGAACCACAGGTCGATCTGTGTGCGCGCGTGAATCTCATCGATCGGGGTGCCGCGGCGCAGCAGCTCGAGGATCGCCTCGTAGCGATCGGGCCCGGGGCGCTCCAGGCCGGCGAGCAGATCGGCGTCGGCCACACCATCCAACTGCGGCGTCTCGTCCAGCTCGCGCGAGCGCAGCGCCTTGGCGAACGCCTGCGCGAAGGTGCGCCCGATCGCCATCGCCTCGCCGACGGACTTCATGTGCGTGGTGAGCGTGTCGTCGGCGCCGGGGAACTTCTCGAAGGCGAAGCGCGGCCACTTCACCACCACGTAGTCGATCGTGGGCTCGAAGCAGGCGGGGGTGACACCGGTGATGTCGTTGTCGATCTCCTCCAGCAGGTAGCCGACGGCCAGGCGCGCGGCGATCTTGGCGATCGGAAAGCCCGTCGCCTTGGAGGCGAGCGCAGAGCTGCGCGAGACGCGCGGGTTCATCTCGATCACGAGGATCTCCTCGGTGGCGGGGTTCACCGCGAACTGCACGTTCGAGCCCCCTGTCTCCACGCCGACGGCCCGGATGACGGTGATTGCCTGGTCGCGCAGCTGCTGGTAGAGGTTGTCGGTGAGCGTCTGCTGCGGGGCAACGGTGACGGAATCCCCGGTGTGCACGCCCATCGGGTCGATGTTCTCGATCGAGCAGACGATCACGACGTTGTCTGCCTTGTCGCGCATCACCTCCAGCTCGAACTCACCCCAGCCCAGGACTGACTGATCGAGGAGCACCTGGCCGATCGGCGACGCCTCCAGGCCCCTTGCGACGATCTTGCGGAACTCGCCTTCGCTGCGCGCGATGCCTCCGCCACGCCCGCCGAGGGTGAAGGCCGGGCGCACGATCGTCGGCAGACCCAACCGCGGAAGCGCGGACAGGGCCTCATCCAGCGTGGTGGCGATCGCGCTCGCGGGCATGCGCAGGCCCGCCTGCGCCATGGTGGCGGCGAACAGCTCGCGGTCCTCGGCGCGGGCGATCGCCTCGTAGTCGGCGCCGATCAGCTCGACCCCGAGGCGCTGCAGCGTGCCGTCGTCGTGCAGCGCCTTTGCGAGATTGAGCGCGGTCTGGCCGCCGAGCGTGGGCAGCAGCGCGTCGGGGCGCTCGCGCGCGATCACCTGCGCCACGGGACCGGGAAGGAGCGGCTCGACGTAGGTGGCGTCGGCGAACTCGGGGTCGGTCATGATCGTGGCGGGGTTCGAGTTGACCAGCACGACCTCATAGCCCTCCTCGCGCAGGACTTTGCAGGCCTGCACGCCGGAGTAGTCGAACTCCGCGGCCTGGCCGATGACGATCGGACCGGAGCCGAGGATCATCACCTTGCGGATGTCAGCGCGCCGCGGCAATGCGCTCCAGGAAGCGGTCGAAGAGGTAGAGGCTGTCGTGGGGGCCGGGTCCCGCCTCGGGGTGGTACTGCACCGTGCCCCCGGGGACATCCAGCAGCTCCAGCCCCTCGACGGTGCGGTCATACAGGTTCACGTGCGAGAGCTGCGCGGCGCCGAAGTCGGTTTCCCAGCGGACGGGCTCGTCGTGCTCGATCGTGCGTGCGCCGCCGGGGCCATTCACAGCGAAGCCATGGTTCTGCGAGGTGATCTCCACGCGACCCGTCTGCAGGTCCTTGACGGGGTGGTTGGCGCCACGGTGGCCGAACGGGAGCTTGAAGGTGTCCAGGCCGATTGCGCGGCACAGCAGCTGGTGGCCGAGGCAGATGCCCCACACCGGCCGCTTGCCCACAAGCTCGCGCACGGTTGCCACCACGTGGCCCAGTGCGGCGGGATCGCCGGGGCCGTTTGAGAGAAAGACTGCGTCGATGTCGCTCGCCAGCAGTGTGGAGGCGCTGGTCGTGCAGGGGTAGAGGCTCACACTTGCGCCGCGCGCCAGGAGGTTGCGCACGATCGAGAGCTTGATGCCGGTGTCGAGCACGGCGATGCGAGGACCCTTGCCCTCACCTAGGTGTGTGACTTCGCGCGGGGTGACGACCGCGGCGAGATCCTGGCCGTCCATTTGCGGCTCGGCGCGGATCAGCGCCATCGCCTCGTGCGGGGGGGTATCGGCGGGGAAGATCCCTCCGCGCATCGAGCCGGCCTCGCGGATGTGGCGCACTAGCTCGCGTGTGTCTACGCCGCTGATGGCGGGGATGCCGTGGTCCTCCAGCCAATCCAGCCAGCCTCGCTCGGCACATGGGGCGTCCTCGCGGTTGACGGCCTCGCGCATGATCGCGGCTCTGGCCCAGGGGCGCTCGGACTCCATCGCGCCGGCGCTGCAGCCGTAGTTGCCGATGTGCGGGTAGGTGAAGGTGATGAGCTGGCCAGCGAAGGAGGGATCGGACATCGACTCCTGGTAGCCGGACATGCCGGTGGTGAAAACCACCTCGCCCACGGCGTGCCCCGGCGCGGCGCAGTGCACCCCCTCAAAGCGCGTGCCGTCCTCCAGCAGCACATATGCGGTGGAGGCGTTCACCTGCGCGCTCCCCGCACCGTCGAGCTCGCGTTTCGCATCGCGTCGTTCACTTGATGAGCCCCTGCACTGCCTTGAACTCCGGCGTGCCGGCGCGCTCGAGCAACTCGAACAGCGCGGCCTCCACTGTGGTGACGATCGCACCGGCGCGCTGCAGGCGCTCAAGGCCCCGTTCATAGTCGATTGCATGGCGCGATCCGACGGCATCGGCCGGCACGTGTACTTCCACGCCTTTGTCTAGCAAGTCGTGCACAGTCTGCGAGACACACACATGCGTCTCGATCCCGCAGACGATCGCCGCAGCGCGGCCCCACAAATCAAAACCATCAGCCCGCGCGGCGGAAAATACGCTCTTCTCCAGCGGCTGCTCCTCTTGCAAGCCAATCTCTGGAGCGGTGTGGCCGAGACCCTTGGGGTACTGCTCGCTGACGATGCGCGGCACATCGAGGATGCGCGCGGCCTGCACCAGCTTGGCGCACTGTGCGGCTACCGCGGCAAACGAGGCGTAGGGGCGAAACGCCTCCTGCACGTCCACCACCACCAGCGCTGTGCTCTCGCGATGGAGCAGGCTCACGACGCGGCCACCACGGAAAACGCGCGCTCGCGATAGGCCACCGCTCCGGCGGCGACGGTCAACAGGACTCGGCCGCGCAGGCGGCGGCCGGCGAAACAGCAGTTCTCCGAGCGGCTCTCCCAGCCGTGCTCGCCCGGGGTCCAGCTGGCATCGAGGTCGATGAGTGTGAGGTTGGCGGGCTCGCCCTTGGCGATGCGCGGGGTGGGCAGCTCGTACAGCGCGGCGCCGGCGGTGAGGCGGTCGATCAGCATTGAAAGCTCTAGCTCCCCTGGCAGGACCAGCTGGGTGTAGAGCGCGGCGAACGCGGTCTCAAGGCCCGTGGTGCCCATGGGGGCCTGCTCGAAGGGGACTTCCTTCTCATCGCGTGCGTGCGGGGCGTGGTCGGTGGCGATGCAGTCGATCGTTCCCGCGCGCAGGCCGTCGAGTAGTGCGCGGCGGTCCTCTTCGGTGGCCAGCGGCGGGTTCATCTTCATGCGCGTGTCGAGCGTGCGCACGTCCTCCTCGGTGAGCAGCAGGTGGTGCGGTGTCACCTCGGCGCTGACGCGGAAGCCTCGCGCCTTCGCCGCGGCCACGGCCTGCACGGAATCGACGCAGCTGAGGTGCTGGAAGTGAACGCGCCCGTCCTCATAGCCGGCGAGCGTGGCGTCGCGCGCGACCATCGTCGACTCACTCACACTCGGGATGCCCGCCACACCTAGCGCCGCGCTCACCTTGCCCTCATACATGCTGCCGCCGTGCGAAAGCGAGGGGTCCTCCTCGTGCAGCGCCAGGACCCCCCCGCAGAGGCGCTGGTAGCGCAGGGCCTTGCGCAGCATGCCGGCGTCCACGACGGGGCGCCCGTCGTCGGTGAAGCCGAGCGCGCCCTCCTCGCGCAGCTCCGCCATCTCTGCGAGGTCCTTGCCTTCCAGGCCGCGCGTGATGGCGGGCAGGAAGCCGACGGGCACGCGCGCGTCGCGCGCGGCGGCGTCGCGCAGCGAGCGCAGCAGGGGGGCGCTGTCGATCGCGGGGGCGGTGTTGGGCATCGCGATCACGGCGCCATAACCCCCGGCGGCGGCGGCGCGGGTGCCGGTCTCGAGGTCCTCCTTGTGCTCCTGGCCGGGGGTACGCAGATGCACGTGGGGGTCGAAGAAGGCGGGGAAGGCGTGGCGGCCGCGCGCGGCGATGACCTCCTCGCCATCCTCGCGCTTGAGGGTGCCAGCGGGCGCGATCTCGGCGACCTCCCCCCCACGCACGCGCAGGTCGTGGCGAGCGTCGAGGTTGGTGCGCGGGTCGAGCAGATGTACGTCGGTGAGGAGAATGTCGGCCGGTGTGTGCGGGCCGTGGACCAAATAGGAGCTGCTCATGCCAGCTGCGGCTCCGGCGTGGGGACGGAGCCGCGGATGGGGCTCCCGGAGAGCAGCTCATACAGCACGGCCATGCGTACGACGACTCCCGCCTGCACCTGTGCGGTGATGACGGCTTGCGGTGAATCCACCACCTCGCCGGACAGCTCAACCCCGCGGTTCACCGGCCCGGGGTGCATCAGCACCTGGCGCGGCGAGAGGCGCCGGCCGTTGATCTGAAACAGCGCGGCGTACTCGCGCAGTGAGGGCACCCACGCCTCGGTCATGCGCTCGCTTTGCAGCCGCAGTGCATATACGACGTCCGCGGAAGGCAGCTCCTGCAGCGAGTAGCGCACGTCGCAGCCCAATGCCTCGATGCCGCGCGGGATCAGGGTGGGCGGCCCGGCTACGGTCACCTTGGCGCCCATCTTCTGGAAGGCGAGGATGTCGCTGCGCGCCACGCGCGAGTGCGCGACGTCGCCGACGATCCAAATGTGCGCGCCGTCGAGCGCGCCGAGGCGACGGCGCAGCGTGTAGACGTCGAGCAGGGCCTGCGTGGGGTGCTCGTGCTTGCCGTCGCCGGCGTTGACGATCGCCGCCTCGCACCAGCGCGAGACCAGCTCGGCGGCGCCGGCCCAGGGCGTGCGGATGACGATCGCATCGGGCTTGTGCGCGCCTAGCGTGAGGATGGTGTCCTTCAGCGACTCGCCCTTCTCGACACTCGAACCCGACGCGGCGAAGTTGACGACGTCGGCGGAGAGGCGCTTGGCGGCCAGCTCGAAGGAGCTGCGTGTGCGTGTGGAGGCCTCGTAGAAGAGGTTGAGCACCATCCGCCCACGTAGCGCGGGGACCTTCTTGATCTCGCGGTCTGACACCTCGGCAAAGCGCTCGGCCTGTCCGACGATGCGCTCGATCGCGGCGCGGTCCAGTTCCTCGATGGAGAGCAGGTGGTTCACGCGAGTCCCCTCATGCCATCGAGGCTCATCACGCCGTCGAGTCCCCTCATGCCATCGAGGCTCATCACGCCATCGAGTCCCCTCATGCCATCGAGGCTCATCACGCCGTCGAGCCCCCTCATGCCATCGAGGCTCATCACGCTATCGAGCCCCCTCATGCCATCGAGGCTCATCACGCCGTCGAGCCCCCTCATGCCATCGAGGCTCATCACGCTATCGAGCCCCCTCATGCCCTGGCCTCCATGGGCGCGGCGGCAGCGATCGCGACCTCGTCCACACCGTCGAGCTCGCGCAGGCGCACGTGCACGTGCTCGTGACGCGAGGTGGGCAGGTTCTTGCCCACATAGTCGGGCCGGATCGGCAGCTCGCGGTGCCCGCGGTCGGCGAGCACGGCCAGCTGCACGCGCGCGGGGCGGCCGTAGTCGAACAGCGCCTCGATCGCCGCGCGCACGGTGCGCCCGGTGTAGAGCACGTCGTCGACGATCACCACGGTGCGGGCGTCCACGTCGAAGTCGATGTGCGAGGCGTGCACGACGGGCGCCTGGGGGCGGCGGCCAACGTCGTCGCGGTAGAAGCCGATGTCCAGGTCGCCGAGGGGGATGTCGAAGCCGAGCAGGTCGCTGAGCAGCGCCTGCAGGCGCCGGGCGAGGAAGGCGCCGCGACGGTGGATGCCGACCAATGCGAGGGTCTGCGCTCCTCCGGGACGACCCTTACCATCGGGGTGCTCCCCGAGGATGTCCGCTACTCCGGGGGTGCTCGCTGCCTGCGGGTTGCGCTCGGCTATCTCGTGGGCGATGCGCACGAGCGCCCGCCGCATGTCGTCCTCGCCGAGGACGACTTTCTCGCTGTCCATTCTCACTGCCCTTCCTGGCCTCGCGGGACCGGGTTAAAGGAGCCTGCTCTTGTTGGGGAGAATGTATCAGTGTGGGGCGACGGGCTCGGGTGCCTCGCCGTGAGCGCTCGGCTCGGGGGCTTCGCCGGGAGCGCCGTTTTCAACTCCAGCCCCAGCCGCCTCGCCCTCCCCCGCCCGCACGCGCTCCGACCAGCGCACCAGCTGCGCAAGCCCGCGCTCGGGGAAGGGCACGTCGATCGTGTCGAAGTCGCGCGGCACCTCCGCGTGCGGGAACACGGCGCGCGCCTCCGCCTTGCAGTCGGCGGCGGTGTGGCGTGTGGAGAGGTGCACGAGCGCGAGCATGCGCACCTGCGCGTCGCGCGCTAGCTGGGCGGCCTGCCGCGCGGTGCTGTGGCCTGTCTCTCGCGCGCGCTCTGCGTCCTGCTCGGTGAAGGTTGCCTCGTGTACGAGCACGTCGGCTTCGTGCGCGGCGATCTGCAGCGCCTCGCACGGCGCCGCGGTATCGCCGGAGATGACGAGCTTGCGCCCCTCGCGCGTGGGGCCCATCACCTGCTCGGGTGTGACACCGTTGACCGTCTCCCCACGCTGCAGGCGCCCGAAGTCCGGCCCGGGTGTGACGCCGAGCTGCTCGGCGAGCCGCGGGTCCAGATGACCGGGCCGCGCGTCCTCGACGATCGCGTAGCCGAAGGCATGGCCGCGGTGGTGTCGCACCAGCACCGCTGTGACGCTGAACCCCTCGCGCTCCACGGCCTCGGCGGGCTGCAGCTCGATGACGCTCAGCTCATACGGCAGGCGCCCATACATGAAGCGCGCCTGCGCCATCAGGTCGTGCAGCCCCGGCGGGCCGTAGATGGTCAGCGGCTGGGAGCGCTCGCGCAGGCCGAAGGACTTGAGCATCCCCGGCAGCCCCAGCCAGTGGTCGGCGTGGAAGTGCGTGATGAACACACTGTCGAGGTCCGCCAAGCCGACGGAGCGCACCAGCTGGCGCTGCGTGCCCTCGCCGCAGTCGAACAGCAGCCGCTCGGCACCCCGGCGCACGAGGATCGCCGGTAGGCCGCGGCGGGGGCCGGGCACCGAGCCGCCGGTGCCGGCGAAGAACAGGGAGAGGTCCATGGGGCTACGGTAGCGGCGGAATGCCGCGGCGCGCTGGGCGGCCGAAGGCCGGCGAGGGCGGCGCAGGCGTGAGCGGCGCTAAGCTCCGTGGGCGTTGGCGCCAATGCGATGGCGTCGCTGGCGCCCGTAGCTCAGTGGATAGAGCGCTCGCCTCCGGAGCGAGAGGTCGCAGGTTCGAATCCTGCCGGGCGCGCCTCACAAAATCCCTGCTAACGCGGGGGTTTTGCGTTTCAGGCAGCACGCCGCTGTGAGCGCGTCGCGGCCTCGTTTTCGTCTCGTTGGCCACTATTGGCCACAACTCCGCTCTCCACAAGCGCCCGGAGCTGCGCCTGCTCATCCTCGCCGCGGCGCATCGCCTGGGCATAGACCCGCAGCGCGAGCGCCGGATCGGTGTGGCCCATTTCGTTCATGACCACGGGCGGAGTCTCGCCGAGCGCGTACAGCAGCGAACAGAACGTCCGGCGGAGCCCGTGCGGGGTCAGCTTGTCCGGCAGCGGCGGCAGGCCCTCCGCTTCGAGCCGTTCGCCTGCGAGCTTCACGGCGGCCCTGAGCACCCGTGAGCGGAAGTTGTCCGGGCTCATCCGCCCACCGCTCAGCGTGCCGAACACGTAGGCGCTCTGCGGCGCGTTCTGGTGGCGTCCGCGGAGCGCGAGCAGCTCATCCCGCAGAGCGCCCCGGATCTTCACCTTGCGCCGGCCGGCGTCGGTCTTGGACTCGCCGACGTGCAGCCAGCCCCGGGCGAGGTCCACGTCGCGCCAGCGCAGCGCGCACAGCTCCCCGATGCGCAGCCCCGCGAACGTCAGCGTGGCGAGCATCGCCCGCCGCTCGACGTGCGTCCGTCCACGGGACGCTTTGCGGTCCAGCTCGCCCGCCGCGTCCAGCAGCGCCGTGATGTGGCCCGCTCCGTCCAGATAGGAGCGAGTAGGCGCCCGTTCCGGCACTCTGCGATGCCGTCCCCGCGCCGGGTTGCGCTCGATCAGCCCGCGCTCCAATGCACGCTCAAGGATCGCCCCCAACAGCGTGACCGTCATGTTGACCGACCGCGCCGACAGCGGCTCGTCCTCGGCGAGCTTGGCGGCGATGTAGCGCTCGACCGTATCGAACGTGATCGCGTCCAGCGCGCGCTCCCCGAACCACGGAATCAGATGGCCCTCCAGGCGCCAGCGGTAGTCCGCCTGCGTGTTCGCCGCGAGCTGCCCCGCGGTGAGCGTCCACCATTCCTCCGCGAACTCATGGAACGTCGGGGCGAACGTCGGCTCCGTGGGCGCCTCGATCGCGGCTGGTGGCGTCCAGGTGCCGCGCTCGATGTCCGCGATGGTGTGACGCAGCGCCTGCTCCGCTGCTTCCGCACTGACGGCGCCGAGCGGCACACGGTAGCGCTTGCCGCCCGCCTGAAACCTCAGCGAGCGGTACGTGTGGCCATCCCGGCCAACGTGTTCGGTGATGCTTCCTCTCATCGGTCTTGCCATCACGCATCGTCTCCCATCAGGTTGGCCTCGACTTCATCGAGGGTCATGCTCGGCTTGCCGGTCGGCCCCACCCCAACCGGGGCGCTGCTCTTGGTGAGGTCCAGGATCATCCAGCGGTCGTAGTCCAGGGCGCGCGGGTCGCGGGTGCGCGACTTGCGGAGCGCGAGCCCCTGCCGCTCGGCCATCCTGCGCAGCAGGTTCTCGCGCACCTTCTCGTCCTGATCCATGCGGTCCTCCAGAGTGTCGATGGTCATGCTGGAGAGCATACCAGACGCGATACGGGAAAGGATGTTCTACTGGCGCCCACGGCCCGTCATTTCCACAGTCTGCGCCACAGACCGGCGCGTCCGAGCGCACGGCCCACGGCGATGTTCTTGGCGCGTCGCACCATCCGTTTCGGGTTGGCCCGACGCCGCCGCGCTGATCGTGTTCGATAGTCGTGCCGCCCGGTAGAGCTGCGAGGTCAACGAACGCCTACGGGTCATCGTGTCTCCCTCGGTCGCAGGTAGTCCAGCACGTCAGCCGCGAGAGACGACCAGAGCCGCCTCTCGTAGCCGTGGAGAGCCGCCCACGGCAACGGGTGCCTGTAGGCGAACCGGGCGCTGTAGAGCGCGTACAGCGTCCGGCCGGTGAGACGCACCATCACGCCCCGCCCCCGTCCACGGTCCCCGCGAGCGCGGCCGTGAGCCACCGGGCCTCCCCTGGTGTGAGGGTGAGGGCGAGTGGCCCGTCGTGCAGGTGCAAGCGGAGCTGGGCGCCGCCGTCGAAACCGAGCAGTAGCACCCCTGCTCCCCTACTTCCGGGCCGCACGGCCCAGAAGTTGCCGAGCTCAACCGTCCACCGTGCTCGTGACGGGGGGAGGAGCCAAAAACGCGCCACGAAACCCAATCGCGCCAGCACGGCGGGCCAGGGGTGAAAGGAACGAAAGCCCCTGGCCCGCCACGGCGCCCGATGAAGGGAAGGCGCCGGCTGGCACACGGCAAGGACAGAGCCCTTGCCGTCTCCGCACCGCTTGCAGGCACAGCGCGAAAGAACAAGACTCACCCCCAGTAGCTCCAGCCGTACACAACGCGGGCCTGCTGCGCCACCACCGTCTGACTGCTCGTTGCGGGACTCGGGTTCAGGCTCGCGGCCTGAGCCAACTCTTCAATCGCCATGACATTCCTTTCAGTTACCTGTTTGGGTTAGCCTTCTCGCCGGCGCCTCGCCTGCGCCGTAGCGAAGTGACAATCAACCTTGTCGATGGTCGTCGTGGCCGTTCCGGCGTCCAGATGCCATGAGGGATAGGACCGTTCAACGCGACGCAGTACCGCCTCGACCGCAGCCTCGTTCACGTCACACAGCCGCAGCCAGTTCTCTGGCGTGCCGTGCTCGGAGTACCCGCCGCCGCCGCTCAGCTCACACCGGCCGCACAGCTCACCAAGCAGCAACAACAGGTGCATGTTCGCGGGAGCCAGGTCGGGCGTCCACCTGCACTCTTCGACCGGCAGCGCGGCGCCCGGCAACTCGGTGATCCGTGTGAGTCCCTGTAGCGCCGGGCCCGCAGCCTCGATCGTCTCGACGGCGCTCACAGCGTCTCCTCCAGCCGGGCGAGTTCATCCGCTTCGGCAAGGATCTCTGCTGTGGGCTTCCGGGGCACCGAGCCCACCATCGGAACACCCGACTCGCGGAGGTCGTGTAGGCCCTCCTCTGGCTCATACGCGGTCTCGCGTAGCCGCGAAGCCTCCGCCTCACGCTCAACCACGGGGACAGTCGGTATACCATCCAAGCTGAGGTCATACAAGCCGTCCGGCCCCGGTGCCGGCGGCGGCTCCTCCGCGAACAAGTCGATCAGGCCACCCGCCGCGGACTCCGCGAGCCGTGCAGTCGCCGGGTCAGGGACATCCGCATAGTCCTGGCCTGACCTGCCGCTCGCCCGGAAAGCCGCAAGCTCGGCTGAATACTTGTCGAGCAGACCACGCAGCACACCGATCTGTACATCCGAGAGTGGCCGGCCTTCCTGCATCGCCGTTGCCAGTGCTTCGACCTGCGAGTTCTCCAGATTCGGCGTCCCGTTCTCCAATTCCTGGTCCAACACAGAGAACAAGTCGGTTACATCCTGCCACGTGTTGGCATCCTCATAAAAAACCTCGGAGGTGCCATTTTCGCCACCGTACACCGCCTCGCGGGTCCGCATCGGGATTCCCTCCTCCGCGAGGAACGCCATCATCGAATCATCCGCCGGCGGCGTCGGCAGACGGTATCCCGCCGAGCGCTTCGCCCGCGAGCGCATATCGAGGGTCTGCGCCGCCGACTCGCGCATCCGGTATTCCCTCCCAGCCATCTCGACGAGCCGCTGGCCGGCCTCGTCGCCCTCCGCAGCAGACATGCCCGACGTGAAACCGCACTCCCTCATTCGGGACTCCATCCACGCGGGGGAAGCCTGCCGCAGCCGCTCCGCCTGATCAAATACCGCTCGCATTTTCGTTCCTTTCGATTATGGGGCGCAACACGCCCTGTTGTAAGTATGAACCTCACGCCGGTCATCACCAATTGTCGATTGGACTGTCGTAGTAACCGCCAAACACCCCACCATCGTCCTCGCCGCCCGCGTCGAACAATTCCCCCCGCTCCGCCGCAACGTCACCCGCAACAGTCCCCCGAGGCGGCGGCGTATACGACCCGCTCGCCGGCCACCCCCCGGTCTCCGCCGCAACGTGAAACACAGCCATCGCCAAGGCCGCAGCAACATCCCCGTGCGAATCCCCCACCCTCGGATTCTCCACCGACGGCGACACCCCACGATAAGACACCCGCAGCCGCCTCAACTCAGGGATCAACAACGGGTGATCGGGGTACTCGATCTGCCCCAGACGAACCCGCGACGCCAGCTCCCGGTACATCATGCCCTTGGTGCCCGCCCCCGTACTCGTCAGCTCAACATTCACACCATGAGCCTCCAGCCGCGCCCGCGTCGTCGCCGACTCATACGTATCCGCAAACACAGTCGCCCCATAGACATTCGCGAGCTGCGCGACCTCACCCAACACCATCTCCGCATGACGCTCCACACCCAACGCCTTATCCTCAGCCGGCGCCCACGTCCTCACCGCCGCAACACGCAAACGCTCAGGGTCCTTATGGTCCCGGCCAAGGATCACCGCAGCACTCCGATCCCTCCGCCAACCCACATCCAACCCACACACCGCACCCTCAACCTCCCGCGGCCCCAAATCCCCACCATCCGCCACACACCCACGAATATCGGCCTCAGCCAGCAACGCCCCACCACCCGCGAGGAACTCCCCACCATACTCGGCCGAGAATAATTCCTCGCCCAGTGCCGCCCGCTCCTCGTCAAACACCGACTGCGGGATATCCGGCCGCACTTCCCACGTCGCCAACTGAAACGCCCCGACCGCAGCGTGCTCATCCTCACCTTCCAGCGCACGCATCGCATCGAAATGCTGCTTGAACGTATTTTCACCATTCGGAGACGAGCAAATCAACAGGCGCCGGTCATCCCCGAACTGCAAAAGGCTCGGCGTCATCGCCCGGTACACACTCGCCGCAGCCTGCGGACCCTCATCCGTAGTCTGAAAAAACGCGAACTCATCCAACACCAACGCCGCAATCGGATAACCCCGCGTCGTGCGGCTCGAACACACAAACGCCGCGACCGTCGAACCGTTCGTGAAATGAATCTCCTCATCCGTCTCGCGTTCGATCAACGGCTCCAGCAACGGCGAACCATGCACCAGCCGCTTTGCGCTATCGAGCACAACTTTTGCCTGCTTCGCGTTCGCCGCGACCGCCACGCAGTAGATCCGCTCATCTGGCAGGACGTACCGCCGCAAGTCCGGTCTGAGCAGCGCCTGCCACACCAGCAGAATCGACGCGAGCCGCGACTTCCCAGACCTGCGCCCGGCGCATACCACCACCCGGTTGCACCACTCCACATGCTCCAGGATCTCCAGCTGCCCCGGAAACAACGGCGTGCCCCCCAGCAGCCGCCTATCCCCAACGGCCTTCACGAGCGGAACCGGCTCCACCGGCAGCTTGCTACGCCCCGCCATCGCCATCACCATCCCCCGTCAAGCCCGCCACATAGGCATCGAGCGCCGCCTGCGGATCGACCGCCGCCTCCTCACGCTTGAGCGCGTGCAGCTCCTTCAACAGCGCGTCCGCACGCGCCCCCCACCGCTCCAGCCGATCAACCACGGCATACACCTCACCCGCCCTATTACGCGTGACACCACCCTGAGCATCAAGCCAAGCCCGCGCCGCCTCGACACGCGCCAGCAGATCAGCCGCAAGCCACAACCGCCGAGCATCGACCACCTGGCCGAACTCCGCACTCAAGCTCTCCTCAAAGCGCACGCGCAACCCCGCGAGGCGCGTCTCCGATTCGGCACCATGCTTCAACGCCGGCGACGGCACACCCGGCTGCTGCCGCGCCAAGTTGCCATACCCGTCCTGGGTTGCCACCTCAGACTGGCAGGGACGAGCGGCAATGCGACCGGCAACCACGAGGCCGCGGCGAACGTCAGCCACATGCGTGTGACTGGCACCAGCACTACGCGCTATCGACCGATCAGAGCGCGTGTGATCCTCGGTCAGCATCCGTTCGACCAGCGCCCTCCGCTCAGCCCGACTCGAACGCCTAGCAGCCATCACGCCGCCCTCGATCGCACCGTGGCACCTTGCATAGGCTCAGCGCGCGTGTGCCCCATCGAGACGGCGAGCAGCGAGCGCAACGGCGCTACACCCGCGTCACGGTGCGCCCAGCGGACTACCACGCCGCACGCCGCCTCCGCCGAGCCCGCACCCAACGTCACGACCCGCGCCGGCACACGCCACCGCGGCGGCACGTCGTGCTCGGCGAGCGACACCACCCACGACGGCGGCGGACGGCGTGCAGGCGCCCGACGGGGACTCTCGCGCGCCACACTCACCGCTGCTCCCTCAACGCCAGCAGAGCCAGCAGGTCAGCCAACGGCAGCGTCGCCATCCACGCCGCCCGCGACGGACGATGCACAAGCACCGGCAGGTCTTCGGGATCGGCGTCCCGGCGAACCTGCGCCAGCGCACCCGGCACACTCAGCCGCTCGACCCGCTTGACCTCCCAGTGGACACCAGCAGGACCACCCGCAACATCGCCACGCCCCACCTGAGCACGACCATCATGCGTCCGCCTCGCATCCGGCCAACCCGCCAGGCGAATCAACCCGACGACCTCACGCTCAGCCGCCGCACCCTTCCTGCGCTCAACGGCGCTCACGACACACCCCGGACGATCCCAAGCGCACCATCGAGACGAGCCCACGCCTGCCGTGCATGGTTCTCGGCACAGTGCAGCGCCGCCGCGACCTCTTCCTGCTCGCACGGCTCCAGGTCGTCACGGCCGGCGAGAACCGTCGCGCTGATCCGCCCCCAGCCGGCGAGGTCGGCGCACTCCTCAAGCTGCTCGCCGATCAGCTCGCCCAGCGGGCGACCATAGCTGCGATCGTCGTATGCGGTGGCACCAGCAGCGAGGCGCTGCGCGACGTGTCGCTCGAACGCGCTCACCGGGCCTCCACGCGCTCGCGCTCGACGGGCTCCCACGCCAAGCGCCACGCCCGATACCGGCCGCCGATGCAGCGCTCGCAGAGCCGCAGCTTCGCCAGCTCCCCGGTCCTCCGGTGGCGCACTTCGACATCCCGCCGAGCATCCAGGGCACAGCATGAGCATGGCTTTGTCGTTGGGTTGGCTGCCCGCTTGCTCACCGCACACCCCCCGCTGGTGGGTGACAGACGTCGCAGACCACGCGCCCCGTAATCGGGTGCGGCTGGTGGTGGTGCCGGTGACGCACGGGCTGGACGCATTCGACGGTGGCCTGCCCGTCACGCAGGTGGGCGTGTGAGCCGCTCTCGCGGCCCCTGGCACCATCCGTGGGCGTCGTGCTGGGTATCACGGCGGTCACGCTGCTCGCCTCCGCAGATCGCCCCGGTCGGCGAGTTCTAGTTCGGCCAGGCGCCGACCAAAGCGATCTGCGGCGATCCTGCTCCACTCGCTGCGCGCCGTCGCGGTCGTGATCGGCTTCTCAACGAGCCTGCCCAGCGTCGCCGTGCGCGGCACGACGCGCATGGGTGGGCTCTCGGGCGTGGTGGTCACGGTCATGCGGTCCCGGTCCCGGTGGTGGTGGCAGCCCGACGCGGAGGCCGAGACCGCAAGACGGCCCCCGGTTGTGGCCGATAGTGGCCAACGCGGCGCGTTCCACGCTGAGCCGACGGGCGAGAACCCGCACCAGCACTAGCGATCCGGGCGTCAGACCTCTCGCTGCCGTGGCGACCGTTCCATCCGATGAGGGCATCCCGCGCCGCCTCCAGGGGGAAGCGCAGACGGGCACGTGGGCCGTCTCCAAGCCGTTGCGCGCCCAGCTCGCCGGCATGTTCGTAGACAAAGGCGCGGGACACGCCCAGCTCGGCAGCGAGCGTCTGAGCGTCCACCAGCCGAGCGGGCGGAGACTCGCCGCGCAGCAGAGCAGCCACGCGCAGGGCGACACGATCCGCGAGCACGGCGAGCTGCTCGTCAGCGAGCGTGATAGCCGCGGCGCTCATCGCAGGACCTCCTGCCGAGTTCCGCCGTCAGCGGCGGTGAGTGGCGCAGAGACAGGGGGCGCGGCTTTCCGTGCAGGCACAGGGAGCATCACGCCTGTGCCTCCCGTGGTGTACCCGGTGTACCCGGTGTAGGGCCTTGCGGGAACTTCTCTGTACGCGCGCGCATGTGTGAAGTTCCGGTTTGGTCCTTCACTGGCTGCACTGGGTACACCCGGACGCCGGTCCAGACGATGCCGTTTTTTCCTCGTTTGCTATGCAGACCGTGGGCTTTGAGGGCGTTGGAGAAGTCGTGCGGGTTGCATGGTTCCTCGCCGCTGCGTTTGCACCACTGCTCGTAGTCGCGGCGTAGTTCGCTGCCGGTGGCTTGTGCTTTGGGGTGCAGTTGGCAGCGGGTGGTGAGCCAGTCGGCTACGGGGTCGTTTTCGGCTTGGTAGCCGCCGGTGGCGTTTTGGACTGCGGTGCAGGTGCCGAGTCCGTGGTGGTGCCAGTCGATCGCGCCTTGGACGATCCATGCGAGGACGGCGGCGCGCTCGTTGGGGCTGGTGGTGAGCTGCTGCTTGAGCGTGGGGTCGCGTTCACCGGGGGGGATGACGTTCTCGAACGGGAGGAGTCGTAGGCGGCGCCATGCGGCGTCGTCGCTGGCGGGGATCGCGGGCCTGTCGTTCGCGGCGAGCCAGAGTGTGAAGGCGGGTCGGAACTCGAAGGGCGCGCGGTGTAGGTGGCGGGCGACGACTGTCTCGCCGCCGGTGAGGGCCTTCAGGCGGGCGGGGTTGAAGCGCTGGCCGGGGTTGACCTCGCTCGCGCAGACCATCCGGGCGCCCATGAGTCGCGCGACGCCGGGCGTCGGGCCGTCGCCGTCGCCGCGGCCGGCAAGGAAGGTGGCGAAGTCGGCCACCTTGGCGTAGTCGCCGAGTGCGGCGCGGAGCGCTTCGACGAACGTCGTCTTGCCGCTGGCGCCTGGCCCTTGGGCGAAGAGGGCGATTTCCTCGGCGGTTGAGCCGCTGGCGGTGTAGCCGGCGGCTCGTTGCAGGTAGCCGCGTAGCTCGGCGTCGCCGTTGGTGAGCCGGTCGAGGAAGTAATCCCAGCGCGCAGAGTGAGCATCGGGCAGGTAGGGGGCGCCCGCGAGCTTGGTCAGGTACAGGGTGGCGTTGTGTTCGCTGAGTGCCCCGTCGCGTAGGTCCGCCACGCCGTTGTGGGTGTTCAGCAGGTGGGGGTCGGCGTCGAGTTGTTCTGCGGTGATGCTGACGCGAAGGTCGGTCGCGGCGAGGGCCAGCGCGGCGCGGATGCGTGGCTCGGCGCAGCGCGCCGTCGCGGCCTTGATCCGCTTCGCGTCTCCGTCGCGGGCAGCGTCGAGGAGGTCGGTCTTCGCGGCTTGTTTGGCGGCGCGGTGCGCGGCGTCATCGCCGGGCACGAAGCGCTTGCCGTCCGACGTAAGCCAACCAGTGCCAGGCAGATGCTTGAGCACGGGCCCGTGCTCCGCGGCTATGCGTTCGGCGCTGGCGAGGTCGTGTGATCCCGGCGCGGGCTCGGCGTCGGGCGTCTCCGGCGGCGTTGTGTCACTCGGGGCGGGTGCAGCGCCGTTCGCGTTGGGGTCTTCAGCCGCGGCGAGAAAAGCCAAGTCCTCGGCGGTGGGGGTTGTCGTGGTCATGCTGCGACCGTCGCCCTGGTGTCAAGCGCGCTGCGCAGCGTGGCTACGATCTCGTGGTCGTCAAGCCCAGCGGCAAGCGCGGCGTCATGTAGCGCGGAGCGGCCGGCGGCGTAGTCCAGCTCTCCCGCGTCGATCCGTTCGCGCAGGCGGCACGCTGCCCAAAAGAGACAATGGTTACGCTGACCCTGCTGTGCCTCCTGCACGACACGCGCCAGCCCGGCGAGCACCCGTCCGGGCTCCGCCTGTCGGCCGGTGGGTACTCGGGCACCTGGCTGGGGCTCGCGGCGGCGTGTGAGGCCCCGCAGCCAGTCGGGGGCGGCCGGTAGCTCATCGACTGGCGGTAGTTCGCCGACGTACTCCACGCCGCTCGGATGGAGGGATGGCGGAGCGACCACATAGCCGCCCACGGCCTTGATCTCGCAGCCCGCGATGGTCAGGCGTGCGGCGCTCGGCATGGTCGCGCGGAAATACACCTGGACGCCGCGCCGCCCGGGCAGGGTGCGGGGGTAGCGGTCGGAGCGCTCGGGCGCCAAGCCTGTCCCGATGACGGGCGCGGCTGCGCGATCGAACTTGGCGAGGATCGCGCGGGGGTCAGCGCCGGCCTTCGTGTCTATGTCCAGCACGGCGATACCGCTCGCTCCGCACGCGATCCCGATGTTCGCCTTGGGCATCGTGGCCCACCACTCGGCGATTCGGTTCGGGTCGCGGGTTGCGTCCTTGAGGCCGTTGCGGGTCGCCGGGGTCTTCGCGCGCGGGCGCAGCGGGTGGACGTGGTACCCCGCCTGGGCGAGCGCGGCGGCAGCTTCGGCCAGGGGACTCACGATCCACCGCCCTTCACTGCGTCGATGATCATGTCCAGTGCCTCGTCAAGCGCTTGACGAGCTCGCTGCAGGTCCGAGACATCGACGAAGCTGAGGTCGAGGCCGAGCTTCGACGCTTCGTCTATCCACCCGACCAGCTGATCCACATGGCACCAGAGCGCGTCCTCCGATGTCAGCGCGGCTGTGGCTCTTGAGATCTCCCCCGGGATCTCCTCTTTCAGGAAGCTTTCGTCGTCGGTGAGTTCGTCGTCGGTCGTGGGGGCAGGCGGCGTTGGTGCGGCCTCCTGGCGGCGATCGACTACCTGGCGCACCTGCTCGGCGGTGGGCTTCGGGCCGTGCAGCTCGATGATGTTGCCCCACGTCTCCCGCAGCTTCTCGGGGTCATGCTTGATGGATGCCAGCTCGCGCGCGACGCTCTCCGAGGCGGGAATGTCTCCAAATTGGGGACGCACATCGCCGAGCCGCGTACTCACCTTCGGGCCGTTGCCGTTCGTTTGCAGTACGCCAATGACCTCGGCCGCCTCGATCTGCCGATAGGCGTGCGCGCGGCTGAGACCCCACCGCTCCTTGGCGTACTCCTCGAAGGTGGTGTAGGACTCCCTGTAGAGCTTCCCGTCGCGGATGTGCTGGAGGGCCTGGCCGACCTCGATGAACGTGGCGAGGCCCTTCTCGATCACCTGCTCCAGGTCATCGAGGGTGGTCGCCTCGGTCCCGGTGAGCGCCTGCGTCGTGGCGGTCATCCGTCGCTCGCCGTCTCGCGTTCGGCGTCGATCTGGCGGCGGAGCTCAAGCCACGCCTCGGCTTGCGTCTCGGGCGGCAAAGCATGGAACTCGCCGAGGGAGAGGGCAACACGCGCCGGGGCGATCTTCCCAGCGGCGGGCAGCGCGTCGACCGCCCGTGCGAACGGGTCGGATCGTCTAGGCGTGCTGATACGGTGCATGGCGGTCGCCCTGAACGACCTTCGGCGCGCCCAGCTCCCCGGCTGGGCGCGTCTCGTTTGTGGGGTGGAGTGCCGCAGTTGTGCGCGGCCATAGGACGTGCTCCGATACTCCGAGCGCCTGGGCCAGCACGCGGCGCGTGGCTGGGTAGGGTCGGTGCTCGCCTAGCTCGGCGCTCGTGACTGTGCGCCCGGATATCCCGGCTGCTGAGGCTAGGTCCTCAATGGTGAGTCCTCGCGCGAGGCGCAGTTCGCGGAGCGGGGATAGCGACCGGAGCACCTGGGAGTCTTCGCGGAGAGTTTGCATGTCTACCGCGCGCCCCCAAAAGGTGAACGCAAATACCACCCCGGCCCCGCTGTCGCCCGATGAGATTCGGTGGTTGGACCACGACCACGCGGCTCGAAGCGTCCGGCGGCGGTGGCCGAACGTGACCGGGGACGAGCTTGAGGGGCGTGTTGACTGGGCGCTTGGCTTCACGCCAGGTCGCGGCAAGTCACGGCCTCAAGCGCTGGCCCGCAACCGGCGCGGCGCGTTCGTCGCGTCTGAACGGCAGCGCGGCCGGACGCTTGAGCAGGTCAGCGATCGTCTGCACGCAGTAGAGGGGCGTCGCTACTCCACGCGCGACCTCATCGAATGCCAGAAGCGCGCGGCCGAAGCCGAGGCGCGCATCGACGGCGCCGCCTGGCCGAAGGTCCCCAAGGCCGATGTTCGCCGCGTACTGGCAGCACGTGACCGCTACAGAAAGGCGCAGTCGCAGCTCTTGGCGGTCAATAGGGAGATACTGGCCATGCTGCCGGCTGAAGACGGGTGTTTGAGCCCGGCGGATCGCGTGCAGATGTTCGCGCAGATGTTTCTCGATGGCGACACCCCTAGCGCGGTGGAGCTGCGCGAGCGGCGCCTACGGGCAGTGCGCGCCCGCAACAGCGCCGCCGTGCGCTACGGCGCCAAGGCGATGCGGTTTGGTCTCACGCCCGTGATCGACGAGGGCACGGATCTCGACCGAGACGCCATCGGCCTCGCAGGCGACCTGCACGTCAGCCTCGACCAGCAGGTCGGCGAAGACGGCGACACCGCGCTTGGCGACCTGCTGCCATCCAACCACAAGACGCCCGAGGAGGTCGCCTATGAGGACGAGCGCGAGCGCATCGTGCGCCGTGCAATCGCCTCGCTGCCCGACACCGAGCGGACCGTACTGACGCTGCGCTTCGGCATCGGCGGAGCCGAGCCCCAGTCGCTCACCGCGATCGGCAAGCGCCTCGGCTTCTCCGCGGAGCGCGCCTCGCAACTGGAGCAGCGCGCCTCGGAGAAACTGGCGGTGTCGCCGGAGTTGGCGGCGCTGCGCGAAGCGGCATAGGGCTGCGCCGACTATGGCTCGTGATCCTTATGACCATGTGCTCGGCTGCGTCAGCGAGATCGAGCGCGAGTTGAATCGCATCCGCGTCGCGCATGACGCGGCTGTGGATGCGATAAGGGACGGGAAGCCGGAAGGCGCTCGCCAGTGGCTTGACGAGATTGACTCCCTGACGGGTTCGCTTAGGCGAGAGGTGCGGACCTCAATCCTTGCACTCGCGGCCGTGCGCGACAGGGAGGGCATGTAGCGCCGGGGCGTTGTAAGGTTCGCGCATGGCGGCAAAGATCGTGTTCTCGGGCGGCGCGAATCTCGTGATACCGGACGCGACCGCCGAATCTGTGGCGACGGCGCTGGCATCGCCTCCCGAGGGATTCGCTTGCCTTGAGTTGGAGGAGGGCAAGGTCTGTGTCTGGCCCGATCAGGTGGCGTACGTCCTCGACATCGAAGACGCCGAGCCAGCGGGGTGGACAATCCAGCCGGCGGAGCGGCGAGACAGCGACTCCGAGTTCGGGTAGCAGGTCCCCGCTTCGCAGTCGGGTTGTGGCGTAACTTGTGCCGGGCGACGGCCTATGCGTGCGCGAGTTCGCGCATCTGGCGCACGGGGTGGCGCCCGAGCCGGCTCGGCGTCGCGTACGGCGTGGCGCGCCCGTGGACGCGGTGCGCGACGTTCACGGCGACGCGCCCGCGTAGCCGGTCGATCAGGCTCCGATGCAGAGGGACAAGCAGCAACTCGTCCTCGGCGCTGACAAGGACCGTCGCCCGGCCTTCAGCGAGATTGCGCCATACCACCTCGTCGGCCCACTCCTCGTCGGGGACAAATGCAACGTCATCGGGGTAGCCGGGGTCATCGCCTCTCGCGGCCATGAACAGGTCCCACGTCTTGTCGAGGTTGGCGCTCATCGGGTTCGCTCCCAGCTACGAACGATATCGGACCAGCTCCCCCGGAGTTTGAGTTCGGCTGCGTGCATCGCATCGTTCACCGTCCCGTGGGTGACGATCGGGTCCTGCTTCGCGGAGCCGACGTAGCGGTGCTCGTGGTGCTCGCTCGGGTCGTGGGCGTTGTCGAAGCTGCGCACGGTATGCCATGCGCCGTCCCGCAGGATGACGAGCGTGATCGCGTACTCGACGGGATGAGTGCTGGATCGCGTCACAATGATCCGCACGTCTGGTGTGGGTGCCAGCTCCCAGCGACGATCTTTGCCCATCGCCTGCGACCCTATCGAGGGGAGCCGGTCACGGCCTCGGGACTCAGGTGCGCGTGCCCCCGGTCCGACGTGCGGGATAAGCGGACGGCTCAGGGAGCACACGGGGGCCGTGCGGGGGGAGCGCAGCGCAGCTCTTGATGGGGCCTGGGATGGGGCCGTGCGGCCCATCCCGTCGGCGTCGATAGTGGCCAACCGTTGGCCGGAACCCTCCCGAATCGCCCGTAAACGCTGGACTGGATCGGGGCCCATCCCGAGCGCCAGAGCGGGCGAAACCCAATGCTGGTACCGTATTCCGCCAGTTTCCCCCGTCGCCTCCGGAGCGAGAGGTCGCAAGTTCGAATCTTGCCGGGCGCGCTCTGCTGCTCCTCCGAAATGCCACCACGAGGCTCGATGTCGGGCCTGGACGGGGGATCGGTCCGGACTGGCACGTAGCCTCGTAAGCTCAACACAAATGACCGGCAATGGACATAGCGCGCTTGAGCGGCCCAGGGCCGATGCTCGATCCGTTGCGGACCTCGTCAAGTTGTCACGCGAAGGTGAGGTGCGTGTGCCTCGCTTCCAGCGCACGTTCCGGTGGGATCAGCGCGATGTGGACAAGCTGTTCGACTCGATTTGGCAAGGCTTTCCGGTCGGATCGCTCCTGCTGTGGGACCGTCCGGCGCCGGAGGATCAGGTCACCTTCGGTTCCCTCTCTGTGCCAGCGGCGAAGATGGACCACGCGCTCTGGATCGTTGACGGGCAGCAGCGCCTGACCACCTTGGTCGCGACGCTGACCCGTCACCCCGACCCTGAATCACCGTTTGAGCTGTACTTCGACTTGGCCGAGGGGGAGTTCGTGCGTAGAGGACAGCGGCGAATTCCACCCGTAACGTGGCTTCCGCTCAACCTGCTGCTCGACACTGTTGATTTGCTCGATGACCTGATGCAGCGACGGAGCGAAGGGCTGGATGCCACAGCGGTTGCACAGGCCCGGGAGCTTGCAACAACGATCGCTGACTACAGAATCCCGTTGAACATCGTCACGACGGACGACGAGCGAGTTCTCCGGGACATCTTCTACCGAATGAACTCTGCCGGCCACAGAATGACGGCAGCGGAGGTCTTTCGAGCGTTGCATGCCGCGTTTGACCCTGGGGCGGCCGGAGACCTGCAGACGCTGTTCGACAACGTGAACGCACTGGGATTCGGCGCGTTGCGCGACGATACAGTGCTTCGATGCGTTTTGGCGGTTCGCGGTGGAGACATATATCGAGCATTCGAGGACGAGTTCGCAGATGATGAGGACCCCGCAGCGGACTTCGCACGGACGGAGCTGGCACTGAAGCGCGTCTTCACCTTCCTGCGTGAAGATGCCGCGATTCCTCACGCTCGGGCTCTGCCTTATAACGGCGTGCTTCCAATTCTGACGCGTTTCTTCGCGCTCTATCCCGAGCCGCATCATCGTACGCGGAACCTGCTGCGGCGGTGGCTGTGGCGGGGGTCGATGGCTTGGGGCCGTGATGTGGGAGAGCTGCGCCAGGCAGTGCAGAACGTCGTCGAACACGACGAGCAGCTCTCCATTCAGACGCTGCTTGCGAACCTCGGCGAGGAAGAGTCGCTTGCGGTCGATCTCGATGCAGTGCAGCTCAACAAGGCTGCGACCAAGATGAACATCGCGTTGCTTTCGTCGCTGAGTCCACGCGATCTCCGTTATAACTCGCCCGTCGATGTCCGTGCGCTGCTCGAGGAGGACGGACCTGGGGCGCTGCTTGAGTTGGTTATACCGGCCAATCCGCAGCTCGCGGGGCGAATATTGCACCCGGCCGTCGATGCGGCCGATCTGGCGTCTCTGCTGCGGGACGCCTCCGCTGAGGCTCGCGCATCTCACGCCATACCGGACGATGCCGTGGATACTCTCCTCGATGGTGACTCAAAGCTATTTGTGGAGCTGCGTGCAGCTCATCTCCAATCCCGTCTGAGTGAGCAGCGCAGGAAGCTGGCCGAGCCCGACGCCGATGATCACCCGCCGCTTTCCGCGCTTGCAGTATCGGATCCATGACGAACGACCTGCCTGAGCGTGCCGTGGTCCTCTTGGGCGACGAAGAGGTAGGTATTCTCGTCAGATCTGGCGAACGCTCGCGCTTCGAGCCGTCTGAAATTTGGGCACAGCGTCCGGCCGGCGAGCGCCCCGTTCTCGGTCAGCAGTTCGAGGAGGATCCGTACGCCGCGCATGCCGGAAGATCGCGTACAGGCGTGCCGCTCTGGTTCGAGCATATCCTTCCGGAGGTCAACGGGCCGTTGCGCGCTGCGGTGGCGAAGGCCATCGACATCTCTCCATCCCGCGGCTTTGCGCTTCTGCTTGTTCTTGGCGAGGATCTGCCAGGAAACGTGCGTGTCCGAGCGGTCGAGGGAGATCTCAGCTTCAGCACCGTATCCCGGCGCATACGCGAAACACAAGGGCAACACGCCGAGGAGCCATTGCCGTTGCGCGTCTCATTGTCTGGAGTTCAGTTCAAGATTTCGGCACGGTTGGGTAAGCGTGGCATAGCTGTACCGGGACGTGATCAGGAGGGAGACTGGATAGTGAAGTTTGCCGATCAAGCACACGCTGGCCTTCCCACCGTTGAGTTCGTGACGATGTCCTGGGCTGCTGAGTCTGGACTCACTGTACCCGACATACGGCTGGAGCCAACCTCGGCGATCACAGGCATCGACCGGCTGGCTCAGGTAGCGGGAGAGTTCGCGTTTGCGATCAAACGTTATGATCGCACGAGCCACGGTCGTGTGCATCAAGAGGATTTCGCACAAGTGCTCGCCCTTGGAACTGGCAATGCTAAATACAACAAAACGAACATCGACACGATCGTCAAGATCACCGCGACGCTCGCGCCTGAGGATATCGATGAACTGCTTTCTCGCATCGTGTTTTGCGTCTTGTGCGGCAACGACGACGCTCACGCTAAGAACTGGTCTTTTTGGTATCCGAATCCAACCCAACCGCGACTATCTCCGGCATATGATCTCGTGGCGACTCTCAGCTTTCCTCAATATACCGATAACCCGATGGCCTTGAAGCTCGCTGGCGCTCGTCGTTTCGGCGATGTAGATCTAGCACGTTTTGGTGCGCTTGCAAGATCGACGGGGCTGGACCCGGAGCGTGTTGAGTCTGTTGTTTGCGCTGCGGTAGAGCAGCAGGTGGAGGCGTGGTCTGTGATACGTGAGCGAGAGACCGTTCCGCGCGAATTGCAAACATTTGTCGATACCCGTCTGAGTCGGTCGCGGCTTGTGAGAGAAGTAGGTGGTTACTGAGGCAGGTGCCCCAGCGGTGACACTTGGCGCCTGATCTCGTCCGCCGAGAGCACTTCCCCGCGCGTGATCTCCGCTCTGGCTTCGCGCGCAGCCGCGTCCTCATCGGGCGTCGTCGGCTCATCGTCGAGCGGCGCGTGCTCGAGAAGCTCCGCAAGGGCATCGCGCCGTCCGCGCCGACGGACAATGAAGCCAAGGGTATCCTGCGCCTCAGCCTCAGACAGATCATCGACGGTCATCCGCAGCTTCTCCCTCGCGGTCATGCGACATACGGTAGGGCTTGCGTCAACGCCATCCACGCTGCTCCGCCGCGTCTGGCATCTATGTGGCATAATGATGGCATGAGCAGGGTGAGGGTGAGCACCACGGTGGACCAGGGGCTTTTGACGAGCGCTCGTCAGGTGCGCGGCGCCTCAACGGACGCTGCGCTTCTCGATGAGGCACTTGCGGCCCTGCTCGCCCGGCATCGGGCTGTCGAGATCGACGCTTCCTATGCCGCCTACGACGAACATCCGCTCGATGAGCCCGACGCTTGGGGTGATCTCGCGTCGTTCCGAGAGGCAGCTGCGGCATCGTGACCCCACTGCCCACCCGCGGGGAGGTGTGGTGGTGCGAGCTGCCGGAGATAGGCCGGCGGCCCGTGGTCGTGCTCTCGCGCGACGCGGCCATTCCAAGGCTCAAGCGCACGCTCATCGCACCCTGCACAACCACGATCCGCGGACTGGCCAGCGAGGTCGTGCTGGAGCCGGGCGACGATCCGATTCCCCACCGGTCCGGAGTCAACCTCGACTCGGTTGAGAGCGTGTCTGTCGCGGTTCTGGTGGAGCGTCTCGGACGACTCGGTGACGACCGGATGCGCGAGGTCTGTGCAGCGCTCGATGTCGCCGTCGAATGTGTTGGTTGATACGTCGCGCTCGGACTCTCATGCAGGCGCAGCGGCCTGTTGCTCGGCGGGCGCGCGGCGGTCGAAGACCGTCGCCAACAGCACGCTCGCCTCGAAGAGCAGATACAAGGGCACCGTCTCCAGCAGCATCGTGATCGCATCGCTGGGCAGGAACGCGGCGATCGCCCCGCACGCGAGGAACGCGTAGCGGCGGTTGCCGCGCAGCTGGCGCGGGGTGACCACGCCGGCGCGTGTGGCGGCCAGGATCGCCACCGGCACCTGGAAGACGAGGCCCATGGCAAGCAGCGTGATCGCGGCAAAGTGGTAGTACTGGTTGGCCTGCACGAGCACGTTGAACTCGCCGCTGTTGAAGTTCTCGAAGAAGCGCAGCGCGGCGGGTAGCACGATGAAATAGCCGAACGCCACGCCGACCACGAAGAGCACCGGAATCGCCAGCATCAAGGTGGAGGCGATACGTTGCTGCTGGGGGTGCAGCGCCGGCAGCAGGAAGCCGTACAGCTCGTAGAGGATCACCGGCAACGCCAGGATCAGCGCGAACAGCAGCGCGATGCCGATCGTGGCGGTGAACGGCTCGCCGACCCCGAGCGTCACTGGCTTGTTGCCCTGCGGCGGCGCCGAAAGCTGGGCGATCGCCTTGTGCAGTTGCGGTGCCACGCCCCGCAGCGACGCGCGGGTGGTGGCGCTCGCTCCGCTCCCGCGGCGTGTAAGTGCGCCCACCACACGTTCCAGTTGCAGCGCGACGGAACGGGCGCCCTGCTGCACGGTGTAGGTCTCACCCAGTGGGCCGTTGCCGGCGCGCACCTGCTTCTGCGTCTGGTGTTCCAGCGGGCGGTTGACGATGTGCAGCAGCGTGTGGTTCTGCCACAGGCAGAGGCCGAACGCGAGCGCGAGCGCGGCCAGGGAGACGATCAGGCGCGTGCGTAGCTCGTCGAGGTGACCGACGAGGCTAAGTCGCTCTTCGTGCCCGATCCTGCCTACGGAGACAGCCATTGTGCTGGGGGCTAGGTGCCGCCTAGGCGCCGTTTTGATCCAGTATGCGCTGTGCGTTTGGCTGGGCGGCTGCATGCTGCGGCACCGATGCGGCGTCGTCCACCAGCTCGCTGGTCGCCAGACCCGGCTGTGCAGGCGTGTGTGCAGGAGCGCCTTCTCCGCTCAGCGACTCCTTGAAGCCGCGCATGCCCGTGCCCAGCGACCGTCCCATCTCGGGCAGCCGCTTGGCTCCGAAGACAAGCAACAAGAGCAGCAGAAGGAAAATGATGTGAATTGGATTGTCAAAGCCCATTGGTGGGTAGCTCCTCACTGTCGGGTCGATCGTTGCCATCCCGAGAGCGGGACGTATCTCCATGGTTGGAGATTGCCGACGACAGCCATTCGCGCGAGCGACCGCGGCAGATCAGTTTCACGTCGGTTGATCTGCCAAGGGCCCTCGCGCGAAGTAGCCGGACAACGACAAAGGAGTCACATCATCATGTCCAGCCAGATCAACCTGCAAGCGATCGACGTCGATGGCGCGGTGCGCGAAGCCCACGCCGATGCCGTGGCGGCGCTCGAGCACGGCGACACCCGCCTCGGCTTCCTGCGCAAGACTGCCCTCACGGGCGCCGGTGCCCTGAGCGGCGGTGCACTGTTGAGCGCGCTCACCGCCCCCGCCCTGGCCGCCGGCAGCGGCGGCGGAGGGCGTCCCCCGGCGAGCTTCGGCAAAGGGGATGTCGGCATCCTCAACTACGCGCTCACCCTGGAGTACCTGGAGGCCGCGTTCTACAACGGCGCGAGCGCCGCGGGCATGTCGCTCAGTGTGCAGGCGTCGGCCTTTCTGAAGGTCGTCACCAAGGATGAGAACGCGCACGTGAAGTTCCTCAAGAGCCATCTCGGCGCGAAGGCCGCCAAGGAACCCACGTTCGACTTCAAGGGCGCCAACACCAGCCCCGCGATGTTCATGGCCACGGCTCAGGTGCTCGAGAACACCGGCGTGCACGCCTACTCCGGGCAGGCGCTCAACATCAAGACCCCGGCCTACGTCGCGGCCGCCCTGTCGATCCTCACGATCGAGGCGCGCCACGCCAGTGTGATCGGCCTGCTCAACGAACCGGCCGGCAACGACATCGCCCCCGATGGCCCGTTCGACACGCCGTTCACCGCCGCGAAGGTCCTCACCGCGGTCAAGGGCACGGGCTTCATCGTCGGCTGAAAGCCCGTCGGGCGCCACGACGCAGAGCAGGAAGCCGCCTCCGGGCGGCTTCTTTGCTTCTCATGCGACGTGCCTCCGGGCGGCTTCCTTGCTTCTCGGGCGGCTTCCTTGCTTCTCACGCGACGTGCGCGACGATGAGCAGCCTGCCGGTCGGCCGCAGGCTGCCGCCCAGCGGCTCCTGCGTGACCATCACCGTGCCGGCGCCCCCAAGCGGCACCTCCACGGTGGCGGCGCCGGCGTTCGTCGGGGTGAAGAGGCTGGTGGTTGGCTGCGGCGCCGAACTACCGGGGCGCTCCACCCAGACCTCGTACACATGCCCCGAAGTGGGCTCGGGCATCCTGGAGAGCGCCAGCCAGGTGTGCCCGGCGCTCTGGTGAAGCGTCGCACTGGCCCCAGGCAGCGCCACGGCGGCGCTCACCACGCGGCTCTCGGCGCCGTGCGGCGCCGGCGGCGCTCCACCCCCGAACGGGGTTGACAGGCCGCCGAGCGCCACGCCGACCGCAAGCGCTCCCACGCCGGCCAGCGCGAGCGCCGCGCCGCGCCGCCACCCCACACGCGGTCGGCGCACCTCGCGGAGTCGTGCGGAGCTGCTCACGGAGCTGCCCGCCATCTGGCCGGCCTCGCTGCGCACCACCGCCATCACCTGCCGCTTGGTGTGCTCCGGTGCGGCCAGTTGCGCCACCGTGCCGGGCAGGCTGTCAACGGCGGGTCCCAGCGCGGCCAGATCGTCGCTGCACAGCGCGCAGGAGTGTGCGTGCTCAAGGAACTCCGCGCTCTGGCGCTCGTCCAGCAGCCCCAGCAGATACACGGCGGCCTCGCCGCGGCAAGGGCCCTCGCCGTCCGGTCTGTCGTGCGGCGCGCTCACCAGGCTCCCCCCTCACCACCGGCGAGCGTCAGTCGCAGCTTGGCCAAACCCAAGCGCAAGCGGCCCTTCACCGTGCCCACGGGCGTCTGCAGCATCGCGGCGATCTCGGTGTGGGTGAACCCGCCGAAGTAGGCCAGTTCGATCACCCGGCTCTGCTCAGCGGGCAGATCCTCCAGCGCGTCGCGCACCTCGTGCGTCTGCTCGTGCGCGATCGTCGTGCGCTCGATGTCCTCGGACCCGGGCACCCGCTCAACCGCGCTCTCGTCGTGGAGCAGATTGCGCTCGCGCACCGCGCCGCGGCGCAACGTATCCACGGCGCGGTTGTGCACGATGCGCAGGATCCAGTTGCGCACGCTGCCACGGGCCCGGTCGTACTGCGCGCCGTTGCGCCACAGCACGAGGAAGGCGTCCTGCAGCACGTCCTCCGCGCTGGCGCGCCTGCCGCACATGCGATACGCCAGCGAGAAGGCCGCGTTGCAATGGCGGTCATAGACGATCTCGAACGCATCGGCGTCACCGCCCTGCACGAGGGCCATCAGATCCTCGTCGGCCAGCTCGTGCAGGCGGGAGGATGCCTTCGCCATGCCGCGCCGCCCGGGCGCGCGTGACACCGAGACCCTCACCGCCGTCTCTTCGCTGCACGTCGCATCGGCTCACCTCTCGATCGCTCGACCGGCGCGCACAGGTGTTTCGTGCGTCACGCCGACCTCGCCCTGGCTGGGCCTGCTTTCTACGCACAGGCCCGCCCGGCGGATCACTGCGCCCGCGCGACGGCACCTCCGTCCCTGCACAGCACTGCAACCCGGAACCCCGCCGTCACTTCTTCTTCCTCTTGTTCTTGGGCTCATGGCGCACGGCCTTGGGACAGCCGAGGAGGGTGATCTTCGTGCTCTGCACGAGCTGCCTGCCGCTCTGGGCGGTGAGCGTGGTGGGCATGACCAGCTTTGAGCCACAGAAGCTGCCCTTGGCCTTGGCGGGCAGATCGGTCGTGAGGGCGGAGTGTGGCCCCTGGGGCAGCGTCAGTTCGAAGGAGGAGACCGGCGCATCGGGCACCGCCGCGAAGGTGCTCGTCGTGATGCCCTTCGCGATGCTCGTGTTGCCGACGAGGTCGAGCCGCACGCCATCCCCCTCCAGGATCAGCACCAGGTCGGGGAACGCCGCGCCGCCGTGCGAGACGAGGTAGGCCGGGCCCGCGAGCGGTTCATTCAGGATCGGTGTCACCGCCTTGGCGAACCCGACATCCGAGGCCGCCGGGCACTGCGCGGGGTTCTGCGCGAACGTCGCTTCCGTGCATGCCTGCTGCAGCGTCGTCAGGCGCGCGGGCAGTTGCTTAGGCAGACTCGCGAGCACCTTGCCGATGTTGTCCTGGCCGAGAGCCGAGGTGACCACCACGTGCAGGCTGGCACCTTTTTCCTTGGTGGTCTTAGCCTGCGTGGACACCGTGAAGGTCGGCTTGAACGGCAGATTGTTGCAGCCTTCCACGGCGAACGGCGAGGAGACTTCGGCCTTGGCGCCCTGCGCGGATTCTATGCTCGCCGTGATCTGGCGGCGCGCGCAGTTGGTCGGGTTGAACGTGAAGTCGTGGCGGTTGGCGGTGACGTTCACCGTCTGTATGCGCAGCGGCACCCCGTCGAGGATCTGCGGGAAGGAGTCGCTCGTGATCGTGATCGCGCCCGTCTCCTCATCGACGCCAATTGCGGCCCGCACGACGACGTCGCCCAGGTCGAACGGCCCGGCTTTGGCGGGCACCACCACGCTGAGGCCGAACGGCGCGCCGTTGTAGGGGCCCGTCAAATAGACCTTCCCGGCCACCACGTAGGGATGCGGGCCCGTGCCCACCGCGACACCCGTCGTGCCGATTTCACTTGCCGCTCCGCAGTTGCCTCGCGCGGCCTGCGGTTCCCCGCAGAGCGCCACGCTTGAGAGCGTTCCCAGCAGACCGGGCGGCAGCTTCACCTGCAGCCGCGAGAGGTCCTGCATGTGGGCGCCGCGCCGCAGGGTCACTGCGAGCGGACTGTAGCTGCCCGCCGTGCTGCCCAGCGAACCGGCATCGAGTGAAGGCGCGAAGGGCAGCGTGGCCGCGCAGGCGCCTTCCGCGCCTTCCGCGTTGTCGACCAGATAGGAGGACGGCGCCAGCGCGTCGGGTGTCTGCGGGCTGGACCACGGCGTGAGATCGCTAATGGCCGCGGCCTGCCCGCACTGGCGCGGATTGGCAAGCGGCGCGCGCTCCCCGCCCTTGAGACGCAGCGACACTTCGCTCACGGGCTGCTGCGGGAGTTCGGTGAAACGCGCGGTGATCTGGCCCGTGGTCGGATTCACCGACACGCGCCCGCCCAGCTTGATCACCACGCCAGAGCCCTCGGCTTCCAAATACAGGCCATACAGGCGGCCGTTGGTGGCGTCCGCGGCCGTGCATTCGTTCCCCGGGCCGCCGCACTGCGGCGCGGCGAGGTACACGCGGCCCTGCAGGCGCTTTTCCAGCAGCGGTGTCGCGATTTCCACGGTGCCGATCTGCGACGCCGCCGGACAGTGGCCCGCCACTAGGTGCGACATCCCGTCCGGGCCGATTTCTTCGCCTTCGCTCACGACTTCGTTGGGATGGCTCGGATCGCCCGGCATGTCGATCCCCTGCGGGCCGGTCGCGTTGCAGCCGACCAAGCCGTCGGCGGCGCCAGGGGACACCGCCATGCCTTCGGGCAACGTCATCGTCACGTTCTTGAGGTCCGGCGTGGCGAGCAGCGGGAAGTTGTTGGGGTTCTGCGGGGCCTTGATCTTTACTTCAAAGCCCGAGGGCTCTTCGGCCTCGGTCACTTCGGGATGCATTTCGGCCGTGGGGTCGAACTGGAGCAGGCTGCAGCCCGTGATCCCGGGATAGGCGACCGATTCGCCCGACGCCCACTGCCCGGGCGCGCTCCACGAGTCGGCTTCTACCCTCGTCGTCAGGGGGCCGGCGGCGCAGTCGCTCGGGTTCGTAAAGAGGGCCTGGGGGTTGCCTGCTTCGCCGTTGGCGGCGTTGGGGTCGCCGAAGAAGGTGAGTGCTGTTCCCTCTGTGGTGGTCTTGGGGACCCCGGGAACCTCCGCGCGCAGGACATAGCCCGTGGCTGCATGCACGACCGTCGCGTAGATGGGAGCCGGAAATCCAAAGAACGTGAATGCGAACTGGGCAGGAAAGCCCGGTTCGGGCACCATATTGTACAGAGCGGACACTTCGTCGAACGCCGGCGTGCCGCTCACAGTGCCGTGCACACCGTTTTCGTTGTAAAAGAGGACGGTGCCGATGCGACTGGCGGGCGGGCATCCGGTGCCACCGCCGACGAGCAACTCTGACTCGGTGCAACGCTGGGCCGCCAGCGGATCTCCTGCCAGTCCGAGCGGAAGTTCTACGACTATGTCCTTCACGTCGGCAACCGGTACGGCCGGTCGTTCGCCCGTCGGGAATGATTCAAACTTAGTGTTGAACTGTAGGGTCGTCGTGAGATCAAAGGGATGGTCTCCAGCCCGAGCATCGGGTACACCACGTTCATCGCGAGCTTCCATCTCTAGTGCTTCGATGCCAAACGGCTCGACCACCGCGCCGATCGCCGTGGGCATCGTCAATGGCTCGCTCGTTGAGACCGTTGGGGTACCCCCCCCTGTAACCGTGGCGGAGTTTAGAATGGGGCCAGACCCTGCCCCGGGGGTGACTTCAACCTGCACCTTCACAGCCAGAGTATCGCCGGCCTGCACCGATACTCCGTATACGCATCGCAGCGGCGAGCCGCTGGGCGGACACGCCGATTCTGCGCCGGTTTCCAAATTCTTCAAGATGACGTTAACTACCCTCACGCCTAATGGTAATCTGTCTGAGATGACCACCGGTTCAGATGCAGACGTGGAAGCACTGCCTACATTAGTGATCGTTAGTTCGTATTCATCCCCTGCGTCGCCCACAGCAAAGCTTGATGGTCGCGCCAGCGATGAGATCGACCAGGCCGGCGCCGACGCGAGCGCCGGGGAGGCGCCGACGGGCACCCCGCTCAGAGTCGCCGCTGCAATGCTCATGGCGCAGACAGAAAACAGCCGCTTGAGTCGCATGCCTACCTCCTCTTGCTTTTCGCCGCTCGCTTGGCAGTGCGGGTGTGTTTACGCCGCTGCTTCTTCGCCTTCGCCTTTGCCTTCGTTCGCTTAGCCGTCACGCTAGCCGGTGTGCTCGACGCAGCGGGTACAGCACCACCTTCCCCCGCCGACGACGGTGTGGTCGGCGTCGGTGGCTGAAACGCGCCTGCGAGCGGTCCCTGGCAAGTGTCTTCTGAGCAGCCCGACTGGACGGGCTGCGCTGCGAACCCGCCGCCTATGCGCGCGTCGTAAATATCTTCCTGAGTGTCGACGTCCTGTGGAACAAGTGAATCGTCACTGGTAAAGAAGACGTCCTGTCCCGATTCGTCCGCGCCAAGCAGCCTCGAGCCCTCTGCTGAAAGATCGTGACCGTCAGAGACGAGTGAGACCTCGCCTGCGTGGTACTCGTAGACGCTGCTATGCCCGGTAACGGCATCCGGACTTAGCCCATCGGAGCTCATGAAGAACACATATGCGCCGTTGGCAGAGACGGCCACGAAGCGTGATTCGGGGTAGTCGTCTTCAAAGTAGCCTGGGTTTGGAATCGTGACAGGGTAAATATTGCTATTACCGTCTTCGTTGTAGCCATCAACACCCCGCGACACCCGCACAAGAGCGCCTGTCTGTGCATCGAACTCGAACATCTGACCTGCCTCTTTTCGTCCTTCCTCGTCTGGCGTCAAATCCGCCGCACTCCGAAACACAAGGAAGCGACCGTCGGGTGTCGCCTGAACCGGTCGTAGATCGAACCCAGCCCAGTCTTCGCTGTCAGCTTCTTCTGAGAGCCGCCCGACGAAGGACAACTGCTGTTGTGGTTCGGTGCATTTCAAACTTCCGCCCGGACATTCCCGCACGAAAGCATAGAGATTCTCTTCACCCTCTTCGGCTTTCTCGCCATAGATATTCTGCTCGCCTGTCAACACTCCCTTTGCAACAAAATATACGTGAGACCCATCCTCGGAGACCCGTGCAACACCCTGCACTCGCGGGCCATTTGCGTCCCCAGCAGACACGAGGGTAATCTTCTTTCCTTCGGGTGCTTCAAAGTCATACTCGTAAAGATAAGGCCCCCCGCCAGTTGCGCCTGGCAGCAATTGCTGCGTAGTCGTAAAGAATACCTTCGAACCGTCTGAAGACGCACCCCGGAACTGGGCATCTGCCGGTGCTAACAGGTTACAACTGCAAGCTCCTAGTTCTGGCTCGGAGATCGCAACCGTGTGAGCATCGTCGATGCGCGCGTACAGTTCGCTGACCGCGGGCGCGAACTGTGGCGAAATTTCTCGACAAGCGCGCCTACCGTTCAGGCCCAATGCCGTGAAGAACACTGTCGAGCCAGTCTGTGAAATGGCATTATAAGCATCACCTTCCGGGTTTCCAAGGACGGTTCCACAGCGGCTGATCAGATGCGAATCGCCGACCCGAGCCACAGAACCTTCATTGCTGACGCCTACCAGATGTGGTTCGTCGTTGCCAGTGCCAACATACTCATAGAGCGATGGTTCGAGTTCCCCTTCGGTTGTATCGCCTGGCCATAGACGAGTTTCGCTACCCGGTGTAATAGGTGCCCTGTCTGTGAAAACCACGTGCGATAGATCGGCGGATGCCCCGGCGAAGATCAACCTCGGCTGGCTCGCGCCAAGCGGACCACCCGGGCCAACCGGGTAGAAAGCACCATCTTCACTGCGCAAGTATATGTCGTCCGTTGGCTGATCGGGATACGTAGGGTCCCACAAGCTACCAGTAAGACTATTGCTGGCAACGGTCTCTTCGAACCGAGGATAGGTAGATATCGCAGGTGTGTTCAATGGAGTGGCCTGCCAGCCAGCTGTACCCCGGTTCAAAATATAGACGGCTCCGAATGTGGTCTGAGATTCGACGCCCACAAACGACCCAAAGCCCTGTACGATCAAACGAGACCCGTCTTGCGAAAGTCCTCCCACGCTAATTACTGTCATTGCCTCCTTGTAAGACGGAGTGACGAGCTCGTACGCACGACAGTCCGGCAGATAGAACCTGAAGCCTAGATACATTTCGTTGGAACAGCGAGCGTCGGGCGCACCCTCCGCCCCAGCCACATAGAGCACAAGGCAAAGAGCGAACAGGAGGGCTGACAGCATAGCCATCGTGACCGCCCGAGCGACCGTAGATTTGAGCATTAACTGCACCTTCCGGATCGTGGCTTTCAAGCCTGTTGTGGTGGGGGCCGGAGTTGACCTCCGACCCCACACCTTACGAAAGAACTACTTCGCTGCCGTCATCTAGATACACCAAATGGTATTCCAACTCCCGATTGAGACACCAGTTGGGCTTCAAATTTGCCAGTAAACCCGGCTTTTTCGCCGCCCAGCTGTAGTTTAACTTCCCTTGTTTGCCCTTCCACATTGATTTTGGATATCGGTTGTGTCGGGAAGCTAAGTTCACCTATCACTGCTTCCAATGGTTCTTGGTTTTGTTCTTGGCCTCTCGCTTTGGTTTCAGCGACAACGCTTCCTTTGACCGGGAATTTCTGTTCGGGTTTAAGAACACATCCTTCCCCTTTAAAGGAAATCGAAACATATTCAGCTTCGGCTCCCTGTTCCGGTTCAAACAGCTCGCCGACTTTCCCTTGCCCTTCTCCGTAAATACCTAGATGTGATTTTAGTTGGGTGGTTTTAATAGGTTCGTTGACAATACATTTTTTGGGTTCTATTGTTGTGCATTTGCTAAAGGTGATGCTTGAGCTGCCGCCTTGGCCAGCACTCGTTCCACTACCTTCAATATAAGCATTTTCAACTACCGCCGACGCACATGTTATGTCCGATATGGCACCAGCGGCTTTTCCTTTGAGTTCTGAATTAGTTGACGTGATTTTGATCTGTCGTTTTTCTTGTGGACCTAGCCTTTTACCTTGGATTTTCCAGCCTGGATAGGTAGGTTGGATTACCAGAGCAAAGTTGCTCCCGGCAACCTTTTTTTGGCATGTGCCATCCGTACGGTTCCCTTCGCCTGCATTTGTGGTTTCAGCACACCACAAATTGTTACCGAGATACGTCACGTGTTGTTTTACCCAAATCCATTCGCCCGCTCCTTTTTCCGTACATGTCGAATTCAGAAAGGTGCCTGTGCCTGGTTCGAAGACCTGTTGACACGCCGCCATCGACGACGATGCCGCAACTCCACTAAACGCGCACATAGCTAGAAGCGCTGCCACTAGAAGACCGATACGCTTCATTGTCCTGCTCCATCCAACTTAGGTTTGAACAACATGATGCTCTGCTTCCTTTCTCCCGGCCGTCGGCCAGGACGTCTGTTTGGTGTTGCCCTGATGGGCACCCCCGGCTTCGGCCCCAGCTGTGACCTGCCGTCCGATGCCTATGTCGTGCTCCTGCTCCCCGCGGTCTTCAACTGGGCCGACCGGTACGATCCAGCCAACCGCCTGAAGCAAGGCGAAGTATGAGCATTTCGCCCGCCTGAGTCAAGCGGTTATCGCCAGTAAACATCGCAAAATAAATTGCCCGCCTTAAACCCCTGAAACTGGGGGTTTTGAGCCTGGTTCAGGCCCAAAGGTCGGGGCAAGCTCCCTTCCGCCGTCCCTCCGCCAGCGAGCGCACTCGCGTCTGCGGCGCCTAACCGGCGCTCGCCGGCGTGTTTGCCTTCGCCCAGGCGACAATGTTCGAGCCGCCGTTGACCGTGCTCCCGTCGGGCAGCTGAAGCACCGGCAGCTTCTCCTGGCCGCTCATCTCCTTGAGCTCGGGCCGGCGGCCCGTCGTGAAGAGGCCGAACGGGTGCCCCTTGTCGAACACCTGCTTGTCGAAGTCGTGGCCGCTCTCGCGCAGCGCCAGCTGGGCGCGCTTGCAGGCGTGTGGGCCGGGGCCGCGGTTATCGATGTTGCACACATACAGCGTCAGCTTCTCGGGCATTGCGAACCGCCTTGAGGTCGAGGGACGATCATTCAGACTAACGCCTCGTCGCTGGTTCGAGCGATCGGACCCCTGGGCCTTCCTCGCCCCCGCGCGATCCGGCCGGGCCTCGCCGCGGCCCCGGGGTCCCGCGTGGCCTGAGAGGATTGCACCGACATGCCGCTACCCGATGACACGCTCGCAGCGTTGCGCCAAGCCAGGCGCGATCCGAATCTGGTGCTGATCGAAGGCTTCCACGCGCTCAAGCACGCTCTGCGCTTCGGCGCGCAGGTGCTGCGCGCGGCGATCACCGATCCGCGGGAAGTGGCTGCGCTGGCCGCCGCGCTCGCACCGGATGTTCCCGACCAGTTGCCGGCGGACACGCTCGTGGTGTCCCCCGAGCGCCTGGAAGCGGCTGGCCTGAAGGCGCCGATCACGGGCGTGATCGCGCTTGCGCGCCGCCCGCCGGTGGACGTGGCCGGGGCGCTCGCCGATCCGCGCCCCGCGCCGATCGTCCTTCTGGAGCGCCCGCGCGGCTTGGGCAACATCGGCTGGTGCGTGCGCAGCGCGGCGGCCGCGAATGTTGCGGGCCTGCTCACGACGGGCATCCACGACCCGTGGTGCCCCACCGCGGTGCGCATCGGCGTCGGGCTTCAGTTCGCGCTGCCCGTCGCACGCATCGCGGATGACCGGGCCGAAGGTCTTCCGGACTACCTGTTCGACAGCGGCCGGCCGTTGATCGCCGTGGACACCACGGGCGAGACGGTTCAGCCGGCGGAGCTGCCCGACCGCGCGATCCTCACCTTCGGCACCGAGCGCCACGGTCTCTCCGAGGAACTGCTCACCCGTGCGCAGGCGCGCGTAAGCCTGCCGATGCGCCCTGGGGTCTCGAGCCTCAATCTCGCCACCTCGGTGGCGGCGCTGCTCTATGCGTGGCGGCTTTCGGCAGGCGCACCGGGCGAACCCTGATCGAACGGCGCAGGGTGGATCCTGGTCAAGCTGCGCCAGGCGATCGCATTCAAGCTGCGCTAGGCGGATCCTGGCTCTCGATGGTCGCCTGGGCGGCAGGGGCGAATTCGTCCAGCCGGTCGAGGATCGCCTTCAGGCCGCCCTGCGTCTTGACGTCGAGGCGGTCGAGGATCACCTCCGCGTCGCGGTAGGTGTTGTTCGACCGCGCGTCCGCCGCCAAGCTCTGCACGTTCTGCCCGACCATGATCACCGATAACAGGACGAGCTGGAGAAATGTCTGCGCGATCCACGAGACAATGCCCTCGCCCCCAGGCTTCAGCGCGGGTCCCAGGCCGATCAACGCGATCACGCCGAACAGGTAGGCACACCACATCGTGCCCACGAGGCGCGTGATGAGCACGGCGAACTTCGCGTTGAACCCTTCTACCTCGCCCATGGCTTCCCTGAGCACGCTAGGCGTGGGATGCAGGGCCTTGGCGAGATGGTGCTCGGTCCTGACCGGCTGGTGCTGTGTCATCTGTCCCTCCCTCGCCGCCAATGCGGCGGCATTCAATTGTCTGACGTTGCGGGCGAGTGTATGCCCCGGGTCGTCCGGGGTGGGCTGTCGCCCGTCTTGTCGCAGGCTCGCGGCCGTGCTAGACACAGTCCATGACCAAGTCTGTTGGTGTGCATGAGGCCAAGACACATCTGTCACGGCTGCTGAAGGATGTGGCCGCTGGTGAGGAGGTCGTAATCACCCGACGTGGCGAAGCGGTGGCCAAACTGGTGCCCATATACGACAAGCCAGCCCGACGCTTTGGGATCGATCGCGGGCTATTCACGGTGCCCGATGACTTCGACGCGCCGCTCCCGGATGACGTGCTCGCGCCGTTTGAGCGGTGACCATCATCCTCAACATGCATGCCTTCATCTGCATGCCCACATAGCCCGAACTCTCGGTTAACGCCAGCATATCCTGGATGATCGACGTAGTGAGCTGCTCTCGCCGATTGCCGGCTCTCGGAGATCGCAAAGGGTGCGGCCTACGCCTGACCGCCTGCGGGCGGCTGACGCCGCCGGGAGATGCGCCGCGAGCTCCACCAGCCCCAGCCGCCAACGGCCGCGACGGGCACGACGTAAAGCATCGAGATGTACCAGTGCATGAGGCAGGCGAGCATGGCTGTAAAAGCTACCACGCTCACCTGCGGCCGGGGCTCGAAACAGCCATTCGCGGCCGCCCTTCAACCCCGCATTCTGGTCCTGCGCGCCATCACCAGGGCGCTTATGCCCGCGATCAGCCCGAGCGCGCCGAGGATCAGCGCGGCGATACCCAGGCCCTTGCTGGCTCCGCCGCTGGATGTGGTGGCAGTTGCGGGCGTCGAGGTTGAGGCCGCCGTGCTCTGTCCGGTAGGCGTCTCGCCCGGTGTGGGTCCCGCCTCGCCGCCGGCCACTTCCTGCACCACGCCGCCCTTGGCTGTGATGTTGACCGTCGGGGCCGGGTATTCGGCGCTCGGCGGGCCGATCCAGTGGATCACCTTGCCGTTGCTGTAGTACTGGATGGTCTTGAAAGCCAGCGACTGCCCCGCGATGTCGCTGGGCATCGCGATCGACAGCGGGAACTGGATGAACTGGCCGTTTTCCAGGCGCCCCATCTGGCTGCGGTCCCCTGTCCAGATGACCTGCTGCACCTCTTCGTCGATCGGCCCTTCGTCGGTCGGGATCGGCTTGGCGAGCTTGGCCATGACCTCTTTGACGCTCCAGCCGGGCACGTTCTGGGTGTCGATTTCGGTGAACCCCGGCGGTACCAGCATGTCGATCTTGTAGGCATACGCGCCCGCCTGCTCCCCGGGTACGCGCACGTCGAGCGTCACGAACGCCCCCGCCGGAATCGTGTTGGGGTGCAGGCTGATGTGCGCCTGTGCCAGGGTCGGCGCGAGCAAGGCGATGATCATCGCGCAGATCGCGGCCGCTGCTGTGCCTGCCGTCGTCGTTCTCATTGCCCTCGTTCTCATCGTTGCGGCTCCTTTTGTGGCGGTTGTCAATTGATTGGGACCTTCACGGTGCGCGTGTACTCTTCGAATTCCGACACCCTGTCGGTGATCGTTATTTCCCAGGTCCCTCCCGGGCTCAGCTCCGCCGAGTTCAGCGTGTAGTGGCCCGGCCCGCTCAAGTTGGGCTGCAGCGGCAACGGACCGATTCCCTTGGCCGGCAGGCTCGCCTTGGCAATCAGTTCCCTGGTGGCGGTGAACTGCGTGCCGTCCTTGGCGTTGATCAGGTAAAGGTGGATCGTGTTCAGTCCGGTGCGCGCCGGTTCCACCGTCATCTCAAGCTCCGCCGGCCCGAGCGTGGTGTTGATCGAAAACGGCCCGCTCGCGGCGTCGATCGGCGGTGCGTAGCTGATCAGCGCCGCCGTCACCCCGAACACGCACAGCATCAGCGCCAACTCCCCACGCAGCGAGCGGCGCGCCAGCACCCCGGTGCCCCCCGGCGGCCGCTCGGTGTCCACGAGATGCCGAAGCGCCGGGATTATCCGGGTGCGGTTAACCCAACCAAAGCCGATCAGGCACAGCAGCAGCGCCGTCTTGGCGAGGATCAGCGCGCCGTATGTGGTGTGCAGCAGCCCTTCCAGCGTGCGCACGTCGATATATGCCTGCACCACACCTGTGATGGCGATCGCAACCACCGCGCCCAGCGCAACCGGCGAGAAGCGCTTCAGCACGTCGAGCAGCAGTCGGCTGCGCTCGGGGCCCTCCAGTTGCCGGGTTGCCGCCGGCAGCGCGAGCAGCAGGCAGGCAACGCCCCCCACCCACACGCTCGCCGCCAGCACGTGCACCACATCGGATGGGAAGAACACATAGGTCGGGCTCTGGATGCTCGCGTGACCGGCCAGCGCGGGCGTCACCGCCAGATACACGGCGCCCACCCCCGCAAGCGCCTCAACCCAGCGTGCCCTGCGTCGCTCCGCCACCAGCAGCAGACACCCGATTGCCAGCCAGTCCACCGCGCGCGACCCCCAAATCTCCCCAAAACGGCTGTGCAGCGTGTCGCTGATGACCGTGTGCTGCAGTGAGGCCCACAGCGACACCCCCGCCGCGCTCGCGCCCTGCAGCAGAATGCCGAGCACGCTCACCGCGACACCGAGCAGCACCGCGAACCCCAGCAGCAGGCGCATGCGCCGCGCGAACGCGTGCTCGGCCACGCGTCGGCGTTGCGTGGGTGCGGGCGGTTGGATTCCCGCGAGTGCTCCTCGCCATGCCATCAGCAGGAAGGTCAACCCCCCGAGCAGCAGCGCGATCGAGAGGTAATCCAGAGCGCGCACGAGACCGAACGCAAGCTTTGTCACCTCGCCGCTCTGGTCGCGCCCGATCAGCCCGGCAACAGTGAACCTGGGTGGCGCCCCCGCGTGGCCGATATCGAAGACCAACCCGCCGTAGACGATGTGCGTGTCAGCGGAAATCACACGGTAGGTGGCGGTGTAGGTGCCGTCGGGCAAATGGGGTTTCAGACCGACGCCCATCCAGTGCTCCTGCCCTTCGGGGTGTGAAACGTCGAGATCGTCCACCTCGTTGCCCTGCGCGTCATACACGCGCACCGCCCCCAGCGTGCCGCCCACCGCCTGGTTGAACTTGAAGATCACCTCCGGCTGCTGCGCAGCGACGGTCGAGCCGCTCTGCGGCGTGCTGCCGAGCAGCTGAGCGTGGGCCCCAGCCGTCGCTGCGCCGCCCAGCGCGATGAGCGCCGCGAGTGCAAGTGCGAGTCCGCTGCGACGGGTGCTCACCAGGCTTCCTTGGCCTCTTCACCCGCTGGGGCCGACTCCCCCGATCCCCCTGGGCCTTCCTCGCCCCCGCGCGATCCGGGCGGGGCCTCGCCGCGCCGGCGCCTGCGCACAAACAGCACGAACGCGACTCCCGCCAGCACGATCGCGACGAGGGCCAAGATCGCGGCAACGGGCGTTTTGGTGCCTTCCTCGGGCACCCAGAACAGCTGCCCATTGACAGCCCCCATCCGCGTGCCCACCTCGATCGGCACCTGCCAGTTGAAGATCTTCGTACGCTTGCCCTTGTCCTCAACCTGTGCCGGGGGCACCGGCGACATCCAGTGGATGCGATGGTCGTGCCATTCCAGCTGCCCCGTACGGTCCACGAGGATCCAGTGCGGAGTCGCATGCGCAGAGGCCGAGGCGGGGACCGTCACCTGCCCGTAAAAGTTCTGGTTCAGGTAATAGGCGGGCGAGCTGGTGTTGACTTCGACAGTGCCATTGGCCAGCACGCGCGCGTAGGGTTCGTTTTCGTAACCGTACACCGTGACGGTCTTGCCGGTGTGGTTGCTCAGCACCAGTCGGTCGGCGAACTCGAGCACTTCCAGGCTCAGACCGGGGGTGTTGGGGGCGACGCTAGTGACGTAGGAGCGGTAGTCGTAGCTGCTCCCCTGGTCGTTGATCGGGTTCTCACTCTCCTGTGTGGGATTGTTCTGGGCGTGCGCCGCGGGCGCCGGCGCCAGGATGAAGGCGCCGAGCACGGCGGCGATGGCAAGACGGCGAGACATGGGGCTCCTTGCGGATCGCGGGATGGTTCGATCGGCCGCGACGAGCAGCCTCCCGCGCCGGCGCTATGCCCGGAGCGGGTTCTTCAGCTCGCCGAGCAGACCGGCAGCGGTGGCGGTCTCACGGCCAGGGCGCGTCCGAGCAGGAGCCCGCCGCGTACGCTCATCACAGGCGCGCGCCGCGCGAGCGGTTTGCTGGAGCGCGGTCGCGGCCAGTGTGGAGATGGCTTATCCCTGAGGGCGACCAGCACCCGCTCGCCCGGGTAGCGCCGTGCCAGTAGCGGCAGCGTCAACGCCAGGGCCGGCAGCAGGCACAGGAATGCGTGTAACACGACCGTCTAAATGTACTACACCGTCAGGTCCCCACGGAGGAGAGCAGCCACAGCCCGAAGCTGGTGAAGGCCACCATCACGGCGAGCATCCAGTACTGGCTACGCACCGCCTCCTCGGGGTCGCGGTAGAGCACGAGCGCGCGATCGTGCGCGAGCGCCAGTCCGCCCACGTGACCGGCGAGGAGCGCCGCCACCTGCACATACCAGATCGCCGCGTAAGAGATCACGTGGTAATCGATCTGCGCGCTGCTCGTGCCGAAGATGTTCGCCCCATTGCCCAGCGGATCGGAGATCAGGTAACCAAGCGCCTGCCCCTGCCACAGCAGCAGCGAGAAGTAATGCGCCAGCACATACGCGAAGGCGATCGGCACGAGCGTGTGGGCGAAGGCATGCGTGAGCGTCTGTCGGTCGTAGCGGTCGCTGACGCTGTGCACGCCGAGGATGCCTATCCGATACACACCCGCGATCAAAAGGATGCACAGCACCAGCCCGAGCGAGTAGGCGAGCTCCTGCGCCGGCACCAGATGCAGCCCCGTGTCCGCGAACAGGCTCTCCAAGCTCGGCTCGTTGTTGCGCCAGATGCCGCCGTTGCTGAAGCCGTCGAAGGTGGTCGTGCCGATCGCGGTGCAGATCAGCGCGACGGTGCCGCGGCGGATCGGCAGGTCGGGCAGCCCGCTGAGCGGGCGGCGCAGGTACAAGTTGCCCTGCTCGTCGCACACCAGCGCCGCCAAGCGCGAGAGCAGGTTGAAGTACACACCGAAGGCGTCGCCCTGCTCGCTCCAGTCCTCCACCCCGAAGAGCACGATGCCGAGCAGCATCGCCAGGAACCAGCCGAGCGACAGCGCCGCGAGGATCGAGGGCATGTCGCGGTTGACATACACCAGCTCAAGCCACGCGAAGCCGACAAGCCCCGCGATCGCCGGCCACAGTCCCAGCCACCGCGGATAGCGCAATGGCGGTTTCTCTAAGCGCCGCGGTGCGAGCTTGCGCCCGCTCCACCAGAGCACGCGCCCGCAAGCACGCCACGGGTTGAGCGGGCGGAAGACGTCGCCCAGCAGCACGCTCGCAACAGGCACCCCCACCCAGAAGATCACGTAGATGAAGGTCACCGAGAAGTTGGCGCTCGCCACCGGCGCCCCGGCGAAGCCGCTGTACAGCACCAGCGCGAACACGCCGACGCCGGCCGCGCCCGCGGGCCACTCAAGCCAGTGGGGCAGCCGCACGATCCTGCGGCGGTGCTCCTGCTGCAACTGCGGCGTGCGCCACAGGGTTGAGAGAGCCACAAAGGACACCACCAACACGATCGCCGCCGCCCAACTGAACAGCCACACAGGGATCGGCAGGTCGGCCTTGCCGACGATCCCGTGCGCGTCCGCGTCCGCGGGGAGGAGCAGCGCCGTGCCGGCCAGGCCACCCAGGAGTCTCAGCAGCCGGCGACGCGCGTCTCTCATGCTCGCGGCAGTCTACGCTGCAAGCAGATGACCCCGCGCCCTTTGCAGACGTGATCGCCTTCGGCGACGTCCTTCAGCTCGGCCCGCTGCTGGTGCTCGCCGCGCTGTATGCGCGCCGCGTGCGCACGCTTGCGATTCAAGGGCCCGCCGTGCCCGGCTGGCGCCAGGCGTGCTTCTACGCGGGGTTCGCCACAATCGGCGTCGCGCTCACCTCGCTGGGCAAGGACAGCCAGGAACTGCTGATGGTGCACATGGTCGAGCACCTCCTCCTGGGCGACATCGCGGCGCTCTTGATCGTGCTCGGCCTGACGGGGCCGCTGATCGCGCCGATCTTGCGGATTGGCTTCTTCAACCGTCTGCGCGCGCTCGCCCATCCCCTGGTGGCCTTCCCGCTGTGGGCGATCGATCTGTACGTGTGGCACCTGCCGCTGCTCTACCAGGCGGCGCTGCGCCACTCCGGCGTGCACGCCCTGGAGCACGCCATGTTCCTCGGCTTCGGCATCAACATGTGGATGTGCCTGTTCGGGCCGCTGCCGATGCCCGAGTGGTTCGGTAACGCAGCCAAGCTCTTGTACATCGTCGCCGTGCGCCTGGTGGGCACCGTGCTGGGCAACATCTTCCTCTGGTCGGGCAGCGCCTTCTACCCCTACTACACCCACGGCGACGCCGTCTGGCACATCTCCCCGATCGCCGATCAGAACATCGCGGGTGCGATCATGATGGTCGAGGAGAGCATCCTCACCCTGGGTCTGCTCTGCTGGCTGTTCCTGCGCGCCGCGCGCGAGACCGAGGAACGCCAGGATCTGCTCGACTTCGCTCACGCCCATGGGTTGGAGCTGACGAGCGCCCGCGCCGCGCGAGCCGTCTCGGCCGGGCGTGGTGCGGAACTGCGCCGTCGGCTTGAGAGCCGCGCCCGCACGCCGCACCCGTCGTAGGAGGGGTCACTATCCGCTGTACGACGACGGCGGAGCAGGGTTGTGCTCGGTGGCGTCGATCAGTTCGATCAGCTGCGAGCCGCTCGTGCCGCCCAGCACGCGCAGGCGCGGCAACCGATACGGGTCGCTTTCCGGCCCTGCCCAGCCCGGCACGACCGTGGTAGAGCCGCGATAGCCCGCTTCCCGCACGGCCGCGATCACGGTTGCGTCGTAGTGACCCGAGGGGTAGCAGAACCAGCTCACCGGCACGTGATAGCGGCGCTGCAGCGTCTGGCGGGAAGCTGCGACCTGTTCGCGCAGCTGCGCGGCGTCGAGGGCGATCAGGTCGGCGTGGCTGATGCCCTGCGTGTCGAGTTCCCACCCGGCCGCCAAGAGTCCGTGCACCTGCGTTTCCGAGAGCCCGCCCTGTGAGGGCGGCAGGCCTGTCAGCTGGATGTTCTCGACGGCGCGCCAGCCGAGCTGCGTGAGCACCGGCAGCGCGTTGGTGTACTGCGACTGGTAGCCGTTGTCGAACGTCACGACCACAGGCTTCGCCGGCAGTGGAGCGCCGCTGCTCCAGTGCTCGCGCAGCTGTTCGAGGGTCACCGCGTGAAAGCCCCCCTGCGCAAGCGCATGCATCTGTTCGGCGAACTCTTCCGCGGGCACATAGAGGCCGGGGAACGGCGCGCCCGCCGGCGGCGGGTTGATCACGTGGTACATCAGGATCGGCGCCGCCACATTGCGCGGCGCGCGGGGCTCGCCGGGCGGCAGGGCGGAAGCCGGCTGCGCAGTGCTGGTCGAGCTCTTGGGCGCCGTGGCGCTGCTGGAGCTGCCTTGTGCGCCAGAGCTCCCCGACCCACCGCAGCCGGCGAAGATTGCGGCCCCGGCGGCGAGCGCGCACAACAGCGCCGCCCTCGTCGCGACCCGTATCCGCCGCCCGCGTCGCAGTGTCGGGACGCCTCCCAACGAACGTCAGCCGCCGGCGACGGCAGGCAGGATCGTCAATTCGGCGCCGTCTGCCACGGGCGTCTGCAGCCCGTCGAGAAAGCGGATGTCCTCGCCGCCCACATACACGTTCACGAAGCGCCGCAGCGACCCGTCCTCGTCGGAGATGCGCTCGCGCAGCTCGCCGAAGCGGTCGTAGAGGCCGTTGAGCACCTCTTGCACCGTGGCGCCGTCGAGCTCTGCCTCGCTCGTGCCCTCCGCGGCGGCACGCAGCTGCGTGGGGATCTTCACGGTCACCGCCATCAGACCGTCACCGCCTCGGGCACGCTCGACTCGAAAGCCTCGACGGTCGGCTCAATCGTGTGCGTCTCGAACGTCCCGCGCACCGCGTCGAGCGTCTTCAGCCCCTCGCCCGTGATCACCAGCACCACGCGCTCGCTCGGGTCGATGTCCCCGCGCGCGGCCAGCTTCGCGAGCACGGCGGTGGTCACGCCCCCCGCGGTCTCGGTGAAGACGCCGGTGGTCTGCGCGAGCAGCGCGATGCCCGCGCGGATCTCCTCGTCACTGACGCTATCGACCCCGCCGCCGGAGCGGCGCGCGAGGTCGAGCGCGTAGGGCCCGTCGGCAGGGTTGCCGATCGCCAGCGACTTGGCGATCGTCTGCGGCTTCACCGGCCGGCAGACGTCGAGACCCGCGGCGAACGCGCTGGCCACGGGCGAGCAGCCCTCGGCCTGGGCGCCGTTCATGCGCGGCAACGGGTGGGCGGGATCCCCTACAATCCCCAGCTCGCGCCATTCGGCAAAGCCCTTGCCGATCTTTGTGAACAGCGAGCCCGAGGCGATCGGCGCGATGCAGCGGTCGGGCAGCTCGAAGCCCAGCTGCTCGGCGATCTCGAACGCCAGCGTCTTGGATCCCTCGGCGTAGTAGGGGCGCAGGTTGACGTTGACGAACGCCCAGTCGCGCTCGGCGGAGAGCTCGGTGCAGAGGCGGTTGACGTCGTCGTAGTTGCCCTTGACGGCCACGAGATTGGTCCCATAGACGCCGGTGGCGAGCACCTTCTGCTCCTCCAGGTCGGAGGGGATGAACACGTAGGACTCCATCCCGAGCGCCGCCCCGTGCGCGGCCACGGAGTTGGCCAGGTTGCCGGTGGAGGCGCAGGCGATCGTCTGAAAGCCCAGCTCGCGCGCCCGCGCCGCCGCGACCGATACGACACGGTCCTTGAAGGAATGAGTTGGGTTGGCCGCGTCGTTCTTGACCCACACCTCGTTCAGTCCCAAGCGCTGTGCGAGGCGATCGGCGCGGATCAGCGGGGTGCATCCCGCCGGCAGCCCCGTACGCGAGGCCAGGCGCCCCGATGGCGCCGGGGGGCCATCCACGACGGGCAGGAAGTCGGCGTAGCGCCAGATGTTCTGCGGGCCGGCCTGGATGCGGCGGCGCAGCTCGTCGATGTCGTTGCTGCCGTCGGCGTGCTTGCCGGACAACAGGTGGCTGTGGTCGTAGACCACCTCCAGCGGGCCGAAGCAGCGCTCGCATACATACAGCGCCTCCAGCGGGTACTCGGTTGCGCACTCTCGGCACTTCAGGTTGGTGACAGCCATTGGGGCCTCCTATGTGGTCTTCGCCGTTTACCGCGGTGTGGCGAAGAACACGAAGCCCGCCACACATCTGACTGGAATTGGCACCTTCCCGCGTGCGGCGCGGTGGTTGCCGGGGCTTCGTAGGGCCAGTCCCTCCACCCCTCTGGATGTGCACTGCTGTTTGCTGCTGTGAGCACTATATCGGATCTGCGGCGGAAAATCTCAAGCCGCCGGTAACGCTCTTGCACGCGCGGTGTAGGGCGTTCTCAGATGGGCAGCTCCACACATGAGGACGAGCAGCGCCTCGCCGAGTCTCCCGAGGTCTTCGAGCAGCCGGCCGCAACGGCCAAGAAGCGCATGCTGATCATCGTCAATCCGTATGCGACGACGGTATCGGAGAACCTGCGCCACCTCGTCGTGCACGCGCTGCAGGGCCGCTACGAGGTGGATGCCGTGGACACGCAAGCGCGCGGCCACGCCACCGAGCTGTGCCGCGAGGCCGCACACGAGGGCTATGACGTGGTGGTGGCCTTCGGCGGCGACGGCACCGTGAATGAGGCCGCCAATGGGTTGATCGGCTCCCCCACGCCCCTGACCTGCCTGCCCGGCGGCTCGGCCAACGTGTTCGGCAAGATGCTCGGCATCCCCGGGGAGCTGGTCGATGCCACCGAGCACCTGCTGGGCTTGGTGGACGACTGGCAGCCGCGCAAGGTGGACATCGGCCTGGTCAACGGCCGCCGCTTCGCCTTCTCCTCTGGGTTGGGCATCGACGCGAGCGTGGTGCAGCGGGTGGACTCCAACCCGCGCCTGAAGGCCCGCTATGGCCCGTGGTTCTTCACGTGGGCCGCAATCGCCACCTTCTCGCGGCGCTACCTGCTGCACCCGCCGCGCCTCGTGGTGGAGGTCGAGATGGGTGAGGAGGGCTCACGCGAGCAGGTGCAGCTGGAGGGCGTTACGGCAGTGGTGCAGAACGGCTCGCCCTTCACCTACTTCCAGAACCGCCCGATCGAGATCGCCGAGGATGCGACGCTCGACTGCGGCACGCTCTCAGGCTGCGTGCTGCACAGGGCACGCCCGATCGACATGCCCTTCATCGCCTGGCGGGCCTTCAGCAGGCGCGCGCGTCTGGCGCGCCACCGCCACATCACGCCCTTCAGTGGCGTCACCGAGCTGGTCGTGCGCAGCGCGGATGAGCGCCCGCTGCCGTTGCAGGTCGATGGCGACTATCTAGGCGAGGTGCAAGAGGCGCGCTACTCGATCGTGCCGCAGGCCCTCAGCGTCATCGCTTAGCCCGCTCCCGGCGTCACCCGATACGCATCGAACACCGACTCGGTGTTGCGCAGCCGGCTGATGGCGCCCTTCAAAGTGTGCGTATCGGCTACCTCCACCACGAAACGGTTCTTCACCATCGGTGGATTTGACAGACAACGCGCTTCCATGATGTTCGCTCCGGACTCCGAGAACACGCGCGAGAGATCCTCCAAGAGCCGGTGCCGATCCCAGGCGTCCACCTGGATCTCCACCACGAAGGCGGTGCTCTGCTCGCCTTCCCAGAACACCTCCGTGAAACGCTCGGGGTTCTTGCGCAGCAGCTGCGAGTTGGGGCAGTCCTGGCGGTGGATCGTGATGCCCCGCCCCAGCGAGATGTAGCCAACGATCGGATCGCCCGGCACCGGCCGGCAGCACTTGGCCAGGCGCAGCATCACGTCCTCCACGCCCTGCACCTTGATCCCATACTGCCCCGAGGAGCTGGTCGGCCGGCGCCGCCCTCGCCCCACCTTCAGCAGGTCGGCGGCGGCCGTGGACTCCTCGTCGGCGGCCTCGCCCTGCTTCAGGCGCTGCATGATCTTGTTGACCACCACTTTGGGCGAGACCTTGGCCGCGCCCAGCGCGATGTAGAAATCGTCGGCCTTGCGATAGCCCATTTCGCGGATCACATCCGCCAGCAGCGCCGAGCCGGTGATCTTCTGCGCCGGCAGCCCCTGCTTCTTCAGATGCTCCTGCAGCACCTCGCGTCCGGTGTGCTCGGTGTCCTGGCGGGACTCCGCCTTGAACCAGGCCTTGATCTTGTTGCGCGCGCGCGTCGTCTTGACGACCGCCAGCCAGTCGCGCGAGGGCCCGCGCTCCCGCTTGGCGGTGAGGATCTCCACGATGTCGCCGCTGCGCAGCTCGTAGTGCAGCGGCACGATCTTGCCGTTCACCCGCGCCCCCACGCAACGGTGCCCAATTTCGGTGTGCACCTCATACGCGAAGTCCAGCGGCGTGGCGCCCGCTGCAAGCGACTTCAGTTCGCCCTTGGGCGTGAACACATAGACCTCGTCCTCGAACAGGTCGCGCTTGAAGCTGTCCATGAACTCCACCGGGTCCGAGAGATCCTGCTGCCAGTCGATCATCGAGCCCAGCCACTTCTGGTTACCGCCCCGCTGGTTGGCGCCCGGCTGCCCGCCGCCCGGCTGGCTGCCGCCCGACTGGCCATTCTGCTGGCTGCCGCTCTGCTTGTACATCCAGTGCGCCGCCACCCCGAACTCGGCCAGCTCGTGCATGTCGCCCGTGCGGATCTGGATCTCCAGCGGCCTGCCCTCGGGCCCGATGATCGTCGTGTGCAGCGACTGGTACATGTTGAACTTGGGCATCGCGATGAAGTCCTTGAAGCGCCCCGGCAGCGGCTTCCACAGCGAGTGGATCACCCCGACGGCGCCGTAGCAGTCCTTCACCGAGCCGACGATCACGCGCATCGCGGTGAGGTCGTAGATCTCGTTGAACTCTCTTCCCTTCTTGGTCATCTTCGAGTAGATCGAGTAGAAGTGCTTAGCGCGCCCCGCGATCTGCGCGTCGATGCCGAGCTTGTCGAGCTCCGCCGCGAGGTACTCGCCGGCCTGCGAGACGTAGCGCTCGCGGTCGTCGCGCTGCTGGGCGACAAGCCCCTTGATCTCCTGGTACTTGCGCGGGTGCAGCGTCGCGAAGGCAAGGTCCTCCAGCTCCCACTTGATCGCGTGGATGCCCAGGCGGTGGGCGATCGGCGCGTAGATCTCGAGTGTCTCGCGCGCCTTGTCGAGCTGCTTCTGCTTGGGCAGCGCCTCGATCGTGCGCATGTTGTGCAGGCGATCGGCCAGCTTGATCAGGATGACCCGGATGTCCGTGGCCATCGCCATCATCATCTTGCGGTAGTTCTCCGCCTGTGCCTCGTCGCGCGACTGAAAGACGATGTCGGTCAGCTTCGTCACGCCGTCGACGATCTGCGCGATCTCCTCGCCGAAGCGCTCGCGCACCTCCTCGATCGAAGCCGAGGTGTCCTCCACCGTGTCGTGCAACAGCGCCGCGCAAAGCGTCTCGGTGTCCAGGCGCATCCCTGCGCAGATGCGCGCCACCCCCACGGGATGCACGATGAAGTCCTCGCCCGACTTGCGCCGCTGCGCGGCGTGGTGCTCGCAGGCGAACACGAACGCGTCTTCCACGCGCGCGCGGTCGATCTCCACAGCCGAGTCGGCCGCGTGCTCGGAGACGATTGCAAACAGGTCCGCCAGCAGCCGCCGCTCGAACTCGTTGAGCTCGGCGCGCAGCAGCGGGCGGCTCACATCGAGCTCGCCGACTCCCGTTGCAGGAGACTCTCGATCCCTGGAAGCTGCCATTGCTTAAGAGTAGGGGACTCTGGGGCAAGCCCGGGTTGGGCGTGGCGCAGCAGCAGCCGTGGCTCGCTGACGCCCTTCCATTCGTTCACCTCCAGCGTGAACGTCGCATCGGCGGGCTCGTCCTCGGCCACCGCCAGGCGCCCGCCGTTGCCGAAGGCCACCGCGCGTGCGCGAGAGCCGTCGCGGCCGAGCACCGTGAAGCGCAGATGCCTGCCTTCGCCCATCGGCCGGCGGTCGGCGAGCGTTGCCCCCCGCAGCAGCAGCGACACCGTCGGGTTGCCCTGCCCGAAGGGCGCGAGCGCTTGCAGCTCCTCGGCCAGCGCCATGCCCAGCTCGTGGCCTTCGAGCACCGCATCCACGCGCTCGCCGCGCACGAGCTGCTCCTCGCCGAGAACCAGCGTGGCGTGGGCTACGAAGGCGTCTCTGAATGCCTGCAGCCGCGAGCGCTCGATCTCAAGGCCCGCGGCGGCGCGATGTCCCCCATGCTTGCCCAGGTGCTCCGCACAGGCATGCAGCCCGGCGAGCAGGTCGAAGCCCTCGATGCTGCGCCCCGAGCCGCGGCCCCCCTCACCCTCCAACGCAATCATCACCACCGGGCGGTGGTGGCGCTCGGCCAGCCGCGAGGCGACGATGCCGATCACGCCCGCGTGCCAGCCCTCGCCGGCGAGCACGTAAGCGGGGCTCCTGTCGTGCCCCGCGAGCTGGGCCTGCGCATCGAATGCCGCCACCTGCGCCTCGGCCTCGAACAGGATGCGCGTCTCGGTGTGCCTGCGCTCCTGGTTGGCGCGGTCGAGCTCCTGCGCGATCTGTCCGGCGCGCGCGGGATCCTCGGTGAGGATCAGCTCAAGCCCCGCGTCCGCTCGATACAGCCGCCCCGCGGCGTTCAGACGCGGCGCCAGCGCGAAGCCCACCGCGCGCTCGGCGATCCTGGTGGGATCGACCTGTGCCACGGCCATCAGCGCGCGCAACCCTGGCTTGGTGGTGCTCCCCAGCGCGCGCAGGCCGCGCCGTACGAGCGTACGGTTCTCGCCCGTCAGTGGCACAACGTCCGCGATCGTTGCCAGCGCGACCAGGTCCAGATCGTCCTGCGCGCGATATGTCTCGGTGCCGAGCGCCCGCTCGGCCTGCACCTGCCGGCCGGTCTGCCACAGCGCCTGCGCGAGCTTCCAGGCGACCGCTGTGGCGCACAGCTCCGCGCAGGGGTAGCCGCACACAGCGGGGTGCACGATCGGCGCCGCCGGCAGTCGCCCGTCGGAGCGCACCGCGTGGTGATCGGTGACCACGACGTCCATTCCAAGCGCCCGCGCGTGGGCCACCTCCTCGACCGCTGTGATGGCGCAGTCGGCGGTGATCAGCAGCCGTGTGCCTCGCCCCGCCAGGCGTTCCACCGTGTGTGTGGCGAGCCCGTAGCCGTCGCCGGCGCGATCGGGCAGATACCAGTCCACGTCGGCGCCGAGCGCCCGCAGCACGCGCACGAGCACGGCGGTCGAGCAGATCCCATCGACGTCGTAGTCGCCATGGATCGTGATGCGCTCACCCCTGCCGAGGTGCTGAAAGATCGACTCGATCGCCGCGTCGATCCCAGCGAACGCGCTCGGCGGGTGCTGCTCCTCCGCCACCAGGAAGTCCGCAGCTCTAGATGGCTCGGTCAAGCCGCGACGCACCAGCACCTGGGCCAGCGCGGCGCTGATCTGGAGCTCGTCCTGCAGACGTTGCACGTCCGCGGCGGCACAGTCGGCCATCTGAAAGCGTCGTATTTCCCCCACGCACGGTCACACTACGGGGCGGGGCAGACGGAAAGGGAGTCAGCTCTGAAGCGGGGCTGCGCCGCGCTTTGCACCTTCGCGCCGCGCTCCCTCGAAGTAGACCGCGGCGATCCCGATCAGCGCCCCCGGCACGGCGTACAGCACCACCGCGACCGTGGTGCCCTTTTCGCCGGGCACGTGAAAGCCGGCGATCGCGAACGCGAGCAGCACCGACCCGATGAGCGAGCCCAACAGGGCGCCCACGATCCCGCCCCAGAAGCGGTCGGGCAGAAAGATCGTGTAGTGCCACAGCGCCAGCCCCATCATCACCCAGCCGAGTAGTGCCATCGCTAGCGAGCCCTCCCGTGTCGACGGTTGCGCGACTTACGCGGCTTGCGCGGGCCGCCAGGCGACCCCGCTCCGTCACCGCCACCGCCGTTCGGTGTGCCATTCCCTCGCCGCTGCGAGGGCATCACCACGTCCTCGGGCTGCAGGTCCGCGGCAGGGTCGCCATCAGCGACCTCCCCTCCCCTCCCCACTCCAACTCCCTCTATGTCCAAATCAGCCACCAGCTCGTCGAACTCGTCCTTGGAAATCTGATCGCCCGGCACCTCGGGCGTTAGCAGGCTGGCCTCGCGGCGCTCGCGCCTGGGGCCCTTCTTGCCGCGCTTCTTGGTGGCGAACGGGTCCTCCTCGTCCTCGGCGCCCGCCCCTTCGCCGGTGAGCGAGGTGGCGTAGGCCGGCACGTAGCCAAGCTCGCGCGTGATGCGCACGCGGCGGTTGCGATAGATGCCTTCGCGCTCCTTCCAGTGCGTCAGCACCGGCGAGGCGATGAAGATCGAGGAGTACGCGCCCGAGGCGACGCCGACCATCAGCGCGAACGCGAAGTCCTTGAGCGTTTCGCCGCCGAACAGCAGCAGCGCCAGCACCGGCAGCAGCGTGCAGAACGACGTCGCCAGCGAACGCGTGAGCACCTCGCTCATCGAGCGGTTGACGATCTGCGAGAAGGCCGCGCGCGGCATGCGCGGCACGTTCTCGCGCACACGATCGAACACGATGATCGTGTCGTACAGCGAATAGCCCAAGATGGTCAAAAGCGCCGCCACGGTCGAGGTCGTCACCTGCCTACCCGTGAGCGCATACACGCCGGAGGTGATCAACAGGTCGTGCATCAACGCGATCAGCACCGGCACCGCGTACTTCCACTCGAAGCGCAGCGCGATGTACACCGAGATCACCAGCAGCGAGGCGATGATCGCGATGATCGCGCTGTTGGCGACGGTCTTGCCGAAGGTCGGCCCGATCGAGGTGTCGGAGGTGCTGTTCGGGCGCAGGCCGAAGTCCCTGTTCAGCACCGCCTCGACCTTGACCACTTCGGTCGGCTTGAGGGTCTTGGTGGAGATCTGATAGCCGTTGGCGCCGAGTTCTTTGTTGCTGAGCTTCTGCACCCGTTCGACCGTGCCGAAGCCGGCGCCGCGCAGCGCCGAGCGGATCTCATCCTCGGTGGCGGGCTTCACGAGCGCGGTCTTGACGAGCGTGCCGCTCTTGAAGTCGATGCCGAGGTTGATGCCCTTCGCGCCGATCGCCAGGGCGCCGATCAACAGGATCGTCCCCGACAGCGAGAAGAACCACTTGGAGGCGCCCATGAAATCGAACGTCCAGCCCCGCGCGCGTTTGGAGGCGCCGAGCATCGCCGGGTGCGACACCGCGCGTGAGCGCCCCATCGTGCCCAGCGCGGCCTGCGTGGCGAGCACCGCGGTGAACAGCGACAGCAGCGTGCCGATGCCGAGCGTGAAGGCGAAGCCCTTGACCTCGGATGTGGCCAGCGCGAACAGGATGAAGGCCGTCATGAACGTCACCACGTTGGCGTCGACGATCGCCGCGAAGCCGCGCCGGTAGCCGGTGACGATGCCTGCCGCGACCGATCGCCCGCCGCGGATCTCCTCCTTGACGCGCTCGAAGATGACGATGTTGGCGTCCGCTGCGATGCCGATCGTGAGGATCAATCCGGCGATGCCGGGCAGCGTGAGGGTGATCGGGATCAGCTTGATCAGCGCGAAGTAGTAGAGGCTGTAGATCAGCAGGCCGCCGACGGCGATGCCGCCGAGCACGCGGTAGAAGATCAGCAGGAACAGGCACACGATCAAAAAGCCCACGAGCATCGCGGTTAGCCCCTGTTCCAGGGCCTGCTTGCCGAGCGTGGCCGACACCTGCGAGTTGGAAATCAGTTCCAGCTTGATTGGCAGCGCACCGGACTGCAGCTCGTCCGCGAGGTTCTGCGCGGAGGTGATCGTGAAGCCGCCGGTGATCTCCGAGCCGTTGGTGGGGTCGATGCCTTCGGGGTAGCGCGTGTAGTCGATCGACGGCGCGGTGATGATCTGGTTGTCGAGCACGACGGCGAAGTGCTGCAGCGAGGACCCCGCCCCCGGCAGCGCGGCGTTCTGGCCGCGGCGGGCGATTTCGCGCGTCACGCGCTGGAAGATCGGCGCGCCGTGGGAGGTGAAGCCAAAGGTCACGTCGGGCGAGCCGGCCGCGCCCGCGCCGCTTTCGAAGCTCTGCACGGGGTTTGTGATGTCCTTGCCTTCGAGCACCGGGTCGTCGTTGAGCACGTACCAGCTGTCAGGTTCGGCGTTCGTGACCTTGCCTTCTTTGTCGGTTTCGGGCGAGGCCTGCGCGATCACGGTGCCGGGGTTCACGCGTACCGCTTCCACCTTGGACCCGGCGGGTGGTTTGTAGCCGTCGGCGTAGAGGTTTTCCTTGGTGTCCTCGGGCCCGCGCAGCACCTTCTGGTGGGTCTTGTCGAGCAGGTACCACTGCCCGTAGATGCAACCTTCGACCTGTGCCGGCGTGCAGCCTTCGGCCAGCGTCGTGTCGCTCTTGCGCAGGATCGGCGGCCGCTTGAGCGCGCGCAGCACCGCCTGGTACTTGGGGATGCCGGTGGCGGCAGCGGCAGCGCTCGCGCCGCCCGTGGCCGCCGGTTCGTCGGCGCCCGCCGGCTTGCCGTTGGGCCCGATCACGTTGGGCTCCCAGTCGTAGAAGAACAGCTGCGCGGTCTTGCCGACCTGTTCCTGGGCGCGTGCGGCGTTGTTCACGTCGGGCAGCGCCACGTCGATCTCGCTGCCGCCATAGCGCTCGATTTCCGGCTCGGCCACGCCGAGCTGGTTGACGCGCTTTTCCATGATGGAGATCGCGCGGTCCAGCGATTCGGTGGTGACCTTGGCCTGCGCCGTGGGCTTGGCGAGGTAGGTGAGCTCGACGCCGCCCTTCAGATCCAGGCCGAGGCGGGTTTTCTTGGGCTTAACGCTCGTGCCGGGGATGCCCGCGACGATGATCAGCGACGCGAGCGCCAGCCCCAGCACGATGGCGAGCACGAAGATGTTGCGGCGGCGGTCGGTCATGACGCGGACAGGGGTTCCATGTTCTCCCCTCCAGACTACTTGTCCGGGGTGAGCACCAGCAACAGTCCCCCGTCCTCGTCGTAGGCGGGGAACATGTCGGCCTTGGCGCTGGCCTCCACATCGCGGTCGCCGCTGACGCGCACCGGCTTGCCCAGCGCACGCACTCCCCACTCCAGCACCGTGGAGACTGGGTTATCGCCGTTGGCGAAGCTCAGCCCCAGCGCCTGCTCGACGCGCTGGCCGATCACGGCTTCCTCCTCCAGGCCCGTGAAGGCGAAGGAGTTCTTGCCGCAGCCGATCACGCGCCCCTCGTGGTCGCACACGAAGAAGGCCGCATCCGGCGCCGGGTAGTAGTCGTCGAGCAGCTCAAACAGGAAGGCGAAGCCGCACTTGGCGCAGCCCTTCGGTTGGCGCGTGAAGCCGATGTTGCGGTCGAGCTCGCTCGTGCGGTGGCCGCAGTTGGGGCAGATGAAGGGGTGCGCCATCGACCCAACAGATTAGTGGGCGCGGGGGGTGGAGGGCCCGGGTAGCCCCGTGACTCAGAACAATGCCGGGTCCGCGGCGCCCTGCGCCTGCGCGGGCAGCGCCAGATCCAGGTGCGCGAAGGCCGCCGCGGTGGCCATGCGCCCGCGCGGGGTGCGCTTGATGAGGCCCTCGCGCAGCAGATGCGGCTCGTACACGTCCTCGATCGTGTCCTGCTCCTCGCCCACAACCACCGCCAGCGTGGAGAGACCGACAGGGCCGCCGGCGAACTTCACGCAGATCGCGCGCAGGATCTCGCGGTCGAGGCGATCCAGGCCCCGCCCATCCACCTCCAGCAGGTCGAGCGCCGCCACGGCCGTCTGCGCGCTGAGCACCCCATCCATGCGCACCTGTGCGTAGTCGCGCACGCGCTTGAGCAGCCGGTTGGCCACGCGCGGCGTGCCGCGTGAGCGCGTCGCGATGGCAGCGGCCCCGCCGGGCTCCAGCGGGATCTCCAGGATGCCGGCCGAGCGGCTCACGATCGCCGCGAGATCCTGCTCGGAGTAGGGCTCAAGCCGCGCCTGGATGCCGAAGCGATCGCGCAGCGGCGTGGTGAGCAGACCCGTGCGCGTGGTGGCACCGACGAGCGTGAACGGCGGCAGGTCGAGCGTCACCACGCGCGCGCCCGCCCCCTGCCCGACGGTGATCGGCAGACGGTGGTCCTCCATCGCCGGGTAGAACGTCTCCTCCAGCGTGCGCGGCAGCCGATGGATCTCATCGACGAAGAAAACACTGCGCGGCTCAAGGGCCGTGAGGAAGGCCGCAATGTCTCCCTTTCGCTCCAAAGCCGGCCCCGCGGTCTGCACGAACGGCACTTCAAGCTCGCTTGCGACGATCTGCGCGAGCGAGGTCTTGCCCAGGCCCGGAGGGCCTGCGAGCAGCAGGTGGTCGAGCGCCTCCCCCCGCGCGCGCGCGGCCTCGATCGCCACCGCGAGCTGCTCGCGCAGGGCATCCTGGCCGACGAAGTCATCCAGGCGGCGCGGCCGCAGCGAGCGGTCGAACTCGACCTCGTCCTCCTCCTCGATCGCGTATGGGGTCTGGATGCGGGTCATGCTCTGCCGCGTGCCGTGCGCAGTGCCTGCGCCAGCAGCTCCTCGGCGCTCTCGCCCTCGATATCTCGTAAGAGCTCCTCGGCCTCGCCTGGTGTGTAGCCCAACTCCAGCAGCCCGTCGCGCGCGAGCGCCCGCGGGCCGCTCATCCGGCGCGCAACGATCCCGGAACCCCCTGTCGGAGGACCGTCGGCGACGGAGACCTTCTCGCGCAGCTCCACGATGATGCGCTCCGCCGTGCGCTTGCCGATCCCCGGCACCGCCTGAAAACGTGCGGCGTCGCCGGCGGCGATCGCCCCGAGCAGCTCGCGCGGCGGACCGCCGGAGAGCACCGCGAGCGCGACCTTCGGTCCCACCGATTGCACCGCGAGCAGCATCAGAAAGAGGTCCCGCTCAGTCTCCGAGTGGAATCCGTACAGCGCCAGCGCGTCGTCGCGCACGATCAGATGGGTGTGCAGCGTGGTCTCGTTGCCCACGGCCGGGATGTGGTGCAGCGTCTCGGCGGACACGGCCACGCGATGTCCCACCCCGCCGCAGACGATGACCACATGATCGTGGCGGCGCACCGCCACCTCGCCGCGCAGCAGCGCGATCATGCGCCGGCCACCCCGGCCACCGCGAGGGCGCCGGCAAGGGGCGCGCAGTTGACGTGGCACATCGCCACCGCGAGCGCATCGGCAGCGTGGTCGGGGGTGGGCAGCTCGGGCAGATCGAGCAGCGCTTGCACCATGCGTGCGACCTGCTCCTTGCCGGCGCGCCCGTGGCCGCAGACGGAGGACTTGACCTTTTGCGGTGTGTAGCTGGTGCAGGGCAGGCCGTGGCGTCCGGCGGCGAGCATCACCACGCCGCGCGCGTGGCCCACGGCGAAGGCGGTGCGCACGTTCTGGCCGAAGTACAGCTCCTCCAGGGCGACCGCGTCGGGGGAGTGCTCCTGCAGCAGCGCATCGACCCCCGCGTAGACATCGGCCAGCCGTCGCTCGATGGGCACCCCTGCGCGCGTCTCGATCACGCCGCCGTCCAGAGCGGCCATGCGCCCGCGTCGGCGCGCCACCACGCCGTAGCCAGTGTTGGCCAGGCCGGGGTCGATGCCGAGAACGATCATGGTGAGGGATTCTGCGCGGCCCGTCGGACGCCTGCCCGGAACATGTGTTCGTGGGCTTGGGCAGATGCCGCTCAGGAAGGCACAGCTGCGGTCTGGCTCCAAGGAGCCTCACCCGAGGTCCACAGGTCATTGAGCGCAATGGCGTCCTTGTAGGTGTCCATGCACTCCCAGAAGCCTCTGTGGCGATAGGCATGCAGTTGCCCGTCCCGCGCAAGCGCCTCAAGCGGTGCGCGCTCCAGCACACTGCCTGGCTCCAGGTAGTCGAACACACGGGCCTGCATGCAGAAGAACCCCCCGTTGATCCAATGCTCGGAGCGAGGCTTCTCGTGAAAGCCGCGCACCCGCCCGCTCTTCCCGTCGAGCTCGGTGACGCCGAATTGCAGTCGCGGGCGCACGACGGTCATCGTCGCGAGCGCGCCGTGCACTTCATGGAACTCGAGCAGCGCCGAGAGGTCGATGTCGGCTAGGCCGTCGGCGTAGGTCAGGCAGAATCGCCCACCGGCCAGGTGTGGCTCGAGCAGCTTCACGCGCCCGCCGGTAGGAGTGTCAACCCCGGTGTCACAGCAGCGGACCTCAACCCCGGCGGGCCAATCGCGTCCCGTTGCGAACTCCTCGATGAGATCGCCGCGATAGCCAGTGGCCAGCAGAAAGCGCGTGAACCCCTGCGCGGCATACAGCTGGATGACGTGCCAAAGAATCGGTATGCCGCCGATCTCGACGAGCGGCTTGGGCAACTCACGCGTGTGCTCCTGCAAGCGCGTGCCTCGCCCGCCGCAGAGGATCGCCACCGGCGGCAGCTCGGGCGAGGAGGAGGGCCTGATCGAAGAGGGGCCCGACCGAAGCCGGGAGACACGCGCCTTCGGCGCGAATCCCCGTTTCGGCCAGCCGGCCTTCGGCCGGCTGCGCCACCCTCTAGCCGGCAACGCGCTCGAGCATCTCGGCGGGCACGTCGAAGTTGGCGTGCACCGCACCGACGTCGTCGTTGTCTTCCAGCGCGTCGATCAGCCGCATCAGCTTGGCGACCTGCCCCTCGTGCTGGACCTCCACCAGCGAGGACGGCCGATACAACAGCTCGGCGCTCTCCAACTCGATGCCGGCCGCTTCCAGGGCGTGGCGAACCGCGGCGAAGTCTGCCAGCCCGGTGACCACTTCGAGCAGCCCATCCTCGCTTGTGATGTCCTCGGCACCGGCCTCGATCGCGGGCAGCAGGTCGTCCTCGCTGTAGCGCGCGCCGTCGATCAGGATGACGCCCTTCTTGTCGAACAGATACCCCACCGACCCGGGCTCCCCGAGCGAGCCGCCGTGGCGCACGAACAGGTGTTTGACATCCGCGCCGGTGCGGTTGCGGTTGTCGGTGACGGTCTCGACCAGCAGCGCGACCCCGCCGGGGCCGTAGCCTTCGTAGAGGATCGACTCAAGCGCATCGGCGTCGCCCCCCGCACCCGTCCCCTTGGCGATCGCACGTTCGATGTTGTCCTTGGGCATCGAGGCGGCCTTGGCCTTGGCGATGGCATTCTCGAGTCCGGCGTTGCCGTCGGGGTCGCCCCCGCCGTCGCGTGCGGCAACCGTGATCGCGCGCGCGAGCTTCGTGAACTGCTGCCCGCGGCGCGAGTCCACGATCGCCTTCTTGTGCTTGATCGAGGCCCACTTGGAGTGTCCGGACATTGCCTTAAAGATAGTGTGCGCTCACGGTGGACACCCTGGACCCTGGGATTTTCAAGGCCTACGACGTGCGTGGGCTCTACGGTGAGCAGATCGACGCCGACGCTGCCCTGCTGATCGGCAGGGCTTTCGCGCGCGTGCTGGCGCGGCTGGCGGGCAAGCCGGTGAGCGAGCTGAGGGTGGGCCTGGGCCGGGACATGCGCCTGAGCGCGCCGGAGCTGGCGGCGCGCTACCGCGAGGGCCTGCTGCTGGAGGGAGCGCACGTGATCGACGCCGGCATGGTGGGCAGCGAGATGCTCTACTGGCTTGTCGGCTCGCGTGGCCTGGACGGCGGTCTGATGTGCACCGCCTCGCACAACCCCAAGGCCTACACCGGCGCCAAGCTCGTGCGCGAGGGCGCGATCGCGCTGAGCGGCGACTCGGGCATCCAGGACATCCGCACGACGATCGAGGCCGGGCTTGGTGAGAGCGTCGAGCCGCGCGGCACCGTGGAGGAGGTCGATCTCTACGAGCCCTTCCAGGCGGCGGCGCTCCGGTTCATCGACCCCGCAGCGGTGCGACCGCTGAAGGTGGTGGTGGACGGCGGCAACGGCATGGCCGGGCCGATGGTCGGCCCGCTACTGGAGCGGTTGGGCTTGGAGTTGATCGAGATGTACTGGACGCCCGACGGCGAGTTCCCCGACCACGAGCCCAACCCGCTACTGGAGGAGAACCGGCAGCTGATCATCGAGAAGGTACGCGCGACGGGTGCGGATCTCGGGATCGCCTGGGATGGGGATGCCGACCGCTGCTTCTTCATCGACGACAGGGGGGCATTCGTGGATGGGGACTTCCTGACGGCGCTGCTGGCGGAGTCGCTGCTCACCAAGAATCCGAACCCCGCCCACCCCGAAGCGATCCTGTATGACGTGCGCGCCTCGTGGGCCGTCCCGGACACGGTGCGACGGGCGGGTGGGACCCCCTTCGTCAACCGCGTCGGCCACGCGTTCTTCAAGACGCGCATGCACAAGGAGGGAAGCCTGTTCGGCGGCGAGGTCTCGGGCCATTACTACTTCCGCGACTTCTACTGCGCTGACTCCGGCACGATCCCGGCACTGCTGATGCTGGAGATGCTTTCGCGCACAGGAAAGACGCTCTCGGAGCTCTTGCGTCCCTACCACGAGCGCTACTTCATCTCCGGCGAGATCAACAGCGAGGTCTCCGACCAGCAGGCCAAAATGCAAGAGATCGCCGAGCGCTACGGCGACGCCCGCCAGGAGCGCCTGGATGGCATCTCGATCGACTACGAGGATTGGCACTTCAACGTGCGCCCGTCGAACACGGAGCCCTTGCTGCGCCTCTGCCTGGAGTCTTTGGTGAGCAGAGAGGACATGGAGCGCCGCCGCGATGAGGTGCTGGCGCTGATCCGCTCGTGAGCCGCCCGCTCGCCAACTCCAGGCGACCGCCTGCCACCCAGAGGCGCCCCTGCGCGATACTCGCGTGAGCGCCGAGGCGCCGCGCTGGCCCTCCAGCGAGGAGGAAAAGCGCGAGGCAGAGGCAGCGCTCGCAAAGGCGGCCGGGCAGGGCGTGCACCGCCTGGCGATCCCCACGCCGTTTCAGGTGGGCCGCGTCAATGCCTACCTGATCGAAGACGAGCCGCTCACGCTGATCGACAGCGGCCCCAACTCGGCGAAGGCACTGGACGAGCTCGAACAGGCCCTCGCCGTGCTCGGCCGCAGGATCGAGGACATCGAGCTGCTGGTGATCACCCACCAGCACATCGACCACTTCGGCCTGGCCTCGATCCTGGCGCGCCGCTCAGGCGCGGAGGTTGCAGCGCTGAGCGGGCTGGACGGCTATCTGCGCAGCTTCCGTGAAGCGACCGAGCTCGACGACCTGTTCGCCGAGCGGACGATGCTCCGCCACGGCCTGCCCGCCGACGTCGTGAGCGCGCTGCGCGCGGTGTCCGCGAGCTTTCGCGCCTGGGGCTCGACCGTGGAGGTCACGCGCACGCTGCGTGACGGCGAGCAGTTGGCGCTGCGCGATCGGACGCTGCGCGTGCTGCACCGCCCCGGCCACAGCCCGAGCGACACGCTCTTCTGGGATGAGGAGCGCTCGCTGATGATGGTGGCCGACCACCTCATCAAGCACATCTCCTCAAACCCCCTGCTGGCCCGGCCCCTGGATGCGGCCCGTGACTTCACCGGGCCCCGGCCCCACTCCCTCGTGAGCTACATCCACTCGCTGGAGCAGACACGCGCGATGGACGTGGCGCTGCTGCTCCCCGGCCACGGACACCCGATCGAGGACCACAAAGCGCTGATCGACCTGCGCATGCGCATGCACGAGCGCCGCGCTCAGCGCATCTACGAGTTGATCGCCAAGCAGCCCCGCACCGCCCACGAGGTGGCGCAGGAGCTGTGGGGCAACGTGGCGGTCACCCAGGCCTATCTGACGCTCTCAGAGGTGCTCGGCCACGTGGATTTGCTGATCGCCGCCGCGCTGGTGGAGGAACAGGAGGAGGATGGTCTGGTGCGCTTCGCGGCGGCGTGAGGATCCACCGCAAGCGTCACCACCTGCACAGCTGGTTCGCAGTACACGATCGAGGTTTCGCTGGGATTGCGCGCGGACCCGGTCCAGGCGACGGTGGCCTCGCCTCGCGGGTCGATTGCGACGGCGGGGGACGAGCCCAGTTCGGTGAGCAGCATCGGTGCCCGCCATAGCTCGCGCCCGGCCGGCTTGACCGCCGCGTATAGGGGACCGCGCGAGGGCGAGCCTTCCCAAACGGCCACGGCTTCTCCGTGCGCGCCAAGGGCGACCTGCGGATTGGGGTGCACACGTGGCTTGCTCCTGATGCTGCACGCGCCGTCGCTGCACGGCGGAGCCGGCGTGTAGTGCCAGCTTGCGAGTCGAACCGGCAGCCCCCACACCCCGCGCGCGGGCAGGCCGGTGACAAGCATCGCTGTGGTCTGGAACTCACTCTCGCCGGTCCACGCAATCGCCGCCTGGCCACTGGGCGCGACGGTCACCTGCAAGCTGCTGACATGCTGCCCGGCGGGCAAGATGGTCCGCGGCGCGTGCCAGGCCCCATGCGTCGGCCTGACGGCCACGCGCACGACCGTGTCATCGCCCTGGCTGTGCTCCCATGCGATGAGCGCGTTCCCATGCGCGTCGAGCGCGACCCGAGGCCAGCCAGGTCGATAAATCCGCGAAATGCAAGCACCTGCCTCGATGAACCCACACGTCACCTCTTCCCAACCCGAGGTCCCGACCTCCACGGGTCTGCGCCAGACGCCCGCGGCCAGCGAGCCGAGGGCGACATGGATCGTATGCGCACTCATGGTCGTCTCCTCTTCCCAGGCCACAACGGCCTGCCCGGCGGCGTTGACTGCGAGCTGCGGCCCCGCACGTTCTTCTTCGCGGGCGGGTTCGACGGAGAAGGTGCTGCCGTGCAGCAGGCTGGATATACGCTCCGGTCCGCGCCACCGTCGGCTGCCAGCCGGCAGCATGGCGAGCTGGACGGCGTAGCCCGCGTTGCCAAGCGCTTCTTCCCACACGGCGACGACGTCTCCGCGACCGTCCACCGCCACCCGCGGATCCCTGCATTCTCGCCCCACATGCGAAAGTAGCGCCGGCTGCAGCCGGCCGATGCCGCGCGGCGAGGCGACAACGGCACGGATGGCCGCGTTGCCGACCGCAACGTTGCCGCGGTGCCAGGGCAGAAATTCCTGCCAGACCGCTGCGATCTCACCTCCCCGTGGATCGATTGCGGCGCTGACTCCTTCCAGCCGCGCTCCATCGACCCTCGCCACGGGCCTCGCTTCGCGCCAGGCACGCCCGGCGGGCTTATAGGCGAACTCGGGGGTACGGAAGGGGAAGCGCTGAGACGCGACGATTTCGTCTTCCCAAAACGCCGCCATGTCTCCCCGGGCATCGCTCGCAAGCTCCGCAGGCCCGGGTGCTTCTCCTTCTGCCGAGACGTTCACGTGTGGCAACGGACCGGCGACTTGACCAGCAGACACCACGGCTGTCGACCCACGGCCTGCCACAGCCTGACCGGCAGGCGTTTCGACTGCGAGCATCGACACGCAGCAGACCGCGGCCACGACCACCACCCAACAGACATCTGTCTTCCTCATCCCAGCCGAACATATACGGCCGGGCGGCGACAGTCAATCCCGCTGATCGGACTCTCGCTGCTCAATCGCCGCAAGATGCGCGACGTTGGCAAGGTCCTCCGGCTCGGCCGACGGCTCGCCCGCGAACCACGCGTCGAGAATCTCCTCCAGCGCCGCCGTCGAGGTGCTGCGCAAGCTGAGCGCGAGCACGTTCGCGTCGTTCCAGCACCGCGCGCCCGCCGCCGTGGCCGCGTCGGTGCAGAGCGCCGCGCGGACACCCGGCACCTTGTTGGCGGCGATCGACGCGCCGGTGCCGGTCCAGCAGCAGACGACGCCCTGCTCGGCGCGCCCCTCGGACACGTCGCGCGCGGCTGCCTCCGCGGCCCAAGCCCAGTCCTCGCGCTCGTTATCGGCAAGGGCGCCGTGGGTCAGCACCGCGTCGTGCCCTCGCCGTGCCAGTGCATCCACAAGAGCGTCCGCGATTCCCGCCCTCTCATCGGCCGCCACCGCGATTCGCACGGTCTAAGTATTCCGCCTCTTGAGCGCCTGCCGGGGATCGGTGCGCGTCAGCGCTCTGTGTCGGCCTTGCTCTCCGCTTCGTTGGGCGCCTCGGGCCGATCGCTCTCAGGCCTGATTGGCACGAGCCTGTACTCCGCGGGCGGCCAGCCCGGGTGCTTCTTGGCGCTCAAGGCACCGCTTGGGATACGCCTTTCGAGATTGAGTCGCTTCAGCTTCATGACGGCAGTATAACCCCCTCTCCGGCCGCCAGGAATTCAATTCTGGCGATCTGGGCAGCCGGCAGATACGCGCCGCGATCCGGCTCGATGCGCCGATCGAGCGTCCAGAAGCCGTCGGTGCCTCTCCTCACCGTGCACAACTCCTCGAGATATACGTCGTGTTGGGAAGGTGTCTGGCCGATGGCTGAGCGGCCACCAAAGACACCCCCGAGCAAACGAGGCGCCTGCTCGGTGTGGCCGACGAGTTCGACGACAACCAACGCTCCGTCCTCCCTCGCCCGTTGGAATGCAAAGTCGAATGCGTCGCCCGAGGCATTGGCGCCAAGCGCCGCCATCCAGCTGTTGGGTGGTCCTTCGGCCCGCTCCGCGCGCGCGAGCAGCACGTTGAGACGAAACTCTTCCGAGCCCCAATACAGAGATCCGAGCCCCGGCACGCATACTCCATACCCATTCTCAAAAAACACCACAGTACAGTACAGTCCTTGATAAACTGCGCAGCATGTAGGAGGCGAGGTCCAGTCGATGATGTACATGGACGGCAGCAGCAGCGCAGCCCAGGCGGACACACCCGCCCAGGGGCTACCGCACGCCCAGGCCAACCCCCACCTGAACGTGTTCGAGCCCTACCGCGAGCTGGCCAGCCACCACGAGGATCAGCTCACGCGCGCGGCGATGATCGTGCTGCGCATGGTGCCCCTCGCGCGCGAGACCTTGCTGCGGGCGATCGGCGAGGGCTCGCAGAGCGGACTGCCCGAGTGTTCGCTTGACATGCAGGCCACGCAAGTGGTCGCTCCCGATGCGGCGGGCGGCGAGCCGGCGCCCGCGCGGGGGCGTTTGGTGAGCGTCTTTTTGACGCCCGACATCGAGCCGTTCGCGCTCGCGGAGCAGGTCAGCGAGACCGATCGCGGACAGCGCTTCGACGGGGTGCTGCGCTTCGATCCGGAGCTCGTGGTCGTCGTCGAGAGCAAGGTCTGTGCGCGCTGGGCGCGGCGCGACGGGCATCGTGCGGCGCAGCTCAACCTGGGGGGCGCGCGCTTCGGCGAGCAGCGCACGTGCCTGTTGCCGTGGCACGACCTGCTGGAGTCGTGGATGCGGCTGGTGGAGCTGGATGTGCTCAGCCCGGCCGAGCGGGAGCTCATCGGCGACATGCTCGACTACGCGCACCGCGATTTCGCGCACCTGCTGCCCTTCGGCAGCCTGCGCCGCGCCGGCAACGACCCCACGCGCCGCCATCGGCGGCTGCGTTCGCTGCTGGCACAGGCCACTGGTGTCGCGCCCGAGCGCGGCCAGCTCGTGCACGTGCGCCTGGACAACGCCCTGGGCGTCGTGTCCTTCCAGCGCGCCGCGCTGGCGCTGGAGGGCGATGAGCTCCTGCTGCACGTGTGGCCCGGGGAACTCAAGCACCAGGCGGAGCATCTGTATGCGGAGGACCGCGCGCTGCGCTTGAGCCGCCTGGCGGCGCCGGGGAGCCCGTGGACGGTGCAGCCCCAGCCGCTGCTCGGCTACCGCAACGCGCCCGTGCGCTCGCGCGTGTACCTCACCTGCACCCTCGGCGCCGCCGCCTACGCAAGGCGCTGGCAGGGCGAGGATTGGGAGCAGGTGGGCGCGCACCACCACAACTACGTGATGAGCGAGTTGTGGCCGTGGCTGCTGGCGCGCGGCCACGCCTCGGAGTGCGATCTGGAGCCCGTGCGGGCGTTCAGCGCATCGCTTGGCCGGCGCTTCGCGCACCTGCGCCCGGCGATGCACGCGATGCGCACGTGGGCGCTGGAGGAGGCCGAGGAGCTCGATGAGGACGGGCGCCTGGCCGCGCAGATTCGGGAGGCTGTGAGCGAGGTGCTCAGCGTGCTGGAGGAGCCGCCGCTGCCCGAGCCGCCGTCGTCGTAACACGTGAGCGATGTCTTCAGCGGGTCGGGGGAGCCGCCGCTGCCTGCGCCACTTCCGTGAGGAACAGCCGGTGCAGCCTGTCGTCGTCGCCTAGCTCACTGTGGAAGGCCACCGCAAGCATGCTCCCCTGACGCGCGGCCACCGGGTGACCGTCGATCTCGGCGAGGATCTCCACCGCGGGCCCGTGCTCGGCGATCCACGGCGCGCGGATGAAGATGCCGCGCAGCGGGCCGCCGTCTAGCCCTGCCACGGCCAGATCGGCCTCGAAGCTGTGGCTCTGGCGGCCAAAGGCGTTGCGCTGGGCACGCATGTCCATCAGGTCCAGATGCGCGCGGTCGAGCATTATCAGCCCCGCGCAGGAGCCCATGACTGGCGTTCCCGCCCTGGCCAGTGCGCGCAACGGCTCCGCCAGCTTCTCGCGCTCGATGCCGAGCGTCATCGTGGTCGACTCGCCGCCCGGTATCACGAGACCTTGCAGGCCCTTGAGGTCTGCGGGGGTCCTGACCTCGCGCACCTCGGCGCCCACGCCCCGCAGCATCCTGGCGTGGGCCTCAAAGCCGCCCTGCAGCGCAAGCACGCCTACAGGCGGCCGCTCCTCCGTAGCCCTTGTCGCCGGGGCCTCCCCCATGCGCGCAGCGAGCGCCCTACCAGCCGCGCGAGGCAAGCAGCTGCTCGCCCTCGAGCTTCGAGGACTCAAGGCTTGCCATCGCGGTGCCCAGCCCGCGCGAGGCCTCAGCGACGCGCGCGGGATCCTGCCAGTGCGTGGTTGCCTCCACGATCGCCCGTGCGCGCGCGGGCGGGTCGGCGGACTTGAAGATGCCGGAGCCAACGAACACGCCTTCGGCACCGAGCGACATCATCAGTGCGGCGTCCGCCGGCGTGGCGATGCCGCCGGCGCAGAACAGCACCACCGGCAGCTTCCCATCGCGCGCCACGCCGCGTACGAGGTCGAGCGGCGCGCCGTGCTCCTTCGCCGCACTCGCCAGCTCGGCCTCCTCCAGCACCCCCAGGCGCCTGATCGCCCCGGTGATCTCGCGCATGTGGCGCACAGCCTCGACGATGTCCCCGGTGCCGGCCTCGCCCTTGGAGCGAATCATCGCGGCGCCCTCGCCGATCCTGCGCAGCGCCTCTCCGAGATTGGTGGCCCCGCACACGAACGGCACCTGAAACGGCCACTTGTCGATGTGGTTGCGCTCATCGGCGGGCGTGAGCACCTCCGACTCATCGACGTAATCGACGTCTAGCGCCTGCAGAACCTGCGCCTCGACGAAGTGACCGATGCGGGCCTTGGCCATCACGGGGATGCTGACGGCCTCCTGGATCCCCACGATCATCTCGGGGTCGCTCATCCGCGCCACCCCCCCGTCGCGACGGATGTCCGCCGGCACGCGCTCGAGCGCCATCACCGCGGCGGCGCCCGCATCCTGCGCGACCGTCGCCTGCTCGGGCGTCACGACGTCCATGATCACGCCGCCCTTGAGCATCTCGGCCAGGCCGCTCTTGACCCGGAATGTCGCCTCGTCGCGCATGGCTGGAGAATAGCTCGTAAGCGCCCGGGCAAGCGGACGACGGCGGTTGGTTTCGGCGAGTAGCCTCATCGCAACGTGCTGACTCTGGAGGCCGTCGAGCTCACGGACGAGGCGCACTGGCGCTGGCGGCTGACAGACGAGCGCGGCGCATTGCTGGCCGATCACGTCGTGGCCCTTGACCGCGAGGCGCCCGAGTACCAGGGGTTCGTCGATCCCTACCGCTTCGTCCGCTGGTACGCGGACCCCGCCAGCGGGCCGGAAGGCGAGCAGGTGCTGGTCGAGCAGCTCGGCCGGTGGATCGGCGAGCGGGTCTGGGGTGCTGTCGGCGAGGCGATCGCAGAGCACGCCAGGCGGGCGCCGGTCGTGGTGCGCATCTCCATGCCGAGCGAGGCCAAAGCGCTGATCTTTCTGCCGCTGGAGCTGGGCTTCGTCGGGGAACGGCCGCTGGCCCTCCAGGACGTGAGCCTGGTGTTCGAGCTCGCGGGGGCGCTGGCCGGCGGGCAAGCACCAATCGGCGAGCGCCTGCGGATGCTCGCGCTGTTCAGCGTGCCGACAGATCAGGCAGCGCTGAACGCACGCTATGAGCGATACGAGCTGCGCCAGCTCGTGCACCGCATCGCGCGGACCGCGGGACGGGCGATCGAGCTGCGCGTGCTGCAGTACGGCGTGACACAGGACGTCCTCAAGGAGGTGCTGGCGGAGCGCGGCGGCTGGGACGTGATCCACTTCTCGGGGCACGGCCTGCCGGCGGGTCTGGTGCTGGAGCACGCCGACGGCACGGCAGATCTCGTGTCCAGCGACGAGCTCTGCGAGCTGTTGTGGCCGGTGCGCGAGCAGCTCAAGCTCGTGACGCTGAGCTCGTGCGAGTCGGCAGCGGCGACAGTGGCGCAGACGATGCAGCTGCTCGGGCTCCCCGCGCCGGCCGCCGGTGAGGACGCGGAGGATCGGAACATCCAGCGCTCGCTGCCGGCGGTCGCGCACGGCCTGGTGCAGCGGCTCGGGTGCGCCGCGCTGGCGATGCGCTACCCCGTCGGCGACGAGTTTGCGATCGCGCTCGCCCGGCATCTCTACGGCGCCCTCTTCAAGGACGGCCAGCCGCTCGCGCGCGCCCTGCAGGTGGCTATCCCCCAGGCGGCTGCGCCCGACGGGAACGGTGTGGTGCCGCTCCTGTCGGTCGCGACGCCCACGCTGCTCGGAGCCGCGGCGCTCGAGCTGTCGCTGGAGCCGCCCAGGGTTGCCTCCGGACAGCCGGCGATCTTCGATCTCACGACCGCCGGCCTCGCCTACTTCCCGCCCGAGCCGCAACGATTCGTGGGGCGTGTAGGCGCGCTGGCAGACGCAAGCGGCGCACTCGCGCCGGCAAGCCACCATTGCGCCGTGTTATTCCACGGCATGGCCGGCGCCGGCAAGACGGCCTGTGCGCTGGAGCTCACCTATCGCCACCAGGAGCGCCGCTTCGAGGCGATGGCCTGGTACAGCGCGCCCCCGGAAGGCCAGGACATCACCGGCGCGCTCGCCGGCTTCGCGATCGCACTCGAAACGCAGCTGGAGGGACTCGAGCTGGCGCCCATCGTCGATGACCGCGGGCTGCTCGAACGCTACCTGCCGCGCGTCACCCGGGCGCTGGGCGACCGCGCCGTGCTGATCGTGCTCGACAACATCGAGTCCCTTCTGACTGACGAGGGCGCCTGGCGCGACGAGCGCTGGGGGCTCGTGATCGAGGCGCTGATCGCCCACGACGGGCTTTCCCGGCTCGTGCTCACCTCCCGCCACGTCCCGCAGCGCCTGACCGGCGACGGTCGTGTGCTGATCGAGCGGATCGACGCGCTGTCGCCCGGCGAGTCGGTGCTGCTGGCGCACCAGCTGCCGAATCTCGGCGCGCTGATCCAGTCCGGCGGCGACCAGGAGGCGGGGCGCGAGCTGGTGCGCCGCGTGCTGGAGACCGTGCAGGGCAACCCGAAGCTGATCGAGCTGGCCGACCGTCAGGCCGGCGACCCCGCCGCGCTGCGCGAGCGCTTGGACGAAGCGGCCGCCGCCTGGGGGGAGCGCGCCGGGCGGCTCGCAGCGTTCTTCGCTACGGGCGAGTCCGATCGCGACCACGACGCCGAGGACTTCCTGCGCGTGCTCGAGACGTGGGCGGCGGGCGCCGCCAGCCGCCTCCCCGAAGACGCCCGCACCGCCTTCCATATGATCTGCGCGCTGGAGGAGGGCGATCGTCTGGCCTTCGTGGTGGACGCCAACTGGGCCAATCTCTGGCGGGTACTGAAGCGCCCCGGCGAGCCGCCCGATCCCCACGCCGCCCTGGGCGTCGTGGCCGACCAGGGCCTGATCGACGTTCAGACGGGTGAAGAGCGGCGGTTCGACCGTTACAGTGTGCACCCGGCCGTCGAGCAGGCCGGCCTTCATGCTGCCGGCGGCGACTTCCAAGCAGCGGTCGACACCAGAATGGCGGCCTCCTGGAGCGAGGTCTTCGCGCGCGGCCTCGAGGGCGAGGCGCACGACCGGACCGGGCCGGTCATCGTCCGTGCGGGCCTGGCCGCGGCGCCCTATCTGCTGCGCCTCAACCGGCCCTCACAAGCCCAAGCCGTGCTCGAACGGGTGATCCGGCGGGATCAATCGTCGCGCACACTCGCCGCCGTGCTGCCCCAGCTCGAGCAGGTCGTCGACGGTCAGGATGCCGGCACGCGGGATGAGTTCAGCGCCATCGCCTTCCTGCTCGAGGTCCGCAGCATCCTTCAGCCGGTCGAGGCCATCAAGCCCACGCGCGACCTGCTCGAACGCGTCGCTCAAGCGCAGCACTTCGAGCTCGCACGCGCGGTCGCCGTTGCCCTGATCAAGCTGCTCCTGCGGGCAGAGAGGCTGGAGGAGGCCCTGACTCTCGCCGAAGGCAAGGCCGGCTATACGCGTCACGCGGGCATGGGACCCTGGGCGCAGCTCGCCGATGAGGCGCTACGGCTGCGCATCCTGGGACGGCAGGGTCACAACGAGCTCGTGCTGGCAGAAGCCGAAGCGCTGCGTGAGCGCACGGATGCCCTTGCAGCCGGCGACGGGCCGGATGACGAAGCGGAGCCGCTGGAGAAATGGAGCGTGCGGGAGTCGGTCCTCGATGTCGCCCACGGCGCTGCGCTCGATCTGGGCCGCTTCGAGACCGCGCTCGAGATCAACCGGGCGATCAGCGCAAGCAAGCACGACCGCGCGGCCGGCCCGCTCGAACTGGCCCAGACAGCTTTCAACGACTACGGGCCCCTGCTGCGCCTCGAACGCTACAAGGACGCCGAAAAGCTCCTGCGAGAATGCCGGCGGACCTTTGAGATCGAAGAATCGCGCGAAGGGCTCGCGTTCGTGTACGGCGCCTGGGCTGACCTCGAGAACAGTCTCAAACGCTATGAGCAGGCGATCGGTTTCGCGCGGAGGTTCCTGCGCCTCGCGTACGCGCTCGGCAACCCCGGGAACACCGCCGGCGTCCATGCCAACCTCGCCGACTACCTCGCGCACGCCGAGCAGGATCCTGCGCTCGTCCTCGCACACCGGCTCGCGGCCGCGCTGATCGCCTACCAGACGGCGTCTGGCGATCTCAAGACATATCTATCTGCCCTCGACTACTACCTGGACGACGGCGACGAGCAGGCGCAGCCCGGGTTGTTCGCCGCGCTCTGCGTGCTCCTGAAGCAGGTCGAGGAAGTGGACTTCGCCCAGCTCTTCGCCGCCCTGCCTGCCACTGCCGCAACCGGCGAGGACGCCCTCCGGGAGGTCGCACGCCAAGCCCGCACGGCTCCCAGCTACTGAGGAGAGTGCACGCCTCTCTCTCGATGGGCGCCCTCAAGAGGTCGATGCTGTTCCGACCGGCACATGTGCCGGTCGGCCGGGCCGTACATGTACGGCCCGGGGCAGGTCCACATGTGGACCTGCCTTGAAGGAGATCTACTTCAGGCGAAAAGCCTTGATGCGGTCGTCGTACTGCGCGCTGTCGCGTGCATACACGCCGTATGCCAACGCCTGGATCAGGCTCAAAAGTGCCGTGTGCGAACGCACGTAGGCCGGGCTGTTGGACGAGTAATACAGCTTGATCTGCGCCAGCTTCGCGACCTCCGAGAGCGTGGCGTCGGTGATCGCCGCCGTGCGCGCCTTGCGATGCCGCGCGAGCTTCATCGCGCGCACCACCAGCGGATGCGGGCGCCCCGCGGAGAGTCCGATCACAAGCGTCTGCTCGTCGATGCGACCGAGGCGGCTGAGCGCCTCCTGCGAGGGGCTCGCGACGACATCCACGCGCAGGTCGAGCAGCATCAGCAGGTGACGCAAGTAGCTGGCGAAGAAGGCCATCTGGTCGGTGCCCGCCACGAGCACCTTTTCGGCGCTGACGATCGCCTCGATCAGCGAGTCGACGTTGCTGCGCGAGACCTTGCGCGCCGTCTCCTCCACGTTGAGGTGATCCGCGACGAGTGCGGTCTCGAACTCGTTCTGGTCGAGCGAGAACAGCGGCGTGGAGCCGCCCGCCGCGCCGCGAGCGCCGTTGCTCTTCGGCGAGGGCGCGCCCACGATCGCCTGCGTGTGCACGCGGCGGTACTCCTCGCGCGCTGCCGCCTGCAGCTCGGGGAAGCCCTCGAAGCCGAGTGCTTGGGAGAAGCGCACGACCGTCGAGCTCGAGGTGTTGGCGCGGCGCGCCAGCTCCTCCGCCGTCTGGAAGGCCGCCTCGTCGAGGTGGTCCACGATGTACTGCGCCACGTCCTTCTGCGAGCGCGAGCACTCGTCGAAGCGGGTCTGGATGTAACGGGAGAGGCTCTGGTGCTCGCTTGCGCCGTTAACCGGCGGGGCAACTGCTGGTGGAGTTGGGGTCGCTGTGCGCTTCATCGCGGCCTTTGTTCGACAAGGCCGGCGCGGACTCCTTCATTACGGCTCGCTTGTGCCGGCGAGTCTGGCCGCGAGCGCCACGAAGTAATCGAGTGCGTGGGGGTTGGCGAGCGAGTCCACGCTGGCGGCCTCAGCGGCCGGCGCCCCCATCAGGATGCGCTTCACGGGAACCTCCAGCACCTTGCCCGACAGCGTGCGGGGCACGTCGGCGATCTGCAGGATGTCGTTGGGCACGTGCCGCGGCGAGCAGTCCTCGCGGATGCGCCTGGCGATGCGCGCCTTCAGCTCCTCATCCAGCTCCAGGCCGTCGCGCAGTACCACGAACAGCGCCATCCACAGATCCTCAGCGCCATCGGCGCCGCGCGGCACATCCACCACGAGCGCATCGACCACCTCCTCGATCGCGCCGGCGGCACGGTAGATCTCGCTGGTGCCCATGCGTACGCCCTGGCGGTTGATCGTGGCGTCGCTGCGCCCGTAGATGACCGCGCCGCCGCGCGGGGTGATGCGGATCCAGTCGCCGTGGCGCCATGTGCCGGGGTACATCGAGAAGTAGCTTTCGCGGTAGCGCTCGCCGACGATGTGTGCCGACCCGTTGCCGTCCGCCTCGCCTCGTGCCGCGCCTGGCGTGTCGCCCCAGAAGTACAGCGGCATCGAGGGCAGCGGCTCGGTCAGCACCAGCTCCCCCACCTCGTCCACGACGCTGTTGCCCCGCTCGTCCCAGGCCTCCACGCCGCAGCCCAGCGCGCGGCACTGCAGCTCGCCCATGTACACCGGCAGCAGCGGGCAGCCGCCGACGAACGCCGTGCACACGTCCGTGCCGCCGCTGGTGGAGAACAGCCATACGTCGTCTTTGACGTGCCCGTAGACCCACTCGAACGCCTCCGGCGGCAGCGGCGAACCGGTGGAGCCGATGCTGCGCAGGCTGCTCAAGTCGTGTTCGCGCCCGACGTCGAGGCCCTGCTTCTGGCAGCTGGAGAGAAAGCCGGCGCTCGTGCCCAGGCAGGTCATGCTCGTGCGCGCCGCGAGATCCCAGATCACGCCCAGGTCTGGGTACGCGGGGCTGCCGTCATACAGCACGATCGCCGCCTCCGTGAACAGGCAGCCGATCAGGAAGTTCCACATCATCCAGCCGGTCGTGGTGAACCAGAACATGCGGTCGCCCGGGCGCAGATCGAGGTGCAGGTGGCTCTTCTTCAGCTGCTCCACGAGGATACCGCCGTGGCCGTGCACGATCGCCTTGGGCAGGCCCGTCGTGCCCGAGGAGTAGAGCACCCACAGAGGGTGGTCGCAGGGCACCTGCTCGAAGCGCAGCGGCGTGTCGGCGCCCAATGCGCGCAGATCATCCCATGTGAGCCCGCCGGGCCATGCCGATGGAGCCGCGACGGTATCGGGCCGCAGATACGGCAACAGCACGGCGTGCTCGACCGTGGGCAGCTCCGCGAGGATGCCGCTGAGCACACCCGTGCGGTCGAACTCCTTGCCCCCGTGACGGTAGCCATCGACGGCCAGCAGCACCTTCGGCTCGATCTGCGCAAAGCGGTCGATCACGCTGCGCGCGCCGAACTCTGGCGCGGCACTCGACCAGATCGCGCCGATGCTGGCCGTGGCCAGGAACGCGACGAGCGTCTCGGGGATGTTGGGCATGTAGGCCACCACGCGATCCCCGCGCTCCACCCCGAGCGCGCGCAGGCCGCCGGCCACCGCGGCCACCTGTTCGTGCAGCTCACCCCAGGTCGTCTGCGCCAAAGGCCGCAGCTCGGAGGCGTGCAGCAGCGCCACGTCCTCGGCGCGGCGGTCGCGCAGCAGCATGTTCTCCGCGTAGTTGAGCTCCGCGCCCGCGAACCACTGCGCGCCCGGCATCTCGCGCGAGGCGAGCACCTGCTCGTACGGGCGCGAGGCGCGCACGCCGCAGAACTCCCAGATGTCCCCCCAGAAGGTCTCGAGCTCCGCGAGCGACCAGCGGCGCAGCTCGTCGTAGTCGGCGAGCTCGCGGCCGTGGCGCTCCCCGGCCCAGCGCATGAAGCGGGTCATCGCGGAGCGCTCGCGCTCCTCGGGTGAGGGCTCCCACAGAGGCCGCTCGCCCGTCCCTGCCGTCGCGCCGGGGCTCATCGGAGCACCGGACCGTCGCTCGTTCGGACACCGTGCCGCTGTGCGTCGAAAGACCATGGCGTCGCTCGTCGGGACATCGCACCGTCTCTCATCGCTTCCCCCTATGCTCCATCGCTCGTGGAGATCGCCAAGCTGCGCAACGAGTTCCCGGTGACGAGGTCGCATGCGTATCTCAACGCCGGAACCGACGGACCCCTGCCCGCCGCGGCTGTGCGTGCCGCGGCCATCGAGCTCGAGCATGAGGCCGAGCACGGACGCACCCAACACCATTTCGAGCGCCGGGGCCAGCTCAGCTCCGAGTTGCGATCCGCCTACGCCTCCATCCTGGGTTCTCCCGCCGAGCATATCGCGCTCACCTGCTGCACGAGCGAAGGGATCGCGCAGGTGATCGCCGGCCTGCGGCTGCGGGCGGGCGATGAGATCGTCACCAGCGACGAGGAGCACCCCGGCTTGCTCGGCGCGCTGGCCGCCGCACACGAGCTGCACGGGGCGAGGATCCGCATGGTGGCGTTCGCGGATGTCGCGGCCGCCGTGGGCTCGGCGACCAAGCTCGTCGCGGTGTCGCACGTCGGCTGGATGAGCGGCAGCGTCGCCCCGGCCGAGCTCGCCCAGGTGGCGCTGGCCGGCGGGGGCAAGGTGGCGGTGCTGCTCGACGGCGCGCAGGGCGTCGGCGCCGTACCCACCGACGTGCGTGCGCTCGGGTGCGACGCCTACGCCGGCGCCGGGCAGAAGTGGCTGTGCGGGCCCGATGGCACGGGCATGCTCTACACCACGCCCATGCTGCGCGAGCGCCTGGCGGTGGAGCGCCGCGGCTACGGCAACCAGGGCGATCCGAATGCGGGCCTGCAGGCGGGCCTGCACGAGGACGCGCGGCGCTTCGACGCGATGTCGCTGAACGCCGAGACGCTCGCCTGCGCGCTGGCCGCCGCGCGCGTGCTGGGCGAGGCGGGCTGGCCCGCGGTGCACGAGCGAGCCTGCGGGCTGGCGGCGCTGCTCGTCGAGCGCCTGCGTGAGCGCGGCCGTGAAGTGGCGCCGCGAGATGAGAGCACGCTCGTGTCGTTCTCGAGCGCCGACCCGCTGGCCGAGCGGGCCGCGCTGGCCGAGCAGGGCGTGATCCTGCGCAACATCCCGGACCGCCCGTGGCTGCGTGCGTCCGTCGGCGCGTGGAACGACGAGCGGGACATCGAGCGGTTGCTGGGGGCGCTGGCAACCTGAGGCGCCGTCCGCGTGCTGTTCGGCGGTTGAGGCGGCGCCTTGGCGCACCGGGTGCCGCGCGCCGGTGCGCACCCTCAGAAAGTGGGAGTCCTGCCCGGGGCCAACCTGTCCCCGCTGCCGGGGGCGCGGATGAAGTAGCGGACCTGATAGTCCCCCGGCTGACTGGGAATCGGAAACCAGAAGGACAGGATGCCCTCGTCGGCCGCGGCCATGGGCACCAGGTATGCCTCCGGGCGATCGATCAGGTACTCATGGTGCGAGGGGTTCCAGAACCCATCGCGCTTTTCGTACATCGTCCAGGTGAGCCACAGCCGCTGCCCGACCCAGCCCCGCGTGTGCACTTCGATGTTCACGGCATCGCCCAGCATGCTCAAAACGCGCGCGCGCTCGTAGGCTGACATCCCCGCAGTTAGCAGCGGCGGGACCAGGCTCGCGTCCACAGGTTCGCCCGTGGTGAGCGCGCCGCTGGCGAGCCCTTCCAGTTCGTGGCGGCTTTCGGCGCGGCTTTCGACGATCCGCATCTCCGCGACATGGGTCGTTGAGATCCCGGGCGCGCACCCCCCGTATCCGACGCCAGGGCAAGCCTGCAGGAGCGCGCGGCTCGGCTGCAGATGCGGGTCTGTCAGGACCCTGTCCTGCACCGCCAACCTGTTCTCCAGACGGTGCTGTTCAGGGCGATCGAGCTGTCCCCCTGTTGCCCCCGGCTTCCCCGTGGGCGACGTCGGATGTGACGTCTGACCCAAACCGGGACCACCACCCCCCGCGGGTTCGCCGATTGTCCCCGAGGGTTCCGTGCTCGGGCTCGTTCCCGAGTCCGAGGAGCTGGTGGAGGTATAGGTCTCTGTGCCGGCGCCACCTTCGCCGGCTTCGGAGCTCGGGGGGCTCTGTCTAAGCTCTCCGGCCGTCGCCGTGGGCCGCGCGGAGTCCGCGGCCGCCTCGTACGGTGCCCGGGTGTATGCGGCCAGACGCATGCCGGCCAGCAGCGCATCCCCATGGGCCGCCGCGCCGGTGCTCACAGTCGTGGACGCGTTTCCGGCCTGCGGCATCAGACCCTGCCTCCAGGCTTCTCTGTGCTCGAAGGCCAGGTAGCTGCCCAGCGTCACGTTCTGCTCGGCCCATTCGGGACGTTCCATATGCACGTTCAGCACAGGCGTGGGCGAGGATCCCCCGAAGGGATCGATCTGCAGCACAACGCCGAGGATCGTCGCGGCACCAACCGCGAACGCGCCCACCTGCTTTGCCCAACGCGGCACCCCCGACAATGCTCGGCCAAACCGGCCCCCTATGACTTTGTGCAGTCCCATGGACATCGCCCTGCGCGCCTGCCCGACGACATGAAAGGTATCAGCCTATGAGATCCGTGTTTTTAGGCCCTCCAACCTCATTTTTAGGCCCTCCGACATCAAGGCTGCACCCGAAAGCGCGCGCGAACAGCTCCCGCTCGCGCCGTGCGGCCCAGCGCGGCAGCGTCGTCTCCTCCTCGGCGAGCAGTTCGAGCACCACGGCGCTGCCCTCGCCGCCATCCCCGGCAAAGCTCAGGCGCGTGCCGTGCACGAGCTGATCGCGCGAGCGCTCCAGATCCTCGGCCAGGCGCAGCAGCACGGCAAGACGGTCCAGCCGCGCGGCGTCGCCCTCGCCGAACAGCGGCGCGAGCGGCCCCGGCTCGGGCATGCCCTTGCGGTGGTAGCGCGCGGCCTGTGCGATCAAAGCCACCTCCAACGGTGAGAACCCCGGCAGCCCGCCGTTGAGAATCAGGTAGCGCGAGTGCTTGTGGTGGTCGTCGTAGTCCACCGACATGCCGATGTCATGCAGCTCACAGGCGGCCCACAGCAGTTCGCGCTCCAGCGGATCGCCGCCGTGCAGGCCCAGCAGCGCGAGCTGGTCGAACATGCCCAGCGCGAGCTTCGCCACGTGGCGGGTGTGGGCGATGTCCATGTGGTAGCGCGCCGCCAGGTTGAGCACGCTCGCGCGCCGGACGTCCTCGAACAGCGGCGGCTCGGCAAGGTGGGATTCGGGCGGCGGGCGATCGGCTATCTCTTCCCGATCGCCACTGCCCTCGGTCTCGGCGATGTGGCGCTCGAAGAAGACCCCCTCGCGCAGGCCCGCCTCGGTGATCTCGATGCCGTGAAAGCCGCCCGCCCGCAGCGTGCTCTGGAGCACAACAGCCCCTGCGAGGATCAGGTCTGCGCGCGCGGGCTTTATCCCCGGCACGCGGCTGCGCTCGGACGCTGGCAGCTCCGCGAGGCGCGCGATGAGGCGCTCCAGTCGCTTCTCACAGAGCACGAAGCCCTGCACCCCATTGGAGGGCATGCCGGCGCAGCGCTGCGCCGCGACGGCCAGGTTACGCACGGTGCCGCCGATCCCCACCAGGCGCTCACCCGCGCCGGCCAGCCAGTCGGCGCTCTGCAGCTCACTGGCCACATGGGCGCGCAGCTCGTCGAGCTGCTCCTCGCCTGCCGGCCCACTGTCCGGCAGGAAGCGCTCGGTCATGCGCACCGCTCCGAGCCGCCATGAGCCCGACTCCCGCGCAAGGCGCTCGCGCACGCGCACCAGCTGCAGCGAGCCGCCGCCGAGGTCGAGTACGCAGCCATCGCGTAGCGTGGTCGAGTTGATCGCCGCCAGATAGCCGTAACGCGCCTCTTCGCTGCCGCTCAGCACGCGGATCGGCAGGCCCGTCCGCTCGCGTGCGATCGCCAGGAAGTCCGCGGCATTCTCGGCGTCGCGGATCGCGCTCGTGGCCAGCGCGTCGATCGCGTTCCTCGCCAGCCCGCTGGCCTTGCAGAAGTGTGCGAACACGTCGAGCGTGGCCAGGGCACGGCGCATCGGCTTCTCGCCGAGTCTGCCGGTTGCGCTGAGCCCCTCGCCGATGCGCACCGGCTGGTAGATCTCGTCGCTGCGCTGCCACCAGCCTCCGCCGGCACTGGAGGTGAAGACAACGAGCCGAAACGAGTTCGAGCCGAGATCGATCACCGCCAGACGCTCTCCTGACCCCATGGTTGAGAGCGTATTGCCCGTGCCGGGGGACTTCCGGGCATTGATCGGGACGGCGGAGGGGCCTTGCTCGCTGGAATGGCGGACGGGCGTGGCTCGCCGGCGCAGACGACTGCGCCACCCTTTATGCTCCCCCCACCTGTGGAGCTAGCTGTTGCGCCCACCGGTGGCAGGACGCGCCTGAAGAAGCTGCGCTTTCTCTTGATCCTGATGGCGGTCCTGCTGCTCGGCCTGATTTCGTTCGTGTTCGGCATGTTCATGGCTATCGCCTCGGACCTGCCGTCGCTCGATAACCGCGCGGAGTACGACAACGCGCGCAACTCCGTGCTGCTCGACGACCTGGGCCGCCCGCTCGGCGTGCTGAGCCACCAGAACCAGATCCTCGTCACGCCCAACCAGATCCCCAGGATCGTCAAGGACGCCGTGGTCGCGATCGAGGACAAGCGTTTCGAGACGAACAGCGGTATCGACCTGCGCGCGATCGGGCGCGCGTTCGTGCAGGACATCGTGCACTCGGGCGCCGTGCAGGGCGCCTCCACGATCGAGCAGCAGTTCGTCAAGAACGCATTGCAGGCGCAGACCCACCGCACGCTGTTCGAGAAGCTGCGCGAGGCGGCGCTGGCCTACCAGCTCGCGCACCGCTGGTCGAAGGAAAAGATCATCACCGAGTACCTCAACACGATCTACTTCGGCAACGGCGCCTACGGGATCGAGTCGGCGGCGCGGACCTACTTCGGAGAGGACGTCAACCACCTCGGCTGCGGCACGCCAGGTCATGTGCTGTGCGTGCAGCAGCTCAACCCCGCGGAGGCGGCGCTGCTGGCGGGGATCATCCAGTCGCCCAGCGGCTACAACCCGGTGACCTTCCCCGCGCAGGCGCGGGCGCGGCGCGAGACGGTGCTCAAGCAGATGCTCGAACAGGGCTATCTGAACAGGATGCAGTACGAAGAAGCCACAGCGCAGGCGCTGCCCGCAGCGAAGGACATCCAGCCGCCGCGCCAGATCCTTGTGGAAGGCGTGGATGCCGGCTACTTCGCCAGCTGGGTTTCGCAGCAGATCATCGAACGCTACGGCGCCACGCGCGCGTTCACCGGGGGCCTACAGATCCGCACGACGCTCGACCTGAACATGCAGCGCGCAGCCGAACAGGCGATCGGCGGCTACCTGCCGGGACCCGAAGGTCCCACGGCGTCGCTGGTGGCGATCGAAAACTCCACCGGCGAGGTGCGCGCGATGGTGGGCGGGCGCAACTACGACGAAACGCCCTTCAACCTGGCGACCGAGGGCGAGCGCCAGCCGGGGTCGTCCTTCAAGGCGTTCGATCTGGCGGCGGCCCTTGAGGCCGGCATCTCGCCCGACTCGGTGTGGAGCTCGCGCGAGAAGACGTTCATCGTGCCCGGCACGCACGGCCGGGAAAAGTTCGTCGTGCACAACGACGAAGGCAACTACACGGGCTCCAACACGCTGACCGCCGCGACGGCCTACTCCGACAACTCGATCTACGCAGAAGTGGGCCTGAGCCCAAAGGTGGGCACGCACCGAATCGCCCGACTGGCGCATCGCATGGGCATCACCACGCCGATCTCCACCAACCCCGCGATGACGATCGGCGGCCTGAACGTCGGCGTCACGCCGCTCGATATGGCGCACGCCTACGAGACGATCGCCCACGGCGGGCAGCGCGTCAGCGGCACGCTCGTCTCCGAATCCCAGCCTGTCGGCATCCAGGAAGTGAGCGCCGGCTCGCACACCCTGCCCGACGGGCACCACCACGACGTGGAGCACGCGGTGCTCACGCGCGTGCTCCCACCGGGCGTGGCCGAAACGGAGACCTCGATGCTCGAGACCGTGCTGCAGTACGGCACCGCGCGTTCGGCCGCGCTGGGCACGTTCGCGGCGGGCAAGACGGGCACGACCTCCAACTATGGCGACGCCTGGTTCGTCGGCTGGAACAAGAAGTACACCGTCGCGGTGTGGGTGGGCTACCCCAACAAGCTGATCCCGATGACCACTGACTTCAACGGCACGCCCGTGTTGGGCGGAACCTTCCCGGCGCTGATCTGGCACAACTTCATGGTCTCGACGATGGCGATCGAAAAGGAACGCGCCGAAAAGACGGCTGCCAAGGTCCGGCCGGCAGGGGCGGGTGCCACGAGCAGCACCACCGGCCAGTCCGAAACGACAGCGAGCCCGAGCGCCGGCCCCGAAGCGCCTTCCAGTCACACGACCCCGGTCGCGCCGCACACGCCGAATGCGCCTTCCTCGCCGTCGCAGCCCGCGGCGCCACAGCAGCCGGCGACGCCGCAGCCAAAGTCTGAACCGACGCCTGAACCGGCGCCCACCCCAGCTTCGCCACAGGCTCCAGGTGCGGCTCCGCCGCAGTCCAGTGGAGGCACGGCAGCCCCCGGTGGCTAGCGTGGGCGCGGCCGTGAAACGTGGCGGTTGTGCGCGGCGCAGAAGCGCCAGGGCAGATCGGCGGCGCGACTGATACCGATGCGCGTGCCCGCCACGACCGGGTGCCCACGCCAATCGCCCTCGGGCGGGCAGATCCTGACCGGGCCGGTGTCCAAACGGGTGTCGTTCTCACCCAGCTCGATGCCGAGCGCCTGTGTGAGCTTGCCGGGGCCGGAGCAGAGATCCTGCTCGCGCTGCGTTCCCCGCCGTAAACGCATCTGCTCGATCCCTCGCAGCGGCTCAAGCGCACGAATCAAGGCGGCCGCGCCGACGCCCTCGGGCTCGCACACGGCGTTCAGCAGCGCGTGCACGCCGTAGGAGCGGTACACATATGCCCGCCCGGGGGGCCCGAACAGCACGTGCGTGCGCGGCGTGAGCCCGACGAAGGCGTGGCAGGCAGGCTCGCACTCGTGGTATGCCTCGGTCTCGACGATCACGCCGGCGCCGTCGCGGAACTCAACTATGCAGCCGATCAGCTCGCGCGCGACCTCGAGCACAGGGCGGTCGTAGAAGTCAGGCGGCAGTGGCTCCATCGCGGATGCGGATCTCGATGCCGCAGCGGACGGCGGGCCTGCGAAGTCAGGCGGCAGGGTCTTCATCGAGCACAGTCTGTGCGGCCTCGATCTGCTCGCGCACGCGCTGCGTGGCGGTGCCCCCGGAGGAGATCTTCGACTCCAGCCACGCTTTGCGCTTGAGCGCGTCGTAGTACTGCTCGCTGTGCTCCGCCAGCGCCGGGCTGTGCGCGGCCAGCTCCTCGGGCGTCAGCTGCGAGAGCACGCGGTCGCTGTCTACCGCGGTACGCACCAGCCCGGCCACAACCCCGTGCGCCTCGCGGAAGGGCACGTCGCAGCGGGCGACGAGCAGGTCGGCGATGTCGGTGGCGGCGAGCATCTCATCGGCGGAGGCCTCCGCCAGGCGCTCACGGTGAAAGGCCACCCCCGCGATCATGCCCCGCGCGGCGGCGAGCGCCAGCTCGATCGTGTCCACCGCGTCGAACAGGTGCTCCTTGTCCTCCTGCAGGTCCTTGTTGTAGGTGAGCGGCAGCGCGTGCAGCACGCCGTGCATGCCGGCCAGGTGCGCGCACACGCGCGGCGCCTTCGCGCGCAGCAGCTCGGCTGCGTCGGGGTTCTTCTTCTGGGGCATGATCGAGGAGCCCGCGCTCCACGCGTCGGGCAGCTCGCAGAAACCGAACTCGCTGCTTGACCACAGCACCAGCTCGGCCCCCAGGCGCGAAAGATGGGTCGCGCAGGTGGCGGCCGCGCCCAGGTAGTCGAGCACGAAGTCGCGCCCGGAGACGGCGTCGATCGAGTTCGGCGCGACCTGCGCGAAGCCCAGCTCACGCGCGAGCATCTCCCGGTCGGTGTCGAAGTTGACTCCCGCCAGCGCGCCGGCGCCCAGCGGCAATCGTCCGGCCTGACGCGCGGCGAAAGCGAAGCGTTCGCGATCGCGCGCGAGCATCCAGAAGTAGGCCAGCAGATGATGACTCAGGTACACGGGCTGCGCGCGCTGCAGGTGGGTGTAGCCGGGCATTGGCCAGTCCAGGTGCTCCTGCGCGCGCGCCAGCAGCACGTCCATCAGCTCGCGCACGGCGCCGCCCCCCGCGAGCGCGCGCTCGCGCGTGTAGAGCGCCAGGTCGGTGGCCACCTGGTCGTTGCGCGAGCGCGCGGTGTGCAGCCTGCCGCCGACGGGACCGGCGAGCTCGATCAGGCGCCGCTCGATCGCCATGTGGATGTCTTCGTCCTCGGGGTGCAGTCGGAAACATTCCTCGCGCAGCTCGCGCTCCACTTCCGTGAGCCCTGCGAGCAGCGCATCGCGGTCGGCGGCGGTGACGATCCCCTGCGCGGCGAGCATCCGCGCGTGTGCACGCGAGCCGGCCAGATCCTGCGGCCACAGGCGCACGTCGAAGCCGATCGAGGCGTTCAGGCGTATGAAATCGGGGTGTTGGGGCTCATGCAAGCGCGACACGAGGGGAGCAGTGTAGGGCTATCGCGCCGCGCCGCTCGGCCTCCTGTGGGAGCGCGCCCCACGAGATGGCTCCTGGTCGGCACCGGCAGGCAGTCACCGGCCCCTACGCGACGCGGCGTGTGGAGCACCGCGCCCTTCGCGGGCAGAATCTCAACTTTTGGTACATCGCTGTTTACACTGTACGCTGGATTTCTTGCAAAAGCGCTATGGGGAGCGATCAGGCGCTCTCCGCGTAGGAGTGGCAGAACGATGGCGTCGATCACACGAAGCACCCCATGGGGCCCCACGCCGATTCGCTCGTACCCGAGCAGGCTTCCGCGTGGCCCGCACTCGCTGACACGCGAACAGGTCGCCAGCAATCAGCGCCTGCGCGTGGGCATGGCGATGCTCGAAGCGGTTGGCGAAAACGGCTATGTGGGCACGACCGTCGCAGACGTTGTTGCGCGCGCGGGCGTGTCGCGCAAGGCCTTCTATCAGCATTTCACCAACAAGGAGGATTGCTTCCTGGCCACCTACGACGCGATCGCCGCCGAAGGCAGGCGCCGCGTGGCGCGTACCTTCAAAGCGGCCGCCGGCCGCTCGGATTGCGTCGAGACGACGCTGAGCACGCTTTTTGAAGCGGCGCTTGAACACCCCGATGCGGTGCGCCTGGCCTTCACCGAGGTCAACGCCGTGGGCCTCGCCGGCCTGCAGCGCCGCGAACGCTCGATCACCGAATTTGGGCAGCTCATCGAGGACGGTCTGCGCACGCGGCCGCGCAGCGAGGACTACGCAGCCGCCGCGGCGCTGCCCGAGACGACCCGGCGGGCGCTGGCGGGCGGAGTGACGCGGATTTTGGTGAGGCCGCCGGCCAGCCGGCGAGGCGTCAAGCCTTTGGCACTGATGCCGGATTTGGCACGCTGGATCGCGTGCTATCACCCCGCCCCCAAGACGTTCGTGGCGAAGCTCAAGACGGCACGCGCGCGGCAGCGGCGGGCATTTGCCCTGCAGCGGGGCGGCCGCGCCCCGGGCACCCTCACCCCCCGCTCGCGGCGCGGGCAGGCGCAGCGCACCGGCTACAGCCCCTCACGCGGCTTCATCGTGCACAACCAGCGCGAGCGCATCCTCGACGCCGCCACCAACCTGACGGCCGCCAACGGCTACGGCGCGCTCACCGTGGAGGACATCGCGGCGGAGGCCGCCGTGTCGCTGGCAGCCTTCTACGAGCACTTCGAAAGCAAGGAGGACGCCTTCATCGTGGCGTATGAACTCGGCCACACGCGCGCGCTCGACGTCGCCGAACGCGCACTCGAAGACGCACCCGACTGGCGCACCGGCGTACGCGACAGTCTCGTGGGTCTGGCCTCATACCTAGCCTGCGAGCCTGCGTTCGCACAGCTGGCGCTGATGGGCGCCACCGTGGCCACACCGCGTGCAGCGGAGATCTCCGAAAAGGGCCAGGCCGCCTACACGCAGCTGCTGGAGCCCGGCCTGGCGGAAATGCCCAAGAGCTCTCGCCTCGCCCCGCTCGCGCTGGACGCGACCGTCGGCGGCCTGCAGGAGGTGTTCCTGCACTACTGCACGCAGGGCCGCATCGCCCAGCTGCCGGAAATGGCCGTGGATGTGACGTACGTAGCGCTGGCGCCGTTCATCGGCGCGCAGGCCGCCGCGGAAGTGGCGGTCGAACCGGTTTGAAGGCAGACGAGTCTGGCGGCCCGTCGCCGTCCCAGTCGGTGGTGGCCCGGCGGGCCAGCTGGCCGAAACGGGGATTCTCGCAGGCGCCGCGCGTCTCCCGGCTGCGCTCGGGCGCCTCGTTTTTCGATTAGGCGAGTGCGCCGCGCAGTGCCTCGGCTACGCGCGCGACTTCCCCCTCGCTCATCGCCGGGAAGAACGGCAGCGCCAGCGAGCGGGCGGCGACGTCCTCGCATACCGGGAACTGCCCGGGTCGGTGGCCGAAACGCTCGCGGTAGAAGCTCATCAGGTGGATCGCCGGCAGGTACGGTTTGCTCTGGATGCCCTCCGCGGCTAGCGCGTGGATGACGCCGGCGCGGTCCACGCCGCGCGGCAGCTGCACGACGAACACGAACCACCCGCGCCGATCGCCGTCGCGGTCCGCGCAGGGCAGCTCGAGGCCCTCGATCCCGGCGAGCGCGTCGCGGTAGAGGCCGGCCACGCGCGCGCGGGCCGCGAGCATGCCGGGCAGGCGCTGCAGCTGCACCACCCCGAGCGCGCAGGCAATGTCCGAGAGGCGGTAGTTGAACCCCAGGCGGTCGTGGTCGAGCCAGCCCATGTCGGGCGCGCGGCCCTGGTTGCGCTCGGAGTCGATGCGCTCCTTCATTGCCGGGTCGGCCAGTGTCACCATCCCCCCCTCGCCGGTCGTCAGCTGCTTGTTGGCGTAGAAGCCGAACACGGCAGGATTGCCGCGCCCGCCCACCGGCGTGCCATCGGCGTGGGTCGCCCCGAGCGCCTCGCAGGCGTCCTCGACGAGCCCCAGGTCGTGCACCCGCGCGAGCTCCTCGAAAGCGGGCATCGCGGCCGGGTAGCCAAAGATGTGCACCGGCAGCAGCGCGCGCGTGCGCCGCGTGATCGCGCCTGCGGCGGCCCGCGGGTCGAGGTTGAGCGTCACCGGGTCGATGTCCGCGAACACCGGCGTCGCGCCCTCGTACAGCGCCGCGTTGGCGGAGGCCACGAACGAGAACGGGCTCGTTATGACCTCATCCCCGCGGCGCACGCCCACGGCGCGCAGCGCCAAGTGCAGGCCCGCGGTGCCACTGGAGACCGCGCAGGCCAGCGGTGCGTTCACCTGCTTTGCGAAGGCCCGCTCGAACTCCGCCAAGCGCGGGCCCAGCGAGAGCACGCCCGAGCGCAGCACCTCGATCACGGCCTGCTCCTCGGGCTCGCCCAGGACGGGCCGCGCGAGGGGAATCGCCGGCCCGGCGGTTGTGGGGGTGTCAGGCGCGTCGCTGGTGGCCGTGCGACTCACGCCGGCTTTGCTCCGACCCCAGCCTGCGCTCCGACCGACCCGGGCTGCATGCCGTACTCCAGCGAATCCACGAGCGCGTCCCACGACGCCGCGATCAGGTTCTCGGACACTCCAATCGTGCCCCACACGCGCGCTCCATCGGAGGCGTCGATCAGCACACGCGTCACGGCGCCGGTCCCCTTCGTCTCATCGAGGATGCGCACCTTGAAGTTGACCAGCTCGATGTCGCGCAGGTGCGGGTGGATCTCGCCGATCACCCCGCGCAGGGCCTCATCGAGCGCGTGCACCGGGCCGTTGCCGATAGCGGTGCGAATGTACTGCTCCTCCCCGCCCGCCCCGGTGGGCAACCAGATCTTGATCGTCGCCTCGGTTTCGACCCGCCCGTCTGCCCGCTGCTCCACGAGCACCCGCCAGGACTCCAGGCGAAACAGCGGCTCGTAGTCGCCGGACTCCTTGTGCATCAAGAGCTCGAACGAGCCGTCTGCCGCCTCGAACTGAAAGCCCTGGTGCTCAAGCGCCTTGACGCGCTCCACCGTGCGCTGCGCTGCGTCCGCGTCCAGCTCGATGCCAGCCTCGCGCGCCTTCTCCATCACCGTCGCCCTGCCCGCCAGCTCGGAGATCAGCACGTCGCGCTGGTTGCCCACCAGCTGCGGCTCGGTGTGCTCGAAGGCCTGCGGGTCGGCCTGGATGCCGGCGGCGTGCATGCCGGCCTTGTGCGCGAAGGCGTGCTTGCCCACGTAGGGCTGCGCCGGATCGGGGGTGCGGTTGAGCAGCTCATCCACGAAGTGCGCCGTCGCGGTCAGACGCGCCAGGCCCTCTGGTGGCAGCACCTGCAAGCCCATCTTCAGCTGCAGGTCGGCGACGATCGTGATCAGGTTGGCGTTGCCGGTGCGCTCGCCGATGCCGTTCACCGTGCCCTGAACCTGCGTGGCGCCGGCCTCGACAGCCACCAGCGTGTTGGCGACGGCGCAGCCGGAGTCGTCGTGCACGTGAATGCCCACCGCCACATCTGGCAGCGTCGTGTGCACGTCGGCGACGACCGCGCGCACGCGGGTGGGGAGCGAGCCGCCGTTGGTGTCGCACAACACCACACGCTCGGCCCCCGCGCCAGCCGCCGCGCGTAGGGTCTCCAGGGCATAGGAGCGGTCGAGCTCGTAGCCGTCGAAGAAGTGCTCCGCGTCGAACAGCACGCGCTTGCCCTGCGCCACCAGGAAGGCGATCGAGTCGCCGATCATCTGCAGGTTCTCCGCGGGCGAGACGCGCACGACCTTCTCAACGTGCAGCAGCGAGGACTTGCCTACGAGCGTGCACAGCGGCGCGAAGCTGTCGGCCAGCACGCGCAGACCCTCATCCTGCTCGGCGGTGGTGTCGCGGCGGCGGGTCATGCCGAAGGCCACGATCTCCGACGTCTGCAGGTGCTCATCGGCAAGCAGCTCGAACAGCTGCTGCTCCTTGGGGTTGGAGGAGGGGAAGCCGGCCTCGATCAGCTGGATGCCGAGGTCATCCAGAGCGTGCACGACCCTCAGCTTCTCTTCGGCCGTCAGGGTCATGCCACCGCCACCCATGCCGTCGCGCAGGGTTGCGTCATACAGCTGTACGGCGCTCATCAGCCCGCCGCTGTGGGGGCACTCGGCGCGGCGGCGACCCCCGGCGAGGCGGTCGCAGAGCCAGACTGCGGTGCGGTGGCCGAGCCGTTGGACACGCCGGCCCCCTCACCGGTGGGCGTGTCGAGCGCCGGGGCCTGCACCACGTCCAGCCACTCGCGGTAGCGCTCGCTGCGCCCGTGCACGGCGTCGTCGAACTCGGCCTGCAGGACGCGCGTGATCTCGCCCGGCCGGCCCGTGCCGATCGTGTGGTCGTCGATCTCGCGCACGGGCACCAGCTCGGCCGCGGTGCCGGACAGGAAGACCTCGTCCGCCAGATACATCTCCGCACGCGCGACGTTGCGCTCGACCACGCTGTAGCCGAGGTCCTGCGCGATCTGGATGATCGAGCGGCGCGTGATGCCGTCGAGGATCGAGTTGTGCTGCCCGGGGGTGGCGATCTCGCCGTCGCGCACCACGTAGATGTTCTCGCCGGTGCCCTCGCAGACGTGACCGTGGTCGTCGAGCAGGATCGCCTCCTGATAGCCGGCCTTCAGCGACTCGACCTTGGCGAGCACGCTGTTCAAATACTGGCCCGATGCCTTCGCGTGCGGGATCAGCGAGTCGGGCGAGATCCTCCGCCACGAGGACACCTTCGCGCGCACGCCGTTGCGCACGCCCTCCTCACCCAGATAGGAGCCCCACTCCCAGCAGGCGATCGTCACGTCCACGGGGGCGTCCAGCGGGTTCAGGCCCATCTGGCCATAGCCCCGGTTGACGATCGGGCGGATGTAGCAGGAGCGCAGACCGTTGCGGGCGACCAGCTCAAGTGTCGCCGCGCGCAACTCGTCCACCGAGTAGGGGACTGGCATGTAGTACAGGTCCGCGGAGCGATGCAGCCGCTCCAGGTGCTCGACGTTGCGGAACACCGCGGGGCCGAGCTCGGTGTCATAGCAGCGCATCGAGTCGAACACGCCCGTGCCGTAGTGCAGGCCGTGCGTCAAGACGTGGACCTTCGCGTCCTCCCAGGCTACGAAACGGCCGTTCATCCATATGAGGTCGGTTGGCTCCACGTTCATCTGCTCCTTTTCATCCGCTCCCTTACGATCCCTTCAAGCCTTCAGAAGGCGATGCTTGCGCCTCAGAGGTGCGCGAGCACGGCCCGCGTGGCTTGCTCCGTGCCCGCGTCGCCCCCCAGATCGGGGGTGCGCAGACCATCGGCAAGCGCACGCTCAACAGCCGATTCTACCGCTGCGGCCTCCTCTGCCAAACCCAGCCCCTGACGCAGCAGGAGCGCCACCGACAGGAACATCGCCAGCGGATTCGCCCGTCCCGTGCCCGCGATGTCGGGGGCGGAGCCGTGCACGGGCTCGAACAGGCCGGGCGTGCCCGCCGCGGGGTCGCCCAGGGAGGCGCTCGGGAGCATGCCGATCGAGCCGGTGATCATGGCGGCCTCGTCGGAGAGGATGTCGCCGAACATGTTCTCCGTCAGGATGGTGTCGAAGTGGCGTGGTGCTGCCACGAGCTGCATCGCGGCGTTGTCCACGAGCAGGTGCTCCAGCTCGATGTTGGGGAACTCGCGGCCGTGCACGTCGCTCACCACTTCGCGCCACAGGCGTGAGGTCTCAAGCACGTTGGCCTTGTCGACGCTCGTCACCTTCGAGCGGGCCGCCGCGAATGCGGTGCGCGCGATGCGCTCGATCTCGGCCACCGTGTAGATGCACAGGTCGCTGGCCATCTCCTTGGTGCGCTGCTTCTCGCCGAAGTAGATGCCGCCCGTGAGCTCGCGCACGACCAGCAGGTTGGTGCCCTCGATGCGCTCGCGGCGCAGGGGCGAGGATTCATACAGGGCGGGCAGCGGCCTGACCGGACGCAGGTTGGCATACAAGCCCAGCCCCTTGCGCAAGCCCAACAGCCCCTGCTCGGGGCGCGGCGCAGCCGGATCGGTGGTGTCCCACTTGGGGCCGCCCACAGCCGCCAGCAGCACGGCGTCGGCCTTGCGGCAGGCGGACAGCGTCTCCTCCGTGAGCGCAACCCCTTGCAGGTCGATCGAGGCCCCGCCGAAGGGGTGCTCCTCGAGCTCGAACTCTCCCACTGCACGCAGCAGTTCAAGCGCGGACGCCATGATCTCGGGCCCGATGCCGTCGCCGGGCAGGGTGAGGATGTGGTATGCCATGACGGGTGGGCAGGCTAGCGGTTTGAGGGCCAGCCCGTGAAGCGGCTCACAGCGCTGTGGTCCGCGCGCCCGCGAACACGCCGCTGCGCTCGCGCTCGCTCTCGAAGGCCGCGATTGCCCCAGCCTGCCCGAGCGTCACGCCGATGTCGTCCAACCCCGCCAACAGCCGCCGGCGGATCTCGTGGTCGATCGCAAACGGCACGGCGCGCTCGCCGAAGCGCACCTCCTGCTCCTCCAGGTCGATCTCCCCCGCTCCCGCCGTGGCCAGCGCGTGACAGTCCTCACCCGACAACTCCACCGGCAGGAGGCCGATCTTGGTGCAGTTGGAGTAGAAGATATCCGCGAAGCTGGGGGCCACGATCGCCTGAAAGCCGTAGTCCTGCAAACCCCAGGGGGCGTGCTCGCGCGAGCTACCGCAGCCGAAGTTCTCGCCAGCCACGAGGATGGGATTGGCGGGCAGCTCCCAGCCGGGCTCACGAGCCCAGTCGTAGAACAGGAACTCCCCGAAACCGGTGCGCTCCACGCGCTTGAGGAACTGCTTGGGCATGATCTGGTCGGTGTCGACGTTCGAGCGATCCAGGTGTGACACCGCTCCGCTGATTGTGTGAATGGCTTCCATGGGGTTTCTCTAGCTCCAATGCCTGATGTCGGTGAAGTGCCCCTCGATCGCTGCTGCGGCGGCCATCTGCGGAGAGACGAGATGGGTGCGACCCCCGCGCCCCTGGCGCCCCTCGAAATTGCGGTTTGAGGTGGAGGCGCAACGTTCGCCGGGGGCGAGGGTGTCGGGGTTCATGCCGAGGCACATCGAGCAGCCGGCCACGCGCCAGTCAAAACCGGCGTCGCGAAACACGCGATCCAGCCCCTCCGCCTCGGCTTGCGCCTTGACCTGCTGGGAGCCGGGCACGACCATTGCATTAACACTCGCTGCCACCTTGCGTCCGGCGATCACCTCGGCGGCGGCGCGCAGGTCGCCGATGCGCGAGTTTGTGCACGAGCCGATAAACACGCGATCGACGGCGATATCGGCGATTGGCGTGCCGGCCTCCAGGTCCATGTAGATGAGCGCGCGCTCGGTCGCCTCGCGCTCGCCAGGCGTCTGGAAATCATCCGGCGAGGGCACCCGGCCTGTCACCTCGGTGACCATCCCCGGCGTGGTGCCCCACGTGACCTGCGGCGAGAGCGCGGCGGCATCGACGACCAGCTCACTGTCAAATACCGCGCCTTCGTCGCCGCGCAGCTCGCGCCACTGCTCAACAGCGGCATCCAGGTCCCTGGGTGCGCCCGGCCTTGCCACGTCCCTGAACCAGGCGAACGTCGTCTCATCCGGCGCGATCATTCCCGCGCGGCCGCCACCCTCGATGGTCATGTTGCAGACGGTCATGCGGCCCTCCATCGACATACTCTCGATAGCGGGGCCGGCATACTCGACGACGTGGCCGGTGGCGCCGCCGACGCCCATCTGCCCGATTGTGCCGAGGATCAGATCCTTGGCGCTCACACCAAAACCCAGCTCGCCCTCGTAGCGGATGAGCATCGAGCGCGGCTGCTGCGCCACCAGGCACTGCGTGGCGAGCACGTGCTCGACCTCACTCGTGCCGATGCCGAACGCCAGCGCACCGAAGGCGCCGTGCGTGGCGGTGTGTGAATCGCCGCACACGATCGTCGTGCCGGGCTGTGTGACACCCAGCTCGGGGCCGATCACGTGCACGATCCCCTGCCGCTCCGAGCCCAGTGAATAAACGGGCACGCCGAACTCCTCGCAGTTACGCTCAAGCGTCTGCACCTGCACGCGCGAGAGCTCGTCCTTGATGCGCGCGGCGACGGGGGTGCCATCGGTGGGGGTGTTGTGATCGGCCGTGGCCAGCGTGCGATCGGGCCGGCGCACCGGGCGGCGCGCCAGTCGCAGACCGTCGAATGCCTGCGGGCTCGTCACCTCGTGCACCAGGTGCAGGTCGATGTAGAGCAGTCCGGGCGCGACCTCGTGGGCGTCCCATATTTTCTGAAAGAGAGTTCTAGGCATAGTGGTTCCTTGTTTTTTTGAGGGGCCGGCAGAGCCGGCCAAGTTGCCGCTGTGTTGCTTGACTGACTGTTACCTCAGCTCCTGCGCAAACCGGCGGAGACGACGGCCATGAAACTTGCCCCCGTCGCGCCGGGGTTCTCGAAATGGTGAGGCAGATCGGCATCGAAGGTCACACAATCCCCTGAGCCAAGCTCGTGTCGCCGGCCATCGCACACCAGCACGACGTCACCCTGCTCGACGAGCGCCGTCTCGCGGCTGCCAGGCTCGTGCATCGGGGGATCGTCGGGGGCGCCTGTGGCGCCACCGGGCGCGAGCGTGTGACGCGAGAGCTCCGCGCGCTGGCCTGGCTGCCCGGAGGTGAGCACCTCAAAGCGATGGCCCCGCCGCGCGTTGCCCCCGCGCTGACGTTCTCCCTTGCGCACGATCGTGACGGCGCCGTCCTCGTCCAGGCGCAGCAGCTGGGAGAGGCGCAGCTCCAGCCCGGCGGCGATCCGGGCGGCGACCGTCAGCGTCGGGCTCGTCTCCCCCCGCTCCACCTGCGAGAGCATCGGCGCGCTCACGCCGCTGCGCGCGGCCAGGTCGCGCAACGATAGATCCGAGGCCTCGCGCAGTGCCTTCACCCGCGCCCCAAGGACGACGGGGTCCAGTGGGTCGGGCGCCGGGAGCGCCTCCGCGACGTGGCTCTGAATGCTCCGCTCCTTGACAGCCATCATACAAGTGTACGTTATCACAGACGCAGCCAGTGTGTCAACAACAGCCTGGCGGCCACAACGCGGCCCCCTCAAATCCAAAAAAATAAACGCGGATGAGCGGTCCGGCCTGCTTTATGCGGTGCTCGCCGGCAGGCCCACCACCCCGTCCGCCGCCTGACTGCGGGCCAGGGCTACCGACAGCGCGCGCACGTACGCGCGGGCCGCCGCCTCGATGATGTCGGTCGAGACGGCCTGGCCGGAGCCGGACTGGCCGTGGGCCTCGACGACCACGGAGACCTCCCCCAGGGCGTCCTGGCCCTCGGTGACGGCGCCGATCTGGAAGTCGCGCAGCTTCGTTTCGATGCCGGTGGCGGCGTCGATCGCGTGGAAGACCGCGTCGATCGGACCGTCTCCCGTGAAGCTGCCCTGACGGGCCTCGCCCTCGGGCGTGGCGACGCTGACCTTCGCATGCGGTGGACGGCGACTCGATGCCTCCACGTCGAACCACTCCAGGGTGTAGCCCTGGATCTCCTCGCGCAGCTCGTCGGTGACCAGCGCCTCCAGGTCCATCGCGGTGATCTGCTTCTTGCGGTCGGCCAACTCCTTGAAGCGCTTGAAGGCGGCGTTCAGGGCCTGGCCGTCGATGTTGAAGCCCATCTCCAGCAGCGCCTCGTGCAGGGCGTGGCGGCCGGAGTGCTTGCCCAGCACGATCGCGTTGCTCTCCAGGCCGACGGTCGTGGCGTCCATGATCTCGTAGGTGGTGCGCTCCTTCAGCACGCCGTCCTGGTGGATGCCGGCCTCGTGCGCGAAGGCGTTGCGGCCCACGATCGCCTTGTTGGGCTGCACGGGATAGCCGGTCAGGCGGCTGACCAGCCTGCTCGTGCGGGCGATCTCGGTCGTCTCGATGCCGGTCCACAGGCTCAGCGAGGGCGCGCGCGTGTGCAGCAGCATCACGATCTCCTCCAGCGAGGCGTTCCCGGCGCGCTCGCCGATGCCGTTGATCGCGCACTCCACCTGGCGGCAGCCGGCTTCGATGCCGGCCAGCGAGTTGGCCACGGCCAGGCCCAGGTCATCGTGGCAATGGACCGAAACCACGACGTTGCGCAGGTCCGGCACCAGGCGGTACAGCTCGGCGAACATCGCGGCGTACTCGCCCGGCATCGTGTAGCCGACGGTGTCGGGCACGTTGATCGTGGTGGCTCCCTCGTCCAGCGCGATCTGGATGACCTCGGCCATGTACTGGATGTCGCTGCGCGAGCCGTCCTCGGGGGAGAACTCGACGTCCTCGGTGTATTCCTTCGCGTGCGCCACCGCGGCGCGGGCCTGGCCCTTTACGTCCTCGCGGGTGGTCTGCAGCTTGCGCTCGATGTGGATGTCGCTGGTGGCAATGAACGTGTGGATGCGGGGGCGCTCGCTGTCTCTGACTGCCTCCCAGGCAGCGTCGATGTCCTGCTTGCTGGTCCTGGCCAGACCGCAGATGACGGGGCCTTCGACTTCCCTCGCGATCGCCTGTACGGACTCGAAGTCGCCGGGGGATGTGATCGGGAAGCCTGCCTCGATGATGTCCACGCCCAGGCGGGCCAGCTGGTGGGCGATCTCCAGCTTCTCCTGCTTGTTCAGCGAGATGCCGGGCGACTGCTCGCCGTCGCGCAGGGTGGTGTCGAAAACTCTTACGCGCCGGGACTCCTCGCGCGGGGATGTGTGTGTGTCAGCCATGTCGTGGTGCTCCTTCTAGGTCTCTTTTGCACTTCCTCCAGGTGGTTATGCGGCTACGCGGCCGCCACGCGCTATTCCCCCCGAGGGGGGAGCAGAAGGAGGAGCAGGGCAAAAGACCTATGCAACGACATGCTGTGATGCAGGGTAGCACCCGTGCGGGTGCCTGCCAAACGGTTCAAGGGGTGAGCAGGACCTTGCCCACGTTGCGCCGCTCGGCGATCATGCGGTGTGCCTCGCCGGCGTGCTCGAAGTCGAACTCGCCGGCCACGACCGGCTCGATCGTGCCGTCGTCGAGCATCGCCTGCAGGGGTGAGATCCACGGCTGCAGCGTGCCGCGATCCTTCCACAGCGTGAGCATGTTCAGGCCGATCACCGCCTTGGATTCGCTCATCTGCTTCATCAGGTTGAAGCGCGGCATGCGCGCGACCGTGCCGAGCGCCGTGCGCAGATTGCGTTTCTCGCCGGACATCACCGCGGAGGCGCCGAAGGCCACCATGCGCCCTCCGGGGTTCAGCAGTGCATAGCTGCGCCGGAAGCTCTTGCCGCCGATCGCATCGAGGATCACATCGAACTTGGGCATGCCCCCCTCCCAGCCGGACTTCGTGTAGTCCACCGCCCGATCCACACCATTGGCCAGGATCGCCTCGTGCTTGCCCGGCGAAGCGGTGCCGTACACCTCGGCGCCCTGGCGCTTGGCGATCTGCGTGGCGGCGATGCCCACACCGCCGGCGGCGGCGTGTACGAGCACACGTTCCCCAGGCTGCAGGTTGCCGTAGCCGATCAGGCCCGCCCAGGCAGTGCCGTAGTTGACGGGGATCGCGGCGCCCTGCTCGAAGCTCAGGCGATCCGGCAGGGCTACGACATCCCGCACCGGCACCACCACCTGTGAGGCGTACCCGCCGAACTGCGTGCCCGCGAGCACGCGCTCGCCGGGGGTGAAGTCGCGTACCCCCTCCCCCACCTCGAGGATCGTGCCGGCCACCTCGTAGCCGACCACGCAGGGCGGCTTGGGGGCATCGCGATACAGGCCCACGCGCGCCATCACATCGGCGAAGTTCACACCGGCCGCCGCTACGCCGATGCGCACGTGGCCCGCCGCGAGCGGCGGATCGGGGCGCTCCTGCACCTGCAGCACGTCCCACCCCCCATGCTTGGTAATCACGACCGCCCGCATCCAGGCGAGCCTATCCGATCGGCTGCGCTATCGCAGCGCCGCGCCGCTGACCGAACTGGAGCAGCGCAGCCTGTCACGTGCCGCTGGGATCCTCAGCGCAGGGATGCTGTCCTGCCGTCCACGAACCCCTCCGAGGCCACGATCTCCTCGATCACCTCGCGGGGGACGAGCGCGTCGGTCGTCACGACCATCGCCGCGAAACGCTGCTCATCGTGGGTGGGTGCCCCGTCGGGGGTGTGTCCCACGGCGGCCGAGGAGATGTTGATGCCGTGCCTGCCGAAGATCGTGCCCACGCGGCCGATCATGCCCGGCAGGTCGGCGTAGCGGAAGACCGCCACGAACGGCTCAAGCTCCACGGTGAAACGCTGGCCGTGCACCTCCACCAGGTGGGGGACGCGGTGGGGGCCGATACCGGTGCCGGCGACCGCCACGCGCTCCTCTCCAGCCACGACGGTGACGCGGATCAGCTCGTTGAAGTCCTGCGCCTCGGTGACCGACTTCTCCTCCACGACGATGCCGCGCTCCTCGGCCATCGAGGGCGCGTTGACGAGGTTCACCTGCTCCTCCGTGCGGCCCTGCAACGCTCCCACGATCACCGCAAGCGAGAGCAGGCGCGTGTCGAACTCGGCGATGCGGCCCATGAATGCGGCCTCGATGCGCTCGACGGAACTGCCCTCGGCCAGCTCCATCGCCAGGCGTCCGAGCTGGGTGGCGAGCGGCAGGAAGGGGCCGAGCACCTCCATGTCATCGGCGCCGATCGCGGGGATGTTCACGGCTGTGGAGACCACGCCGCCGGTGAGCGCGGCGACGACCTGCTCGGCGCTCTGGTAGCCCGCTCGATCGGTCGCCTCCGCGGTGGATGCACCCAGGTGCGGCGTGACGACCACGTTGGGGTAGCCGAACAGGGGGTGCTCGGTAGTCGGCTCCGCCGGGAACACGTCGAGCGCGGCGCCGCCCACCTGGCCGCTGTCCAGGGCGTCCTTGAGCGCGTCTTCGTCGATCAGGCCGCCGCGCGCGACGTTGAGGATGCGCACCCCTTTGCGCATCTGCGCGAACGCCTGCGCGTTCAGCCAGTTCTGCGTCTCCGGGGTCTTGGGGAGGTGGATCGTGAGGAAGTCGGCCTGCGCGTAGACCTCCTCGCTGTTTGCCGCCTTCTCCACTCCCAGCTCGCGGTAGCGCTCGGCGCTGACGAAGGGGTCGAAGGCGACCACGCGCATCTCAAAGCCGCGCGCACGCGCTGCCACCAACTGGCCGATGCGGCCGAAGCCGAGGATGCCTAGCGTCTTGCCGTAGAGCTCGACGCCGGAGAACTTCGAGCGCTCCCACTTGCCTGCCGTGAGCGAGGCGTATGCCTGGGGGATGTTGCGCGCGAGCGCCAGCAGCAATGCCATGGTGTGCTCGGCGGCGGTGACGACGTTTGACTGCGGCGCGTTGGCGACGATGATGCCGCGCTTGGTGGCGGCCGGCACGTCGACGTTGTCCACGCCCACGCCGGCCCGGCCGATCGCGCGCAGCAGGGTGGCCTTCTCGATCAGCTCAGCGGTCAGCTTGGTGGCGGAGCGAATCAGGATGCCGTGGTAGTCGCCGATGCGCTGTTCGAGCTCCTCGTCGGTCCAGTCGATGCCCAGGTCCACGGCGAAGTGCTCACGCAGCAGCCCCACGCCCGAGTCGCCGATCTTCTCCTTCACGAGCACCCTCAGCCGCTCGCTCTGGCCGGCGGATGCGGTCGCCGACGGATCGACGGTGGCGGTTGTGCTCTCCGCGGCACTCATGACGCGCTCCTCTCCACGACCCAGTCGATACACGCCGTGAGGGCTTGCACGTCGGGCGGATCGACCGCGGGGAACATGCCGATGCGCAGCTGGTTGCGGCCCAGCTTGCGGTAGGGCTCGGTGTCGACGATGCCGTTGGCGCGCAGCGTCTTTGCGACCGCCGCCGCATCGACGCTCTCGTCGAAGTCGATCGTGCCTACCACGAGCGAGCGCTTCGCGGGGTCGCTCACGAAGGGTGTCGTGTAGGGGGTCTTCTCGGCCCATCCGTACAGGTGCTCGGAGGAGGCCCGCGTGCGCCCGACGCAGAAGTCAAGGCCACCGCCGTCGAGCATCCAGCGGATCTGATCCGCGAGCAGGAACAGGGTGGCCACGGCAGGGGTGTTGTACGTCTGGTCCTTGAGCGAATTCTCAAGCGCAGTGGCGAGCGAGAGGAAGGCGGGGATCCAGCGCTCGCCCTGCGCGATCCGCGCGACGCGCTCCTGGGCGGCGGGGCTCAGCAGCGCCACCCACAGGCCGCCGTCCGCCGCAAAGCTCTTCTGCGGCGCGAAGTAGTAAGCGTCGGTCTGGCCGACATCGACCGGCAGGCCGCCGGCGCCGGAGGTCGCATCGATCAGCACGAGCGCGTCGGGGGCCTCGGCCGGGCGGGTCACCCCCACCATCACGCCGGTCGAGGTCTCGTTGTGCGCCCACGCCACTGCATCCACGTCCGCCCCCGCGCCGGCGGGACCGGCCATCGCCGGGTCGGGAGCGTCGCCGGGCTGCGCCTCGATCCTCACGGGGTCCTCCAGGAACGGCGCCTCGGCGGTGACCTGCGCAAACTTGGAGGAGAACTCGCCGAAGGTCAAATGCAGCGCACGGCGCTCGATCAGGCCGAAGGCCGCCGCATCCCAGAATGCCGTCGCCCCCCCGTTGCCGAGCGTCACCTCGTAGCCGTCGGGCGCGCCGAGGAGCTCGCGCAGCCCGCTGCGGATTTCACCCACGAGTGCCTTCACCGGCTTCTGACGGTGCGAGGTGCCCATTAGCGCGCCGCCCTCGGCGGCCAGGCGCGCAAGCGCCTCTGGTCTGACCTTGGACGGCCCGCAGCCGAAGCGCCCGTCGGCGGGCAGCAGCTGCGACGGGATGGTCAGCGGTGTCTCTTCGATGGCTTCGGTGGCCGGGCTGGTTGGCGTCATCGTGGGCTTCCTCTCACGGCTCGCGGTGTTCGGAGGTTTGCCCAGGCGCGCGGCGGTGAAACCCCCGTCGCTCCCCGACCGTGAACTCGATCCGAGCGCCAGTCGCGACGGTAGGGCGAGTCTAGCGAACCGGCAGCGGATCGCGCTCGTACGTGAGCGCGCGCCAGCCCTCGGGCAGACGGGTCGGCGCCACCCCCGCCGGAGCCTCTGGCGCCAGCAGGCAGTACTCGGGCGCGGGGCCCAGCACGAACTGGCGCCGCCACAGGCTCGCGTGCTCGCGGTCCATGCCGTCGCCCAGCAGCTCCGCGAGCGCGCCGCGCTTGGAGCCGGGGGGGCGTGAAACCCAGACGACGTGCTCGCAATGCAGGTCGGCGTGACCCTCCAGCAGTCCGTACAGCCCGCCGGCGCCGGCGCCAAAGCGGCGGGCGAGGGCGTCGTGGGGGCTGAGGTGGCCGCGCCCGACCGCCGCCTCGTTCAGGACACCCATCGCGGTGTAATCGTCCAGCAGGTACCAGTCCTCATAGCTCGCGGCGGGCGCCTCCACGGACTGGGCGTCGGGAACCTCCCCGGACTTCGCGCCGGATGCCTGGCCCGGACCGGCGGGCGCCAGCCACGGCAGCCCGGTGACGCGGAAGACGGCCGAGCCGCGAAAGCCCATCGGCGGGGCGTGCGCGAGCGAACGGTGGAAGGCGATCTGCGCCTGCTCGTAGGCCTCGGCGCCCACGCCATCCTGCGGGCGGTGCCAGAAGACATATGCCAGCACGTGCAGCGCTCCTCAGACCCTGTTCGGATGACCGGGGGGCGGCATGCCGGCCCTCAGAACGAGGGCTTGATCCAGTCCATGTGCGAGCGCAGCTCGCGCCCGACGTCCTCGATCTGCCCCGCGGCCTGCTCGGCGCGCATGCGCTTGAAGTTCTCCTGCCCGGCGCGGTTCTCGGCGATCCACTCGCGCGCGAAATCGCCCGACTGGATTTCCTTGAGGATCTGCTTCATGCTGGCGCGCGTCTCGTCGGTGATCACGCGCTTGCCGCGCGTGTAGTCGCCGTACTCAGCCGTATTGGAGATCGAATAGCGCATGCCCGCCAGGCCCTTCTCGTACATCAGGTCGGCGATCAGCTTAAGCTCGTGCAAACACTCGAAGTAGGCCATCTCGGGGTCATAGCCAGCTTCCACCAGCGTCTGAAAGCCGGCCTGCACCAGCTCGGAGGCGCCGCCGCAGAGCACGGCCTGCTCGCCGAACAGGTCCGTCTCGGTCTCGTCCTTGAAGCTTGTCTCGATCACGCCGCCGCGCGTGCAGCCGATGCCCTTGGCGTAGGCGAGCGCCAGCGCGCGCGCGTTGCCGGTGGCGTCCTGCTCGACGGCGATCAGACCGGGCACGCCGCTGCCCTCGGTGAACTGCCGGCGGACCAGGTGGCCGGGGCCCTTTGGGGCGACGAGCGCAACGTCAACGTCAACGGGGGGGTCGATCTCGTTGTAGTGGATCGAGAAGCCGTGCCCGAACAGCAGCATGTTTCTGGGCGCAATGCCGTCGCGCACCTGCTCCTCCCACACCTGGCGGTGCAGCTCGTCGGGCGCGAGGATCATCACGATGTCGCCGCGGCTCGCGGCCTCCACGACCGACAGCACCTCCAGGCCCTGCTCGCGCGCCTTCGCGACCGAGGCGGAGTCCTCGCGCAGGCCGACAACGACGCTGACGCCAGAGTCCTTCAGGTTGAGCGCATGGGCGTGGCCCTGCGAGCCGTAGCCGATGATGGCGACGGTTTTGTTGTCGAGGAGTGTGAGGTCTGCGTCGTCGTCGTAGATCATGGGGCGCAGGGTATCGGGTAGGGCGCCTCGCGCGCGTGCGACCGGCGCACGCACTGCGGCGCCGTCATGCACTGGCCACGGCGACCAGCGAGCTGCCGGGGATCTCCAGCGAGCCATCCTGCGCCGCATAAGGCGCCAGCAGTTCCTCAAGGGTCTCGCGGATCTTCGCTATCTGCGGCTCGGGCTGTGAGAGCACCGCGTCGTGGAAGCCACGCGAGATGTCAAGCGTCGCCTCCCAGAAATGATCGAAGCTCGACGGACGCTGCTGCACCGCAACGGTGTCCATCACGATCTCCGTGAAGCCGGCCTGCTGCAACAGCTCCCGTACGCGCTGCGGGTCGGCGAGCCGGAACGGCCCCGGCGCGTCCTGCGCCTGCGGCTGGGCCAGCCCGTGCGCGCGCAGCGCCAGGCCCGGCGCTTGCGCCCACGGGTTGCGCTCGAGCAGGTCCCACACCGCCAGCGCGACACGCCCGCCCGGCCGCAGCACGCGCCTTGTCTCCGACAGGGCAGCGGCGGGGTCGTCCATCAGCATGTAGCCCCAGCGGCACAGCACCGCGTCGACGCTTGCCACGGGCAGGTCGATCCATTCGGCACCGATCACCTGGAACTCGACGTTCGTCAGGTTCAGCTCGTGCGCGCGAGCGCGGGCGCCCTCCAGCATCCCTTCGGACTGGTCGGAGACGATCAGCCCGCCGACGGGGGCCACCAGTTCGGCGGCGAGGAAGCCCGTCTCGCCGAGGCCTGCCGCCAGCTCCAGGACGCGCTGCCCCGGCTGCGGGTGGATCGCCTGCACCATCCAGTGCGAGACGGGCGCTCCGAGCGTGCGGATCTCCTCCTGGCGTCGCGTCCAGCCGGGAGCGGCCGCTTCCCAGTGATCGACGCCGTGGGGGCTCTCCGCGGTCATGCCAGGCCCCGCCGCAGGAGCTTGCCCGAGCGCGTGCGCGGCAGCGGGTCGGCTGTGAGGATGAACTGCTTGGGGACCTTGAAGGATGCGAGGCTCGCGGCGCAGTGCGCGCGCAGGCCCTCTCCGGTGAGCGTCGCGTTCGCGCGGGCGACGACGATCGCGCTGACAGCCTCGCCCCATTGCGGGTCCGGCCGGCCGATCACCGCGGCCTCCAGCACACCGGGATGCGCTTCGAGCACCGCCTCCACCTCGGTCGGCGCGACGTTCTCGCCGCCGCTGACGATCGTGTCCGAGGCGCGCCCGCTCACGCGCAGGCGGCCGTGCTCGTCGAGGCTGCCGAGATCGCCCGTGTGCAGTCGGCCGTCGTTTGCGTCGCGCCCGCCGGGGGCCACCGTCGGGCCGCTGAGCAGGATCTCGCCGTCGGGTGCAACCTCCACCTTCGTGCAGAACAGCGGTGTGCCCGCCGCGCGCGGGTCCTCGCCGATCGCTGCGAGGGGGGTCGTCGTCGCCTGCGAGCAGGACTCGGTGAGGCCGTAGGTCTGGCTCACGGGTACGCCCGCGTCGCGGGCGCGCTGCAGCAGCGCCGGGGGCACCGGGCCCCCGCCGGTGAGGGCGCAGCGCAGTGTGGGCGGACGATCGAGGCCCGCGTCGAGCAGGCGGCCGAGTGTGGTCGCGACGAGGCTTGTGAGCGTGATCTGCTGCTCGTCCAGGGCACGCAGGACCAGCTGCGTGTCGAAGCGCTCGTGTACTACGGCCGTCGTTCCATAGATTGCGCTGCGCATCAGGATCGACAGCCCGCCGACGTGCGAGAGCGGCAGCGCGCACAGCCAGCGCTCGTTTGGATCGAGGCCGAGCGCGACGGCCGAGCCGAGGGCGCTCCAGAGGAAGTTGCCGTAGGTCAGCTCCACCGGCCGCGGGGCCGAGGTCGTGCCGGAGGTGTGGATCACAACGGCCGTGGCGTCCAGGTCGTGCCCACCGGCGGGCGGCGCGATCGCTGCTGCCGGGGCGCTCGCACTCGCTGCCAGGGCGCTCGTATCCGCTGCCGGGCCGTCGGTGTCCAACGGCTCCTCGACCACCATGGCGGCGCCCGCGGCGATCCGCTCCCATTCTGTTGCGCTGAGGCGCAGATCCACCGGCACCGCAACGGCCCCGAGCAGCAGACAGGCGTGCAGTGCCTGCGTGAAGGCCAGACCCGGTGGGAGAGCGATTGCCACACGCGCACCGGCGACGACGCCGCGCGCGCTCAACTCGGAGGCAACGGCGCGGGCGTCGTCCAGCAACTGCGCATATGAGCGACTGCCCTGCGGGGTCTCGATTGCTGCTCGCGCCGGCTCGGCGGCAGCGGCGCGTTCCAACCATCCCTCCACCACCATCCCCACAGGCTACAGCTAGCCTTCCCAAAGCCCCTGGCCGCACGTCCTGGTCGGGACACGGCTCATAGACTCTCTCCTGAACCGTCCGTCCGGCCACTCCAAGGAGCGCAGAACAGCTTGCCCACCACATGGATCCCCGCGGGGGAATACACCGACATCCGCTACGAGAAATCAGCCGATCCTGGCATTGCCAAGATCACGATAAACCGCCCGGAGGTGCGCAACGCCTTCCGTCCGCTGACGATCGTCGAGATCGGCAAGGCGCTGGAGGACGCGCGCGAGGACACGGAGGTCGGCGCGATCGTCCTCACCGGCGCGGGCGAGCTCGCGTTCTGCTCGGGCGGCGACCAGCGCGTGCGCGGCGACAGCGGCTACCTCTCGGAGGATGCCCTCGGCGGCGCGGGCGCAGGCGCCGCGAAGGTCGCGGTCGGCCGCTTCCACGTGACCGACCTGCACATCCAGATCCGCCGCCTCCCCAAGCCCGTCGTGGCGATGGTCGCCGGCTACGCGATCGGCGGGGGCCATGTGCTGCACCTGGTCTGCGACCTGACGATCGCCGCGGAGAATGCCCGCTTCGGCCAGACGGGGCCCAAGGTCGGCTCCTTCGATGGGGGCTTCGGCGCGGGCCTCCTGGCGAACACCGTGGGTCCCAAGAAGGCTAAGGAGATCTGGTTTCTGTGCCGCCAGTACGACGCCGGCGAAGCGCTCGCGATGGGCCTTGTGAACACGGTGGTCCCCTTGGACCGGCTCGAAGAGGAGACCATCCAGTGGTGCCGCGAGATGCTCGCCCTCTCCCCTTTCTCGCTGCGCCTGCTGAAGGCCAGCTTCAACGCTGCGGAGGACGGCCTCTCCGGCATCCAGCAGCTGGCCCACGACGCCAACCTGCTCTTCTATATGAGCGAGGAGGCGCAGGAGGGGCGCGAGGCCTACAAGAACAAGCGCACCCCCGATTTCTCCAAGTTCCCCAGGCGCGCGTAGGCAGCGTGGCCACCATCCACGACAGACCCGCCACCCCCGGTCAACCCGACTCCCCAAGAGCGGTCCGCATCTGGGTGATGGCGGCGCGCCCACGAACGCTGCCGGCAGCCGTAGCGCCGGTGCTCGTGGGCACCTCGCTCGCGCTCGGCGCGGGACACTTCCGCCCCCTTGCCTTCGTCGCGGCGCTGCTGGGCGCGATCTTCATCCAGGTGGGCACGAATTTGTCAAACGACTACTCCGACGCCCGCCGCGGCGCCGACACCGAGGACCGCCTCGGCCCCGTGCGGGTGACCGCCGGCGGCCTGGTCCCCCCCAGCCAGGTGCTGCTCGCCACCTACGTGACTTTCGGTCTGGCGGTGCTGTGCGGCGCCTACCTCATCTACGTCGCCGGCTGGGAGCTGCTGGCCGTGGGCGCCGCGTCGATCCTCGCGGGCGTTCTCTACACCGGCGGCCCCCGCCCCTACGGCTACGAAGGCTTGGGCGAGCTGTTCGTTTTCCTGTTCTTCGGCGTGGTCGCGGTCGTCGGCTCATACTTCGTGCAGGTGCAGGAACTGCCGTGGCAGCCGTTCGTGTGCGCCGTCCCCGTGGGCCTCTTGGCGAGCGCGATCCTGGTGGTGAACAACGTGCGCGATCTCGACACCGACCGCCGTGCCGGCAAGCGCACGCTGGCGGTGCGCCTGGGCCGGGAGCGCACGCGGGGGCTGTACGTGGCGATGCTCGGCGTCGCGTTCCTGTGTGGCCCGCTGCCGTGGCTGCTCGGCTCGATGACCGCCTGGCTTCTGCTGTGCTGGCTGGCGTTGCCGCTGGCGGTGTCCGTCGCCAGGGTCGTGCGCACCCGTGTGGACGGCCCGTCGTTGAACGGCGCGCTGGCCAAGACGGGCATGCTGCAGCTGCTCTTCTGCCTGCTGCTCTCTGCCGGCATCCTCGCGAGCGGCGGCATATAGGCGCCGTGTCGTGAGCGGCACACCATCTGCCCGCGCGCAGGACCCCATCGTCACACGCCCGCGGCTCGCGACGAGCAGACCGGGCCCGTGCAGCTGACTCTGGAGCGCCGCACGCTGAAGCTGCGCGAGCCGCTGCGCACGGCCTTCGGCACGCTCGCCGAGCGCGAGCTGGCGATCGTCGCGCTGGGCGACGAGGACGGTCTCGTCGGCTACGGCGAAGCCGCGCCGCTGGAGGGCTATGAAGACACGAGCAGCGAGCAGGTGTGGCGGGCGCTTGAGGCCTACCGCCCGGTGCTCGCCGATGCGCGCGGGCGCAATGGAGTGCAGCTGATGGAGGCCTGCCGTCGCGTGGCGGACGTGCCGGCGGCGCTGGCCGCTATCGACCTGGCGCTGTGGGACCGCGCCGGGCGCCGCGCCGGGAGACCGTTGGCGGCGCTGATCTGCGACGACCCGGCGCCGTCGATCGAGGTCAACGCCACGCTCACCGCGAGCGACCGCGCGGGCGCCGCCGAGCAGGCCGCGCGCGCCGTGCAGCAGGGCTTTGCGTGCCTGAAGGCGAAGGTCGGCATCGGCGATGACGCCGGGCGCCTGGTCGCCATCCGCGCCGCCGCCGGCCCGCACGCCGCGCTGCGCGTGGACGCCAACGGCGTGTGGGATGTGGAGGAAGCCGTCAGAGCGATCGACGCCCTTGCGCCCGTGGGGCTGGAGCTGGTGGAGGAGCCCACGCACGGCCTGCACGCCGTGCGCGAAGTGCGCGAGCGCGTGCCGGTGCGCGTGGCGATCGACGAGACCGCGGCCGAGCACGGCGCGCTGGGCGCAGGCGTTGCCGACGCCGTGTGCCTGAAGATCTCCCGCTGCGGGGGCATCGCGGGCCTGCTGGCGGCGGCCACGCTCGTGCGCGCCTCCGGCGCCGAGGTCTACCTGGCCTCCACGTTAGACGGCCCCCTCGGCGTGGCCGCGGCCGTGCACGCCGCCGCGGCGCTCGCCGCGCGCGGGCCGGTCGCGCCGTGTGGCCTGGCGACGCTGGCGCTGTTCGAGGGCGACATCGAGGAGCGCCTGCCCGTGCACGAGGGGCGCATCGCGGTGCCCGCCGGCACGGGACTGGGAGTCGAGCCGCTCTAACGTCCGACTGAGCCGCTCGGCCGATCGGCAGACGCCAGGGCGATGGCCTCGGCGACGGCCTGCGGGTTCTCCAGTGGCAGGCGGTGGCCGCCGGGCACGACACGCAGCTCTGCGGAGGGCAGCAGCTGCGCCATGCGCCGCCCGGGCGGGTGGAACTTCCTGTCGCGCGCGCCCACCAGGATCGTGACGGGCATGGTCAGCTCCGCCAGGCGGTTCCACAGCGGGCGCATTGCGCCCGTGCCGATCCCGCGCAGCACCGCGGCCAGCGCAAGCGGGTCGTTGCGCTGCTGTTCGGCGCGCATCGCGGCGTGCACCTCGGGGGGGTCGTGCGCGAATACGGGCTGTGTTTCCCAGCGGTCCATGAACTCCACAAACGAGCGCGTCTGCAGATCGTCGGCCAGCGCCTCGTCTGCCGCCCGGCGCGCCGCTCGCTCGGCCTCGTCGGCGATGCCCGCCGTGCTGGAGATCAGCACCAGCCGCGAGACCCGCTCGGGGGCGGCGAGCGCGACGTTCAACGCCACGCGCCCGCCCAGCGAATAGCCGCAGAGGGCGAAACGGGCGGGGCTGCCGGCGAGTACGCGCTCGACGCTGGCAGCGAATGTGATCGGACGGGCATCCGCATGGTCGCCGTGGCCGGGGAGGTCGAGCGCCAGCGGCGTGTAGCGTTCGGGTGAGAGATGCTCGATCACCGCGTCCCACGTATGCCGGGTGCCGGCGAAGCCGTGCAGCAGGACCAGAGGGTGGCGGAGCCGGGCCCCTCTTCTATCAGTCATTCTCCGGCACACGGCAATCGTATTCACGTGAGCACCGACAACACATATCGCGTGGCAGTCCCGCCACCAACGCCACCACACACCGCGTGAGCGCCCCCACGGACACACCTCCCTCCCCCGACACCCACCTGCTGCTGCGCGCCTTCGTGGACGAGCTCGCGCGCTGCGGCATGCGCGCAGCCTGCACCTCCCCCGGCTCGCGCAGCACCCCACTCGTGCTGGCGCTCGCCCGCGAGCCGCGCCTGCGCTGCTATTCGCACATCGACGAGCGCTGCGCCGGGTTCTTCGCGCTGGGGCTGGCGAAGGCCACGGGCCTGCCGGTGGCGGTGGCCTGCACGTCGGGCACCGCCACCGCGGAGCTGCTGCCCGCGGCGATCGAGGCGCGCGAAGCGCGCGTGCCGCTCTTGCTGCTCACGGCCGACCGCCCGGCGGAGCTGCGCGAGAGCGGGGCGGGGCAGGCGATCGACCAGCTCAAGCTGTATGGGGGCGCCGCCAAGTGGTTCTTCGAGGTCGGCAGCCACGAGGCCACGCCCGAGCGGCTGCGCTGGATGCGCACGCTTGCCTGTCGCGCGTTCTGGCGCACGCTTGAGGGCCGCCCGGGCGTCGTGCACCTCAACTTCCCCTTGCGCGAGCCACTGGTCATCGACGTGCCACTGCCGGCCGAGGACACAGGACGTCCCGACGGTCGCCCGCTGCTCACGCGCACGCCCTCGCGCCTGCACGCGCCTGGTGACCTGGCCTCGCTCGCCAAGCCCGTCGCGCACAGCCGTCGGGGCGTGGTTGTTGCCGGACGGCACGAGCGCGACACCCCTCTCGGCGAGGCGGCGGCGGCGTTCTGTGCGGCGGCGGGATGGCCGCTGCTGGCCGATCCCCTGTCGGGCGCGCGCCGCGGGGAGGCCGCTGTGGCGCACTACGACGCGCTGCTGCGCGACAGGGCATTCGCGGCTCAGATGACGCCCGACATCGTGCTGCGCGTGGGCGACCTGCCTGTCTCCAAGCCATTGCGCGCGTGGCTCGCAAGCATGCGCGAGATCGTGCCACAGGCGGTGCTCGACGACGAGGACAGCTGGCAGGATCCGGATGTCGCGCTGTGCCGCTGCTACGCGCTCGACCCCGCTGCGACGCTGTGGCAGCTGTCGGAGTCGCCCTCTGCTGCCGAGGAGGACTGGCTTGCCAGCTGGCGCAGCGCCGATGAGCGCGCGGCCGAGGCGCTGCTGGGGGTGCTCGCCGCGGGCAGGGCGGGGCCGGGCGTGCTCGCCGCGGGCAGGGCGGAACCGGGGGTCCTCGGCGGGGCCGGTGCACCCGGCGCACCCGGCGCGTGCCTGTCAGAGCCCGCGGTCGCGGCCGAGCTGGGGGTGCTGCTGCCGGCGCAGGCGACGCTGTTCGTGGCGTCCTCGATGCCGGTGCGCGACATCGAGAGCTTCTGGCCGGTGCGCCCCGACCCGCCGCGCGTGCTGTGCAACCGCGGCGCCAACGGCATCGACGGCACGGTGTCGAGCGCGTTCGGCGCGGCCGCCGCCGGGGAAGGCCCCGTCGTGCTCTTGATCGGCGACGTGGCGCTGGCGTATGACATCGGCGGCCTGCTGGCGCACAGCCGCCTCGGGCTCGACCTGACGATCGTGCTGCTCAACAACGAGGGCGGCGGCATCTTCGACTTCCTGCCCGTCGGTCGCTCGCAGGCCGCGCACCGCGACGGCGTCTACACCGAGCATATCGCCACCCCCACCGGGCTCGATTTCTCCCAGGCGGCGCGGCTGTATGGGCTGGGGCACGAGCTGGTGGAGGACGTTTTCGCCTTCCGCGCCGCCCTGGAGCGCAGCATCGAGGACGGCTCGGGCCGCGGGGCGAGCATCGTCGAGGTACGCACCGAGCGCGCCGCCAACGTCGAGCTGCACCGCGCGGCATGGGAGGCCGTGGCAGCGGCGCTCGACAACACCCGTTAGGACTCCCGCCCGTCCGGCGACCCATGGGCCGCACGCAACCGCAACCCGGCTCAGCTGCTGAGCAGCGGCAAAAGCGCCGCCAACTTGACCTCGGTCTCCGCCAGCTCGGCGCTCGGATCGGAGTCCTTGACCACGCCCACCCCGGCGTAGCAGCGCGCCACGTTGCCGTTCAGCAGCGCGCAGCGCAAGGCCACGCAGAACTCGCCGTCGCCGGTCGCGTCGGTCCAGCCCACGGGCCCCGCGTACCAGCCGCGATCAAGGCCCTCGAGCGCCGGGATCAGCGGTCGTGCCTGCGCCGATGGCTCGCCGCCAACCGCGGGCGTAGGGTGCATCAACTCCAGCAACTCAATGGCATCCAAAGGTCGCGCGAGCTGCGCGCGGATCGGCGTGCCCAGATGCTGGATGTTGGCCACCCGCACCAGCACCGGCTCGGGCGTGGCGGTCACCCACAGCGCGTGGCGGCTCAGCGTGCGCTCGATGCGCCGCACGACGATCGCCTGCTCTTCGCGGTCCTTCTCCGAGCGCAAAAGCTGCTCGCCGAGGTGGTCGTCCACGGCCGGGTCGGCGCTGCGCCGCGTGGAGCCTGCCAGCGCTAGCGTGCTCACGCGGTGGCCCTCGCGGCGCACCAAAAGCTCGGGGCTGGCGGCGATGAACGTGCTCTCTCCCCGGCCCACGCAGAACACGAAGCAGGCGGGAAACTCGGCGCGCAGCACGCCGAACACCGCGGCGGGGTCGTAGTCGCCGCTGGCGTGCACCTGCACCTCGCGCGCGAGCACGATCTTCTGCAGCTGCCTCCCGCGGATCAGCTCCACAGCGCGTGCCACGGCGGCCTCGTAGTGCTCGGGTGGCATCGTGCTCGCCACGCGGCTGCGCCCGGCGGGGGCGGGGTCGAGCAACGCCAGCTGGCGCGCGCGCAACTCGGACACGCGCTCAAGCAAGCGCGCAAGCAGCTCCTCGGGCGTGTCGTCGGGCGCCGCCAGCGCGGAGAGGGTCATGCGCACCCGCCGCCTGCCGCTGTGCTCGTCGCGGGCCAGCGCCACCTCGGGCACGACCAGCGAGGCGGGCGAGAAGTCGCTCCACTGGGGGGAGCCGCCCCCGTCCTCGGCGAAGGCGAACCCGCCCACGGCGATCGGACCGCCGCCGACGCCACCCGCCGCAGCGGGGTCGCGATCCCCCGGCGGGTCGCTCACGGCGGTCGCAGCCAGCTCGCGCCAGCGGTCGGCTATCTCCGCGAAGCGCTGCGGCCCGTGCGCGTTGAGGCTCATCGCCTCCCCCACCGCCGCCAGCGCCACGGCTTTGCGCTCGGGCTGCTCAAACACGAACCACGGCTCGCCGGGGCGGCGCGAGGCGCACACGACCGCGCTGGGATCGACGTCCTCGGGCAGCGGCAGCGTGATGCTCGCGAGCGTCGGTCGCCCCGAGCGCCGCGCGCGCGAAACCGCCAGGTCCAGGCGCGCAGCGAGCCGGTCCTCGTCCTCGTCCGCCAGGACGAACGGCGCCGTTTCGCGGCGCAGTGTGGACGAAGGGCCGGCCGGCCTCACGTCTCGGAGCGCCCGCGGGCGATGGCAATCTCGCCGGTGCGCATCATCTCGATCAGGCCGAAGGGGCGCACCATGCTCTCGAACGCCTCGATCTTCTCCGTGGTGCCGGTCACCTCGACGATGATCGAGCGCTTCGTGACGTCCACGACCTTGCCGCGGAAGATCTCGGTGATCTGCATCAGCTCCCCGCGCTGGGGGCCGTCGGCGGAGATCTTGAACAGCGCCAGCTCGCGCGAGACGGTGTCCGCGGGCTCCAGGTCGCGGATCTTCAGCACGTTGATCAGCTTGTGCAGCTGCTTTGTCACCTGATCGATCGGGTGCAGCGCGCCGTCCACCGTGAGCGTGACGCGCGAGATGCGCTCGTCGTCCGTCGGCCCGACCGTGAGCGTGTCGATGTTGAAGCCGCGCCGCGCGAACAGGCCGGCGATGCGCGTCAGGACACCGGACTTGTTTTCTACCAAGATCGAGAGCACGTGCTTGCGGCCCGTGCGCAGGCTGCCGGCCGCCTGCAGCTCCTCAAGGCTGAGCGTCTCCTTCGTTGCCGGTTCACCCATCGCGATCACCCCACCATCTCGCGGGCGGCCTGCCCTGCGGGGATCATCGGGTAGGTGTTCTCCTCACGCGTGACGCGCACGTCGACGACCACCGGCCCCTCCGTGGCGATCGCCCGCTTCATGTCCTCCACGAGCGTGGCTTTGTTCTCAAAGCGCATCCCTGTGGCGCCGTACGCCTCGGCGAGCTTCACCCAGTCGGGGTATTCGCCGGTGTCCACGTGGCTGTAGCGGCCGTCCCAGAACAGCTCCTGCCACTGGCGCACCATGCCCAGATAGCCGTTGTTCATGATGAACACCTTGATCGGGATCTTCTCCTGCGCGCATGTTGCCAGCTCCTGCGCGTTCATCTGCACCGAGCCGTCGCCGGCGATGCAACACACCAGCTGCTCGGGGCAGCCGACGGCCGCGCCCATCGCGGCGGGCAGGCCGAAGCCCATCGTGCCCAGGCCTCCGGAGTTGATCCAGCGGCGCGGCGCGGGGAAGTCGTAGTACTGCGCCGCCCACATCTGGTGCTGGCCGACGTCGCTTGAGACGATCGCCTCGCCGCCGGTCGCCTGGAATAGCGCCTGGATCATGTACTGCGGCTTGATCTCCGCGTCGGCGCTGTCTTCGTAACCGAGGGGGTACTTCTCGCGCCAGCCTTCGATCCGCTCCCACCACTGATCCAGACGCTTGGGGTCGGCGCTGAGCGCGCGGTACTCGACCACCAGCTTGGCGAGCACGTGTTTGGCGTCGCCCACGATCGGGATGTGCGCGGGGACGTTCTTGGAGATCTCCGCCGGGTCGACGTCGATGTGGATGAACTTCGCCCGCGGCGCGAACTCCGAGAGCTTGCCGGTGATGCGGTCGTCGAAGCGCGCGCCCACCGCGCAGATCAGGTCGGCCTCGTCGATCGCGTAGTTGGCGGCGCGCGTGCCGTGCATGCCGAGCATGCCGAGCCACTGGGGATCTGGAGTCCCACCCGCCCCACCCCCGCCGGCCCCTGTGCTGCCGGCGCCCGCCCCGTCCGCTCCCGCTCCGCCCACGCGCGCGGGGTAGGCCCCGAGCCCCATCAGCGTGCAGGTGATCGGGAAGCGGTCGCTGCGCGCGAACTCCACCAGCTCCTCAGATGCATTCGCGTTGACCACGCCACCGCCCGCATAGATCACCGGGCGCTGCGCCGCAGCGAGCGCCTTGGCGGCCTGGCGGATCTGCTTCTGGTTGCCCTCCAGCGTGGGCTGGTAGCCGGGCAGGCGCACATCCGCCACCGGCTCGTACGGGATGTCCGCCCTCGAGAGATCCTGCGGGATGTCCACCAGCACCGGCCCGGGGCGCCCGCTGCGCGCGATGTGAAACGCCTCGTGGATCGCGCGGGGGATTTCCAGCGGGTCCTGGATCATGAAGGAGTGCTTGACGATCGGCATGGTGATGCCGATGGTGTCGGCCTCCTGGAAGCCGTCCGTGCCCAGCAGCTCGGTGCGTACCTGGCCGGTGATGAACACGGTGGGGACGGAGTCCATCATCGCGTCGGTGATCGGCGTGATCAGGTTGGTCGCGCCGGGGCCGCTTGTCGCAAACGCCACGCCGACCTTGCCGGTGGCCTTGGCGTAGCCCTCCGCGGCGTGGCCGCCGCCGGCCTCGTGGCGCACGAGGATGTGGCGGATGCCGGCATCCACGAAGGCGTCGTAGGTGGGCAGGTTGGCGCCGCCGGGGAGGCCGAAGACGACGTCCACGCCCTCCGCCTTGAGACATTCCATCAACGCATCTACTGCGCGCATCGCACCGACCTCCTTTCACCGAGCTTGGAGAACGACAAGAAGCGGGGACGTCGGCGTGCCCCCGCCCTTACTGGAGACAGCCAGTTTATCAGTGGGCTTTCACAGGCCCCCGGCCAGTGAGAGCGAGCGTTCAGGAGGCTCCAACCGCGACGCCGATCACGAGCACGATTGCGCCCGCGAGCGTGACGACGATCAGCGAGGAGCGCAGCGACACGTCGAGGAAGCGCTGGCGCACCCAGGCGATCACGAACAGCTCGATCGCCACGACCACTCCGGCGACGATCAGCGCTTTGTGCGTGTCCTGGATCAGGAAGGGCAGCGTGTGGAAGATGCTGCCCAGCGCGGTCATGCCGCCGGTGATGCTGCCGCGCACGATCGGCGTGCCACGGCCCGTGACCTCGCCGGTGTCCGACAGCGCCTCGGACACGCCCATGCTGATGCCGGCGCCGAGCGCCACGGCGATGCCGACGACGAACGCGGTGTGCGAGTTCGATGACACCGCCGCGGCGAAGATCGGCGCAATCGAGGAGACTGTGCCGTCGATCAGGCCGACCAGCCCCGGCTGCACGACGCGCAGCACGAAGTCGCGCTCGTCCTCGTAGCCCCAGCGACGGATCAGACCCGTGATCACGTGTTATGCGTGCTGCGCCTGTTCGTGTTCGACCGCTTCGGAGGCGAGCAGCGTCTCGGGGTACTCGAGCTCCTCCCCGCAGCGCATGCACACGGCGTCATACGCCTTCGTTATGCGCCCGCAGCGCGGGCACTGGCGCCGCGGCTCGTCGCGCTCGTAGCGGTAGAAGATCGCAGCCAGCAGGCCAAAGATCGGCACGGCGCCGGAGATGAAGAACCAGACGAAGAAGGAGCTGCCCTTGATCCGGCCCACCACCCCTCCTGCTATGCCGAAGCAGACGGCGATGACGACGTAGGCCACGGGCGGGCTCCTAGAGGATGACGCGCAGCGCCCAGATGAACGCCACGACCAGCAGAACGAACACGATCGTGCTGAACAGGAACGAGACGATGTGGCCGATGAAGCCGAGCAGGAACCAGCCGACCACGATCAGGATCAGCGCCGCGACGACCGTGCGCCCGAGGGAGCCGGAGGATGACTGCTGCTGCGGCGACTCGTTCATCGCTCCAGTCTATCCCCACTTGCGCAGTTCAGCAGCCTGGTCTTGCTTGAAAGGCGAGGGGCAGTTCCTCATCGATCAAATAGTTGCTCGTTGACCAGCTTTGTGACCTCGCCGCCGTCGGCGCGCCCCTTGGTGGCGCGCATCACATGGCCGACGATCGGCCCGATCGCCTTGGCGTTGCCGCCCCGCACGCGCTCCGCGGCATCGGCGTTGGCGGCCAGCGCCTCGGCGACGATCGCCGCCAGGTCCTCGCCGCCCTCCATCGCCTCAAGGCCCTCGGCCTGCACAATGGCTAGCGGATCGCCGCCTTGCGCCACGAGGCGGTCGAGCACCTGGCGCCCGGCGCCGACGCTGATGCGCTTGGCCGCAACAAGCCCTACGAGCGCGGCTAGGGCTCCCGTATCCACGCGCGAATGGCCGGGATCCCCATCTGCTCCCTCGCCATCGCCTAGCCGCCCGGCCAGATCGCCCGTGACCCAGTTGGCGAGCGCCTGCGCGGGCGGCATCGGGTCCAGGTCCACGCCCGCGGCCAGCGCAGCCTCGAAGTAGTCGCCCAGCTCGGCGCGGAAAGCCAGCTGGCGCGCGCTGTCGGCGCTCAGTCCCACCTCCTGCTCCAGGCGCTGCGCGCGCGCGGCGGGCAGCTCCGGCATCGCATCGCGCGCCGCCGCCAGCATCTCCTGCGAGATCGCCACGGGCAGCAGATCGGGCTCGGGGAAGTAGCGGTAGTCGTGCGCTTGCTCCTTGGAGCGCAGCGAGGTGATGCGCTCGCTCGCGGGGTCGAAGTGCAACGTCTCCTGCACCATCGTCTCCCCCGCGCGCAAGAGCTTTTCCTGGCGCGCCACCTCGGCGCGGATGCCGCGCTCGATGAAGCGGAAGGAGTTCATGTTCTTCAGCTCCGTCTTGACGCCCAGCTCAGCGGCCCCCACGGGCCGCACGGAGATGTTGGCGTCGCAGCGCAGCGAGCCCTCCTCCATGTTCACGTCGCTCACGCCCAGCTGGCGCAACGTTGTGCGCAGCAGCACAAGCCACTCGCGCGCCTGCTCGCCGGAGCGCAGGTCGGGCTCGGTGACGATCTCCGCCAGCGGGGTGCCGCCTCGGTTGAAGTCCACGATCGAGGCGTCCGAGCCGTGGATGCGCCCGCTCGCGCCGACGTGCACCAGCTTGGCGGCGTCCTCCTCCAGGTGCACCCGGTGGATGCGCACCTCGCCCAGCTGCCCGCCGAGGCACAGCGGCTCGTCGTACTGAGAGATCTGGTAGCCCTTGGGTAGGTCGGGATAAAAGTAGTTCTTGCGGTGGAAGATCGAGCGCGGCGCCAGCTCACAGCCGAGCGCCAGGCCGATCATCAGGCCGAAGTGCACGGCGCGGGCGTTGGCGACGGGCAGGCTGCCGGGCAGGCCCAGGCAGACGGGACAGGTGCGTGTGTTGGGCGGCTCGCCGAAGGACAGCCCGCAGCCGCAGAACATCTTCGTGGCCGTGGCCAGCTGCACGTGAATCTCCAGGCCGATGACAGGCTCGAACTCGATGGCGCTCACTCCCGCTCTCCCCCACCACGGCGTGCCGGCGACCCGTCGAAGCCGATCGCCTGCTCCAGCGCATACGCCGCATCCAGCAGGCGGCTCTCGCTGAACACGGGCCCGGCGATCTGAAAGCCCACCGGCAGGCCTTCGCTCAGGCCGCAGGGGATCGAGATGGCGGGGATGCCGGCGAGCGACATCGGCACCGTGAGGAAATCGCTCAGATACATCGCCCAGGGGTCCGCCGTGCGCTCGCCCAGCTTGAAGGCGGTGGTGGGCGAGGTGGGCGTCACGATCAGATCGACCTCCTCGAAGGCGGTTGTGAAGTCCTGCGCGATCTTCGTGCGCACGCGCTGCGCGCGGCCGTAATAGGCGTCGTAGTAGCCGGAGGAGAGCGCGTAGGTGCCGAGCATGATGCGCCGCTTGACCTCGGCGCCGAAGCCGTCGTGGCGCGTGCGCGTGTACATGTCGAGCAGATCGCTGGCCCCGCCGGCGCGCATGCCGTAGCGCACGCCGTCGAAGCGCGCGAGGTTCGAGCTGGCCTCGGCGGGCGCTAGCACGTAGTAGGCCGACAGCGCGTGCGGCGCATGTGGCAGCGCCACGCTCTGGATCTGCGCTCCGAGCTCTTCCGCGCGCGCGAGTGTCGCCTTGAAAGCGTCGAGCACCCCCGCTTCGATGCCTTCGCCGCTGAGCTCGACCGGCACCCCCAGGCGTACGCCGTCCAGGCGCTCGGCGCTGGGCAGCAGCACCTCCCCGGGAAACTCAAGCGACGTCGCGTCGGCCGGGTCGCGGCCGACCATGTGGCGCAAAAGCAGGGCGGCGTCGGTGACGTCGCGCGTGAGCGGGCCGGCCTGGTCGAGCGAGGAGGCAAACGCGATCATGCCGTAGCGCGAGACGGCGCCGTAGGTGGGCTTGCACCCTACGATCCCGCACAGGGCGGCGGGCTGGCGAATCGAGCCGCCGGTGTCGGTGCCGAGCGCCCACGGCGCGAGGCCCGCGGCGACCGCGGCGGCGCTCCCGCCCGAGGAGCCCCCGGGCACGCGCGTGTGATCCCATGGGTTGCGCACCGCGCCGTAGGCGCTGTTCTCGTTGGAGGAGCCCATCGCGAACTCGTCCTGATTGGTCTTGCCCAGCAGCGTCACGCCCGCCGCTTCCAGGCGCGCTACGGCGGTGGCGGTGTAGGGGGGGCGGTAGCCCTCCAGGATGCGCGACCCGGACTGGCTGGGGACGTCCTTCGTGCAGAAGAGGTCCTTCACGGCTAGTGGAACAGCTTTTAAGGATTTGAGGGGGGCCGCGTCGTTGCGCCCTTGCTCGGGGAGCCAGGTGAAGCAGTTGAGCTGATCGGCCCGCGCGCGGTGAAGGTATGTGTCGAACAGCTCGCCTGGTGAGAGTGTGCCGGCGTCGATCGCCGCCACCGCCGCCGCGGCGGAGAGATCCAGGATGTCCGCGTCGCTCATGATCGCGTCGCCGCGGTCGTGCTCGTGCGTCGGGGTTCGTCGGCGTTCATGCCTTGGGGCTCCCTTGGGGCTCGGTACCGCTCATGCCTGGGGGCTCGGTACCAAGAACCCGTCGTTGCTCACTGCCGGCGCCTGCGCGAGCGCCACCTCGCGCGGCAGGCATGGAGCGGGCTCGTCGGGGCGCAGCGCGCCCGTGACCTCCACCACGTGCGAGGTGGGCGGCACTCCGTCGAGGGCAAGCTCGCCGATCTTGGCGATGTGGTCGAGCACGCCCGACAGCTCCGTGGCCATCGCCTGAACCTCCTCCTCACTTAGGCTCAGGCGCGCCAGGCGCGCTACGTGTAGGACTTCCTCGCGGTCGATCACCGGGGGGATTCTACGAGTCCGCGTCTCAGAGCGGGGCGAGCGGCGTCTCGCTGCCGGCTTGCATCCTGTCGGCGGCCTGGGCGCGGGCCAGCTCGGCGCGCGCGTCGCCTTCTTCGGTCAGGCCGATGATGGCGCCGATGGCGATCGCCGCACAGGAGGCAAGGCCCAGCCAGGCGCCGAGCTTCACTTCGGCGCGCGCGAAGGGGTGGTTCAGCAGCATGCGGTTGAACAGGAGCGCCGTGCTGAGCAGCGCGAGCGCGAGCACACCGAGGCCGGGCATGAGCGACTTGGCGCCGCTGCCGCGCAGTACGAGCAGCGCGACCGACGCGATCGCCGTGAACAGCAGCAGCCAGCGGATGCCCTGCAGCGCGTGCCAGGCGTTGACGCTGGTGCTCGCATGGCGAGCATTTACGAAGGCCAGGATCAGGGCGGGCACGTCGATGGCGAACCATTGGCAGAGGAACATGGCGAGAACGAGCGCGACCGCGCCGACGCCGACGAGGCGATCGCCGCCGCGCAGGCGGCTTGGCATGAAATTCATAGGTTGTGGACTCTCCCCAGCGAATCGAGTGTGAACACATCTGTCTTGGTGAGAATGTTGACAGATCCTGCCCTTCGGGTTCTCTCAGGGAGTGGGGCGGCTCTCTCGGGCGGGGCGGGCGGCTGGCTCTCTCACAGAGCGGGTGGCGGCCGCGCCTCGACGTCCGCGGGCGGATACAGCCCTGTTCGTTCATCGCGTATCGACAGCCAGCAGCCAACGAGGACGGCAACGGTGCCGATCAGCGCGAGCCACGAGCCGAAGCAGATCATCGTGGCGTGCTGCGGGCGCTCAATCACGCGCACCAGCGCGGCTATCACACCAATGAACCCGAGCAGCGTGCCCCACACCGCGGCGGCCACGGGGAGCGCGGTCGAGCGCTCGGTCACGGTCGCCAGCGCCAGCGCGATCCCGGCGGCGGCTGCGAGCATCACGAGCGCAACGGCCGGTCCGAACGTCGCCCAGGCGCTCAGGTCGCCCTGCGCGTTCTCATACCACCGCAGCGTGAGCGCCACGACGATGCAGATCGCCCCCGCCAGCGCGAGCAGCTCACCGAGGCGCAGCCTACGCAGGCTCACGTCCGCGCCTTCGCCACGATGCCGGCCGGCATCACGTCCGGGACTCCGCCTCGCGCTCGGCCTTCGGTATCCCCGCCTGGCGGCGCGCCGCGATCAGCGTGTTGCTCATCAGCATCGCCACGGTCATCGGGCCCACCCCACCCGGCACGGGCGTGATCGCCCCCGCCACCTCGCTCACAGCGGCGAAGTCCACGTCCCCCACCAGCCCGCTGCGCGTCCCCGCCTCCTCGGGTGTGAGCCGATTCATCCCCACATCGATGACGACGGCGCCGGGCTTGACGAACTCGCGCGTCACCATTCGCGGCCGCCCGATCGCGGCGATGAGCAAGTCCGCGCGCGCGCACACACCCGCTAAACCCCGCGTGCGCGAATGGCAGACGGTGACCGTGGCATTCGCCTGCAGCAGCAGCTGCGCCATCGGCTTGCCGAACAGGTTGGAGCGCCCGACGACGACCGCCTCGGCGCCTTCGACCTGCACGTCGGCGCTGGCAAGCATCTCCATCACCCCGCACGGCGTGCAGGGCCGCAAGCCCGGTCGCCCGAGCGCGAGCAGACCGGCATTGACGGGCGTCAGCCCATCCACATCCTTGGCCGGGTCGATCAGCTCGGTCAGTGCCGGCCCGTCGAGGTGTGCCGGCACCGGCAGCTGCAACAGCACGCCGCTCACCGCGTCGTCTGCGTTAAGCGCGTGGAGCAACTCCGCCACCTGCTCGAACGTCGCGTCCGCCGACAGCCGCTTGTCGAACGCGGCCATGCCCAGCTCCGCGCAGATGCGCTGCTTGCTCCCGACGTACACGGCCGACCCGGGGTCATCGCCTACGAGCACTGTGGCCAGCCCCGGCGGGCGGCCAACCTGCGCGGTGAACTCCTCCACCTCGCGCGCCACGCGCTCGCGCACGCGCGCGGCGATCGGCTTGCCCTCGATCAGCTTCGCTGCCATCTGGTGGATCGTATGGCCCGCGGCGGCCGCGTGCGCGCTTGGAGCCCGCCGCCCGGCCTGCCTACTCGCCGATCTGCGCGTACTCCTGCATCAGCTTGCGCTCACTGCCATCCTCGGCAAAGCGCACGACGATCACCCCGCCCGGCTCCACGGCAGTGACAGTGCCATCGCCGAACGCGGGGTGCGTGACGCCTTGGCCGGGGCGGAACGCCCGGATTGGGGCCACCGCGGGGACGTCCACGCCATCCCAAACGTCGTCGTGGTCGGCATCGACGCGGCTGCGCCGTGGTGCGGGCTGGCGCAGGGAAGGCTGCCGAGGGACCGACGGCCTGCTCGTCGAGCCCCAGCGCTGCACCGGCTGCTCGTCGAACTCCGTCAGCTCGGAGGGGATCTCATCCAGGAAGCGGCTCGGCAGGCCTGCCGTCGCGTTGCCGAACACCGTACGCCGCCTCGCATACGTGAGATACAGATCGCGCATCGCGCGCGTGACGCCGACGTAGAACAGGCGCCGCTCCTCCTCCACGTCACCCTCATCCAGCGCGCGACTGTGAGGGAAGACGCCGTCCTCGCAGCCCACCACGAATACCGTCGGGTACTCAAGGCCCTTCGCGTTGTGCAGGGTCATCAGCGTCACGAGGCTCTCCTCGTCGCGCCGCGAGTCGGCGTCGGCCATCAGGGCGATCTGCTGCAAAAACGCGTCGAGCGACTCGCGCGAAGGCGGGGATGTGGCGTCGAGCTCGATGCCGACCTGCACCAGCTGCTCCAGGTTCTCGATGCGGCCCTGCGCCTCGATCGTGCGTTCGGCCTCAAGTGCCTCGGTGTAGCCCGTTTGTGCCAGCACCGCCTCCAGCAGCTCGCCCACGGCGATCGGGTGATCCTCGTCCTGCACGCGGCGGCGCAGCTCGGCCATCGTGTCCATGAAGCGGCCCAGTGCCTTCTGCGCGGCGGTGCCCAGGCCCGGCACCCGCCCCGGATGCTCGGCGGCCTCCCACACGGAGATGTCCTGCGTGCTCGCGTGGCTGGCCACCTTCCCCACCGAGGTCTGGCCGATGCCGCGCCGGGGGGAGTTGACGATGCGCGTGAAGCTGACCACGTCGTGGGGGTTGGCCAGCAGGGATAGATATGCGATCGCGTCCTTGATCTCCGCGCGCTCGTAGAACTTCGTGCCGCCGATCACCTGGTATGCGATCTCGCGCCGTACGAGCGTGTCCTCGACCACATGCGACATCGCGTTCGTGCGGTAGAACACGGCGATCTCCGCGCGGCTTGCGCCCTCGTCCACGAGCCGCTCGATCTCACCCACCACGAAGCGCGCCTCGGCGTACTCGTCCTCCAGCTCGCGCACCTTGATCGGCTCGCCCTCCCCCAGGGCGCTCCACAGGCGCTTGGCGATGCCGCCGCGGTTGTTGGCGATCACGGCGTTGGCGGCGGAGAGGATCGTCTGCGTGGAGCGATAGTTCTGCTCCAGCTTCACCACGCGCGCGTCGGGGAAGTCCTCCTGGAAGTCGAGGATGTTGCGCACGTCCGCGCCGCGGAAGCCGTAGATCGACTGGCTGTCATCGCCGACGACAGCGAGGTTGCGGTGTCCCTCCAGGCTGACGCGCCTTCCGTGCGTAGGGGCCTCGCGCCCGCCGCCGACGAGCAACTGCAGGAAGCGATACTGCGCGTGGTTGGTGTCCTGGTACTCGTCCACGAGCACGTGGCGGAAGGCGCGCGCGTAGCGTTCGCGCACCTCCTCGAACAGCTCCATCATGCTCACGGTGCGGAACAGCAGGTCATCGAAGTCCATCGCGTTCATGCGATGCAGCTCGCGCTCGTAGCGCTGGTACACGTCGGCGACGGTCTGCTCGAAGTAGCCGCCCACCTGCTGCCGGTATGCGGCGGCGTCGCGCAGCTGGTTCTTGGCGGCGCTGATCTGGCCCTGGATCGCGGGTGGCGTGAAGCGCTTGGGGTCAAGGCCCAGGTCATCGATGCAGCGCTTCACCAGCCTGCGCGAGTCGGCCTGGTCGTAGATCGTGAACTGGCGCGTGTAGCCGAGGCGCTCGGCGTCGCTGCGCAGCATGCGCGCACACGCCGAGTGGAAGGTCATCAACCACATGCCTCTTGTGCCATGGCCAAGGAGGCGCTCCACGCGCGCGCGCATCTCCTGCGCCGCCTTGTTCGTGAACGTGATCGCCAGGATCTCCCCCGCCTGCGCCTGGTCGGTGTAGACGAGGAAGGCGATGCGGTGGGTGAGCACGCGCGTCTTGCCGCTGCCCGCGCCCGCGAGGATCAGCAGCGGCCCCTCGCCGTGCGTGACGGCCTCGCGCTGGGGCTCGTTCAGGCCCTCCAGCAGCTCCTGCAGATGCTCGGCGTGCGGGTTCTCCATCAGCCCTCCAGCATAGATGCGGGGTCGGCTGCGAGGCCCGCGCGGGCGGGCGGCGACGGCCCACTCCACCAGTTCGCCTCCCGCTATGCTCAGCCTCCCGCGTTGTTCAGCCTCCCGCCACGCTCAGCCCCCGCGGTGCTCAGCCTCCCGCCATTGTTCAGCCCCCCGCGTTGTTCAGCCTCCCGCCACGCTCAGCCCCCGCGGTGCTCAGCCTCCCGCCATTGTTCAGCCCCCCGCGGGGTTCTGCCCCTTGATGCGCCGCAGCGGCCGCACCTCCGCGGGCGGCGGCTGGGCCACGCCGTTGCCGCCCGTCAGCTCGCTCACCGCGCGTTCCAGCGCGCCGATGCGGCTGGCCATCCCCTGCAGCGCCTCCGCGATCGGGTCGGGCAGGTGAATCCAGTCGGCGTCGGGGCCCTCCGGGCGGCGGCCGTCCACGCGCACCGGATGGCCGGGGTTGCCCACCACGGTGCTGTTCGGCGGCACGTCGGTGATGACCACGCTGTTGGCGCCGATCTTGGCGCCGTGCCCGATCACGATCGGCCCCAAGAGCTTGGCGCCCGAGCCGATCGTCACGTTGTCCTGCACGGTCGGATGGCGCTTGCCCGTCGCGAAGCCCGTGCCCCCAAGCGTGACGCCCTGGTACATCGTCACGTCATCGCCAATGCTCGCTGTCTCGCCGATCACCACACCGGAGCCGTGATCGATGAACAGGCCCCGTCCGATGCTCGCGGCGGGGTGGATCTCGATGCCTGTGAGCGCCCGCGTGAGCATCGACAGCGAGCGCGGCGCCAGCGGCATCCCCGCCTCGTGCAAGGCGTGCGCCAAGCGATAGGAGAGCAGCGCGTGGATCCCCGGCCACGTCCCCAGGATCTCCGCCGGCCCCACGCCGCGCGCGGCGGGATCGCGCTCGCGCGCCGCCTTCACGTCACAGCGCAGCTCTTTCGCGAGTCGCGCGAGGGTGCCCGTTCCCAGCATCTCTGCCTCAAGCGTAGCGGGGCACCGGTGCGCGTCTGCGAGAAATGTGCGGGGGCCTCCAACTGGCAGCCTGGCCGTCACAACGCGGTCCCCTTAAATCCAAAAAATCAGGGTGCGAAAAACGCCTGGGACACGTAGCGCTCGCCGCTGTCTGGCATCACCACCACGATGCGCCGGTTTTTGCTCTCCGCGCGCTCGGCCACCTGCAGGGCGCCCCACAGTGCCGCGCCACAGGAGATGCCCGCCAGCACGCCCTCGCGCCGCGCACACTGCCAAGCGGTCGCGATCGCGTCGTCGTCGCTCACGGCGATCGTCTCGTCGAGCAGCGCACGGTTGAGCACGGGCGGCACGAAGCCCGCGCCGATGCCCTGGATGCGGTGCGGCCCGGGCGGGTGGCCGCTGAGCACGGCGCTGCCCGCGGGCTCCACGGCGACGATGCGCAGGTCTGGGTTGCGTTCGCGCAGGTACTCGCCCGCCCCGGTGATTGTCCCTCCGGTGCCCACGCCCGCGACGAGCACATCGGCCTGCTCGTCGCCAAGCGCGCGCTCGATCTCCGGCCCCGTCGTGCGCCTGTGCGCCTCGGGGTTCGCCGGGTTTGAGAACTGGTCGGGCAGGAACACGTCGGGGCGGGTTGCCAGCTCCTGCGCGGCGGCGACGGCCTCGTGCATCCCCCCCATCGACTCCGTCACCCGCACGCGCGCGCCATACAGCGCCAGCAGCGCCTCGCGCTCGCGGCTCATGCCCTGCGGCAGCGTCAGGATCAGCTCGTACCCCTTAGCCGCGCACACCATCGCCAGCGCGATGCCCGTGTTGCCGCTGGTGGCCTCAACGATCGTGCTGCGCCCGGGTTGTATGCGGCCTTCGGCCTCGGCGGCCTCGATCATCGCCACGCCGATCCTGTCCTTCACGCTGCCTCCCGGGTTCTGCGACTCGAGCTTGGCGAGGAGGCGCACGCCGTTCGCGCGGGCTGTGTCGCTGAGCAGGCGCGGCAGCTCCAGCAGGGGCGTATCGCCGACAAGCTCCGCAATGTTGATCGGGATTTGGGGCATACGGGGTTTCGAGCATAGTGGGATGGGGGCGGGCGGGTAGGCAAGGGTGCGTCGATGGGCGGGCGGGTTCGCCCGGATGCAAGACTGCAGCCAGAATCTTTGGAACAGTCGCCAGCTACCGAATACGAGAGCGTGCACGCGCCAGAGCACATCGAGTTGCCCGACGCCTCCATCCTGGTGTTCGACTCCGACCTGCGCTTCACGCTCGTCGCCGGCCACGCCCTCGCGGGCGGCCGCTCGCTCTACCGCGTCGGCCAGCCCGTCGCCGAAGCCTTCCCCGCCGAGCTGTGGCGGGAGATCGAGCCACTCTGCCGCTCGGCGCTCGAGGGCGACACCCGCTCGCGCAAGATCCGCTCCACGGACGGCGTGCACAGCCTCACGATCGACGTCGGGCCGCTGTGCGTGCACCAGCCCGTCTCGCCCGGGCAGCCGGGGCTCACCGAGGGCAAGATCGCCGGGGGCGTGGCGGTCGTGCTCGACACGTCGTTGGTCGCCTCTGCGCAGGGGACGCCCATGGAGCCCGCGCCGCAGGAGCACTTCGAACTCGTCTTTCAGCGCGCACCCATCGGCACCGGCCTGATCGACCAGGATGGGCGCTGGGTGCTGGTCAACCAGGCCCTCTGCGACATCACGGGTTACACCTCCGCCGAGCTGATCGGTCGGCGCTTCTCCGACATCACCCACCCCGAAGACGCCACCAACGACAGCGCGCGCCGCCAGCAGCTGCTCGACGGCGAGATCGCCGCCTTTCAGACCGAGAAGCGCTACTACAACTCCGTCGGGGAGACGATGTCCGCGCTGTTGTCGATATCGCTCGTGCGCGACCAGAACGACGCGCCGCTTCACTTCATCGTGCAGATGCAGGACATCTCCGAGCGCAAGCATCTGGAGGAGCACCTGCGCCACCTCGCCGACCACGACCCCCTGACTGGGCTTCGCAACCGGCGGCTGTTCGAGCACGATCTGAAGCTGCAACTGGGGCGCTGCCAGCGCTATGCCGAGCAGGCTGCCCTGCTGGCGATCGACCTCGACGGTTTCAAGCTGGTGAATGACCGCCACGGCCACAAGGTCGGCGACGACGCACTGAAGGCCATTGCACGCACGCTCACGCGTAGGTTGCGCGCCACCGACCTGGTCGCGCGCCTGGGCGGCGACGAGTTCGCCGTGCTGCTCCCGCACATGGACCGCAAGGGAGCGGAGATCGTCGCGGAGGATCTGATGCGCGTGATCGAAGCGTGCTCGGTGGATGCCGGCGATACCGTCGTGCACCTCGCCGGTTCGGTCGGCTACGCGCTGATCGACCGCCACACTTTGCACGACGACCAGGTGCTCGTTGCCGCGGATCGCGCGATGTATGACGTCAAGCGCTCGCGCGCCGCCGCATTTCAGATGTAGTACACGCTGGCGCCGGCTTCGCGCGCCTCGCGCTCGATCACGTCGGCGATCGTCGTCTCTTCGAGCACTTTGCGGGCGGCGCTGGCTGCATCAGCGAAGATGCCCTGGGCGTCGCGGCCCAGCGGGCCGTCGAGCAGCTCCACTATCTCAAGCACGGTGATTTCGGCCGGCTCGCGGGCGAACATGTAGCCGCCCTTCACCCCGCGCTGCGAGCTCAGGACGCCAGCCCGGCGCAGCACCGCGAACAGCTGCTCCAGGAACTGCACCGGCACGTCGCGGCGCTTTGCGAGGTCGCCGATCGGCACAGGCCCCGCGCCGGCGCTGCGGCCCAGCTCTGCGAGGGCCAGGAGGGCGTACGGGGACTTGCTCGTGATCGAGATCACGTAGGCGATGCTACGGAACTACGCGGTCGGAGGGCCGGTTGGCAAGCGGCCCGGCGAGACGCCTCAGAGCCAGCCGCGCTCTGTGGCGATCAAGACTGCCTGTGCGCGATCCACGGCGCCCAGCTTGCCGTAGATGTTGTGCAGATGGGTTCTGACAGTGCTGGTGGAGAGCGTCAGCTCGTGCGCGATCTGCTTGTAGACCTTGCCCTCGGCCAGCCGTTGCAGCACGCTCAGCTCACGGCCGCTCAGCGGACAGGGGTCGATGTGGCGCTGGCGCTGGCTCACCGGGTTGGGCAGCTCATACATCACCCGGCGCAGCTCGCTCGGCCCGAGGCCGATCATGCGCGCGCTCTGCAGCATCTCCGCGGGCGAGACGGCGGCGCCCTGCTCGTAGTGGGCGAGCATGTCCGCGAGCCTGACGAACGCGGCCTCGCCGACTGCCTCGGGGCTGTGGTGGCGTTCGATCACCGTGGCCACACCCACGGGCATGCCCCAACGCCGTGCGAGCACGCCGCCCACGAGCGCGTGATCGACGCCCAGCTCGCGGCGCTCCTGGTGGATACGCTCCTCCGGAGTCTGCGCGCCCTGGTGCACCTGCTCGGGATAACCGGGGTAAGCGTGCAGCAGCACGAGCTTGCCGATGTCGTGCAGGAGGCTGGTGACGGTGAGGCGGTCGCGGTGCTCGTAGCCGATCTCCGCGGCGAGCCGATCGGCCGCGTGCTGTGTGGCCAGTGCGTGCAGGCGGAAGCGCTCGGGCGCGCTGTCCCACACGCTGGCGCGCTCGAAGAAGTCGAAGGTGCGCAGACGGCTCGCCAGCGCTTGCACCGCCTGGGGCGAGAGCAGCTCGACGGCGCCGACCACCGTGTCCACGCGCCCGCGCGTGCCCTGCGCCTTGTTGGCCATCCGCAGCACGGCGATGATCAGCGCCACATCGGACTCCACGGCGCTCACCACATCCGCCGTGGCCACGTGGTCCTTGGATGTCACGGCCAGCAGGTGCTTGCGCGACTCGGCCAACGCCGGGAACGCCTCCAGCGCTTCGAAGGCCTGCGTGAGGCGTCGGCCATGGCCCTCGTTCTGGTGACGAGTGCCCTCCCCCTTCGGCTTCGTGGGTGCGGCTGCCTGCTGCATAGGATTTTTGCCTTTCCTACCGTGGAATCGCCCACGCCCAATCCGTTGGGCGCGTGTCACGGCTCCTATCGGCAGCCGTGGACGGATAATTGAGTTTTACGCGGTGGGGCTGGCCAGCAGCGCCGCGTCGATCCGCTGGAGCGTCTCATCGCGGCCGAGCAACGCGACGCTCTCGAAAATGCCCGGGGAGATCGCCGTGCCCGCGATCGCCACGCGCAGCGGCTGGTAAATGTCGCGCGGCTTGCACCCCAGGCGCTCCTGCAAGGCGTCGAGTGCGCGCTGCACGCCCTGCTCGTCGAAGTCCTCGGTCGTGACGTCGGCGAGCGCGGCGCGTGTCTGCGCGAGGTGCTCGCGACCGCGCTCGTCCAGCCACTTCGCGCGCGCCTTGGCATCATCCTTGCTGGGGCCGTCGAAGAAGAAGCCGGCGAGCGGCCAGAAGTCGGCGAGCGTCTGGATCTTCTCCTGGCTGATTGCCGCTGCCCGCGCGAGTCCGTCGCGCCCGGTGAACTCTTCCAGGCGGCGTGCCAGCTCGTGCGGCGGGAGCTCGCGCATGTAGATGCCGTTCAGCCAGCGTAGCTTCGCCTCGTCGAACTGCGCCGGGTTGCGGCTCACGCGCTCCAGCGCGAAGCGCTCGATCAGCTGCTGCGTGGACATCACGGTCGCGTCGTCCTCGCTGCCCCAGCCGAGCAATGCGAGATAGTTGCGTACCGCCTCGGGCAGGTAGCCGGCCGCGCGCAGCTCCTGCACGGAGGCGGCGCAGTGGCGCTTTGAGAGCTTGCGCCCGTCGGGGCCGTGCAGCAGCGGCAGGTGCGCATACAGCGGCTGCGGTGCCCCGAGCGCCTCCAGTACCAGCAGCTGCTTGGGGGTGTTCGAGAGGTGGTCCTCGCCCCTGACCACATGCGTGATGCCCGCGTCGAGATCGTCGATCGCGACCGCGAAGTTGTAGAGCACGGTGCCGTCGCTGCGCGCGATCACGGGGTCGTCCATGTGTGCGTGCTCGAAGCGAGTCTCTCCGCGGATCACGTCGTGCACGACCGTGGCGCCCTCGTCCGGCACCTTCAGGCGGATGGCGCCATCTGCCCGGGCCCCCTCCGACTGCGTCTCCTCCCGCCCCTCGCCGCGGAAGCCGCGCTCGGCGCCATGGCGCTGTTTGTAGTCCTTTACGTCCTCTGCGGTCGCGTTCGAGCGATAGGCGTGTCCTGAGTCGAGCAGGCTCTGCAATGCCGCGCGGTGGCGCTCGGAGCGCTCTGACTGGAAGATGGGACCCTCGTCCCAGTCGAGCTCAAGCCAACGCAGCGCGTCGAGGATCTGCTCGACGTTCTCCGGCGTCGAACGCTCCCGGTCGGTGTCCTCGATGCGCAAGACGAGCCGCCCCTCCCCTTCGCCGCGAGCCGCGGCGCCGCGGGCGAGCAGCCAGTTGAAGAGGGCAGTACGCGCGCCGCCGATGTGCAGGGCGCCCGTGGGCGATGGAGCGAAACGCAAACGCATAGGGTTCGCGAAAGCATGCTATTCGCCAAGGCCCGCCGCCGAGTTCGCACGCACGCCACGAGGACGGCGCACCCGTGCTGATAGGAGCGCATGTCTCCCCGGCGGGCGGTCTGCCCAAAGCGATCGAACGCGGAGAGGCGCTCGGGGCCCGCTCGATCCAGATCTTCAACCAGTCGCCACGCATGTGGCGGCCTACCGTCTACCGCGAGGAGGACGTCGCGGCGTTCCGCGAGGCGATGGCCGCCAGCACGATCGACGCGGTGCTGATCCACGCGGTGTACCTGCTCAACTGCGCCTCCGATGACCCCGATATCCGCGCCAAATCGCTGGTCTCGTTGACGCACTCGCTGCGCGTCGGGCAGCAGATCGGCGCGAGCGGCGTGGTGCTGCACCCCGGCTCGGCGAAGACCGGTGATGTGGGCGAGGCGATCGCGCGCGCCGGGGAGACCATTCGCGAGGCGCTTGCAGAGAGCGATGGCTGTCCGCTGCACCTGGAGAACACCGCGGGCGCCGGCGGCACACTGGGCCGCTCGATCGAGGAGCTGGCCGCGCTGATCGAGGCGGCCGGGGGTGGTGAGCGGCTCGGCCTGTGCCTGGACTCCTGCCACCTGCTGGCCTCCGGCTATGACATCCGCACGCGCAGTGGCATGACTGAGCTTGTCGGGGAGGTCGCGGAGAAGATCGGGCTGGAGCGCGTGGGCTCGCTGCACCTCAACGACTCGCAGACACCCCTCGGTTCAAATCGCGATCGTCACGCGAACGTCGGCGAGGGCGAGCTCGGCAAGCAGGGCTGCGCCGTGTTCCTCTCGACGCCCGCCTTCGAGGATCTAGCCTGCGTGCTCGAGACCCCCGGCAAGGAACGTTCCGGCCCGGACAAGGCCGAAGTCGCGCTGAGCATGAAGCTGCGCAAGCAGGGGCTCGCCAAGCGCTAAGCCGCGGCGAGCGCCGGTGCCTGCTCGGGCCGCGGCGGCGCGGGTGGGAAGATCTGCTCCAGTTCGGCGTGCAGCGTCGGCGTCGATGCCACCCGGTAGGTCTCGCCCAGGCGCAGCCAGCGGCGGCTGGCGCCCGTCACGAGCTCGAGCACCACCTCGAAGTGGCCGGGGTTGTTCTCTGCCGCCTGCTTGAAGTCCTCGATCGCGCTGTGCGAGAGCCTTGTCAGGTCCACGCATACGCGCAGCGGCTGGCTCGCCTGCTCGCTGCGCCTGACGGCATCCTCGCGCGCGCTCGTGCGCGCCCGCTCGATCTCCTGCTCGGTGGGCGCGAATGCGTCGACGGACTGCACCACCACGCACGTCTTGCCGGCTTCCTTGTGGTCCACGCGCCCGCGCACGAGCACCACCTGATCGACGGCCAGCGCTGCCTCATGCTCGGCCAGCGCCTTGCCGAAGACGAGGATCTCCACGGCCCCCTCGAGGTCGTCGAGCGTGGCGAACATCATGTGATCGCCGTTGCGTGTGCGGATGCGCTTGGCCTCGACGATGATCCCGCCCACGGTCACCCAGTCCTTGTCACGGCGCTCCGCGAGGGCCGCGAGGGGGCAATCGACGCGTGCGCGCAATGCCTCGCGCAGCGGCTTGAGCGGGTGGGTGGAGATGAACAGGCCTATTGCCTCTTTCTCCACGGCGAGCAGCTCGGCCTGGTCGAACTCCTCACTGGAGATGATGGGATGGCTGGGCCGCATCAGACTGGCCCCCGGGAGCGCTGCGGCGCCGAGGCCCGCGCCGGCTCCATTGCCCGCGGCGGGTGCGGGGTCGAGGTCGAAGATCGAGCCCTGGCCGATCGCGGCGTCCTGCTGGGCCTTCTGGCCCGCGCCCTGCGCCTGCTCCATGACCGCCAGCATGCCCTTGCGCGTGGCGCCGGTGGAGCCGAGCGCGCCACACTTGATCAGCGCCTCGATCGCCTTCTTGTTGACGGCGCGCCCATCGACGCGCTCGCAGAAGTCCCACAGCGAAGTGAACGGGCGGGGGGGGTGGCGGGCGGGCTCCAGTCCTTCGCGTGCGCACTTGATCGCCTCCACCGCCTGATAGCCGACGCCCTTTACGGCGTCCAGGCCGAAGCGGATGTTGCCCTCCACGACGGTGAACTCGTGGTCTGAGAGGTTGACGTCGGGCGGCAGGATCTCGATGCCCATCTCCTCGCAGCGAGCGACGAAGAAGGGCACCTTGTCCTTGGTGGACATCACCGAGGAGATCAGCGCAGCCATGTACTCCGCGGGGTAGTTGGCGCGCAGCCACGCGGTGCGGTAGGCGATCAGCCCGTAGCAGGCGGCGTGGCTCTTGTTGAAGGAGTAATCCGCGGACTTTTCGTTGGTCTGCCAGAGGAACTCGGTCGTCTGCGCGCTCGTGCCTGAGGCGCGGCAGCCTGTGACGAACTCGGGCTTCAGGGCGGCCATCGCCTCGCGGTTCTTCTTGCCGATCGCCTTGCGCAGATCGTCGGCCTTCGCCCCTGAGAAGCCCGCTAGCTCCTTGGAGATCTGCATCGCCTGCTCCTGGTAGAGGATCACCCCCTTGGAGGACTCGAGGATCGGGCGCAGCCGCTCGTCGGGGTAGGTGATGGCCTCGGGATTGTGCTTGCCCCTGGCATACACCGGGATCTGGTCCAGCGCCCCTGGCCGGTACAGCGCGTTGAGCGCAACGAGGTCGTTGAACTCGTCCGGCTTGACCTTCTTGAGCGCCTCGCGCATGCCCTCGGACTCGAACTGGAACACGCCGATCGAGTCCCCCCGCGAGAGCATCTCGTAGGTCTTCCTGTCATCTAGCGGCAGGTTGGTCATGTCGGGGCGCACCCCCGGCTCGCCGTTGGGGCCTTGCGTGGAGCGCTCGATGATGTCCAGCGCATCCTCAATCACGTCCAGGTTGCGCAGGCCCAGGAAGTCCATCTTCAACAGCCCGATCTCCTCGATCGGCTTCATCGAGAACTGCGTGACCGTGCGGAACACGCGCTCGCCCTCGCTGGTGCCGGCATCGGCGAGTTGCAGCGGCACGATGTCCGTCAGCGGGCGATCGGCGATCACTACCGCCGCGGCGTGGATCGAGCTGTTGCGCACGATGCCCTCAAGGCCCTTGGCGACATCCACGATCTTGCGCGCGTCGGGCTCCTCGTCGTAGGCCTTGCGCAGCGGTTCGCCCGGCTTCAGGCAGTCCTCGAAGGAGGGCGCGCGGCCCATGATCGGGTCGGGGATCAGTTTCGCCAGGCGGTCGCCCGAGCCGTAGTCGTAGCCCAGCACGCGCGCGGCATCGCGCGTGGCGGCGCGCGGGAACATCTTGCCGAAGGTGACGATCTGCGCGACCGACTCGCGCCCGTACTTCTCGGTGACGTATTTCATCACGCGCTCGCGCCCGCGCACGGAGAAGTCGATGTCGATGTCCGGCATCGATACGCGCTCGGGGTTCAGGAAGCGCTCAAACAGCAGGTCGTAGCGCAAAGGATCGACATCGGTGATCTGCAGGCAGTAGGAGACCAGCGAGCCCGCCGCCGAGCCGCGGCCCGGGCCGACGGCGATGCCGTTCTCCTTGGCGTACTTGACGAAGTCCCAGACGATCAAAAAGTAGGCGTTGAAGCCCATGCGGTCGATCACGCCCAGCTCCATCTCCATGCGCTCAAGCGCCCGCGCGGACGGGGGGTCGCCGTAGCGGATGCGCAGCCCCTCTTCGACACGCGCGCGCAGATACTCGCGCTCGGGCGTGCCTTCGGGGGTCTGAAAGCGGGGGATCAGCTGCTTGCCGAGCTCGAGCTCCACCGAGCAGCGCTCGGCGATCTGAAGCGTGTTGGCGATCGCCTCGGGCCACTCCGAGAAGGCCTCGGCCATTTCTGCCGAGTCGCGCAGGTAGAACTCGTTGGTGTCGAACGTGAGCTTGGGCGCAGCCAAAGTGCTCTTGGTCTGCACGCACAACAAGGCCGTGTGGTGGGAGTAGTCCTCGCGGCGCAGGTAGTGCACGTCACCGGTGCCCACGAGGCTGCCGCCGACTTCCCGGGCGATCTTGACGATCCCCTCGTTGCACTTCTCCTGTGGTGCCAGGCCGTTCTTTTGCAGCTCGAAGTAAACGTTCTCGGGGCCGAAGATGCGCAGCAGATCGTCGGCATGCGCGCGCGCGTCCTGCTCGCGGTCCTCCAGCAGGCGCTGGCAGAAGCGCGAGGCCAGGCAGCCCGTGAGCGCGATCACACCCTCGGCGTGCTGCTCCACCTGGCGCAGGTCCACGGTCGGCTTGCCGCGCTGCAGGCCTTCGAGGAAACCGGCCGAGGAGAGCTTGACGAGGTTGCGATAGCCGGCGTCACTTGAGGCGAGCAGCGTGAGGTGGTTACGCTCGACCTTGCCGGGACCGGATGCGGTGTGATCGTCCACGAGGTAGATCTCACAGCCCATCACTGGCTTGACATTGTGCTTGGCGCAGGCGCGGTAGAGCTCGACCGCGCCATTCATCACGCCGTGGTCGGTGAGGCCCAGGGCGGGCTGTTCGAACTGCGCAGCGCGCTTGGCGAGCGCCTCGACCTTGCAGGCGCCGTCGAGCAGCGAGTACTCGGAGTGAACGTGCAGGTGGGCGCAGGTGGGGGTGGGCATTGGGTTGATTGGATCTTATGTGGCGGGGCGGCGACCGATCAGCGTTTGCGTCGCTGTTTGCGAGCCATTCGCAAGCGGTTGACCAGGGACATGCTGTGCTTGTGCGGCGCGGGGGCCGGTGGCGCCTGCGAGACGATCGGCGGCTGCGCCGCTGGCCATGGCGCGACCTTGCGCGCCGGCTGCGGTGCATCGGCAACCGCCGGCTGGGGCGCGACGGCAGCCGGCTCGGACGCGCCGGGGGGTTCAAGCTCCACAGGTGCGGGCACACGAGCGCGCAGGCGCACGACGGCGTCGGCTAGCGCCTGCGCCATCTCCTCGCGTGATGGCTGCGGACGCACGGGCTCGCGCGGTACGGGCTCCGGAGCAGATGTGGCCGGTACTGCTGGGGTGGGGGTGGACGTGGGCGCAGACGTGGGGGCGGACACAGCCGGGGGCGTCCTCCGCAGCTGCTCAACGAGCCCGCGCAACTCGCGCACGAGCGCCTCCATGCGCGCATGACGCATGCGCATGTCCTCGATTTGACGCTCGAACTCCTGCTCGCGCCAGGCCAGTTGGGCGATACGCTCGGCCAACTGCTGTTCGGCGCGCAGTGCGACCGCGCGCCCTGTGGCTGCCGCCTGCTCGGCCTCGGAGCGCTCGTGACGCACGACCTCCAGGCGCTCGGCCAGCTCGCGCGCGTGGCGCTCGCCCGCGGCCAGGCGCTGCTGCAGGCGGTCGAGCTCGCCGCGCTGCTCGCGCTCCAGGCGCTCGCGCTGTTCCTCGGCCTCGATGCGCAGTTGCTGCTCGGCGTACTCGCGCTGCTTGACGCGGCGCACTTCGTGCTCGCGCTGGTCGAGCTGCTCCTCGGAGCGGCGCAGCTCCTCCTCGGCCTCGCGCAGGCCGCGGCGCAAATCGGCGAGGTGCCCCTCCAGCGTGCGCACGCTCGCCTCGGCCTCCTCGGCGCGGCGGATCAGCGCCGGGTCGCCCGGCTCCACGCGGCGCAGGCGCCGCTCGGGACCACCAGGGGTGCTGTCTGCGTCCATCATCGCCTGCCGGTGAGGTTATGGGCGGGAGCGGACGCGACCGTGGGCCTCCCGATGCGGGACCGAACCCAACCACAGGCCACCCGAGGCGAGAGCAAACCCAACCACAGGCCTCCCGAGGCGCGCCAAACGCAACCATGGGGCCTCTCCAGACACGCGCAAAGCCCCGCGAGAGGGCGTGACTGGCACACCGAGCGGTAGGCTGCCACCGTGCGCGTTGATGTGGGTGGTGTGGGTATCGAGTATGAGGTGACCGGCGAGGGTCGCCCAGTTGTCTTGCTGCATGGGTTCCCTGACTCGGGGCGGCTGTGGCGCCACCAGGTGCCGGCGCTGGCTGCGGCGGGGTTCAAGGTGATCGTCCCCGATCTGCGTGGCTATGGCCGCTCGGACAAGCCGGCGGCGGTGAACGCCTACACGATGGATTTGCTCGTCGGTGACGTGCTGGCTGTGCTTGACGCGGCGGGTGCGGATCGCGCTCACGTGGTGGGCCACGACTGGGGGGCCGGCGTAGCGTGGGCCACCGCGCTGATGGCCGCCGACCGCGTCGAGCATCTCGTCGCGATGTCGGTCGGGCACCCCGCGACGTTCTTCGCGGAGGGCTTCGAGCAGTACGAAAAGTCTTGGTACATGCTCCTGTTTCAGTTCACCGGTATCGCCGAGCAGTGGCTGTCCGCCGACGACTGGGCCAACTTCCGTGCTTGGGGCCGGCACCCCGACACGGATGCGGCGATCGCCGAATTGGAGGCAAACGGCTCACTGAATCCCGGTCTGAACTACTACCGGGCGAACATTCCCCCCGAGCGCTTTCTGCCATCCGGCGGCTTGCAGCCGCCACCGATACAAGCTCCAACCATGGGCGTTTGGAGCTCGGGGGATTTCGCGCTCACCGAGGGCCAGATGACCCGCTCGGCCGGGCACGTCGCCGGCCCGTGGCGCTACGAGCGACTCGACGGCCCTGGGCATTGGATGCAGATCGAGGCGCCGGATGCGGTGAACCGGCTGCTGCTGGACTTCCTGCCCGCCGCCGCGGTGGGAGGCTAGCGGCGGATGGCCAGGATCGTGGTGTTGGGCGGCGGGGTGTGCGGGCTGTTGGGCGGAATGATGCTGGCGCGCGACGGGCACGAGGTAACGGTGCTCGAGCGCGACGCGGCGCCCGTGCCGGAGTCTGTCGAGGAGGCGTGGGAGAGCTGGTCGCGCGAGGGCGTCACCCAGTTCCGCCTGGCCCATTTCCTGCAGCCTGGGGGTCGCATGGTGCTGGAGGAGGCGCTCCCCGACGTCTTTGAGGGGCTCGTCTCGGCGGGGGCTATGCGCCTGGATGTGCTCGGGCTGGCTCCCCCCAACCTGACCGAGGGCGGCCCGCGGGCCGGCGATGAGCGGTTCGTGACATACACTGCCCGCCGCCCAGTCTTCGAGCAGGTACTGGGAAAGGCGGCGGCGGGCGAGCCCGGTCTCGAGATGCGTCGGGGTTCGGCCGTGAAGGAGCTGACCATCGTGGCCGGCAACGGGACGCCACACGTGAGCGGTGTCCGTCTCGATTCGGGCGAGACGCTGCACGCCGACCTCGTGGTGGATGCGATGGGCCGGCGCTCGCAGCTGCCGCGCTGGTGCAGCGATGCGAACATCGGGACCCTGCACGAGGAGTCCGAGGATTCCGGGTTCATCTACTACGGCCGGTACTTCCGCTCGGCGGACGGGACGACGCCGCAGCCTTTTGGCCCTCTGCTGGCGCCGATGGGGACCTTCTCGATCCTGACTCTCCCCGCGGATAACGGCACGTGGGCGGTGGCGCTCGTCACCTCCAGCGGGGACCAGGTACTCAAGCGGATGCGCGACCCCGACCGGTGGAGGGCCGTCATCGAGGCGTGCCCGCTGCATGCGCACTGGCTCGATGGCGAGCCGATCGGCGACTTCGAAGCGATGGGCGGGATGATCGATCGCTACCGCCGTCCAGTCGCCGACGGGCGGCCGCTGCTCACCGGCATTGCGCTGCTGGGTGACGCCTGGGCCTGCACGAACCCCTCGCTCGGTCGCGGGATCTCGCTTGGGCTGCTGCACACGAAGTGTCTGCGCGAGGTCGTCAGCTCGCACCTCGACGATCCATTGGAGTTCGCCGAAGCGTGGGATGCGACCACCGAGGCGAAGCTGACCCCCTGGTATCGGGAGACCGTCGCAGAGGACCGGGCACGTTTGCACGAGATCGAGACGCTACGCAACGGTTTGGAGCCCGCACCGCCGAGCGAGCGCTCGGAGGTCCTGCGGGGAGCGCTGCTCACGGCGATGCTGCACGATCCCGAGCTCTTCAGGGCCTTCCTGGACTCCCGCGGCGTCCTGAAACCGCTGGGCGAGACCTTCGCGCGAGCCGGCGTGCCCGAGCGGATCCTCGAGCTGGCGGGCGAACACGAGCGCGTGCAGCTGCCAGGCCCGGGGCGCGAGGAGCTGCTGGCGCTGCTCGCTTGATACGGCGAGGGCGGCTTATGGGGCGAGGGCGGACGGGGACTACGACTCGTTGCGTAAGCGCCAGGCCATGCGCGACTGCAGCGACCACAGCTCGATGAAGCCGGGGGAGGCGCTCTGCGAGAAGAGGCCCCCGGACTGCGCGAAAGAGGCCAGCGCGGCGTCGTACACTGCGTTGGGCGAGGAGCGGGTGACCACGCGCGCGCTGCCCTTGTAGAGCTTCAGGCCGATCGTGCCGCTGACCTGCTCGTTAACTGCGTCCATGTATGCGTCGAGGTCATTGCGCAGCGGCTCCCACCACAGGCCCGCATAGACGAGGTAGGCCCACTGGCGGTCGAGCTGTCCCTTGAACTGGTTCTGGTGGATCGTGCAGACGAGCTTCTCTAGCTCCTGGTGGGCGGGCAGCAGGATCGCAGCCGCGGGCGCCTCGTAGATGTCGCGCACCTTCAGGCCGACGATGCGATCCTCGATGTGGTCGACGATGCCCACGCCGTGGTGCGCGGCGATCGCCCCAGCGCGTTCGATCAGCTCCACCAGCCCCAGGCGCTCGCCATTGAGCGCCACGGGGGTGCCGCGCTCGAACTCGACGGTGACGGTCTCGGGCTCATCGGGCGCCAGCTCAGGGCGGGTGACGAGCTGGAACACGTCGTCGTCTGGCGCATGGGAGAGATCCTCGATCCAGCGCCCCTCCGAGGAGCGGCCCCAGAGGTTGTCATCGATCGAGTACGGCGCAACCTCGGTGCCGCCCTTGACCGGAATGCCGTGCTCGCGCGCGTAGGCGATCTCCTCCTCGCGGCCCATCTGCCAGGAGCGCACCGGAGCGATCGTCTTCAGCTCGGGCGCGAGCGTGGCGACGGTGGCCTCGATGCGCACCTGGTCGTTGCCCTTGCCCGTGCAGCCGTGCGCGATCGTGTCGCAGCCGGCGCGCCGCGCGTACTCGACCGCGAGCTTGGCGATCAGCGGTCGTCCGAGCGCGGTGAAGAGCGGATAGCCGCCGCCGTACAGCGCGTTGGCCTTGATCGCCGGCAGCACATAGTCGTGCGCGAACTCCTCGCGGGCGTCCACGATGTGGCACTCGATCGCCCCCAAGCGCAGCGCCTTGCCCTCGATCACGGCGTAGTCCTCGCCCGGCTGGCCGAGGTTGACGGTCAGGCAGACGACCTCTGCGGAGTAGTTGTCCTGAATCCATTTGAGCATCACGCTCGTGTCAAGGCCGCCGGAGTAGAGCAGCAGCACGCGGTGGACCTGCGCCGGGTCGGCCTCGTAGGAGGCCGTGCGCGGGGGGAAGGCGTGATCGGCGTCTTGGGCGCTCATGGCCGGGAAGGCTACCGGGGCAGGGCGCTGCCAGGTCGGTGCCATCCTGAGCGGCGGTCATCCTGTGGAGCGTGGAAGACGAGGAGATCACCGGCGAGACGGCCGATCCGCAGGGAGTAAGAGTGGTTCTGCTCGCGCGCGTCTGGCGGGGAAAGGTGCTGCTCGAGCACATCGAGCTAGCGGCCTTCGAGGACGATGTGCTGCAAGCCATCCGTTCGGCGGATCACATCGAAGTCGATCCCGTTTACCAAGAGCGCAAACGCTATTTCGCTCGCGACATTGGCCCCAGCCGGTGGCTGTTGGTTGTCGTAAGCTATGAACAGGTCCCAGCACGCATCATCTCCGCATTTGGCCACCGAAAGGACCCTCCGACATGGGACGCGTGAACTTGAAGATCGGCTCGATCGTCTTCGACCACGCCAACTACGACGCCGAGGGCGACGTGCTCTATCTGCGTATAGGCGCGCCCGAGGAGGGCGAGGGAGAGACGACGCCAGAGGGGCATGTGATCCGCTACGCGCCAGGCACCAGCAGGATCGTCGGCCTGACGATGCTCGGCCCGCGGCGCATCCTCGAGCGCGAGGGACGGCTGGTCGTCACGATGCCGGAGGCTGTGGAGACCACCGCGGACGAGCTCGCGGACGCCTTGGCCGCTGTTTGAGCGAAACGTCGGTTGCGAGTCGCGCACTGCGAGGCGCCACATCAACCCTCAAGCGCAGCCCTGAGGCGCTCAAGCGCCAGATCGACGTGCGCGTCCTCGACGATCAGCGGCGGCAGCAGGCGCACGGTGGTGGGGCCGGTGGCGTTGACGATCAGGCGCTGCTCAAGCAGCGCGCGGCGCACCACATCGGGCGCCGCGACATCCAGCTCGCAGGCGAGCATCAGGCCGCGACCGCGCACGGAGAGCACGTGCGGCAGTTCGGCGAGACCCGCGGCGAGGCGCGCGCCGCGTAGGCGTACCCCGGCGAGCAGCTCGGGGTCCTCGGTTATGTCGAGCGCGGCGAGCGCGGCGCTGGCGATCAGTGGACCGCCGGCAAATGTCGAGCCATGATCGCCCGGAGCGAACACGTCGGCCAGGCGCTCGCCCGTGACGAGCGCGCCGATCGGCAAGCCGCCGCCGAGCGCCTTGGCGGCGGTGAGCGCGTCGGGGACGACGCCCACCTGCTCGTATGCCCACATGCTCCCCGTGCGCCCCATGCCGCACTGGATCTCATCGAAGATCAGCGCCGCGCCGTGCTCGTCGCAGGCCTCGCGCGCGGCGCGCAGCAACTCGTCGCTGAGGACGTTCACGCCCGTCTCGCCCTGGATCGGCTCCAGGAAGACCGCGGCGGTACGCTCATCCACGGCTGCGCGCAACTCGTCGGGCTGGGCGGCGACGGAGCGAAAACCGGGGACGAGCGGCGCGAACGGGGCCTGCTTTGACTCCTGGGGCGTGGCCGAGAGCGCGCCGTACGTGCGCCCGTGGAAGGCCTGGTGCACGGAGACGATATCCCCCGCGGGCCGGGCTTTGCGGGCGAGCTTGATCGCCGCCTCGTTGGCCTCGGTGCCGGAGTTGCAGAAATAGACCTTGCCCCCGAGGCTGCCCTTGGAGAGCCGCTGCGCCAGGCGCATCGCGGGAGCGGTGAAAAAAAGGTTGGAGGCGTGCATCAGGCGCCCGGCCTGCTCGCGCACGGCCGCCACCACGTGCGGGTGGCAGTGACCGACGTTCGTCACCGAGATGCCGCAGAGAAAATCCAGGTACTCCCGACCCTGCTCGTCCCACAGATATGGGCCCTCGCCGCGCACGAGCTCCACGGGGAAGCGGACATATGAGGGAATCACACAGTCGTGCTCCAGCTGCTGCAATTCACTCAGTGACATTCTCGATGCCTTTTTTGAGGGGGAGGAGGGGGGGCCGCGTGGTGACACCCCGACCGCCCGCAGGAGAGCGTGGGGTTGATGCTTTCACGATGCGCGCCCCACCTTCGTGCCGATGCCCGCGTCGGTGAACAGCTCGAGCAGCAGCGAATGGGGCTTGCGCCCGTCGATGATGTGCGCGGAGTCGACACCGCCCTCGATCGCCTCAAGGCACGCCTGCAACTTGGGGCGCATTCCACCGTCAAGCGCCGGCAGCGCCTCTCGCACCTGCGCGGCGGTGGCCTGCCCTATGAGCGAGGCGGGGTCGGCAGGGTCGGCGAGCCAGCCCGGCACGTCGGTGAGGAAGATCATCTTGTAGGCGCCCAACGCGCGCGCTACCGCGCCGGCGGCCTCGTCGGCGTTGACGTTGTAGGAGTCGCCGGCTGCGTCGGCGCCGACGGAGGCGATCACGGGGATGTAGTCGCGCGAGACGTGGTTGAGCACGTCGACGTTGACCTCCTCGATGCGGCCCACGAAGCCGATGTCCTCTCCCCCTGGGGCGCTGCGGCGGGTGACGCGAAACAGCGAGCCGTCATCGCCACAGAGGCCTACGGCGGGCTGGCCGTGGCGGTTGATGCGCATCACGATCTCCTTGTTGACCTTGCCGACGAGCACCATCTTGGCGACCTCCACGGTGTCGGCGTCGGAGACGCGCAGGCCGCCGACGAACTCCACCGGCAGGCCCAGGCGCTGCATGTAGGCGGTGATGTCGGGGCCGCCGCCGTGCACGACGATCGGGCTGAGGCCGACGTACTTGAGCAGCACGACGTCGCGCGCGAACTCCTCGCGCAGGCCGGGGTCCTCCATCGCGGCGCCGCCGTACTTGATGACCACGGTCTTGTGGTGGAACTCGCGGATGTACGGCAGGGCCTCGAGCAGCGTGCCGACGTCGCGCATGGGTCTTGCCTGCGGGGCGGGGTCGAGGCTGGGGTCGGGTGTGGCAGTGTGGTCGGGCATCAGGTCGTGTAGTCGGCGTTGATCGTGACGTACTCGTGGGACAGATCGGAGAAGAAGACCTCGGTCTCCGTGCCCTCCCCCGGCAGCGTGATGTCGTATTCGACCTCGGGCACGCTGATCGCCTCGCCTAGACGGGCCTCGTCGTAGGGGATAGCGGCACCGGCGCAGCAGACGGGGATCCCCTGGATCGAGATGTCGCATGGCAGCGGACCCGTCCCCGACAGGGCGCCGCCGATCGCCTGGATGATGCGTCCCCAGTTGTGATCGGCGCCGTTCAGCGCGGTCTTCACCAGCGGCGAGTTGGCGACCGCGCGCGCCGCCTCCTCCACCGCCAGGGGATGCCCGTCGAGCGGTCCGCCACGCACAACCACGCGGGCGATGCGGTGCGCGCCCTCGCCGTCGCTGACCATCATGATCGCCAGCTGGCGCAGCAGCGCGTCGAGCGCCTCGCCGAAGCGCAGCTCATCCTCGGATTCGGGGGCGATCTCCACGCCGGAGGAACCGGAGCACATCAGCACGGCGGTGTCGTTGGTGGAGAGCTGTCCATCCACGGAGCAGCGATCGAAGGAGCGCGCTACGCAGACACCGAACAGCAGCTCGGCCGTATGCGCTTGCAGCACGGCGTCGGTCTGCACGAAGCAGAACATGGTGGCGAAGTTCGGCGAGATCATCCCCGCTCCCTTGCACTGCGCGGACAGGCGCACGTTGCCGCCGGACAGCGCGACCTGCAGGTTGGCGCGCTTCTCGAAGGCATCGGTCGTCTGGATCGCCTGCTGAAAGTCGCCATCGCCCTCGCGCCGCAACTGCTGGCGCGCGGAAAGGATGCCGCGCAGCAGCTTGTCCACCGGCAGCTGGTGGCTGATGCCGCCCGTCGAGCCGAGCAGCACCTCCTCGGGCGCGATGCCCACGGCCATCGCCGCCGCCCCCTGCGACTTGGCGGCATCGTCGAGCCCCTGCCGCCCGGTGGCCGCATTCGCACAACCCGAGTTGGCGAGCACCGCGCGCAAGCCATCCAGGCGGCAGCGCTCGCGGCTGACGATCACCGGCGCTGCGGGGGCACCGGTGGCGGTGAAGCGCGCGGCACTGGTCGGGTTCTGCGCGTCGCAGACCAACAGACCGAGATCGGGATTGCCCGACGGCTTGATGCCACAGGCGACACCGGCCGCGCGAAAGCCCTGCGGGAGGCCGACATCCGGGCCGAGGTCCTGTACGTGCTCGGGCGCGGGCACCCAGCGCGAGTGAAAGAACGGCTGCGGCGGACCGGAGGAGGGGCGATCGCCGCGCAGATCCGTGTGCTCCCACCCGTTGGGCTTGTCATCCATCAGCTCAAACCTTCCGTCTCCGGGAAGCCAAACATGAGGTTGAGGTTCTGCACCGCCTGCGAGGATGTGCCCTTCCAGAGGTTGTCGATCGCCGAGAACACGAGCACCTTGCCGGTGTGCTCGTCGGCGGCGACGAAGATCCGGCAGAAGTTCGTCTCGCGGACATCGCGCACGCCTGGTGGGCGGTTGACGACTTCGACGAATGGCTCGTTGGCATAGGCGTCGTGGTAAAGCCCATGCAGCTCTGTGCCGCCAATTGGTTCAGTGCGAGTGACGTAGCAGCTCACCAGCTCCCCCTGGTCGAGCGGTACGAGGTGCGCCTGGAACTGCACGGGTAGGTCCGCGCCCAGCAATGCCAACTGCTCCTCGATCTCGGGTGTGTGCCGGTGTTCGGCGACCTTGTAGGGAAGGATGTTCTCGCCGGCCATCGACAGGTGCGTGGTGTCATCGAATGTTCGCCCGGCGCCCGAGATGCCCTGCTTGGCGTCGATCACCACGTCGTCGATCAGCCCGGCCCGAGCCAGCGGCGCCAGACCAAGGATTGCGGCAGTTGGATAGCAACCTGGATTGGCGATGAGACCCGCGTCGGCGATCTCCTCGCGATGCAACTCGGTGAGCCCGTAGACCGCGGCGTCCAGCAAGTCCGGTTGAGGGTGCTTGCCATACCAGCGTTCGTAGGTCTCAAGCGAGACAAGGCGCGAGTCGGCAGAAAGGTCGATCACCCGCACACCACGCGCGCGCAGGGCGCCCACCGTCGGCGCGGCCGCTGCGTGCGGGTAGGCGACCACCGCGGCATCGAGGTCTTCGCTGTGACGGTCCAGGTCCAGCTCCTCGATCACCAGCGGCACGCGATAGCGCGGGTATAGATCATCGAGCCGACGCCCGGTCTCCGAGCGGCCGGTCACGCCGACCAGCTCGAAGCCGGGGTGACGCCAGAGCAGATGCGCCGCAAGCGCGCCTGCGAATCCAGTGGCGCCGGCGACCAGCACCCGAGGTTGCTCTCCCGTGGAAGTGGGGTCAGCCACGCAACTCACCCCCCAGCTCGCCCAGCGCATTCACGATCCGCTCGCGCAGCGGTGCAACGTCCTCGTCGGCGAGTGTGCGATCGGGCGCGCGAAATGCCAGCGCCAGCGCCAGCGAGCGCTTGCCCTCCCCCACCTGCGGGCCGGTATACACGTCGAACACGCTCACGTCTGCCAGGAGCTTTCCCGAGGCTGCCTTCACGGCGTCGAGCACCTGCGCGGCGGGCACCTGCTCCGGCAGGACGACGGCGATGTCCTGGCGCAGCGCCGGGTAGCCGATCAGATCGACGTAATCCGGACGGACGGCATGTGCGATCAGGCGGTCCAGGTCGATCTCAAAGCAGGCGGCTCCCGGCAGCTCCCATGCATCGGCAACCAGCGGGTGCAGCTCCCCCAGCCAACCGATCGGCTCCTCGCCAAGCGACACGCGCGCGCTGCGCCCGGGATGGAGGAAGGGCTCCGGCTCCGAAGCGAACGCCAGGTCGGGCACCCTCAGCGCCTGCGTCAGGGCTTCGAGCAGCGCCTTCGCAGCGAACAGGTCAGCCGTGGGCGGCTCCGATGTGCTCCAGCCAATCGGCGCGGAACGCCCTGCGAGCAGCACCGCCAGCGAGCGGTGTTCGGCGATCGTCCCCCCCTGCACCGTCCCCCCCTGCATCGCACCCTCCTGCGTGGCACCCTCCTGCGCCCGGAATACGGTGCCGTGCTCGAACAGGCCCAGATCCGCCTCTCCGTGCGCGACGTTGTGCCTTGCCACATCCAGCAGCGAGCCCAGCAGCATCGTGCGCAGCCGCGACTGTTCCTCCGACAGAGGGTTCTCGATCACTACCGCTCGGCTGCGCTCATCCTCGGCGGGCAGGCGCAACCGTTCGGCCACCGAGGGCGCGGCGAAGGTCCAGCCCACCGCCTCATACAGCCCCCTCCCCACAAGCACATCGAGCGCGCGGCGCCGCAACCGCTGCTCCGGCGTGAGCAGGCCATAGGCATCGCGGCGCTTGGGCAGCGTGGCGGGCAGCTTCTCCAGGCCGTCGATGCGCGATACCTCCTCGATCAGGTCGGCCTCGCGCGTGACGTCGTCGCGGCGCAGGGGCGGCACGGTCACCTCCAGGCCCTCATCTGTCTCGCTCGTCGCGAAGTCGAGCGCATGCAGGATCTGCGCCTGGCGCTCGCGCGGAATGGGGACGCCGAGGATCGCCCGCACGCGAGACTCGCGCAGCGCGATCGTCTGGGGCGGCGTGCCCTCGCCTCCGACGTCGATCGTGCCGGGCGCGAGCGTCGCGCCGCACAGCTCGATCATCAACCTCGCGGCGACGGCCTGGGCGTGCATGCACTGCTCCGGCTGCAGCCCCTTCTCGAAGCGCGCGGATGCCTCGCTGCGCAGCCCCAGCGCCCAGGATGCGTGGTGGATGGCAGGGCCGTGCCAGGTGGCGACCTCCATCAGCACGCTCCTCGTCTCGACCTGCACCTCCGAGCGCGCCCCGCCCATCAGGCCCGCGATCGACGTGGGCCCGTCCGCGTCGTCGATCACCACCATGCCCGCGTCGAGCGTGCGGGTTTGCCCATCGAGGGTCTGCACCTCCTCCCCATCGCGCGCGCGGCGCACCAGCAGGCGCCGACCGGCCACGCGATCGAGGTCGAAGGCGTGCAGCGGCTGCCCGCTCAGCAGCATCGCGTAGTTGGTTATGTCAACCACGTTGTTGATTGGGCGCTGGCCCGCGGCCATCAGGCGGGCCTTCAGCCATGGCGGCGACTGAGCGATCGTCACGTCGTGGAAGACGCGCGCGGTGAAGCGCGGGCACAGGTCCGGGCACTGCACCTGCACCTCGACGCCGTCCACGGACTCCAGCCGCGCCCGCTCACCGTCCGCGCGCTCGGCCCGCGCGTGCTCGCCATCCACCGGCCCAGCGGCACCAGGGTCCTCGCTCCACGGCGCTGCTGCCAAGGCGGCGCCCGTGGCGGCGTGCAGCTCGCGCGCCACGCCATACACGCCCAGGCAGTCGGGGCGGTTGGGCGTGACCTCCAGCTCCAGCACCTCGGTGGCAATCGGCAGCACGTCCGCCAGCGGCGCCCCGGGCGTGAGGTCGGCGTCGGGCGTCAGATCGCCGAGCACCATGATGCCGTTGTGATCGCTGCCGATCGCAAGCTCGTCCTCGGCGAGGATCATCCCCTCGGAGGCGACCCCGCGCAGCTTCGCCTTCTTCAGCTTCGTGCCGTCGGGCATGACGGACCCCGGGCGCGCCACGGCCACGTCCTGTCCGGCCGCCACGTTGGGCGCGCCGCAGACAATCGTCGCGGGGCCCTCGGGGCGGGCCGCGCCGAGATCGACCTCGCACACCGTCAGGCGGTCCGCATCTGGGTGGCGCTCAGCCGCGAGCACGTGACCCACGACGAAGTGCTCCAATTCGCGCACGCCGTGATGGTGAATCGCCTCCACCTTGGTGCCGGTCATCGTCAGCCGCTCCTCCACGGCGTGCACGTCCAGGCCGGGGGAGCAGTATTCACACAACCATGTAAGTGGTACGCGCATCAGCCGAACTGCCTCAAAAGCCGCAGGTCATTCTCATAGAGCATGCGCAGATCGGGTACCCCGTACATCAACATCGCGACCCTCTCAACTCCCAACCCCCACGCAAATCCCTGAACCTTCTCCGGGTCATAACCAGGCGCGTTTGCATCGGTTCTCGGCACGTAGGCATAGACGTTGGGGTCCACCTCGCCCGCGCCGAGAATCTCCAGCCAGCCCTCGCCTTTGCACAGGTAGCAGCGCGCGCCGTCACGCATGAAACCCTTGCCCTCGCAGTGAAAGCAGGAGACGTCCACCTCGACGCTGGGCTCGGTGAAGGGGAAGAAGTGGGGCCGCAGGCGCACCTCACGCGCCTCGCCGAAGGTCGCGCGCGCGAACGCCAGCAGCGTGCCCTTCAGGTCGGCGAGCGTGATGTCCTCGTCCACGGCAAGACCCTCCACCTGGTGAAACTGGGGGGTGTGGGTGGCGTCGCTGTCGGGACGGTAGACACGCCCCGGGATCACCACGTACAGCGGGGGCGGGTGCGCTTCCATCGCGCGCACCTGCATGGGTGAAGTGTGCGTGCGCAGCACCAGCTCCTCGCCCACATAGAAGGTGTCAGTCCGCGCGCGCGCGGGGTGCGTGGCGGTGTGGTTGAGCGCGTCGAAGTTGTAGTGCACGCTCTCCACCTCCGGCCCCTCCATCACGGTGAAGCCCAGTCCTAGGAAGACATCTTCGAGCAGCCGCTGCGTGGCCGTGAGCACGTGCAGGCGCCCGACGGGCTGCGGCGGGCTGCCGGGGAGCGTGACATCGACGGTGTCCTCGCGCAGCCGCGTCTCCAACTCCCCCGCTCCGAGCTCAGCCGCGCGCGCGTCGATGAGCGCTTCCAAGGCCCCGCGCGCCTGGTTGGCGGCGCGCCCCACCGCGCCCCGTTCCTCCGATGGAAGCTGTGCGACACCGCGCAGCATCTGCGGCAGCTCGGCCTTGCGGCCGAGGTAGCGCACGCGCAGTTCCTCCAGCTGCTCGCTGGCCTGCGCCGCGACGATCTCGCCCTCGGCCTGCGCCCGCAGCTCTTCGATCCGTTCCACCATCAGGCGGGGACCCTAGAGGGTGGCGCAGTCGGCGGCACGCCGACGAGCCGGGCCCCTCTCTCTTTAGTCATGGTTGGCTCAGTCATTTCGTACAAGGCGATCGTGGCCGCCATCGCCGCGTTCAGCGACTCCGCGTGGATGGGGATGTGCACCACGCGCTCGCACGCCCGGACGACGTCGTCGGGCAACCCCTCGCGCTCGGCGCCCACGAGCAACGTCCGCGGCCCCTCGACCGACAGGCCGCGCAGCGGCTGTCCCGCGTGCGCCACCAGCGCGATGCGCTCCCCCGGCAACTCGCCCACCGTGGATGCGCGCGCGAGCGCCACGCCGAAGATCGCCCCCATGCTGGCCCGCACCGCCTTGGGCGAGTGCGGATCGGCGCACCCTGGGCCGAGCGCCACACACGACGCCCCGAAGGCCTGCGCCGCGCGCAGGATCGTGCCGACATTTCCGGGGTCCGACAGACCGTGCAGGTATATACACAGCGGTCCCATCGGTGCGTCGAGGAAACGCTGCTCGTATACGCCGATCACGCGCGTGCCGGAACCGAGGCTCGATACCTCCGCAAGCACAGCCGGCTCGACCTCCGTGAAGTCCTCTGCGCCCGGTATCGCACCCGGGCTACGGTGATCCTCGTCGGCGCCAGCACCGGCACCGACACCGACGGCGGCACCTACGGCGGGGGTGTGCGCCACGCGAAAGCCCGACACGGCGGGGCGCCCCGCAAGACGCGCAGCCGCGATCAGGTCCTCACCCTCGGCGAAGAAGCGGCGAGTGCGTTCCCGCTCCCGGCGGCGCGCGAGCCGCTTGAGCTCTTTCAATCTCGTGTTGTGTGGCGATGTGATCTCTGTCATCTGGCTATTCCTTGGACACAAAAAAAGCGCCGGCCTCAAAAGCGAGAGCGGCGCCCGGGAATCGAGGTTGTCGGCTTGCGCTCAGGCGGCAGCCGTGGCCTCGCGGGCGACCTCGGTAAAACGTCGGAAGGCATCGGCGTCGCGCACGGCGATGTCTGCGAGCACCTTGCGATCGAGCTCCACACCGGCTAGCGAGAGGCCGTGCATGAACTGCGAGTAGCTCATCCCGTTCTGCCGCGCCGCGGCGTTGATGCGCGTGATCCACAGCCGGCGGAAATCGCGCTTGCGGTTGCGCCGGTCGCGGTAGGCGTAGGTATCGGCCTTGATCAAGGCCTCCTTGGCGCGCTTGTAGTTGGAGTGCGCCTCGCCACGGAAGCCTTTGGTGAGCTCAAGCGTGGCGCGCCGTTTCTTGCGTGCGCTCACGGAGCGCTTGACGCGGGTCATTTGCCGACTCCCAGCATGCGCTTGATGCGCGGCGTGTCGTGCGCGGACATGATTGCCGGCGCCGCCAGCGTGCGCTTGCGCTTGGGCGACTTCTTCTCGAGGATGTGGCTCGTGAAGGGGTGCCGCCCGCGGACCTTGCCGCCCGCGGTGACCTTGAAGCGCTTCTTCGCGCCGGAGTGCGTTTTCATCTTGGGCATAAGAGATTGATTGACGAGGGGCCCGGCTCGCCGGCCTCCGGCCGGCTGCGCCACCCTCGTGGGACGATTATGACAGACCGGGCGAGCGCGGCTCTACGCGGCGGCCGAATCGGCGCCGTCACTCGCTGCGGGCTCCGGGGTGGCGGCCTGTAGCGCAGCCTGATCGGGGGATGCCCCATCGGCCGCAACGGCCTGCGGCGCGACGGCCTGAGGAGCATCGCCATCGGGTGACGCCCCTTCGCCCGCGGCCGCCTGCGGCGCGGCGCCATCGGGTGACGCACCATCGCCCGCGACGGCCTGCGGCACGGCGTCCTCAGCGGCCGACTCCCCGTCCGCCGACGGCGCATGCCCGTCGAAGCGCCCGGCGAGCACGCCCTTGCTCGGCGCGAGCATCATCGTCATGTTGCGCCCTTCCTGCATCGGGCGCTGCTCCACGACCCCCAGCTCCGCCAGCTCCTCGGCGAGTCGGTCGAGGATCATCGTGCCGCGCTCGGGGTGCGTGACCTCGCGCCCGCGGAACATGATCGTGACCTTGACCTTGTCCTTGTGGCGCAGGAAGCGTTCGACGTGGCCCTTCTTGGTGTCGTAGTCGTGCTGGGCGATCTTCGGGCGGAACTTGATCTCGCGCACCGTGATCTGCTGCTGGTGCTTGCGTGCCTGCTTGAGCTTCTGCGCCTGCTCGTACTTGTACTTGGAGTAGTCGAGCACGCGACAGACGGGCGGGCGCGCCTCTGGCGCCACCTCCACCAGATCGAGGTCGCGCTCCTGCGCGAAGCGCAGCGCCTCGGGCGTCTTGAGCACACCGACCTGGTTGCCCTCGTCGTCGATCAGCCGGACCTCGGGCACGCGGATGCGCTCGTTGATCCTGGTCTGGTCCCGCTCAGGCGGGCGCCGGTCGAATCTGCGGGGAACCGGCACTAGCTGTTTTGGCGGCGCGTCAAGTCGGCTCTACGCGCGGCGCTCTGAAGGGGTGCGGGTGATCAACGTGGTCGAGTATAGCGGGGCGCCGGACGCCTGGCTAGGGCGCGAGTGCCGCGCCGCCCGCAGGTGCTCATGCCTGCGTGGCTCGGTCCCCGTGCGGCCGCCCGGCCTCGGCGGCGAGCTGCTGCGCCAGGTCCTCCAACGCCAGGCTGCCGGCGTCCCCGGCGCCCCGGCGGCGTAGCGAGACGGTGCTCGCATCCCGCTCGCGCTCGCCGACGATCAGCATGAAGGGGATCTTGCGCAGCTCGGCGTCGCGGATCTTGCGCCCGATCGACTCGCCGCGGTCGTCGAGCTCCACGCGCAGGCCCTGCGCACGTAGCCGCTCGCGCACGCGCGCGCCGTACTCGGCGTAGGAGTCGGCGACGCTCAGCACAATCGCCTGCACGGGCGTGAGCCACAGCGGCAGCTCCCCGCCGTAGTGCTCGAGCATGATGCCGATGAAGCGCTCGTAGGAGCCGAAGGCGGCGCGGTGAATCATCACGGGGCGGTGCTCGGCGTTGTCGGCGCCGGTGTATGTCAGCTCGAAGCGCTCGGGCATCGAGTAATCCAGCTGCACGGTGCCGAGCTGCCACGAGCGGCCCAGGGAGTCGGTCATGTGCATGTCGATCTTCGGCCCGTAGAAGGCGCCGTCGCCGGGGTTCAGCTCATACGCAAGGCCGCGCGCGTCGAGCACACTCGTGAGGGCACCCTCGGCGCGGTCCCACAGCTCGTCGCTGCCGATGCGCTGCACGGGGCGCGTGGAGAGCTCGATGCGCATGTCGAAGCCGAACAGCTCGTAGCTCGCGAACGCCTGCTCCAGGCAGCCTCCCACCTCCGCCGGCACCTGCTCCTCGGTGCAGAAGATGTGCGCGTCGTCCTGCGCGAAGTGGCGCGCGCGCAAAAGGCCGTGCAGCACGCCCGATGCCTCGTTGCGGTGCAGGAGCCCCGGCTCTGAGTAGCGCACCGGGAGGTCGCGATAGGAATGCTGCTGGCTCTTGAAGAGGTGGGCGTGGCCGGGGCAGTTCATCGGCTTGAGGCCCATCTCGCGCTCCTCCGCGAGGATCGTGAACATGTTCTCGCGGTACTTGCCCCAGTGGCCTGAGGTCTTCCATAGCTCGGCGTCGTAGATCAGGGGGGTCTTGACCTCGGTGTAGTCGCGCGCCTCGTTCATCTCGCGCGAGAGCGCCACGAGCGCGTTGTACACGCCGGTGCCGGCGGGCAGCCAGAAGGCCGAGCCGGGGGCGACGTCGGAGAAGTGAAAGAGGCCCAGTTCGCGCCCGAGCTTGCGGTGGTCGCGTTCGCGGGCGCGCTCCAGCAACTCCAGGTGCTCCTGCAGCTGGGCCTTGGTGTGGAAGGCGGTGCCGTAGATGCGCGTGAGCATCGGTCGCTTGGAGTCGCCACGCCAGTAGGCGCCGGCGACGGACGTCAGCTTGAAGGCGCCGATCGTCGCGGTGCTCGGCGCGTGCGGTCCGCGGCAGAGGTCGGTGAAGGGGCCGTTGGTGTACAGCGAGACTGTTTCCAGCGGCGCGGCGTGCTCGCCGGGCGCCATGCCACCGCCCGCCGAATCGCCCCCCACGGCGCCCCCACCCACGGCGCCACCCCTCGCGGCAGCGCCCGGCGCGGCGCCCGCGACCAGGTCGTCGATCAGCTCGACCTTGTAGTCCTGCTCCTCCTCCACGAAGCGCTCGCGCGCCTGCGCGACAGCCACGTCCTCACGCACGAACGGCTCGGCCGCTTTGATGTGCGCGAGCATGCGCTCTTCGATCGCGGGGAAATCCTCGTCGGAGATCGACACGCCCTCGGGGAAGTCGAAGTCGTAGTAAAAGCCCCCGTCGATCGCGGGACCGATGGAGATCTTCACGCCGGGGAACAGCTCCATCACGGCCGCCGCCAGCACGTGCGCGGCGTCGTGGCGGATCAGCGCAAGCGCCGCCTCGCCCGGGCTCTTGGCCGTGAGGATTGCGATATGCGCCCCATCGGGCAGCGCGCGCGAGAGGTCGCGCAGCTGCGGCGGCTCACCCGCCTCGGGGGGAGCGACCTCGATCGCCATCGCCGCGCGCGCGAGGCCGGGGCCGATCGCCGCGGCGGCATCGGCGCCGGTGGCGCCATCTGGCAGCTCCAGGGGATCGCCGTTGGGAAGCGTGACGGTTACGGGCATGGCTCGGACAGGAGGCTACCCGCCCGCGGCGATGGTTGGCGTCGAGACAATCCAATCGGCCTGTCGATACGAACCCACTTGTCTGTGAATGCAGCCTTCCGAACGTAATGCCATTTTGAAAACGCAGACAATCGTCTGCGCTACCTGTCATTATTGTTTTATGAGCAACGGCACTTCAATCTCCATCACTCTCTCCCCTGCCCAGGTCGACCAGGTTGTGCGGGCCGCCGCCCAGGGGAGCACCCCCAGCTTCTCGGCGCTGGTCTCCACCATGAACACCGAGCGCTTGCGGGCCGAGGCGCCCGCGGAAGTCGAAGGCGACAACGGTGAGCACGGGCAGGCCGCGGAGGACGCACCTGTCGCGCCGAACGGCAAGGGCTATCTCCCTGTATACGACGACGCACGCCTGTCGCGCTCGCTGCTGCGCGGCCTGTCGATCCTGACTTGCTTCGGACCGGGCCACGAAGAGCGGGGCATCCTCGAACTGGCGGGGCAGCTCGGGATGAGCCCGAGCACGACGCACCGCTACGTGGTGACGCTGGTGGAGCTGGGGCTGCTGGAGCGAAGCACCCGCTCGCGCAAGTACCGCCTGCCGGCGACCCCCACCCCGGCGCCGGGTTCGGCCGCGGAGGGCGACGCGGCGCGGGCTTCAGCCGCGGACGGCAACGCGGCGCGGGTTGGCTAGAGATACGGCTAGCTAGGAGACCGCCGCGGCCGAGCGCCGCTCACGCAGCCAGTCCCGCACGATCGACGCCTGCCGCTCGTCGAGCTGGCCGGCCTGCGCGGCGGCGGCTAGCGCCGTGTCGATCGTGGTGAGCGTGGTATGCCGCAAACCCAGCTCCCGCATGCGGGCGTGCGCGGTGGGCATGTCGTAGCTGGCGATCGTCAGGGCATCCTCGACATGGAACCCGGCCGTGCGCAGGTTATCGGCGGCGGCGGCGAGGCTGCCGGCGGAGAAGGCGAGATCCTCGATCACGAGCACGCGGGCGCCCGCCGGCGCGGTGCCCTCGACGGCGCTCTCCTTGCCCCAGGCCTTGGCCTGCGAGCGCACGTATATGAACGGCAGCGCGAGCCGATCGGCCAGCCACGCTCCCCAGGGGATGCCGGCGGTGGCGGTGCCGGCGATCGCCTCGGGGGCATGCGGCTGCAGAGCGATGAGATCCGTAAACGCCTCGATCACCTCTTGGCGCTCGGAGACATGGCCCAAAAGCCGGCGGTTATCGACGTAGACGGGGCTCTCGGCGCCGGAGGTGAGGCGAAAGAAGGGCGCGGTGCGGAACGCGACCGCGCCGGTGCCGACGAGCAGCTCGGCGACGCGGCGCGCCATGGGCTGGCCCTCGGCCGCGGGGTGGTCCTCAGCAGGGGGCTCGTTCACGCGCGGCTCAGGGTAGCCGACTGCGCCGGGAGATCCTCCACGTCCGCGCGCGCCTCCACTGGTGCCTCCACGTGCGCGTAGCGCCCGCCGCGCATGAGCGACGCCCCGGCAGCGATCAGACAGGCGAGGATTGCGAACGCGAAGGCCTCGTGCAGGCCGTTGCGAAACGGCTCGGAGATCAGGTGCGGGAAGAACGCGCGACCGGTGAGCAGCGCGCGGTCGTGCACGCTGAGCGCCGCCAGGGCGTGAGGCCCGAGCAGGTGCGCAATTGGGTTGTAGCCGAGGAAGGCCGCGAAAAGGATCGAGATCGGCGGCAGCCCAGCGACGCTCTGGGCGGTGTGAGCGAGCACTCCGTGCGCGACCAGACCCCCGGTGAGCGTCGCCGGCAGCGTGGCGGCCAGACCGGCGATCATCAGCGTGAAGAAGATCCCGACCGAGAGCACCTGCGCGGAGTTCTGGAAGGTCTGGTTCATGCCCCCGCCCGCGCCGCGGTCGCCGGCGGGCAGGCTGTTCATGACGGCGGCGCGGTTGGGCGAGGCGAACAGGCCCATCGAGATGCCGTTGAGCGCCAGCACGGCCGCGAAGACGGGGTAGGAGAAGTCGATCGGCATCAGCATCAGCAGCGCGAAGCTGAAGGCAGCACCGAGCATCCCGGCCGTGGCGAACCCGCGCGCGCCGTAGCGGTCCGACAGCCAGCCCGAGCTGGGTCCGGAGATGAGCATGCCTAGCGTGAGCGGCAGCATGTAGATGCCGGCCCACAGGGGTGTGTTGGTGAAGTTGTAGCCGTGCAGCGGGAGCCAGATGCCCTGCAGCCAGATGATCAGCATGAACATCAGGCCACCGCGCGCGATCGCGGCGAGGAACGTGGAGAGCGTGCCGAAGGTGAACGCGCGGATGCGAAACAGCGGCAGGCGGAACATCGGGTCGGCGACGTTGCGCTCGATCACAAAGAAGGCCGCGAGGCAGGCGGCGCCGGCGCTGAGCAGGACGATCACGCGCGGGCTCTCCCAGCCGGTGGCGTGGCCGCCGTAGGGGCGGATGCCGTAGGTGACGGCGACCATCACGAGCACGAGGCCGAGCGCGAAGGTGACGTTGCCCCACCAGTCGATCGGCCGCCGTCGCGGCGTGCTGCGCTCCTCGAGCTTGAGGTACGCCCAGACCGTGCCGACCACACCGACGGGCACGGAGACGAGGAACACCAGACGCCAGTCGATCGGCGCGAGCAACCCGCCGAGGACGAGCCCAACGAACATGCCGCTGACGCCGACGATGTTGTTGATCCCGAGCGCCATGCCGCGCTGGTTGGCGGGAAAGGCGTCGGTGATGATCGCGGCGGCATTCGCCAGCAGGCAGGCTCCGCCGATGCCCTGAACGATCCGAAAGCCGATCAGGTAGGTGGCGCCGGCACGGCCGCTCATCCAATCGACGGCGAGCAGCAGCGAGGCGACCGTGTAGATGACAAAACCCAGGTTGTAGATGCGCACGCGGCCGTACAGGTCGCCGAGGCGGCCTAGGCTGACGATCAGCACGCTGGAGACGACCATGTAACCGAGGATCATCCAGAGCAGATAGAGGCTGTTCGCGGGGACGAGCGGATCGAGGTGGATGCCGCGAAAGATGGCGGGCATCGCGATCAGCGCGATCGAGAGGTCGAGCGTGGCCATCAGCACGCCCAGGGTGGTGTTCGAGAGCGCGATCCACTTGTAGCGGTCGTTGGCGCCGGCGGGGGGTTTGGAGGGGGAGGAGGAGGGGGTCGCGCGCGGCGCCATGACTGCCATTTTATGGACGTGCTCGGCAGCTACCCCCCGGGCGCGGGAGGGGGTGCGGGAAAGGGCCAGGGATCGGGTGCCTACTCCGGCTCGACGCCCAGCGCGGGGCGCACGTGCGGCTCGGGCAGCGCTTGCTCGCCCTGCTCGTGGGGGTGCAAGGGGGGTGGTGCGAAGTGGTGGCCGTGCGCGTGGACGTGGGGCTGCGGGCCGGCGTGGCTGCCCTGCAGACCCTTGACGTCGATGCGCGTGCGCGCGAGGAAGGCGACCAGGGCGAGGATGGCGAGCGCCAGGACGAGGCTGACTGGGCCGGCACCGAGGCCGAGGCCGCCTTTGGCGGGCGAGACGGCGAACCAGTCCGCGAAGGAGGCGCCCAGCGGGCGGGTGAGGATGTAGGCGATCCAGAAGGCGAGGATCGCGTTCATGTCGAACTGCCACCAGGCGATGGCCGGGATCGCGATGAGCGCGGCGAACATGATGCCCGAGGCGAGGTAGCCGAGGTTGAGCGTGACTGCGGTCATGTCCCCCGCGGCTGTGCCGAGCGCGAAGGTGGCCAGGACCGTGACCCAGTAGAAGAGCTCGCGCCGACGGGACGCGATGCTGTGGATCGAGAGCGTGCCCTCGCTGCGATACCAGGCGGTGAAGATGACGGCCAGGACGATCGAGTAGAAGGCGGTGGATGCGGCGTAGGGGATGCCGAAGCCGACGTGCAGGGCATCGGCGGCGGAGGTGCCGAACACACTGACCATCACGACGACGAGCCAGTAGGGGCCGGCCACGTAGCGGGGCTTCCTGAGCTGCAGGACGAGCGCGGCGGCCAGCGCTGCGAGCATGATCGGCACGGCAAACGCGGGGCCCCAGCGATGGTTCATGAAGTCCGAGGTGGACTCGCCCATGCCGGTGGTGAGGATCTTGACGACCCAGAACCAGGCTGTGATCTCGGGGACCTTGACCAGGGCGCTGCGCACCTGCGGAGCGGTGCGCGCTTGCGTGACGCGGCGCACCGGCGGGGCGCTGCGACCTTGCGGGGTGCCGCGCGTGGATTTTGAGCTGGAGGGCGGAATTTGCGCGGCACCGTACCAGCTTGAGGTGGGCCGGCGCGCAGGTTGCGGGGCGGGGAGCGGCAAGGATTGCGGAGGGGAGGCAGGGGGCGAGGGTCTCGGAAGCAGAACGTCATGGCGTCGGTTGAGGGCATCTGGGAGATGGGAGGACCGCCGGGGCGCCGTCGCTGCAGCAGCTACGATCGGGCCTGCATGCGCGGGCAGGACTGGAGCCAGGTGGTATCGCTTACGGCGTTGCTGGCCGCGCTCGCCTCACTCCTGCGGGGCCGCCTGCGAGGCGCGGCCGGCTTCCTGGCCGTCGCGGCAGCCGGCGAAGCGGCGGGGCGGCGCTGGAGCCGCGGCGACCCGCGCCCGCTCCCCTACGCGCTGCGCTGGCAGCTGGCGATCCCGCGACCGGCCGGCTCACTCGTGCGCGCGCTCGCCCCGTGCGAGGGTGAGCGGATCCTGGAGATAGGCCCGGGCCTCGGCCAGCATGCCGTGGAGGTGGCCGCTCGCGTGGGCACGCAGGGACGCGTGGATGTCCTGGACGTGCAGCAGGACATGCTCGACGCCACAGCCGCCCGTGCCGCGCGCCGCGGTGTGAGCAACATCGTCGGCGCACTGGCCGACTCCAGCGCGGGGCTGCCGTACGAAAACGCAATGTTCGACGCCGCCTACATCGTGACAGTGCTCGGAGAGATCCCAGATCCGCCGCAGACGCTGAACGAGCTGCGCCGCGTGCTGAAGCCCGGCGGACGCCTGATCGTGGGCGAGATCGCGGTGGACCCTGACTTCATTTCGCCGCTGCGGTTGCGCGCCATGGCCGAGCCGGCCGGCCTGCGCCTTGTGCGCCGCAGCTGCCCGCCGTTTGCCTACCACGCGCAGTTCGTCGCAGTGGGACCCCTGCCCTCGCGGCGCGCCGGCGACGTCGGCGAGTAGCGGTATTTGGAGCGTTGGCGCACCCTTGCGCCGGGGAGAACGCTCGCCCCCTGTCTTAGAGAAAAGCGTGTTTTCTACGCTCTGCGAGATTCGCCGAGCGTTCCGCCGGGTAGTAGCCGACTCAGCACCATTTATTGAGTCAACGCAAGGAGGGTCCTATGGGCCTCATAGAGCTGCTTTTGATCGTTCTGGTAATCGCTGCCATCGCGGGTGGGATCGGTGTGAGCCCGCTGCTTTGGCTGCTGCTGCTGGTGGCCGTGGTGCTGTTCCTCACGGGCGGCGGGTTCGGCTATCGCAGAGGTGGGAGGGTTTAGGTTATGACTATCGGCACTTCGATTTTTTCTCATCGCCGTCGGCGCGATCCTCCGTTACGCCGTCACGTTTCATGTCGAGGGCGTGTCGCGTCCGGCGATCGGCCTGATCCTCATCGTCGCCGGCGTTGTCGGCGTCGTTCTGTCGCTGGTCTATGCGGCCACCGCTCGGCGCCGAGTGGTCGGCGGTGCTTACGAAGAACGACGCCTCTAGCGTCGCACGGCGCTCGTTTGCGGGCTGCGCTGCAGGGTCGTTCCCGTAGCAGCAACCGTGCCACCTACTGCCCGTCGGCCCCAGCGACCGACGGTGGCCGGATGCGGCCCGCGCGGGCCTCAGCGGCAACCCACGACTGCGGCACGTTCAGGATCACCGCAGCCTGCCCCGCGTCGAGCAGCGGCGGCGTGATGTCCTGAGCGATCAGGGCAGCCAACTCGGCGGCCAGTTCGCGGGCGTCCTGGGTAGCAGTGGGGGGTGGCGTGGCGGCGTCCATCGGTATATATGACCGCGACTGCCCGAACCGGCCATGTAATTTCGCGCGCCTACCCGCGCCGACGAGCGCACTTGCTTCGACAGCCTGCACGCAGCGTCGCGCAGAAGACGCGCATCGTCCACCGACAGCACCGCCTACCGACCTTCGGCACGCCCGACCAGACTGCCCACTGCGCGTACCCCGCTTCGCTCCCAACGCCTTGACACACACCAGATGCACCTCGTGCCTTGGCTCAGACAATCAGCTGCAAAAACGGGCCACTCACGGCTGGCGGAAGATGCCGTGTGTGCCGATGCGGCGCCAGATGATGTGCGGCTCCCCCAGCGTGTAGCTCGTCGCCGTACTCGAAGGTGGCACGTCCGTCTGGAGCCCAGGTCATCTCCCACACGCCCGGATAGCCCTGCACTCGCTTGACGCGCAGGCCCGGCTCGAACCTTCCACGCTGCAGGCCGGCAACGAAAAGGTCGAGCGCCTTCTCCCACGCCGTCACCTGTTGCGCGGTCAGGCTCTTGTGGTCGCGCATGAACCGGCGCCGCGCCTGATAGGTCGGCACTAGCTGCTGTGCGCGGCCCTGAGAGCGGCCTTGAAGGCGTTGGCGTCCTCGTAAACCTCGCCGGGATCGGATGCCGCCTCACGGTCCGCTTCCAGCTCGCCCGACAGCCAGTCGGGTGTCCAGAACCATGCCTGGTCGGGATCGATCCGACCGTCCGAGAGGCCACGTAGCAGCACGGCGGCACCGTCTAGGGTGTTCTCTGGCAGGCCTTCCACAAGCTCGTGCAACTCAGTCTTCGTCATGGCCTCATTCTCGCACGGATCGTCCCAGAGGCAAGGCGGCTCTTCCTGCTCTGCGGACCGGTTGGCAACGCGTTCGGCGCAACCTGCACCCGGTCGGGCGCTACGATCGGTAGACGATGGAGCCCGCTATTGCCCCCGAAATGGTCGCCGTGATCCCACGGTCGGCGCACACCGTCCGCATCGTGTTCGCCGACGGCGAGGTGCGCGACGTGGACATCACCCCTCTGCTGGACACCCCGGCCTTCTCCCCCCTGCGCGACCCCGCGATGTTCGAACAGGTGGCCGTGGATGAGCAGACAGCCACGATCACGTGGCCGGGCGACGTTGACCTCGACCCCGACGTGATCTACGCGGCGCTGGACCTCGGACCCGACAAGGCCCAGGTCTATGTCCTGGACCGCAGCATCGCCGCCTGACTAGCCCCCTGCGCAACGCGCTCGCGCAGGAAACGGAACCAAATTGGAACCTCAAGGGCCTCCGGGAGGTCGAAAACCCCACTGTTTGCGGGGCCGAAGGCCGATGGGCGATACTGGGCTCGAACCAGTGACCTCCGCCTTGTCGAGACGGTTGAGGGTGGGAATGAGCGGGTAGCGCAGGGCATGAAAAGGCAGGAAACACCTGCAAAATAGGCCCTTCTGGATTCCGGCACCTACCCCAGCTTTCCCGCCGTTTCCCGTCGAGATGTGCGCCAGGTGTGCGCCAAGCTGTGAGGGTTCGATCCACGCCGGTCACGCGATGTCGGCTAGCTGTAGAACCTGAGGACGTTGTTCATCCGGTCCTCCTTGGAGGCTGGTGGTGTCAAAGCCCCAGTCCCAAGGAGATACCGGATGAAGCTGCACGGTAATGCTGCGTTGTCATTTAGGCAGCGCGAGCGGATGGTCCGTCGTGTTGTTGATCAAGATTGGTCTGTGAGAGAGGCAGCCCTCGCAGCCGAGGTCAGTGCCCGGACGGCGGGGAAGTGGGTCTCCCGTTACCGCGCTGAAGGAGCTGCTGGCCTGTTGGATCGCTCCTCGGCGCCTTTGTTCGTGGCGAACCGCAGCGATGAGAGCACGATCGAGGCGATCGCGGCTTTGCGGCGTTTGCGGTTCACGGGCCCGGAGATCTCAGAGGTGCTCGAGATGCCGTTCTCGACTGTGTCGGGGATCCTCAAGAGGATCGGGATGGGACGGTTGGGCCGCCTCGGGATGGAGCCCGCGGAGCGCTACGAACGGACAGTCGCTGGCGAGCTGATCCATATCGACGTGAAGAAGCTCGGACGGATCCACGGCGGCGCTGGGAAGCGGATCACGAGGGTGCAACGCAATCCCAAGCAGACCCGGACGGACCGCGATGGCGTCAAACGCCAGGTCACCGGCTGGGAGTGCGTGCACGTCGCGATCGACGACGCGACACGCCTGGCCTACGCCGAGGTCTTGCCCGATGAGAAAGCGATCACAGCGATCGGGTTCCTACGCCGGGCGATCGCGTTCTACGAGCGCCACGGCATGCACGTCCAGGAACTGATCACCGATAACGGTGCTCCTTACCGCTCAGCCGTTCACGCGATCGCTTGTCGCGCGATCGGGATCCGCCACCTACGAACCAGGCCCTACCGGCCCCAGACAAATGGCAAGGCAGAGCGGTTCATCCGCACCATGCTCGCCGGCTGGGCCTACGGAGCGATCTACCGCAACAGCCAAGAGCGCACAGCAGCCCTTGACGGCTGGCTATGGACCTACAACCATCGAAGACCACACCAAGCCATCGGGCGACAGACACCCATCACCCGCATGAACAACCTCCTCGGGTCTTACAGCTAGCCCCCCACGGGTGTTTGATCTGACGCACGAATGTCGTATAGACGATGAGGTGTCGGAAGGGCTATCTAGCTTGGCGGTACTGCGTGTCAGGCGTGTGTGGGAGCGGCCAGGGCCGTGGCCATCATCTGCACCCAGGTATCGACTAGCGTCTCGTCATCGACTTGGGCTGGGATGCCGAGGACGTCGCGGAGCAGGCGCGAGGAGAGCAGCGACCCGAGTCCGAAAACGGCTATCGCCGTGGCCTCCTCGGCCGATATGGCGCGCTCGGCGCGTTCCCCGATCCAGGTGGCAAAGCCGGTGAAAGTGGAGCTCACGAGCTGTTCGACGGCGGCGGTCAGGAGCTGTGGCCGGTTGCGTGCGTCGGAGGCGAGGATGCGCAGCAGCTCGGACTCGCTGTCGAGCTCGGCGAGGACGTAGCGCGCGGTCAGCGTCAGTTCGGCTTTGAGGTCTCCCAGTGATCCGAGTACGTGCCGTATCTCACGGAGCGCGCCGAGTCGCGCGAGCTGGCGCTCGATGCCGGCGGCAAGCACGGCTTCCTTGCTTGGGAAGTGGTGGTAGATGCCGCCGGCTCCGGGTGTGAGCCCGGCTGCGGCCTCGATCTTGGCGATGCTGGTGGCGGCATAGCCGTGCTGGCTGAACAGGCGCATCGCTTCGTCGACGATGCGCTCGCGGGTCGGGGTTGTGCTTGACATGGCCCTGACTAAGTATACACTTAGCTGACGCCAGTAGATCGAGAAGGAGATGTGTTTGGTGTCCGATGCCGGGATTCCTCCAGATGCAGGTGACGCACCGCCGAAGGGTGACGGCATCGCCCGTGGGCGGTTGCGGCGTACCGCCCCGTTGGCGGCTCTTAGCGCTCGCACCGCTGGTGAGGCGGTCGTAGTTGGGCTGCGGAGCAAGCTGACGGGCGCGGACAGCACCGAGTTTCACATCCGCACGGCGGAGCGCTACACGGAGCTGCTCGGCCGTTCCAAGGGTGCGTTGATGAAGGCCGGGCAGATGCTGTCGTTCGTCTCGTCCAGTCCTGCCGTGCCGGCGGAGTTCCAGTCGATCTACCAGGCGGCGCTGACGCGACTGCGCGATCAGGCGCTGCCGATGGCGCCAGAGCTCGCGCGATCCGTGCTCGAGCGCGAGCTCGGTCGGCGGACTGAGAGCGCGTTCGCGGAGTTCGAGTGGGAGCCGCTGGCGGCGGCGTCGATCGGCCAGGTCCATGCCGCCCGGCTGCACGATGGCCGCGAGGTCGCGGTCAAGATCCAGTACCCAGGGGTGGCGCAGGCGATCCGCGCCGACCTGAAGAACACGGAGCTGCTCGCCACATTTCTCGGGTTGATGAATGGCCTGTCTCCGAGGAAGATGGAGTTCGATTTCCGTGGCGCCGCCGCAGAGATGAGCGTGCGCATCGTCGAGGAGCTCGACTACCGCCTGGAGGCGGCCAACCAAAGCGAGTTCACAGACATCTACCGCGGGCACCCGTTCATCCATATCCCCGAGGTGATCGACGAGCTATGCACCGATCGCGTGCTGACCCAGGAGCTCGTACAGGGCAAATGCTGGAGCGATGCCCTCACATCCGGACAGGATCTGCGCGATGAATGGGCGGAGGCGATCTGGCGCTTCGTGTATGCCACCAATCACCGTTTCCGTTTGTTCAACGCCGACCCGCATCCCGGTAACTACATATTCCACGACGACGGGAGCGTGAGCTTCCTAGACTTCGGCTGTGTCAAGCGGTTTGGGCGCGAGCAGAGCGAGATGATGAACGCGATCGCACGCGCGTGCCTACGCGACGACGTGCTCGGGACCTGGCAAGCAAGCGTAGAGGCTGGATTCTGGCGATCATCAGACCCCGTAACTCCCGAGGAAGTATTCGCATACTGGCGCGACCCCTGGGAACTGTGGTGGGCAGAGCAACCGTTCACGGTCACACCTGAGTACGTGACCCGGTGGATCGAACGCAAGTTTTCACCGACCGGCCCTTCAGCGAACGCTTTTCGCTACATCACCGCGTCGCCCGACTACACGATCATGGGCCGGATCGAGATGGGCGCAGCATCGTTGATCGCCGAGCTCCGTGCCACCAACTACTGGGGATCGATGGCGGCCGAGTTCTTTGAGAACACGGCTCCGCTCACGGCAATGGGCAAGCTCGACCACGCATTCTTCGCCGAGCGTGAGGCGGCGAGCAACAATGCCTGACTGGCAAAGCTGGCCGTTCCCGACTGAGGACCCCTACCCTGCCTACCACGCCGCGCGCGCACAGGCACCCGTCCAATGGAACGAGCAGCTCGGCGTCCATCTGGTGCTTTCCTACGAGCACGCGGCAGCCGTCCTGCGCAGCCCCGAGTGGAGCTCAGACCCACGCAACAGCCCGCAGCTACTCGCCTCCCTCGGCGGACCAGGACCCATCTCCGAACGGTGGAGCCGCTCGCTACTGATGAGCGACCCACCAACCCACACCCGGCTACGGGCCGCTGTGAACCGCTTCTTCACCCCCCGCGCGGTACAGCGAATCCGCGGGCGTGTCTCCGCGATCGTAGACAGCGCATTCGCTCCACTAGCCGAGGGCGAGCCGACCGAGTTGATGAGCGAGCTTGCCTACCCGATTCCATTGGCGGTGATCGCGGAGCTGTTCGATGTCGGCCTCGAGGGTGCGGAGCTGCTGCGTGCGGAGACCCCGACGCTCGCGCGGATGCTCGAGCTCGACCCGACGCCTGCAGAGATCGAGGCGATCGGCACGGCCGCCATGACGCTGATGCTGTTCCTCGTCCCGATCGTCGCTGAGCGGCGAGAAGATCCAGGTGAAGATCTGTTGAGCGCACTGGTCCATCCCCCCGGCGGCGGTGCGGCGCTGGAGACCGACGAGATCATCACAATGTGCCTCCTGCTACTCGCCGCCGGTCACGAGACGACCGCGAACCTGATCGGCAACGGCACACTTGCACTGCTGGAGCACCCCAACCAGCTCGACTGGCTCGCGCAGCATCCCGATCTGGCTCCCCAAGCCGTCGATGAGCTCCTGCGCTATGACAGCCCCGCCCAGGTCGCCTCCCGCGTCGCCCGAGACGATCTCGTCCTCGGTGAGACCAAGGTGCGTAAGGGGCAGCAGGCGCTCGTCGTGCTCGGCGCGGCGAACCGTGACCCTGAGCGCTACCCCGACCCAGACCGGCTTGACCTCACACGCACAGGAGCGCCCCACCTCGCGTTTGGCAACGGGCCTCACTTCTGCGTCGGCGCCGGACTCGCCCGACTGGAGGCTCAGGAGACCTTCCACCGCCTCGCACAATCAGCATTCAGACCAACGGCTGGCAGCTGGTCATACCGCAGGGACCACTCCCGCACCTTCCGGCGGCTGCAAACCCTCCGTGTCGCAGACAACCAGCCTCCCTGCACGCTCGGCGCCGGCACGGTTGTTGGGTCAGGCCGTTGAGGGTGGCTTTGCACGCACCGCGGGAAAAACCGTGCCGAGCAAGCCGCGGGCGATTGCAACCCAGAAGTTCATTTGATCGAAATAGTCGCGCCAGAGCACAATCTGGCCGTCGTGGACGTCGAACCGCCCGCACACCCAGAACTGGATGCGCAGCCGGCCGAACTTCAGGACGTCGGTGCTCGGCCGCAGAGGGCGATCACGGCGACTGCGCGTGCTACGCACGCTCCAAGGTGCCTTCACGAGCCTGACGCTCCCGACCTCCGGCGTGGTCGAGGTATCGGTGCGCTATACCGACCCCTACGACGTGGAACGAGCAAGCCCGTGGACGACACTCCGGCTACCAGCATTCGCAAGCACCGCGAGAAAGGCCCGGCGCGGACGATGAGACGATCGAGCTTGACATTCGCGGTCACGCTGGCCATCGTGGCGTGGCTCCTGCCGTCCCAGGCGTTCGCGGCCGGCAGCTATCAGGTGAGTGCCTGCAACTTCGCGCCCGAAGCCGTCAACAACTCCTGGGTATGGGCTACGAACGATCCCGCGCAGCCTGCGCACTACGCCGAGCACGCCAACTGCCCGTACCGGCTGGGAGGCTCGGGAGGCAAGGCCGACCAGGAGGGCGGGCTATCGACCACCGACGGGCTCGAGCTGTCGAGTGGCGCGACTCCTGGCACGAGCGCAGGTTGGACGTTCACCGCCCCAGCCGGCACCACGATCACTGGCCTGACTTACGAACGCTACATCGGACACTCGCTCGACCCTCGAAACTCTTGGTCGCCGGCGCTACGCGCGGATGGAGCGATTGTCTCTGGAGAAACCTGCTTGGACTCCGTGCAGAACGGTGAGACGTGCTTGGTGGGTGGCCCGCCGGGCGCCGGTGGAGAACCAGCGAGGATCACGGGCCTGTCGGCGCACGAACTCTCGCTCGGCATCGTCTGCCAAGCGCCTCCTGAAGACGAATGCGTGACTGGCGCTACCGAACATGCAGCTTGGGCGACCATGTACGGCGCGACGGTCACACTCTCCGATCCGACGCCGCCAACTCTGAGCGCGCCGTCGGGCGCCCTTTGGGGAGAAGGCGAAGCTAGCGGGTTTCACAAGGGCATCGAAAGCGTCGCCGTCGCCGCAACTGATGCGGGAGGCGGCGTAGCGAGCATCGTCCTGTCGGCAGACGGACGGCCAGTGGAGACCTACACGGCGCCGTGCAACTTCACCTTCGCCCAGCCGTGCCCGTCATCGACGGGCACGCAGACCTTGACGCTGCCCACTACGGGTCTCTCTGATGGGACTCACACGCTCGCGCTCGTAGCGACCGACGGGGCCGGCAATCAATCGACCGTGGCCTCCGAGCAGATCACCGTGGAGAACAGCTCGCCACCGCCGCCAGTGGGATTGTCCGCAACTCCTACGCAGGCGGGCGGCTCGACATTCACGGCCACTTGGACCGATCCGGCAGGTCAGGTCGCACCGATCACGGGCGCTCTCTACCAAGTCTGTCCGGCCAGCGGCTCGGGGTCGTGCAGCGCTCCCGTACAGGCGCCTGCGGCCGGGCCGGCGACTGTGACTGTTCCCGGCCCTGGAAGCTGGAGCATCGCCGTGTGGCTGACCAATGCGGCAGGCAACGCAAGCCCCGCCGCCGCGGCGCACACAAGCGTCGTCGTCTCACCGTCCGGCCCAGGCGGCTCGGGCTCGGGTACGGGCACCGGCCACAGCGCAGGGACCAAGCCGACGATCCGTGTCACGGAGACGCTGCATGGACGCGAGCTGGTGGTGCATGTGAGCGGACCCGCGAGCGGCAAAGTCCGCGTGGGCTTCACCGGCCGGCTGCGAGGCCGGACCATCGCCTCGACCGCAAAGACGGTCGCGCTCAAGCGCGGGCGGCTAACGGTTGTGTTCAAGCTCGGTCCTCGCACTGCAGCGCACGCGCTGATCCGCGTCAGCGCGAAGCTCGATCACGAGCTGGCGGTCACGAGCACCCTCCGCCGCAGCACATCGCATCACAGCAAGCCGAAGCAGTAGCTCTTGATGCGGCTCGGTGATGCCCCATCAAGCCCGGTTCTCGTGGAGCAGCAGCTCCCAATCCTCGCGTAGTGGCTCTACTGCGAGTTCATTGACCGCCAACGACACGATGTCCTCTAGCTCGATCGCGCCCGTAGGAAGGTGGACCTTGCCGAGCCAGCGCTCGCCGAGCTGGATGTTGGCCCGGACGTGTAGGTGCGGGTCAATAACCGGGCTCTTTCCGCGCGGATGCCAGTGATAGGCGAGCAGTTCGCCGGTGTCGTGAAGGCCAATGGCATAGAAGTAGGCGGCTCTGTGGACCTGCCAGCCTGCGTCGGAGTCCTCCGTGATGGTGTAGTGCTCGCTGACCGCGAGCGTCAGGCGACTTGCTCCCCGCAGGGCCACGGCGTCGTTGCCGGCCATGATGAGGGCGTGCGGAGCAGCGGACGGCGCGTAGCCGCCTCCGACGTCGACGTGCGCAGTCGTGAGGCAGGAGAGTACGCGCGAGATGCGGGCGCGGTAAGCCTGTACGGCCTCCGCGGGAGTTCTAGCCGGCAAGGGGAAGCAGCATCGCGACCCGCATCACGTCCGGCTCGTCGTCGGCGTCTATCTCGCCGGCCTCCCAGCGGATGCGAAACTCCTCCCCGGAGATCCCGAGGTACTGACGAGCCTTGTCGTCGAGGAGCTGCTGGCCCTGCTCGGGGGTCAGCTCACGGATTTCGTTGTCGGTTCTGGTAGCCATTGCAAAACGCTCCTTGGAAAGAGTCGGCCGCGCGGGCCGGTTCCTTGACCATCCATAGTAGGGAAGGATGCGGGTGGTTTCCATCGGTCGTCGCGCTAGGCCCGACTGGCGTAGGCCCGCCGGGCCTAGCGGTGCCGTTAGGCAGCCGCGACCAGCTGCAATGCGCGGGTCTTCTCGGCTCCGTCATCGAGGGCTCGGGCGAACCGCTGACCGTTTGAGCGCAGCGGGCGAATCCAGTCGCCGTACTCGATGATCGCGTTCACGGCGGCCCACTTCGAGCCGGGTGCGTTGCCTTGCGTGTCGCCGCGCAGGAACAGCTCGGCGATGCGGTCCTTCGTCTGCTGGCGCGAGCGGCGTGAGCGGCTGCTCATCGAGTCGCTTGTCCCGTTGGGGTAGAGCTCCTCGAGGACAGCGCGGAGCTGGCGCTCGGTGCAGCGTTCTGAGGCGAGCTCGTCGCCGTAGCTCTTGAACTGCTTGTAGTAGTTGACTGAGAGGTCCAGCACTCGCCGTGCCTCGTGGACGCGCTGCGTGACAGCTTCGGTGTGGCGGATCGAGAACTTCTGGCGTGCGCTCTGAAGACCCCAATTGAGCGTGTTCTGGCAGACCACGCGGATCGGGGTGGTGGCGGCGATCATCGCCGTTGAGCCGTCGTGGCTGTTCATCAAAAGCACGTAGGGGCGCACGGCGTCACCGCCGACCTCGACGTGATCGGGCAGCGTTGCGAGCACCCATACACGGCGGCCACCGTGCAGGCTTCCCGCCGTCTCGAAGTTGATCGAGCTTCCGAGCAGCTGGTCGACGAACGCGAACGCCTCGTGGTTCTGCACGATGCGGTAGCGCTCACCGACGATCCCAAGCACCTCTCGTGTGTCCTGACGGACGGTCGCGTAGAAGCCAGGGATCTCCTCGCAGCGAGCGGCCGACCAATCGGCGGCCGATGTCTCGCCGCGGTCGATCGCGATGGGCTCCTTCGCGACGCTCCAGTCGAGCCCGGATGCCTCGATCGCCTCGGCGATGGTCGCGGGCGGTTGATCGAGCACGGCTCCCAAGCCGTGCCAGGGTGTGACGCGCACGGAGAACATTGAGTCTGATTCTGTGAGTCCAGCGGGCATTTTGTGCCCTCCTTTGGATGGGTGGCTCCGCCCGGTGCGGGGCCTGTCGCAGCCCCGGCCGCATCCCCGTGAGGGGATGCGACAATGGCCGGGCAAGCGGGCTCCCGCACCGGCAGAGCGGCGCGCTCCTTCACTGATGTGTGTCCTCGACGTTGGGCTTGTCACTGCCCTCGAGCCGATTCCACGAGAAGGGGCCGCGCAGGTTCGGGGGCATCTGCTCGTGTGAGTCGATCGCGTCGACCCACTCCTCCTCGTGGTGCTTCCAGGAGAAGAAGGCGATCTCGTCGGTCCTGCGGTCGCGCTCCTCACGAGTCGGGAACTTCTCAATGTCGATGTCTCCTTCAACGTCGACCGCGAGCTCGACCTCGCCACGGTGATAGACGACGACATACGGCCAGTTGCCGAGGTCCCAACCGTTGAGTCCCCAACTCGAGATCGCAGCCCATCCGAGACGGGGCGCGAACTCCATCCGCTCGTAACCTTCGTCTCCGGGCCAGCGGGTGCGCGTGGGCATAGCGCCCCTCCTTTAGATGGTTGGCCCCGCCCGATGCGGGGCCGGTCGTAGCCCCGGCCGCATCCCCCGAGGGGATGCGAGAATGGCCGGGCAAGCCGGCTCCCGCGCCTTGGGGGTACTCAGCGCGATGTGCTTGCCGCAGAGGCGGTCGCCCCAGAGGGGTCAAGCTGGCGATCGGCAAATTCGTTGGCCGCTTTGCCCTGTTTGGGGTCACTTATTCGTATGACTGCCTACCTAACCGTGCGCGAGGTCGCCACGATGGCTCGCTGCGAGCACAAGTCGGTGCGGCGCGCTATCGCTGCGGGCAGACTGCGCGCCTTTCAGCCCACAAACAAGCTGCTTATTCGCGAGGACGACGCCTGCGCCTGGATCGAAGGGCGGCCGGTATCGCTGACCGGCTCGGCTCCTAACCTACGCCCTGGCGCGAGTCGCCGGCGCCCAATGCTGGGGTCCCAACGGCCCGGTAGCGTTGATGATCTGCGCGAGATTGAACGAAAGGCGGTGCGAGCATGAGTGTGCGAAAGCGCGATGATCGAGATGGGCAATACGAGGTGCGCTGGCGAGAGGGTGGGCGGCAGCGCTCCCGATTGTTCGGCAAGAAGGGCGACGCCCAGGCGTTCGAGCTCGACGTCAAGCGCCGCCGACAGCTCGGTCCGCTTGCGGCCGGAGCGATCCAGAGCCGGCTCACGTTGGCTGAGTACGTGAGGGATGAATGGTGGCCGCGGTATGCCGTGCCGAATCTCAAGCCGTCAACGCGCCGTCGCTACCTCGAGGTTTGGGGCACGCACCTTCTGCCGCGCATCGGCGACTACCAGCTGCGCGAGATCACCCCTGCCTTGGTTGAGGATCTGTGTAGCCAGTTTCGCGCCGCGAAGGTCGGCGTGCAGACGCAGCGCAAGGCGGTGATGTTGCTGCAGGGCATTCTGCGTCGCGCCGTCGTGCGTGGCCTCATCCCGAGCAACCCTGTGAGCGTCGTGGACAAGCCGCGCCAACCCGCGACCAAGCGCCCGGAGCCGCTGGCGCCGCTGATCGTTGAGACGATCCGCGCGGGGCTCTCTCAAAGAGACGCGACACTCGTGTCGGTGCTCGCATATGGGGGCCTGCGTCCCGAGGAAGCGACGAATGCCCATTGGGATGATCTCGGAGAGCGCATCCTCCACGCGCACGCCGGAAAGACCGAGAGGGATCGAGTGGTCGACGTTCTCGCGCCGCTCGCGCAGGACTTGGCGGAATGGAGACTCGCGCAGGGGCGTCCAGGTGGCAAGGCGCTCATCTTCCCGCGTCAGGGTGGCAAGGAGTGGCAGCTGCACGACTGGCAGAACTGGCGGAGGCGGATCTACCAGCCCGCGGCCAAGGCTGCAGGAGTGACCGGGGACATGCGCCCCTACCGGCTCCGTGGATCGTTCGTCTCCCTGCTGCTGTGGGAGGGACGGTCGCTGACCTACGTGGCCGAGCAGGCGGGGCACTCGGTTGCCACCCTCGCAAAGCACTACGCCGGCGTGATGCGCGAACTCGAAGACAAGCCGCGGACACCGGCCGCCGAGGCGATCCGCAGCGCCCGCGAGCAGGTGAGGTGTGCGCCAGGTGTGCGCCAAGCACAATCTAAGGGCAAGCGATGATGTCGTCCAGACAAACAAAAAGCCCGCTGGCGCGGGCTTTTTGGCTTCATGGGCGATACTGGGCTCGAACCAGTGACCTCCGCCTTGTCGAGGCGGCGCTCTCCCAGCTGAGCTAATCGCCCTGGGATGGCCTCAGCCTATCAACGCGCACCGGCCGGTATCGGCGAGCGCGGCGGGCGGCGATCGGCCTGTGCACCGGGCGCAACGCCCGGGTGCTACCTGCGGAGGAGACCCGGGCAGCACGCGCCTGGGCGCCCGGGTCTCGCTGCTTTCCGTTAAGGCACGATGGTGACCTGACCTTCCCTTCCCATACCGGCCTGGCCGGCCCCGCCAGCACCAACTTCCCCTGTCCCTTCCGCCCCTTCGCCTTCCCCGCCCGCGGCCGGGTTCGATTCGGAGCCGTAGGGGCCGGCTTCGCGGCTTTCGCCTTCGCCGGCCTGGCCGCCGCCGTACCCATGGGTGCCGCCGGACCCGTATGGGCTCCGTGTCTGGCTGGGAGCTTCAGTCGGACCGGAGGTCGAGGGTTCGCTGCCTTCCTGGGTGCTCGTGCCCGTTGCGGCTTCGCCCTGTCCCTGGCTTGCGCCTGTGCCGCCGCCGGACTGCATCGTCTTGATCGCTTCGGCGACGGTGTTCGAGGAGATCGCGAAGCCCACTCCGGTGCTCCCGGGCTGTGAGCCTTCGGTGCGTGCCGCGTCGCTTGCGATCTGCGAGTCCACTCCGATCACCTCGCCCTGGTCGTTGAGCAGAGGGCCGCCGGAGTTGCCAGGGTTCAGAGCTGCATCGGTCTGGATCGCGTCTTTGATCGGCGCTCCATCGGGGGCAGCGATTTCCCGCCCGAGCGCTGAGACGATGCCCCTCGTGAGTGTCTCGTCGAGGCCGTACGGGTTGCCGATCGCATACACCGAGTCGCCGACCTGCAGAGAGCTTGAGCTCGCCACTTTCAGCGGCTTCAGACCGAGGCCGGAAGGGTCGATCTTGATCAGGGCAAGATCGACAGCTGGATCGGCGCCGACGAGCGTCGCCGTGCGCGTCAGATTCGAGGTCTTCCCGGGGCTCACCGTGATACTCGTGCCTTCGGCGATCACGTGGTTGTTGGTCAGGATCAGGCCTTCGTCGTTAAGCACGATCCCCGTTCCCGTATCCTCGCCGGCAGCCGTGGTCGTCTGGATCGAAACGACGCCGGGGGCGTCCTGCTGGTAGATCTGCGTGGCGGTGAGCGCCGTGGAGGCGACATCCCGACGGCTGCCGGCCGGCGTGGAGGCAGGACTGGCGGCGCCCACGCGCGCCCCTCGTCCGCTGCTGCTGCCGCTGCCGCTGCCGCCGCCGCCGCCGGCGTAGAAGAACGCGCCGGCCCCGGCCGCTCCCACGAGCGCCGCGGCCGTAACGAGTAGGAAAAGACGCTTCACGATGCACCTCCAAGGTCGGGGCTTTGAGTGTGCACGCCAACCGTGTGTGCTCGCTAACGGCCGCCGAAAGTCCCGCTAAGCAGGCCCGAAAAGCTCGATAACGAAACGTGAAGGCGCCCATAAGCGGCCGGCGCCTATCGTTGCCCAACCTCCGGCCGTCGGCAGTGGCCCCGCTCGCCGTCGAGAGTCCCGCCCCCGCTAAGCTGGGGACCGCTGTGGCGACGTGGCGGAGTGGCTACGCAGCGGCCTGCAAAGCCGTGTACACCGGTTCGATTCCGGTCGTCGCCTCTAATGAGGCCAGCCTGCAAGACGGTATGTTTTGGGCGCGTTGACCAGCGCGACTCAACGGCAGCCCGGTCAGGGGGTCGCTACGCCAACGCGGTGCCCGAGTATGTGGCCGGAGGGAAGGCTGACGTAGGTCTCGGACTCATTGTTTTGATGATTTGACTCAATCAGGAGGTTGTCGGGGTCGGCGATCTGTACGTATGCGAAGCGGCCGCGCAGTCCGGTCACGTCGATCCACTGCTCGGGATACACATATGGATATACGTCTGACCAGCCGACGGAGGTCCCAAGCACGTCGCTTTGGATGTAGGGATTCTGGCTGCACGCGGGGTAGACCGGCGCGCTGGGCGAGATACGCGAGGGGCGGCTGCGTATCAGATCGCGCAGGCAGTAGTCGACCTTCGGGCCCGTCCGCACGAGTCGCATGGCTCGGTCGTGGGCGTCGATCGACCAGAGCTCGAAAGCAGCGGCGTGTTTGAGTTTCCAGTAGCTGGACGCGCCGACGTTTGAGTATTCGTAGCGTTCGCCGGGAACATACTTGAAGACGAGCTTGGCGGCGGTGCGGAACAGATGCGGACGGCCGCCGCGGTCGTAGATCGCCTGGTAGGCCACGATGCCGTGCCCGCCGGTGCGGTGCGCTCGAAGCTCGAGTGGACCGTTGCCGCGGTTGTTGACCGAGCTGGTCGCGCGTAGCAGCACGCGCCCGGGAATCGTGCTGCGGTCGATGTGCAGTTCGGACGGGGCGGACATGATGAGGTCGGGGCAGCGCAGGTGCAACTGCTTCCTCGCGCAGGGTGTGGGGCCAGTGGGTTCAGTCGCAGAAGTGGGGCCGGTGGGTTCAGTCGCAGGAGTGGGGCCGGTGGGCCCCGCCGGGCTTGGAGGGCTACTCGGACCGTTGGACGCAGTCGAGCCGGATTGCGCGAAGATTGTGCTCGGCAGCTGCAACGAGGCGGCGACGATCATGGCTGCGATCGCTGTGGGCAGCCCAAAGCGAGCCAACTTTCTCGGCAGAAGGCCGTGCAGTCGCGGTGGCAAGAACGGGATTTTCTCACACACAGGTCAAGGGCGCACCAGCCGGGACATGAAAACACTCTCATGCCGAGCTCACTTGCGGATAACTTCGCGATCGCCTAATACAACCCCCCTCATCGTCCGATGAGATGAGGGACAGTGATTCTCAAGCGCCCATCCGACACGCCCTCTGCGTCGGTTGCGCGCCTCGTCGGCCTTGCCCTGCTGCTGCTGCTGAGTCTCGGCGGCGTCTTCTTCGACGGCACGACCGGCTCGGCCGCCGCCTTCCCGGTTCAGTACTGCGCGCAGATCCCCGTCGTAGGCGGGATTCCGCCGTGGGGCTTTCACACAGGTGCCCCGATCACGGGGGCGAGCGGCAGCTTCGCCCGCGGCCACGGCGAAATCGACCTGGCCACCAACACGGTCTCCGGGATCCTCTGCCAGGTGGATCGTGTCCGCCACCAGCCCGACCGGCTGATCGTCATGACGGTCGAGCACCATCTCCTCTACCACTCCCACCACGCCGTGATGTGGGGTGTGCCGGGGAACGTCATGAAGATCGTCGTGCGCGTGAAGAGCAGCACCGACCCGCAGTGCAAGGTCGGCACCCGAGCCCACGCAACCCTGTTCGCCAGCTACAACGGCGTGCGCAGCGACAGCGTCCAGTTCACCTTCCCCGCCGCCTGCCAGGACCACGACCACCTGTACCACGGCCCGCAGGTCGACAACCAGGTACCGCCGCTCTGAGCGAACATGAGCGTGGAGGACGTCGGCATTGCCACGTGTGGCAATGCCCCTCCCGGCACATGTGCCGGGAGGCCGGACCGTACATGTACGGTCCGGTGCGGGTCGCACATGTGCGACCCGCCGGTCGGCGCATGCGCCGACCGAACAACAAACATCCTTTACATGCGCCGACCGCATAACAACACCCCATATATGCGCCGACCCAAAACCACAACACCCCATATCTATGCACCGGCCCAAACCACAACACCCTCGCCGACCGAAACAACAACCATCCCTATTCATGCGCCGGCCTACAACAACCCATCTATGCGCCGCCCGAACAACAGCACCCTCTACATGCGCCGACCGAAGAACAAACATCCCATATACAGGCGCCGACCGCACAGCGATCCCCCCCACGAGCTTATAGCCTGCCGTGCGTTGGATGGACCCGAACAGTCTGCACAGCCGTGCCCACGGCAACGGCGCGCGCGGCGACTCGCCGCCGTGCTCTCGGCCTTGCTGCTGGCGCTCGCGGCGCTCGCCCTCACTGGTTGTGCCGGCCCCAAAGTGCAGCACGACACATCCGCAACCCTGAGTTGCAATGGCTCAGCGGCGCTCTGCAACCGGCGCCTGGGTGAAGTCCTCTTCCCCGGCACGCATAACTCCTTCGCCGCCTCCCAGGAGCCCGGCTGGTACTTCGCCAACCAGCGCTACGGCATCCCGCGCCAGCTCGCCGGGGGCATCCGGGCGCTTTTGCTCGACGTGCACTTCGGCGTGCCCGACCCGGCAACGGGCTATGTGCGTACCGATCTGGCGGCAGAGGGCAGCGATCGCAACAAGGTCGCACAGCAGGTCCCCGCCCCAGCCCTGCGCCTGGCCGACCGGCTGGCGGGCCGCGTTGGGGTGGGCACGCTGCACGGCAAGCCCGAGCCCTATCTGTGCCACACCCTCTGCGAGCTCGGCGCCGAGCCGCTCGATCGGGAACTGGAGGCGATTCGCACCTTCCTCGAAGGCCACCCCGATCAGGTTCTGGTGGCGATCGTCGAGGACTACGTTCCCCCCGCCACCATCGAGGAGGCCTTCGAGCGGTCGGGCCTGGTGAGCTACGTAGCCACGCTGCAGCGCGATGAGCCGCTCCCGACCCTGGGCACGCTCATCGCCAGCGGGCAGCGTCTCGTGGTGTTCGCCGAGGAGAAGGGCGGCACCCCCGCCTGGTTGATGCCGGCCTTCTCCTTCATCCAGGACACCCCCCTGGGCGCCACTCGCCCCGACCAGCTGAGCTGCGCGCGCTATCGCGGCGAAGCTTCCAGTCCCCTGCTGCTCATCAACTACTGGATCCCGCCTTTCCCGCCGACCCCATCCCTGAACGCGGCGATCGGCCGTGAAGCGTTCCTGCGCGCGCGTGTCACCCGCTGCCTGCGCGAGCGCGGACTCAAGGGCGCGATTGTCGCGGTCGACTTCTACCAGAGCACCGCAGTTGTCAGGGTCGCACAGAAGCTCAACGGCCCCGAGCGCTGACGCCAGCGCCACGCCGCGCTCCGCCGGAACACCGCTCGGCCCAGCCCGCTCGCCGCGGCAGCAGCCGCCTACGACACCGGCAGCGCCTGCTGCTCTTCCTCGTGCCCCGGCACCCCCGCCGCCGCATAGGCGTCGATCGCGTCGAGCGTCTCTGCCTTCAAGAGCGCCTGCGCGAGGCTCTCAAGCTGGCTGCGGTGATCGGTGAGCAGCCGCGTCACCTCCTGGTGCGCTCCCTCGATCATGCGCCGTACCTCCTCGTCCACCAAGCGCTGTGTGGACTCTGAGGCGGCGCTCACCCCTGGCAGGAACGGCCCCTCGCCCTCGGCGGGCAGCACCGCCACCGGCCCGACTGCTTCGCTCATCCCCCAGCGGCCCACCATCTGGCGCGCGATCAGCGTCAGCTGCTGGATGTCCGACTCAGCCCCGGTGGTGATCGTCCCGTAAACCACCTCCTCGGCCACGCGGCCCCCGAGCGCGACGCGGATCTTTGCGTCCAGCTCCCCTAGCGAATATGACACCCTGTCGCTGTCGGGCGTGGAGAGCGTCACCCCCAGCGCCATTCCGCGCGGGATGATCGATACCTTGCGCACCGGATCCGCACCCGGCGTCAGCATCCCCACCAGCGCGTGCCCCGCCTCGTGGTGGGCCGTGCGCTCGCGGTCCGCCGGCGAGAGCAGGATGCCGCGCGGGGAGCCCAGCATCAGCTTCTCAAGCGAATCGGTGAAGTCGGCCGTCTCCACCGCATCATGGTTGCGCCGTGCAGCGAGTAGCGCCGCCTCGTTGGCGAGGTTCGCCAGGTCGGCCCCCACCATGCCGGGTGTGCTGGCCGCCAGCGCATCGAGATCCACGCTCGCCGCCAAAGGAATCGAGCGCGTGTGCACTTCGAGGATTTCCCGTCGCCCTGTGCGATCCGGGGCCTGCACGGTCACCCTTCTGTCGAAGCGTCCGGGTCGTAGCAGCGCCGAGTCGAGCACGTCCGGCCGGTTCGTCGCGGCCAGTACCACCACCGCCTCATTGCTCTCAAACCCGTCCAGTTCGGTCAGGATCTGATCGAGCGTCTGCTCGCGCTCGTCGTTGGCGCCCGTCACAGACACCGAGCCCTGGCGCGAGCGCCCGATCGCGTCGAGCTCGTCGATGAACACGATCGCGGGGGAGGCCTCCTTTGCCTTGGCAAACAGGTCCCGCACGCGCGAGGCGCCCACGCCGACGATCGCCTCGATGAACTCCGACGCGGAGATCGAGAAGAAGGCCGCGTGCGCCTCTCCCGCCACCGCGCGCGCGAGCAGTGTCTTGCCCGTGCCCGGGGCGCCCGCGAGCAGCACCCCGTGGGGCATGCGCCCACCCAGGCGCCCGTAGCGCTCGGGGTTGCGCAGGAAGTCCACGATCTCCGAGAGCTCCGCCTTGGCCTCGTCGATGCCTGCCACGTCCTTGAAGGTGATGCGGATCTGCGCCGGGTCCACGCGCCTGGCCTGCGAGCGCCCGAAGTTGCCGAGCGCCCCCATCGCCCCGCCTGCTTTCGCCGCGCGGCGGATGAAGAAGATGAACAGGCCCACGATCAGCAGCGTCGGGCCGAAGCCCAGCAGCAGCTCGCTCAACAGCGACGTCGTTGTCGTCGTGGACTTGGCGTTGACTTCCACGTTCTTTTCCTTCAGCAGCGCCGAGAGCTCGCTGCCGTTCCAGAACGAGGGCACCTCTGTCGCGAACTGCTTCGTGGCTGTCGCCTTCGTATCGCTCGCCGGATAGTGCTGCTTGCTCGTGAAGGTCCCCTGGATCGTGTCGCCCTTGGAGGAGATCGACTTCACATGCCCGTCCTGCACCTGCGCCAGGAAGAACGGATTGAACGACACAGTCACGCGCGGTTCGCCGCTTGAGGGCTGGAATAGCAGCACCGACAGCCAGTTGATCGCCAGCAGGATCAGCACGAACCAAAGGAAGCCCGGCCGTCGGTGCGCCGGGCGCCCCTGCGGCGCCTGCTCGGGCATCCCCCGCCCGTCCGGCGCCGGCGAGACGTGCCAGCCGCGCTTGTCGCGCGGCATCGGGGGGTGCGCGCTGCTCTGGCTGGCGCCGGGGCGCTCAGGCTCGCTCTGCGATTCGTCAGGCACTGGGTTAGATGCTACGGCGCTAAGAGAGCACCCGTCGGCGGAAGTTGCGCAGCCCCAACGACAGGAACACCGCGCAGAAGCCCACCAGCACCGGATACACCACATACAAGGGCATGTGCGAAGCGTGTGTCAGCCCCGCGCGCATGCCCTCCGCGACGTAGATGAGTGGGTTCACGAGCACGATGATCTGAAGCCAATGGATCCCGTCCACCTGCACCGGCGCGAGCTTCGTCCACTGGTAGTAGGTGCCGCCCAGAAACGTCAGTGGCAGCACCACGAAGCCGAACATCAAGCCGATGTTGCGCGGCTCAAAGTAGGTGCCCAGCAGCAGCCCGAGCGAGGTCATCGCCACGCAAGCCAGCGGTATCAGCGTGATCACAATCCACCAGGTCACCGACAGGTGCGCTTCGACCCCGGGCGCGTGGATCACTGCCGCCATCGGGAACACTACGATCGCCGCGATCGCCCCCTGCACGGATCCCGACAGCACCTTCGCCACGGCCACCAGCCAGATCGGGCACGGCGCCTGCACGCGATCCTCGATCTCGCGCGTGTACCCAAACTCACTCGAGAGCTGCAATGCCACCGCCTGAATGCCCTGGAACATGATCGAGATCGCCACTACGCCCGGGACCAGCACAGTCGCGAATGCACTCTCACGCGCGACCCCTCCCCCTCCCCCTACACCCTGCCCGATCGACGGAAAAACGTAAAGGAACACGAACACCAAGAGGAAGGGCTGAATCAATGTGCGCACGAGGAACTCGCCAAAGTTCTTGCGCAGCACCAAGAGATCGCGCAGGATCAAAGCTCGCAGCGCCGTGCGACTCGCCTGCATCGTCGAGCGCGTCGGGGTCAGCGCGATGCGGGCGGCGCCGTCGCGGCTGTCGCCCGTAGGGGTCGCCGGGGCCACCGTGGCGCTCGCCGTTGCGGTGGTGTCAGTCACGCAAGGCCTTCCCCGTGAGGTTGATGAACACCGTCTCCAGGCTCGGCTTGGATACCGACAGGTCGGCGACCTCGAAGCCGCCGCTCTCTGCCGCATTCACCACGCGCGGCACGAGCCGCTTGGCGCCCTCCACGTGTAACTCCAGGCCGCCGTCCACGTCTCGGGTGCGGGTGATTTCCGGTATCTCGCTTTGCAGCCGCCGCGCCAGCGCGTGGCGCTCGCCAGCGGCCTTGATCGTGAGGATGTCCTCCGCGCCCACCGTGCGCTTGAGCGCCTCAGGCGTGTCGAGCGCGAGGATCTTGCCGTGGTCCATGATCGCCACGCGCGCGCACAGCTGGTCGGCCTCCTCCATGTAGTGCGTCGTCAGCATGATCGTCTGCCCGGCGCCGTTCAGCTCCCCCAGGATCTCCCACAGCGCCAGGCGGCTCTGCGGATCGAGGCCCGCGGTCGGCTCGTCCAGGAACAGCACGGCGGGGCGGTGAAAGATCGCCCGCGCCACCATCAGGCGCTGCGCCATGCCGCCGGAGAGCGCGAACACCGACGCCTTCGCCCACTTGCTGAGCTGAAACTGCTCCAGCAGCTCATCCGCGGAGGTGCGCGACGCGTTGGCCGACATGCCGAACAGGCGCCCGTGGAAGTACAGGTTCTCCCAGACGGTCAGCTGGCGGTCGAGCGTGTTTGTCTGCGACACCGTTCCGATCAGCTGCTTCGCCAGCGCGGGTTGCGCGACCACGTCGATCGCCCCCACGTATGCCCGACCCGAGGTGGGGACGACACGCGTGGTGAGCATGCCCGCGGTCGTCGTCTTGCCCGCCCCGTTGGGCCCGAGCAGCCCAAATATCTCACCGCTGTGGATGCTCAGGTTCAGCTCGTCCACGGCCGCAAAGTCGCTGCCGCGGTACACCTTCGTGAGCGCCTCCGTGCGTATGACCTCGCTCATGCTTTCACGCCGTGGTTGGGAGATCTTCGATCGTTACGGAAAACGTCGCACGGTAGCGCTCTCCGGGGGCCAGCAGATGCAGTCCGCTGCCGCTGCGCAGCGCGTTCGCCTGCGCCGTCATCGGCTCGAAACAGATGAACTGCCCCCCCTGCGGGGAGTACACCTGCGCGCACGGGTAGCCCTCCGTCAGCGTCAGTGCGATCCGCCGGCCGCTCGCGCTGAGGGTGAAGCGCGCGGGCTGCGCCACATCGTCGAAGCCATCGTCGAACACCTCTTCGCCCAGCTCGAACCCGCGCGCCGGCTGCGAGCCGTCGGGGCCCGCGGGGATCTGCCGCGCGTCGAGCGCCAGGTGACGCAGCGCAGGCAGCTGCACCTGCCAGCGCTCTCGCGGCGTGCCCGGGAGCTGAAGATATGGGTGAAAGCCGAACGCCACCGGCACCTTGTCCGCGCCACAGGCATGTACGCTCACCTGGATCTCAAGGCGCCCCTCGGCAAGGGTCGCCTCGTAGGTGAGGTCGTGGTGGAAGGGGAACACCTCGAACAGCTCGGGCCGTGACTCGCTCCAGCTTGAACGCGCGCTCAGCGAGGAGGCCGTGGCATGAGAGAGATCCCATTGCAGCCGCCCGCCGATGACGCCGTGGATCGGCAGCCCGTTCTGGTCGAGCGCCACGCGCTTGGTGTCGTGCGGCACCGCCACCGTGCGGCCCTCGATCGTGTAGTCGAAGGCGGCCAGCCGGTTCGCCCACGGATACAGCAGCGGGATGCCCATCGTCTTGCCGCGCTGCGCGTATGCCTCCACCCCCGCGTTCTGCGCGAGCAGCTCCTCGCCGCGGTGACGCAGCGAGCAGCACAGCATCCCCGCGGCCGGGACGAAGGTCGCCTGCAGCGAGGAGTCCTCGTCGTGCAATCGCACCGTCTGAAGCGCAGCGTTCGTCATGCGCCAACAGCCTATGTCAATCGGTTCGCCAAGCCGGGTGTGTCGGTTTCGCCAAGGCCATCGCCACCCGCTGTGGCGGCGGGACGCATCCCCCTACCCCACAGAGCTGACGGGCCCGCGCGCGGTCACCACCACCGCAGTGCCCTCCGCCAGGGCCTGCTCGCCGTGCACCCGCGCGATCAGTGCAACCAAGCCGGGCTGCTCCGGGTCGGGACGGATGCGCAGCAGCGCGTCGTGTCCGTAGTAGCGGCAGCTCTCGACGCTGCCCGGTAGGCCCGCCGGTGGCGGGTCGCCATCCCGCAGACTCACATGCAGCTGCTCCGCGCGTACCATCACGACCCCCTCTTTCAGGCCGGGCGGCCGTGCGTGATCGGGCCGCAACTCGATCGCTCCAAGCGCGGTCCGCGCGGTGTCTCCCTCGAACGTGGCGTGCAGCAGGTTGGCCTCGCCGAGGAAGCCCGCCAGGCGCGCGTCCGCCGGCTGGCTGTACAGCTCCGCCGGCGTGCCCTGCTGGACGACCACCCCGTCGCGCAGTACCGCCACCGTGTCCGCCAGCGACAGCGCCTCCTCCTGGTCGTGTGTCACCAGCACCGTGGTGGCGCCCTGCCGACGCAAAAGCGCGCTGACTTCCTCGCGCACGCTCACGCGCAGCGAGGCGTCCAGCGAGGAGAACGGCTCGTCCAGCAGCAGCACTTCGGGCTGGCGCGCCAGTGCACGGGCGAGCGCCACGCGCTGCTGCTCGCCGCCGGAGAGCTCGTGCGGGTAGCGCCGGGCCAGGGCCGTCAGCCCGACCAGCTCGAGCAGCTCGTTCACGACATCGCCGCGACGCTCCGCGCGCGAGAGGCCGAAGGCGATGTTCGCCCGCACGCTCAGGTTCGGGAACAGCGCGCCTTCCTGGGGCACGTAGCCGATGCCCCTGCGCTCGGGCGGCACGTAGGCGTGGCCGTCGTCCAGCGTGCGCGCCCCCAGCGCGATGCGCCCGCGCTCAGCCCGCTCGAAGCCGGCGATGGCGCGCAGCAGCGTCGTCTTGCCGCAGCCGCTCAGCCCCAGCACGGCCACGAGCGAGCCGGCGGGGACGCTCAGGTTCACGCCGCGCAGCACATGCTCGCGCCCGCCATAGCCCTTCCAAAGGTCGAGCACCCACAGGTCGCTGCGCGAGCTGTTCAAAGCAGAGCTCACGTCTGCCCCCGCCGCGCGATTGCCGTCATGCGCCTACTCAGCAGGTAAACCGGCACAGCGGATATCAACACCATCAGGCCCGCGTACGGTGCCGCCGCGCCGTAGGAGAAGCCGGTCGTGTACACCCAGAACTGCGTGGCCAGCGTGTCCACCCCCGTGGGCCGCAGCAAAAGCGTGGCCGTCAGCTCCGTGCATGAGGAGATGAACACCAGCAGGAACGCCACCCCCAATCCTGGCGCGATCAGCGGCAGCGTCACGCGCAGCCACACCTCCGCGGGCCGGCGCCCGAGCGAGCGGCCCACCTCCTCCAGGTGAGCCGGCGCATGCGCAAGCGCCGCGCGTACCCCCACGATCGCCAGCGGCAGGAACAGAATCGCGTAAGCCACGATCAGCTCCAGCGCGCTCTGATAAAGCGGCAGCGCGTAGCGCACCGAGAACGACACCAGCCCCAGCGCCACCACCAGCCCCGGCAGCGCCTGCGGCAAGAGCGCCAGGCGCTCGATTGCGATCGTCAGCCAGTTGCGGTGGCGCATCGCCGCGATCGTCACCGGGATCGCCAGCGCGGTCGCGAGCGCCGCCGCCCCCGCGCTGAACTCCACCGTGTGCCCCGCGTCGGTCAGGATCGAGGCCGAGGGCAGCGTCGTCGAGCCACCGTGGATCATCCAGTACACGAGCGAGCCCACCGGCACCCCGAGCGCCAGCCCGCTCAGCGCGAACAGTGCGAGCAGCGCGGGTATCGTCCAGCGCCCCAGCCGCACCCGCCTGCCCGCCCTGCGTGCTCCGGCCCCGCTGCGCACGAAGCGCCCGCGCTTGGCCAGCGGCAGCTCGCCCGCGAGCACCACGACCCCGAGCGCCACCAGCACCAGCGAGAGCGCGCACGCCGCCGCAGCGTCAAAGCCGAGCTTGAACTCCGTGAAGATCGCCACCGTGAACGTCTGGTACTGCACGATTTCAAACGCCCCGTACTCCGCCAGCAGTCCCAGCGTCACGAGCAGAGCGCCGCCGAGCACGGCCGGCAGCATCTGGCGCAGCGTCACCCTGAAGAAAACCCCCCACGGCCCGAGCCCGAGGCTGCGCGCAACCTCCTCCAGGGCCGGATCGACGCCGGCCAGGCCCGCCACCGCCGGCAGGTATACGAGCGGATACAGCGACAGCGTCATGATCATCACGGCCGCCCAGTACCCCTGCAGGCTGTGGTCGAGCGAGACCCAGCCGAAGCCGATCACGAAGTCGGGTATGCCCAGCGGCAGCACCAATAGCACGGCCCACAGGCGCCGCGCCGGGATGTCGGTGCGCTCGGTGCACCAGGCGGCAGCTACCCCGATCACCGCGCACAGTGTGGTGCTGAGCGCCACCAGCCGCACCGTGTTCCACAGCAGCACGGCAGTGAGGTGGCGGAACAGCAGGCGCTCCGTCGTGCCCCACCCCGATCGCTGTGCCTCGACGACGAGGAACACCAGCGGCAGCAGCACGAGGCCGGCCGCCAGCGCAGCGCCAACCGCGGTCACGAGAGGCAGGCGCGGGCGCTGTGACCACATTCGCATCCATCTGCCCTGGACACCGGGCGTGGGAGGGGCGAGCGTGTTCAGAGCAACCCCAGCTTCTGCTCGAGCTCCAGCGGCGCGCTGCCATCGCCCAGTTCCGCCGGGCCGATCGGCGCGGGCTGCAGCTGAGCGAACGGCCGCAGCACGCTCGCCGCGGCGACGCCTGGGCGCAGCGGATACTCGTAGCTGTCGCTGTGCGCGATCGTTTCCTGCCCTTCCCGGCTGACGAGAAACGCCACGAACGCCTGCGCCGCCGCCTGGTGGCCGCTCGACTTCAGCACCGCCGCCCCCGACACGTTCAAGAGGTCGCCGGGGTCGCCCGGCGCGTAGTAGTGAAGGGCAGAGTGCATGCCGCCCTGCCCGACCTCGGCGCGCAGACGAAACCAGTAGTAGTGGTTGATCAGCCCGATCGCGCTCTCGCCATTGTTGACCTGCGCCACGACCGTCTCGTTGTCGGGGTAGACCTTGCCGTTGGCCCTGATGCCCTGCAGCCACTTTTCCGCCACAGCCGCCCCGTAGAACTTCGTGATCGAGCTGACCAGCGGCTGGAAGTCGGTCTCCGAGGGTGCGAAACCCAGCTTGCCCCGGAAGCGCGGTTCGGACAGCGCAAGGATCGAGCTCGGCAGGCCCGCCGGGGAGACCTGGCCGGTGTTGTAGACGAGCACCGCGATGCGCCCCGAGACCCCGACCCACTCGCCCTGCGTCGAGCTGTAGCGCGCCGGTATCGCCGCGAGCGTGGTGGCTGGGAGGCGGGCCAGCAGCCCTTCCTCGCGCAGGTGTTCGAGCACGGGGGTGTTCTCGGTGTAGAACGCATCCGCCGGGGAGCTGGAGCCCTCCTGGATGATCTGGTTGCCCAGTTCGGCCTCATCGCCCGTGCGCACGTTCACCTTCACCCCCGTGCGCTTTTCGAACGCACTCACCAGCCGCGCGGTCGTCTGTTCGTGCTGCCCGTTGTAGAGCGTGATCGACTGGCCCGCCAGCGAGCCGGAAGCGGACGTGCCGTTGGACACGCTCGACGTGGTGCCGGTCGAGGATCCGCCACACGCGGCGAGCAGGAGAGCCGCGGCAATGGCTGCGCCAGTCACGATCGAGAGCTTGATGTTGCGCATTTGCCGGTCTTCTCCTTCGCGCCAGCCCATGGCGTGGCGTCATCGTAAATCGATATCCGATCAACCCGGTAGGGATTGGCACCGGCAGGCTACCACAGGAGTTAGGGTACCCTAACTCGACCTCTGGGCCGCCGGCCTTCGATCTACGGACAGCGCGATGAACATCGATACAGCCATTCGCACACGCCGAACCCACAAGGCGTATGGTCCTGTGCCGGTCGAGCACGAGACGTTGCGCGAGCTTTTCGAGCTCGCCCGCTGGGCGCCCAACCACCACCTGACAAACCCGTGGCGCTTTCGCGTGCTCGGCCCGCAGGCGCGTGCTCTGTTGGCGCGCGAGGCGGAGCTCGACAATCCTGGCTCGGCGAATAAGCTCGAGCGTGCTCCTACGCTCGTCGTTGCGGGCGTCAGGCTCGATGGTGACTCCACCCAGCAGAACGAGGATCTGCTGGCGAGTGCAATCGCGTCGTACATCGTGCTGCTTGCCGCTCACGCGCGCGGGCTTGCCGGTTACTGGCGGACTGTGCCGCTGCTCGACACCCCTCGCGTGCGCAGCGGGCTCGCGATCCCCGCCGATGAGCAATCAATCGGCCTGCTGCACCTCGGCCAGCCGGTTCACGCCCAGCGAGTTCCCGAGCGCGCGTCAGTCGATGACATCGCGGTCTTCCTCGACTGACCCCCAGCCCCGCGGAGGACGGCTCATCCTCGACTGGCCCCAGACCCGGCGGCTGACGAATCAAGCCTGCAGAGATGCAGCCGGCCGCACCGTCACGATGTCGAGGATGTCCGCGAACGGCGTGAAGTCCTCGGCGTTCTGGGTGTAGAGCGGCAGCTTGTTTGACAGTGCGGTGGCTGCAATCAGGAGATCGAGTGCGCGCCGGCCGGGTGCTTTGCGGCCTGCCGAAACGACGGCGGCATAGATGCGCCCATACGCCCGAGCGGCACCGGAGTCGAACGGGAGCTGGTCGAAGGTCGCTTCGGCGTGCTGCAGACGCAGCATGCGCTCGGCGCGTTTGCCGGGATCGGCAGTCGCGTGAGAGCCGGCTGCCAGCTCAGCCATCGTGACGGCCGAGACGGCCAGCTCGAGGGGCAGATCCTCGGCCCTGTGGCGCTCCAGGTCGATTACGACCGATGTGTCCAGCAGGCCGCGAGCATGGCGCTCAGGCACGCGGCGTGGGGTCCTGATCGACCCAGCGGTCCACATCGGAGCGGAACTCGGCGAAGTCGATCGGAGGCAGGCCGGAGAACGCCTCGATCGCCACCGCCGCAGGCACAAAACGACGCCTGTGCGCGGGGGTCAGCTCGCCGACCGGCACGCCGTTGCGGGTCACCACGAAGGACTCGCCGCGATCGAGCTCGCGCATGATCTCGCCGCTCTCGTTGCGCAGCTGCCGCTGGGTGATCTCACGCGCCATCTGGCCTAGTGTAGCACGCGTGCCACATCGCATTTGCGGGCCTCAGAAGATCTGCTTATCGAGGAACCCTGCGACCAGGACCAGCCATCCGCCGATCTCCGCGACGATCAGGGTGGTCATGTAGGCGTGGGTTCCGCGGACAGCAGCAACGCGAAGCTGTAGAGCAGCGCCGTGCGGTGCGCCATATCGACATAGACGTGTGCCGTGTGATCCTCGGAGCTCGCGATCCGACTGTACTTCCATACCCCGCTCAGCAGCGCAAAGAGGAACATCACGGCGTCTGCCAGGAGTACCGTCTTTGTGTCAGCGCCCAAGGTCATATCCAGCTCGCCCCGCCTTCTAAAGTTTGGTTACAGAACTAGAATGAGACTATACTAATGCAAAGATATTGCAAATGACCATCGCTCAGCGGGTATCCGACAAGCCGAAGGGCGACCAGGGCTCGCGTTCTGAGCGGCGCAAGGCGCGCACCGCGGGAGTGATCCTGGACGCCGGCGAGCGGCTCTTCATCAGCCGCGGCTACGCGGCGACGACGATGGAGGATCTGGCCGAGGAGGCCGATGTGGCGGTCGGCTCGATCTACGCCCATTTCGGCAGCAAGGAGGGCGTGTACAGCGCCCTGATCGAGCGGGCGCTTGAGCTGGACAAGCGCTACTGCGACGAGGGCTTTGACGCTGGCGGCCTCCCCGCTGAGCGCCTGCTCGGCCTCTCCGAGGGCTACCTGCGCTTCGCGCGCGAGCACCCCGGCTACTTCCAGTTGTTTCGCTTCCCGCCCCCGGACCGTCCCGGCGCAGAGCTCACACCGACCGCGACCGCCAGGGTGGCGCGGCGCATCGAGGATGAGACCAAACGCATGGCGAATGAGATCCAGAAGATGATCGACGAAGGCTTCGCACGGCGCGTCGACGCGCAGAGCACCGCCAGGTTCCTCTGGGCCGCGTGGGACGGCGTCATCTGCAGCCATCTCGGACCGGGCAACATGGGCCTCGGCGACGCCGAGTTCGAGGCGGTGCTGAATAGGGCGCGGGAAGGATTTGCGCTCAGTCTGCTTGCAATGCCACAGCCCGGCCACAATCCGGAGCCCGCCTTGGGCTTCACTGCTCCTCAGGCGTAGATGAGCTCGGCGTCCGCGCTCATGGCAACGGGCTCCAGGTGCAACGCCCCCAACGTCACCGCTGGCGGCTCTTCACCTGGACGTGCGAGGATCAAAGCGATGCCCTCCTGCAGGCTCTCGCGCAGCTCGTCAAAGCTCTCGCCCGTGGCGAACACGCCGGGGTACTCCTCCACAGTGGCCCAGAACGCTCCATCCTCGTGTCGGACGCTGACGTGTAGTTGCTGTGGCGCGGGCATCGTCCTCATCATAGATATCGGGTCAAGGCTCCCGGTCCTATAGACCGGCCTCACGGCGCAGCTGCGCCTCAAAGCCCTTCGAGTAGGCGCGGCGCTTGTTCTCCGGGAGCGTGATCGGGCGGTACCCCGGCTTGGTCATCTTGGCCTGGTGCTTGCCGCCGCGCTCCAGCGCCCAGCCCTCTCGCTGGAGACGCTTGATCCATTCCTTCTGAGTCGCCGGCACGCGTCGCGATCATTGCAGGGACATCCGCGTGCTATGGACCTAATCGGAGTTCTATCGAACCACGATCTACAGAGGTCGTTGGGCCGTGTGGCCAAGAAACTGGCCGCCGTTCGCCTCGACGGGCGGTTATGGCTTGCCGACAGCGGCCTCGCCGGCCAGGCTGGGTGCTGAAGGCTGTTGTCCACGTGCTGGCTGATCGTGGCGAGCCGATGCGAGCCAAGTACATCCATGCAGCCGTTGAGGCGTCGCTGGGGGCGCCGGTGGCGTGGGCTTCGGTCAAGGCTGCCCTCGCTGGCAACGTCTCGGGTGCTTCGCCCCGCTTCGTGCGAGTGGCGAGGGGTCGATACGTGCTGGCGGGCCGCTGAGTCGACCGAAGCGTCGACGTGGGCGGGGGTAGTCGTCCGGTCCAGACTCAAGAGTGCGTAGGCGTTGAGCGATCTAACCGCGGCAGCTGACAGACTTGGTTTTCATGACGATCGAATCCGCGAGCCATCCCGCGGATCTCACACAGTGGGACGGCAAGGGTGACGACCCATACTACTTCGAGGTGTTCGGCGAGACGAGCCCCGTCCTCGACACCGCTTACGCCGAGGTGGTCCCGGCGGGCACCGCTGAAGGCGCCGCGCAGACAATCCAGCCGAGTCCCGTATACGAGTATTGGTGGACAATCGGCCATCCTGGGCATCGTCCAGAGCACAGCGGATGGCTTGAGCACATCAAGGGACCGAATGACCTGTGGGATCGCCTTCTCGATCCAGCGGCTCGTGTCTACGTCTTCTTCCCGGCAGGTGGAGGCTGGCGCGTTAAGGAGCTTGCCGCCACCATCAAGTACATGAGCCCGGTTGCCCACGAGCAATCCTTCTGGGAGAAGGCGGCGCAGGATTGGCAGGTCGTCCAGCCGCTTGCCGACGATGCGAGCAAGCTGGCGTCCGCGGCGGGTCCAGTCGCCGGGGTCGCTGCGTCTGGATCAGCGAAGGTGCTCGGTGCGATGGCCCAGCTGAAGCTGTCGAGTGTCCCGCCGATTAAGGGGTTCGAGTGGTCAGCCGGCAAGGTCGCGTTTGGCAACAAGGATCACGGTGGCGTCGCTCAAGGCGTGATGTGGACGTTGCCGGCCTCGATGTTTCGTGAGCTCGGCGGCCGGCTGACTGGGAGTCTCGCGGTCAGCTTCATTCCTGACCGCCGGCAGGCTCCCGAGATGGTGTCAGCCGTCATCCCGCAGCCGGAGCCGCAGAATCTCCTCGCCCACGCCGTCGTGTACAGCCCCGAGGGTCACCAGGACGATCACTGGGCGCCCGCTAACAACGGCTTCGTACATTTGCGTCTTGCTCCGCGCCTCCCCGACGGCAGCCCGGCGCGAGAAGCTGCGCCTCAGAGATCGGATTCCTGACCGACAGACTGTGCAACGAGGCGCCCAAGCGTCGGGGGACGTGCGTAGGCTCCATGTAGACCACTGCGATGACACGGACTCCAGACGCACTGATCAAGCCGGAACTACTCGTCTGGGCGCGCCAGTCGGCGGGCTTCAGCCTCGACGCGGCCGCCGCCAAGCTACGGGTAAGCGAGGATCGCCTGCGCTCCTGGGAGACGGACGAGGCTCGCCCGACCATCGCGCAGCTTCGCACGGCGGCCAGGGTCTACAAGCGCCCGTTGGCGATCTTCTATCTGCCGGAGCCGCCACTGGACTTTCAGCCGCTCAGGGACTATCGGCGCGTGCCAGACGCGGAGCTTGGACAGCTGTCGCCTGGGCTGCTGGCTGTGATCCGCCGTGCCCACGCCGTGCGCGAAGCCGCCCTTGAGTTGCGTGAGCTTGCTGACGAACCAGTGGGTCCCGCACCCAAGCTCGATAAGGAGACGTCCGATCCTGAGCGATATGGGGCTGCCGCGCGCGTGCTTCTCGGCGTGACCCTTGCGCAGCAGGCGGCCTGGTCGGGCCCGCATCGTGCGCTCAACGCATGGCGCGAAGCAGTTTCCGGGCTCGATGTTCTCGTTCTACAGGCGCAATCAATCCCTGTTCAGGAGATGAGGGGATTCTCGATCTCGATGGATCGCCTACCAGTCGTCGTGCTCAACGGCGGTGACTTCCCGCGCGGGCGGATCTTTACCCTGCTCCACGAGTTCGCGCACGTGCTCCTTCATGCCGACGGTGTATGCGATGTCCTGCCACGGCGGCAGGCGCGCAGACCTACAGACGAGATTGAGATCTTCTGCAACCAGGTTGCTGCCGCTGCGCTGATGCCGCTCGACACCTTCCGCGCAGAGCCTGCGCTCCAGAATCCACCTGCCGACGGGCGCTGGAGCGAGGACACTATCCGCGGCCTCTCTGAGAAATACTCCGCGAGCCAGGAAGCGGTTGTGCGCCGGCTGCACTCGGTTGGCCTTGCGGACTGGGACTTCCTGCAGGAGAAGGAGGCCGAGTACCGTGCGGCTTTTCGGGAATTTCGTGAGGAGCAGAGGCGCAAGCGTCACGAGGAGCAACGCTCGGGAGGCCCGGGCCCCTACCGAATGAAGGTTCGTGATCTCGGTCGTGGATTCATCGAATCGGCACTCGACGCCTACCACCGACGCGCCATCACTGGGTCGGACCTCTCGGAGTACCTCGAGATCAAGCTAAATCGGCTCCCGAAGCTCGAAGCTGAGCTGGCCGCCACAGGTGGCGCCCGCGACTGATGGCCTACTGCTTCGACACGAGTGTCCTCATCGGGTGCTGGGCGCGCTCCTATCCGCCCGATGTCTTCCCTGGGCTATGGATCAAGCTGGACGAACTCATCACCCAGCAGCAGGTGCTCTGCCCTGACGAGGTGCGCGTCGAGTTGGCACGACAGGAGGACGAGCTTGCCAAGTGGATCAACGCGCGCTCGCATATGTTCGTACCGCTCGATGATGCCATCCAGCGCGCCACCTCCGAAATTCTCGCGCGACACCCACTGTTGATGAAGGCAACAAAGAATCGCAATGGGGCGGACCCGTTCGTCATCGCGACTGCCCGTGTGTGAAGCCTCACGGTGGTCACCGAGGAGAAGGGTGGAACCGCGACCAAGCCCAGGATTCCCTCGGTATGCCAGGCCCTAGGCGTGCCATGCGTCAACGTACTCAGCTTCCTCCGAAACCAAGGCTGGAGCTTCGCGTAGGGCGCATACGTCGCCCCGGTTCAACTTTGTGGCCCGAGGCGTGGCGTACCCACTTGGTTCGATTAGCGCTGCTTTCTCCCAGAGAAATGGGCCCGGCAGGACTCGAACCTGCGACCTAGCGATTATGAGTCGCCAGCTCTAACCAGCTGAGCTACGGGCCCGCGTATGTGTGTGCGCTGTGCGCGTGCTGCGTGCGTGCGCTGTGGCGCGGGCTTCACGCTACCAGCGCGCTCCGCGGATGCGACGCGGCGCCTCGTGCCAAGACGGAAGGCGTCTTGCCGCCAAGGCGGGCGTCGTCGCGCAAATGCGAGTTCGCGCTCCGAATGGTTTGATTGCGGAGGACAAAACGACCAGGAGGATGAGGAGATGGCACAGCGGGCGGCGATCGTCACGGGGGCTTCGAGCGGGATCGGGCTGGCTATCGCCAGGGTTCTTGGGCAGGAGGGGCATGCTGTCACGATGGCCGCGCGACGGGCGGAGAAGCTCGAGAACGCGGTTGCTGAGCTGAAGGGCGAGGGCCTGGAGGTGCACGGGGTCGCCGCCAACGTCGCGCAGGAGAGCGAGATCCAGGCGGTGGTGGCTGCGCACCGCGAGCGCTACGAGCGCCTGGATGTGCTCGTCAACAACGCCGGCGTGGGCATCGGCGCGACGCTCGATCAGATACAGACCAAGCACCTGGATATGCAGCTCGACGTGAACGTGCGCTCGATCGTGCTCTTCTACCGCGAATGCCTGCCCATGCTGCAGGCGGCGGCCGGTGAGCATCGCAATGCGCTCGTCGTCAACACCTCCTCGATCTCCGGCAAGCGCGCCGAGGTGTGGCTGTCGGTGTACTCCGCCACCAAGCACGCCGTCGTCGGCTGGACGGAATCGATGAACAAGGAGCTCGGGCCGCAGGGGATCAAGTCGATCGCGCTCTGCCCCGCCTTCGTGGACACGCCGATGACCGACTTCATCAAGGAGCAGGTCAAGCCCGAGGAGATGATCCGCCCGCAGGACATCGCCGAGGCGGTGCGCTTCATGCTGCGTCTCTCCCCCGCCTGCGTCGTGCCTGAGATGATGTTCACCCGGCCCGGCGATTCGCTGTAGAGCACATCGCGGGATCGGCAGAGCCGATCGCAGAGCCGGCAGCGAGCACCGCAGACCACATCGCAGACCGCATCGACAATGGACCGTGCGCCCCGCGTGCGTGCCGCCCCCCACCCGAAAGGAAGCTCCCGGTCATGAAGCTAGGCGTGCACATCGGCTATTGGGGCCTCGGCCTCACCTCCCAGGACCAGCTCAACATCGTGCAGGAGGCCGAGCGGCTGGGTTATGACTCGGTGTGGACCGCCGAGGCCTACGGCTCGGACTCCGCCACGATCCTCGGCTGGCTCGCCGGGCAGACCACCAAGATCCGGCTCGGCTCCGGCATCTTCCAGATGCCCGGCCGCTCGCCCGCGATGACCGCGATGACCGCGGCCACGATCGACCAGCTCTCCGACGGGCGCATGATCCTGGGCATCGGCTCCTCCGGCCCGCAGGTCGCCGAGGGCTGGCACGGGCAGCGCTTCGCCAAGCAGCTGCAGCGCACGCGCGAGTACGTCGCCGTCGTGCGCATGGCGCTGGCGCGCGAACGCGTCGAGTTCCACGGCGAGACCCTGGAGCTGCCGCTCCCCGACGGCCCCGGCAAGGCGCTCAAGCTCACGATCGCCCCCGTGCAGGAGCGCATCCCGATCTACCTGGCCGCGATCGGCCCCAAGAACACCGCCCTGGCGGGCGAGATCGCCGACGGCTGGATCCCCACCCTCTTCTCGCCCGAGCACGTCTCCGAGCTGCGCCCCCTGCTGGAGGAGGGCGCCGCGCGCAGCGGGCGCTCGCTGGAGGGCTTTGACATCGCGCCCACCGTCAACGTCTTCATCACCGACGATCTGGCGGGAGCGCGCGACGCGATGCGCCCCTTCATCGCGCTGTATGTCGGCGGTATGGGCTCGCGCAAGCAGAACTTCTACAACAACCTCGTGCAGCGCTATGGCTTCGCCGATGAGGCCATGGTCATCCAGGATCTCTACCTGGAAGGCAAGCGCGAGGAGGCGATGGCCGCCATCCCCGACAAGCTCATCGACATCGTCTCGCTGTGCGGGCCGCCAGACTTCGTCAAGGAGCGCTTGGAGGTGTACCGCGACGCTGGAGTGGGCACGCTCGGAGTGACGCCACTCGCGTTCACCGCCGAGGATCGCCTCACCCAGTTGCGGCTGCTCGCCGAGCTGGCCGCCTAGCGCGAGCACTGCAGCCCTCGGGCGAGCGCCGCGACAGACAGAGACACGAGCACGCACATGAGCACCGGCGCACGTACCGACACCCCCGCCGGCGGCGTCCCGCCGCTGCGCGTATTGCTAGGCGCCTTCGGCGACCCCGGCCACGCCTTCCCGATGATCGCCCTGGGCCAGGCGCTGGCCGCGCGCGGCCACGAGGTGACCGTCCAGACCTGGATGCGCTGGCAGGCGCACATCGAAGCCGAGGGCCTGGCGTTCGCGCCCGCGCCCGAGTACACCGTGTTTCCCTCCGGCCCTCTGCCGCTGGACTTCTACGAGGCGGTCGTACACGCCACCCTGGACACCCTCCCACAGGTGCGAGAGCTGCGCCCCGATGTCGTCGTGGCAGACATCCTCACGCTCGCGCCGGCGCTCAGCGCCGAGCGCCTCGGAGTGCCGTGCGCGACCCTCATCCCCCATATCAATCCCCATACCGAACCGGACTTCCCGATTTATTCGATCGGTGCGCGCCTGCCCCGAACGCCTTTTGGCCGCGCGTTCTGGCGGCGCCTGCACAGCCAGGTGGAGAACGGCCTGGAGCTGGGGCGCCGTGAGCTCAACGACACACGCAAGCGCCTCGGTCTGCCGCCGCTTGAGCACGTACACGGTGGCACCAGCCGCCAGCTGGCGCTCGTGGCCACATTTCCCCAGCTGGAGTACCCGCGCACGTGGCCTGCGCACACGCATGTGGTGGGACCGCTCATGTGGGAGCCGCCGGCGCGGGAGGTTGCGCTGCCGCCGGGTGAGGAGCCGCTCGTGCTGATCGCCCCCTCCACCTCGCAGGACCCCGAGCACCGCCTGCTGCACGCCGCCCTGGAGGGCCTCGCCGATGCCCCCGTGCGCGTCCTTGCAACCTGGAACCGCCGCCTGCCCTCGCGCCCGCTGCGCGTGCCCGCCAACGCCCGTGTGGTCGAGTGGGTCTCCTACGCGCGTACCATCCCCCACTGCGATCTGGTCGTCTGCCACGCCGGCCACGGCACGCTGGTTCGAGCTCTCAGCCTTGGCTGTCCGGTGGTTGCCTGCCCAACGGCTGGTGACATGAACGAGAACGCCGCGCGCGTCGCCTGGGCCGGCGCCGGTGTGCGCGTGCCGCGGCGCTTCACCACGCCGCGCCCGTTACGCATGGCCGTGCAGCATGCGCTCGGGTCGCCCTCAATCGCGCAGCGCGCACAAGAGCTGTCGCGCTGGTACCGGCAGAATGACCCCGGCCGTGCCGCAGCCATGCTCGTGGAGCGCCTTGCCGCGACGCACAACAGTGAGACTCTGGGGGTGGGACTCGAACCCACAACCCTTCGGTTAACAGCCGAATGCTCTGCCGATTGAGCTACCCCAGATCGGGTGATCCGCAGGAGAATTAGAGCATACGGAGCAGCTAGCTCCCGGTCTCCTGCAGCGCCTGCTCGTAGGCATGGTCGAACTCGCGCTTCACCGCCCCGCGCCGATGCGCCAGCTCGCTGACGTCTCCCGCCCCCTGCACCCGCGCCGCCTGGATCTGGCGGTCCACGCGCGCCAGCTCCAACTGCAGGCGCTGCACCTGCAGCATCGCCGGCCTGCCCTCCTCGCGGCCGGCCTGCACGACCAGCTCGGCCAGCACGCCCTGCAGCTCGGCGTCTGCCCCGTTCCCGTTCTCGGAGCCTTTCATCGGCTCGTGAAGATCGCCCGCACGCAGGTGCTCGGCCGCCCGCCGCAGCAGATCGCTCGTGAAGTGCCCGTTCAGATCCAGCTCGCCGAGCGCCTGTTTGCCCTCCTGCGGACTCGCCAGGCACAAGACGAGGAACGTCCTTTCCGTCTCCTCCCTGCGTCCCAGCGTGGCCGGCGCGCGACGAGGTGCCGTTGCCGTCTCGGCGGTGCCAACAGGCCTGGCGCTCAGCTCACGTTCGAGCACGCTCTCCGGCACCGCCAGCCGCCCCGACACCAGACGCGTCAACTCCATGCGCATGGCGCTCGGCGGCAATGTGGCGAACACCGGGCGCAGCTCTTCGATCGTGCGATCCCGCCCCTCCGGGCTGCCGTAGTCGCCCTGCGCCAGCGCCCGTTCCACGCGGAAGCGCACGAACGGCACCGAGCGCTCGACCACCGCCTGCATCGCCTCCACCCCCTCGCGCTGCACGAGCTCCGCTGGATCGGCACCAGCGGGCATCTCCACCACGCGCAGCTCAAGCTTGCGCCCCGCGGCGAGCTTTGCGGCGCGCAGCATCGCCTCCTGCCCGGCCCTGTCTGCATCCAGCGCAAGCAGCACGCGCGAGGCCATCCGCGTCAGCTCGCCCACCTGCTCGGCCGTCAGCGCCGTGCCCATCAGCCCCACGGCGTTACGCATCCCCGCCTGATGCAGGGCGATCACGTCGGTGTAACCCTCGCACACCAAGACCTCCCCCGCGCGCGTGGCGTGCGCGCGGGCCAGATCGGCGCCATACAGGTGCTGACCCTTGTGGTACACGTCGTTATCCGAGGTGTTCAAGTACTTCGCCCCCTGCTCGTCGCGCATCGCGCGTGCGCCGAAACCGAGGACCTGCCCGCGGATGTTGGCGAGCGGGAACATGATGCGCCCGCGGAAACGGTCATACAAGCTGCCCTCCTGTTTACTGCGCTGCGCGAGCCCCGTCGCATACAGCTCCTGCGGCGTGAACCCGGCGCGACGCGAAGCGAGCAGCACCCTGTCCCACGCGCTCGGGGAGTATCCCACGCGAAAGCTGTGCAATATCTCCTCGCCCAGGCCGCGCTCCTGCAGATAGTCGCGCGCGTTCTTTGCCTCTGTCGCGTCCCACAGGTGGCGTTCGTAGTAGGCGGCCGTGCGCCCGAGCAGGTCGAGCAGCCGCTCGCGGCGCTTGCGCTTCTCGGCTTCGCGCGGGTCCTCCGCTTCGAGCTCCAGCTCCACGCCGCTGCGATCGGCCAGCAGCTCCAGGGCTCCCTTGAAGTCCACGCCCTCGGTCTCCTGCACGAACGTGAACGCGTCCCCCTTGGCTTCGCAGCCGAAGCAGTAGTAGACCTTCTGCACCGGCTCGACGCTGAACGAGGGCGTGCGCTCGTCGTGGAAAGGGCATAGCCCCTCGTAGCTGTTGGGCCCCGCGCGGCGCAGCTCTGTGCGCGCGGAGACGAGCGCGACCATGTCCACGGCATCGCGCACGCGCTCCTTGGAGTCGGGGGTGTAGCGGCTCACGAGCGTGGTGGAACGGGGCTCACGGGACAGGACGGGGGCTCATGGGGATGGGAATGCGCGCGGCACGCTCAGCGCCTCGAACTGGCGGATGCAGAAGCGGTCGGTCATGCCGGCGATGTAGTCGGTCACGCGCGTGGCGATGTCGAGGGTGGAGTCATGCGAGACACTAGCGGCGGGGTCCAGCGGGGGGATCTCCTGCGGATGCTCGCAGTAGTGCTCGAACAACGTCCTCACGGCCCCGGCGATCTTGGCGTGCTCCATGCGTGCGCCGGGACCCATGTAGACATGCTCGAACATGAACTCGCGCAGTGCTGCCATCGCCGCCCCGGCCCGCTCGCCCTGGACGATGTCCCCGGCGCGCTCCGAATGCTCCACCACGTCGTGTACGAGCGCGTCGATCCGCTGCCTGCCCGTGGCGCCCAGCGTGGCGATCGGCTCCCGCGGCAGGTCGTCCTCGGTCAGCACCCCCGCGCGCAGCGCGTCGTCGATGTCGTGGTTGATGTACGCCACGCGGTCGAGCAGCCGCACGATGCGCCCCTCGAGCGTCGCCGGCAGCGGCGCCCGTCCAGAGTGCCCTAGGATGCCGTCGCGCACCTGCTCAGTGAGGTTGAGCCCGCGGCCCTCGCGCTCCAGCTGCTCGACCACGCGCAGCGAGTGCTCGTGGTGGCGGAACCTCCTGCCGAAGCGCTCCTGCAGGCAGTCGTCGAGCACAGCCTCGCCGATGTGCCCGAACGGCGGGTGCCCGAGGTCGTGTCCCAGCCCGATCGCCTCCGTCAGGTCCTCGTTCAGGCGCAGCGCCCGTGCGACGGTGCGCGAGACCTGTGTCACCTCCAGCGTGTGCGTGAGGCGCGTGCGGTAGTGATCGCCCTCGGGCGCCACGAACACCTGTGTCTTGTGCGTCAGGCGGCGAAACGCCTTGCAGTGCACGATCCGATCGCGGTCGCGCTGAAACGGCGTGCGCAGCGCGCAGTCCTCCTCGGCCTGCACGCGGTGTGCCGGGTAGCTGCGCGCGGCCAAGGGCGAGAACATCTCCTGCTCCAGCGCCATGCGCCGCTCGGCGAACACGGCAGCGACGGTGTCTGGGTGCGTGGCGGTGCTCATCGGCCACTCGATTGTGCCACCGCCGCCATCAGCCGCACGTGCGCGTGGTGCTCCAGGGTCTCGGAGATCGCCCGCTCGACCTGCCCCAGCGCCGGATCCGGCGCGGTGGGTGCCTCGCCCAGCGAGCTCGCCAGGCTGCCCGTCATGAACCCGTATGCCTGCTCGCTCAGCGGAAAGGACACGGCCTCGCACGCGCCGCACACCACCCCCCCCGCGGCGCCGGAGAAGCCGACGAGGTGCTCGCGCTCGCCGCAGCCCGCGCAAGCCCCCAGCTGCGGCGCTAGCCCCGCCGCCACGAGCAGCTTCAGGCGAAACGCCAGCGCCCCCGCGCGCGTCGCCCGCGCCGGTTCCTCGTCGAGCAGCGCGAGCTTGCGGCACAGCAGGTTGAACACCCCCGGGTGTGGCTCTGACGTCTCGAACAGCCGCCCCACCGCGTCGCAGGCCCTTGCCGCCGCGTCCAGCGCGCCCGCGTCGCCGCGCAGCCGCGCGTGGCCGTTGACCGTGTGCGCACCCGTCACCGTCAGCAACTCCCCGCGCCCTTCGTGCAGCTCGAGGCTGAGGCGGAAGAACGGCTCCAGCCGCCCGCCGAAGCGGCTGCGCGCGCGGCGTACCCCCTTGGCGATCGCGCTCACGCGTCCGCGGTGAGGCGTATACACGTGCAGGATGCGATCCGCCTCGCCGTAGCGCAGCGAGCGGAGCACCACTGCCTCGGTCTTCACGGGGCCGGCCATCGTGCCTTCGAGTCTAGGCTCGCCGGCGGCAGACAGCTTTGGCTCAACACTAAACCTACGGTGGTTTATCGTCTGGACTTTCCAATAGGCGATAGGGCATGTTTACGACATGCCCCCATCCGGATCAGCCGACCAGGTCCTGGCGGCCGCACTGCGCCTGCGGCGCGAGGCGCGCGGCTTCACCCAGGAAGCCGTCGCGCACGCCGCCGAAGTCACGGTCGGGACCTTCGGACAGATCGAGCGGGGGCGAGTCAACCCGACCTGGATGACCGTCAAACGGATCGCCAGGGCGCTTGACATCAGCCTTGCCGAGCTTGCCACGCTCACCGAAGTCAATCGCGTACTGGGCGGCATCGCGGAAACGGAGACCGTGCGTGACCCCCGTGGGCGGACCGTCCACCTCAGCACCGACCGCTGGCATCACATCCTCGCCGGGCATCCCGAAATGTTTCCCTACCTCGATGACGTGCTGCGCGCGATCGTGGCGCCCACCGAGCACATCCACCAGGCCCGGCCCGGGCAGGATTGGTTCTACCTGGCGGGCATTGGCCCCAGTGACTGGCTGAAGGTGGTGGTAGCCTTTGACAGCAAGTCCGTCGGTGACGTGAAGACGGCATTTGCCAGAGGAGAAACGCCATGAGCCTGCAGGTCGGCCCGCACACCTTCGACCGCATTCACTACGACCGCGATGCCGACGTGCTCTACCTCTCCCGGGGCGCCGTGCGCGCGGCGGGCTGGGAAGAGACCCCCGATGGTCACGCCATTCGCTACGACAAGAGCGGCAGCCTCATCGGCTTGACGCTGGTCGATGTCAGCACGCTCGTCGAGGGCGCGCAGGGAAGCGATGAGCTCGTGCTCGGGCTGCCGGCCCAGCAGCGCAAGCCGCCGCCGCTCACGGCCGCGGACCTCACGCCCGCCGACGTCAAGCTCGCCGACCTCAAGCACGTCCTGGACTGACAAGGGCTCCAAGCAAGATACCGAGCCCGTACGGCGAGCCCACGTGGCGACTGCCCGCCAGGCGCTTGCCCGCCAGGACTGTAATTCATTTCTATACTTTATGAAGTAATGAGCAGGATCACCGTCTATACGACCGACCCATGCGGCTTCTGCGCCCGCGTCAAGGGCCTTTTGAAGTCCCACGGCCTGGCCTATGAGGAAGTCAACCTGAGCAAGGATCCAGCGGGCCGCGCGGAGCTCGTGCAGCGCACAGGCATGATGAGCTTCCCCCAGGTGGTGGTCGATGGCAAGTTGCTCGGCGGCTACGCCGAGACGCTCAGCGCTGCCGAGCAGGGGCGCCTGGACGAGCTCGCCGCCGCCTGACGCGCGGGCGCGGCTGGCAGGTCTCGCACACGTACGTTCCCCGGCCGGCCACCACCATCTTGACGATGCTCCTGCCGCAAGCAGGGCAGGGTTCACCCGCGCGGCGGTGCACGAGAAACTGATCCTGGAAGGAGCCCCTCACGCCGTCCACATGGCGGAAATCGTCGATCGTCGCGCCGCGCGCGTCGATGCCCGCCTGCAGCGCCGCGATCGTGCTCTCGCGTAGGCGCGCGTGCTGCTCGGCGGTGAGCCGCCCCGCGGGGCGCAGCGGGTGGATACCCGCGCGGTGCAGCGCCTCGTCCGCGTAGATGTTGCCGACCCCCGCGATGCGACGCTGGTCGAGCAGCAGCGCCTTGATCGGTGTGGTGCGCCCGCGCGTGAGCGTGGCCAGGTGCTCGGCGGTGAAACGCGGGTCCAAAGGCTCCAGCCCCAGGCGCGCAGCGAAGAACGCATCGAGCGCCTCGCCCCCCAGCAATAGCTCGCCCGTGCCAAAGCGCCGCGGGTCCACGATCACGAGCCGCCGCATGGGCCGCAGCTCGATGCGCACGCGTACATGCGCAGGCTCCGGCCGCGGCTCGCAAAGCACCGCCCCCGTCATGCGCAGGTGCTGCACCAGGTGCACATCGCCCTGCAAGCTCCAAACCAGGTACTTGCCGCGGCGGCCCAGCTCTTTGATGCGCCGGCCCACGAGCGCGTCGCTCAGTTCGTGCGGCGCGAGCGGTCGCGACCAGCGCGGGTCGAGGATCTCCATGCTGTGCAGCCGGCGTCCCTCCACCAGCGGCGCCAGCTGGCGTCTGATCGTCTCCACCTCGGGTAGCTCGGGCATCCGGGAGCAAGCCTAGGCGGTTTGAGTTGGACGGCCGCCGAGAGCGTTTGGGTTGAACGTCGCTAGGAGCCGTTCCTGGCGCGCGGATGCGCGCTGAAATACACGTCCTTCAGCCGATCGGCAGAAAGATGTGTGTACACCTGCGTCGTGGACAGGTCCGCGTGCCCGAGCATCTCCTGCAACGAGCGCAGGTCACACCCCCCCGCGAGCAGGTGTGTGGCGAAGGTGTGGCGCAGCGTGTGCGGGCTCATCCGCTCCTGCAGCCCCACACGTGCCGCATGCCCCTGGATGATCTTGTACAGCCCCTGGCGCGTGAGCCCCGTGCCGCGACGGTTGACGAACATGTGCGCCTCCACCTTGTTGCCGACCAGCAGCGGGCGCCCGCGCTGCAGATAGACGCGCACCCCCGCCACCGCCTGACGCCCGATCGGTACGATGCGCTCCTTGGAGCCCTTGCCGCGCGCGCGCAACAGCCCCTCCTCCAGATCGACGTCCCCCATTTCAAGCCCCACAGCCTCCGAAGCGCGCAGCCCGCACGCATACATCACCTCCAGCAGCGCGCGGTCGCGCAGCGCCCGCGGCTCGCTGCCCTTCGGCTCGCCCAGCAGCAAGCCGATCTCCTCGCGCGAGAGCACCATCGGCAGGCGCTTCGTGCGCGGTGGCCCGCGCAGCTCGGCCGTCGGATCGTGCTCGATCAGCCCCTCCCGGCGCAGATGACGGTAAAACGAGCGCAGGCAGGCGGCCTTGCGCTGCAGCGTCGCCGCGGCAACAGGGGCGCGCTCGCCGTTGCCCTGCGCCAGCCCCGATAGGAACGCCGCGAGGTCCGCGTGTCCAGCGGTCAACGGCGCTGCCCCCCGGCGCTCCAGAAACTCCCCGAACTGCAGCAGGTCCGAGCGGTATGCCTCAAGCGTGTTGCGCGAGAGCCCGCGCTCGAGCTCAAGGTAGGCCAGGAAGTCCAGCAGCAGGGGCTCGACAGTCACCCATGCTGCTTCGCCCCGTCGCCCGGACCTCCTTGACCGTGCAAGCTGCCGCTCAGCTCAGGCCGCCTCGTCCGCGCGGCTCTCCCCGTGCTCATCGCGCGCGAGCAGGTCAGCCAGTGCGGTGCCCCCGGCGAGCGCCGCAGCGAAGAACAGCGGGTCTTCCACCAGACGCCGCCCCATCGTCTCCGCCGGCAGCGCGCTGGCAGCGTAAGCCGGCAGGTCCACCGCCGCGCGGCGCCAGTCGTGGCGCGCGATGCGCGCCGGCCGGTCCACCTCGATCTCAAGCTGAGCGCGGCTCGCGGCGATCGCGCCGAACACCGACCCCAGCCCCGCGCGCAAATCGGCGCCGAACGGCGAGCGCATGCCGGCGGGCAGTGCCACGGTCACCGGCTCAAGCAGCAGGTCGAGCACCGTGATCGTGTGGTGGGAGATGCCACGGTGGCGCACGCGCGGGTCGCCTGAGGACATGCGCGCCACCAGCAGCGTCGGCGCCCCCAGCGCCAGCGCCGTATGTGCCGAGTCGAGCGCCGCCATGCCGCCGTGCCCCAGCGGCGAGCGCGAGCCGACGATGCCCGGCCCCGGCCCGCACAGCGCTGCGTCCCAGCCGAGCGCATGCAACCCGTGGTGCACGGCGCCCGCGGTGCTGATCGCCTCGCCCTCGCCACCGAACGCCGCCCCCGCAGTGAGGTGACCCGCCAGCAGGCCGCCGCGGCGCAACGCCCTCACCACGCGCGAGTGCCCTCCCGGCAGCGCCCCCCCTCCCGTCTGTACGTACCCCAGCCTGCGCCCGGGCGCCGCGCGCGCGAAAGCCCAAGCCACCGGCGCGAGCTGCCCGTGCAAAGCCAGCACCCCCACGGGCCGCTGCAGCGGCAGATCGAGCTGCTCGTCCTCCACCGGCAGCACCGCGTGCTGCAAGCTCGTGTAGTTGAGCTTCATCGCGTTGGCGCCCGGTAGGCCCTCGCCGCTCATGCCGCGTGTGAGGTTCACGTGCACAATGTCAAAGCCACCCGAGCCGAGCCCAAGGTCAAGCGCCTCGGTGTTGACCACCACCTCATCGCCCGCCGCACACGGGCCGACGAGCGCCACGTCGGCTATCGCCCGGCGGGGGGCGGGGGGTGCCGCCGGGACGCTGCCGGCAGCGGGCGCGGTCTGCTCGGCCAGCACCACGAGCAGCTCCTGCTCGGGCCCCTCGCAGGGCTGGGCGTCGGTGACCGTAGCGCGGCGTAGCTTCAGCATGAGATTGGAAGCTATCGCGCGAGCGCCGCGGTTTGAGCCGTCAAGACCGCGTCAGGCAACGCCAGCGCAACATCGAGCATCCCCTCAAGCGCGGCCACGCCGATGCGCTCGCCCGGCTCGTGGTTGCGCTCAGTGCCGTTCGCAAGGTTGAGCACGGTGAGCCCGTGTGCCGCAAGCGCGTTGGCGTCGGAGGCGCCGCCGCTATGGATCGGCCGAGGCGTATAGCCGCGCTCGCGTAGTGCTGCTTCGGCGGCCAGCACGACCGGCGCGGAAGCGGAGACGTTGCAGGCCGCGAACGTGCGCTGCAAGCCGACGTCCACGTCGCAATCGCAGTCGGGCAGGTTGGCGGCCTCGTGTACGCAATCGACCATTTCCGCGACCACTTCCTCCGCCGCCTGCTCGCGCAAGCTGCGCACCTCCGCGGTGAACGTGCAGCGCTCGGGCACGACATTGATCGCGCTCCCCCCCGCGATCGTCCCCACGTTCGCGGTCGTGTCCTCGCTGATGCGCCCGAGCGGCATGTCGCTCACCGCGCGCGCCGCGGCAAGGATCGCGCTGCTGCCCTCCTCGGGCCGCACGCCCGCGTGCGCGGCGGTCCCGCGAAAGGACACGTCCAGGCGGAAGTGGCAAGGCGCCGCGAGCACCATCTCGCCGATCGGCGACGCATGATCGAAGACATAGCCCAGGCGGCTGCGCAACAGCGAGGTATCGAACGCCCGCGCCCCCGCCAGCGAGCGCTCCTCGCCGACCGTGAACAGCAGCTCGACATCGAGCGGCGCCCCCTCGTTGCAAAGGCGCCGCGCGAGCGCCAGCATCACGGCGACGGCGGCCTTGTTGTCGGCGCCAAGGATCCCCTCGTTCGCGTTTTCGAAGCCGCCGTCCACGAGCAAGGGTTCGACAGGGGCGGCGAGCGGCACCGTGTCGAGGTGGGCGCACAGCAGCATCGCGGGCGGCGCCGCGCCGTCGGCGCCCAAGTCTCCATCCGCACCACCGCTCGGGTTATGCAAGCTCGGGTCGCGCACGCCCGCGCCCCCCCGCACCCCCTCCGCGGGGATGCGAGCCAGCAGGTTGCCGCAGTCCGCGCCCGCCTCGCCTCCCGCGTCGTCCTCGTGCACCTCCACCCCCAGCCCGGTCAGCTCGCCACGCACGCGCTCCGCGCAAGCGCGCTCGCGTCCAGAGGGGCTCTCGATACGACACAGCTCGACGAACAGCTCGCCGAGCCGGCGGCGCTCGATGGCGCTAGCCGCGGCTGGCGGCACGGGTGTCGTGAGCTTCCGGTGCGACATCGCCGCTGGCGGAGCTGCCCTCGGCGGCACTGCTGCGGGTGAAATCGCCAGCGCCAACATCGCTGTTGACGACACCGCCGGCCGCGGCACGCCGCAACGCGGCGGCGACAAAGTCCCGGAACAACGGCGCCGGGCGCTCCGGACGCGACTTGAACTCCGGGTGAAACTGCGAGGCCAGGAAGAAAGGATGATCGTCGAGCTCGACCACCTCGACCAACCGCTCGTCCGGCGAGGTCCCGCTGACGTGCAGCCCCGCCCGTTCGAGGTGTTTGCGCAGCAGGTTATTAACCTCGTAGCGGTGCCGGTGGCGCTCGTAGATGACCGCTTCGCCGTAGATCTCAAGCGCCTTCGAGCCCGCGTGCAGCTTGATCGGATCGGCCCCCAGGCGCATCGTGCCGCCGAGGTCCGACACCTCCTTCTGCTCGGGCAGCAGGTCGATCACCGGGTAGGGCGTCTCCAGGTCGAACTCGGTGGAGTTGGCGCCCTCCATCCCGGCCACATGCCGCGCGAACTCGGCCACGGCGATCTGCATGCCCAGGCAGATGCCCAGATAAGGGATCTTCTGCTCGCGAGCGATCCGCGCAGCGGCGATCTTGCCCTCGATGCCGCGCCCGCCGAAGCCGCCGGGGATGAGGACGCCGTCGGCGTCTTCCAGCAGCGCGCGCATGCGCGCCGCGCCGTCGGGGTCCTGCGCGTCCGCCCCCGGCTCCAGGCGCTCGGAATCGACCCACTCGATCCGCACCCTGCCGTCCTGCAACGCCGCGGCGTGGCGCAGCGCCTCGGACACGGACAAATAGGCGTCCTCGAGCTGCACGTACTTGCCGACAAGCGCGATCGTCACGGTGCGGCCCGCCCCGGTGCGACCCTCGCCAGGGCGTCTCTTGCCGAGGCGATCGTGGCCAGAGCGGCCCTCCCCGGAGCGCTCGTCGGAGCGCCCCTCGGCCGCGCGGGCGGCCTGCTCGGCGCGCTGGATCGGCTCCTGCCATGCGGCCAGATCCGGTTCGGGCGCCTGCGTCCCGAAATGATCGAGGATGAAATCGTCCACCCCCTGCTCGCGGAACACGAGCGGCACCTTGTAGATGTTGTCCACGTCGCAAGCTGACACGATCGCGTCCACAGGCAAGCTCGCGAACAGCGCGATCTTCTTGCGGATCTCCTGCGAGAGCGAGCCCTCCGAGCGGCACATCAGCATGTCCGGCGCGATACCGATGCGCCGCAGCTCGTTCACGCTGTGCTGCGTGGGCTTCGTCTTCAGCTCCCCCGCATGCCCGATGTAGGGGACGAGGGTCAGGTGGATGAACATGCAGCGCCGCCGCCCGACATCGACGGGGAACTGGCGGATCGCCTCCAGGAATGGCAGCGACTCGATGTCGCCGACGGTGCCGCCGATCTCCGTGATGACGAAATCGACATCGGTCGACTGCGCGATCAGCGCGATGCGCTGCTTGATCTCATCGGTGATGTGCGGCACCACCTGCACCGTGCCGCCGAGATAGTCGCCGCGGCGCTCGCGGCGGATCACCGTGTTGTAGATGCCGCCCGCGGTGACGTTGGAAGCGCGGCTGGTGTTGACATCGGTGAAGCGCTCGTAGTGCCCGAGGTCCAGATCGGTCTCCGCACCGTCCTCGGTAACGAACACCTCCCCATGCTGATAGGGCGACATCGTCCCCGGATCGACGTTGATGTAGGGGTCGAACTTCTGCAGCCCCACGGTCAGCCCCCGCGCGACCAGCAGCCGCCCGATCGAAGCCGCCGCGATCCCCTTGCCGAGTGAAGAGACGACGCCGCCGGTCACGAAGATGAAGCGGGTCTTCGCGGGAGCGTCGGCGTGGCGGTCGGCGGATGAGGAAGCGGTCATGAGGGCCTGCCCAGAGAGTCTAGAGCGCGCAGCCCCGGAGTCTTTTCCACGAGCGCGGAAATCGATCGAAACTCACCAAATACCGTGATGATTGCCAGCAGCGCAAGCGCGATCTCCTGCCCTGTAACCGACAGCGTGAGCAGAAGCCACCACCCCGCGAGCGCGCCGAGCAGGTTGGCCCCGGTGTCCCCGAGCATCGCCCGCTCGCGCAGGTCATACGCCCCCGCCACCAGCGCAGGCCCCGCGAAGAGGCCGAGCAGCCAAAGCGGCCGGGCATCGGCGGCGCCCAGCGTGAGCCCCGCGCCGAGCAGCACAAACGCCTTGGTGGCGCGACCGGGCCGCAGGTCGAGCAGGTTGAAGAGGTTGGTCGCCAGCAAGAGCACCGCGACCGCAAGCAGGTAGCGTCCGTTCGAGAGGCCCATGCCGTCGAGGGCGAACAGCGCAAGGCCGAGCGAGCCCGCGGCCTTGAGGATCCCCGTGGAAAACTCTCCCCGCGAGAGCGCCGCGCCGTGGCCGCGCCAGCCGCGCGGTGAGTTTGGAGGGCCTTCGGCTCCGGCCGGGTGGCCGCGCACTGCCACCGCACGGGCACTGACAAGGACGTCATCGATCAGCCCAAGGAGGGCGACCCCCAGCACATACAAAGCGATCCTCCCGGCCTCCGGGTAGAACACATCGCCGCTGCCCAGCTGCTGCGTCAGTGCCAAAGGGATCAGCGCAACGAGCGCCGCGGCAACGCTCAGCACCCCGAAGGGAAAAGGCAGCTCGCGCCCGCGGTAATTACTGCGCAAATGCCCCCCCGCCCGCAGCCCGCGCAGCACCATCGGGGCCATGACGATCGCGACGGCCAGGGCCACGACGAAAGGAAGGGCGTGCACTCTCGGACCCTAACGCGGGACACGGACGCGGCGCGCGGCGCCGAACCTCCGCTCAGGGCACGCCCGCGCCGCCCGCCAACCCCGGCAGCAGCCCCGAATCGGCCGTCCCCTTTGTCCCATAGGCCCCATGCGCCCCGTCCAGCGTGAACACCAACGCCGCCCTCCCCGCCGGTGTTTCGAGATCGTCGACGCTTGAGATGTCATGGCTCCTGTACCAAGGCACCTGCGACGGTTCTGTCGAGGCCAGCTCCACCCCCGTGAGGGCGGCTCCGCCGCTGCTGGCCCCTTCGACCAAGCTAGCCTCGAATTCGCCCGCGACCTGGGCCTGTTCGCCAGTCATGCCTTCCGGCTCGTTGCGCACGACCACAAGCGCCGTGATCCCTTCCGGTTGCCCGTCGAAGCTCGTCAGCAGACGCGCCTGCACCTGCCCGAGCAGCTTGTGGTCGCTGCCCACGATCTGCCGCGCGATGCGGATGCCGAAATGGTGCACAAGCCCGCGTTCCGTAGCGAGCGCCGCGTAAGGCGTGCCCGCCGCCTCGTGCGCGAGTCCCGGCAGGTCGAGCGGCTCGCGCACGGCGGCGACCATCGTCAATTCCCCTCCCGCCTGCGTCACGGCGTCGCGCACAAGACCCTCGATGCGATCCGAGGGGTTGCCCAGGAACACAAGCCCCACGCGCCGCCCGTTCAGCAGCCCGTGCACCGCGATCTGGTACAGGTCCGTGCCGACCGTTTCAGCGCTGCCCAGCTGCGTGCGCAGCGTTTCGGCCTGGTGGTTGGCGCCGCTCACTTCCGAGCGCAGGTCGTGCACGACCCCGTTCTTGGCCGAGGACACAAGGTTGGAGTCGCCGATCGCCACGCCGATCAGGACGCCCACCGCGAGCGCAAGGAGAACGGCTGCGAGGGACAAAGCGTGGTAGCGATAGTCGAACATGCACGACAGACCCTACGAGAGAGCGCCAGCGGAGGCGCACATACCGGCCCAGCCCACCCTCAGCTCAACCGGCGAGCAGCTGCAGTTTTAGCCACAGCAGATCGACAACGTCGCGCAGTGCCGGTGTGAGCCAAACCACGGCGACCATCGCGATCACCCCCGCGAGGATCACAAGCAGCAGCGGCGCCAGCCCCGGCTGCGGCCGGTAGAGCCGGCTCACCCCCTTGGCATCGACCAGGATCTCGCCGATGCGCAGCCGCGTCAGAAAGGTCGAGGACATGCCGCGGCGATTACGATCGAGGAACTCGATCAAATTGAACTGCGACCCCACCGACACGATCAGCCGCGCCCCCTTCTCGGCGGCAATCAGCATCGCCACGTCCTGGCTTGTCCCCGGCGCCGGCACGAGCTTGAACTGCAGCTCCAGCTCCTCCAGCCGCGCCCGCCCCGGCGCCCTCCCGTCGGGATAGGAGTGCACGACGAGCTCGGCGCCGCAACGGAGCGCGGCCGCCCCGGCCGAGTCCATGTCGCCGACGATCATGTCGGGCTTCAGCCCTGCCTCCAGCACCGCGTCCGCGCCGCCGTCGACGGCCACGATCACCGGATTCACATCGCGGATAAAGGGTCGCAGCGCACGCAGGTCGCGCTGGTGATCCACCCCGCGCACGACGACAAGAGCAGGACGGTCGCGGAAGTCGGTCGCGAAGCGCGGCATCTCGATCTTGCCCGCTAGCAATTCGCGCTCTTCGCGCATGTGCTCGATCGTGTTGTGCGCAAACCGCTCAAGCGCCTCCCCCACCTCCGCGCGCCGCGCCTCGGTTTCCGCGCGCACGCGCGCTGCGTCGAGCACTTCGCCGCGCGCGACGATCTGCCCCTTGCGCAGCACGTCTGTCCCGTGGACTGTGATCGCGTCGCCCTCGGAGAGCACACGAAAGAGCGCGTCGTCGGGCAGATCGACGAGCAGCACGCCCGCCTCGACCAGCAGCTGTGGCCCCAAGTTGGGATAAGAGCCGCTGGTGGATGCCTTGCAGTTGAGCACCGCCGCGACGCCGGCGGCAATCAGCTCCTCGGCGGAGACGCGATCGATGTCAAGGTGATCGATCATCGCGATGTCGCCCTGCACGAGGTGCTTGACGAGCACCTTCGTCTTGCGCCCCAAGCGCACGGGTCCGCCAACCGTGCGGGTCTGCGGTGGCGGCACCGACGGGAGCGTGCGGCGCGACTGCGGGGTCACAGCCATTGCAGCGAGGGTAACCGGTCAGGCGACTTTTGCCTGCGCCCACGCGATTTTGCGCCCGCGGCGTACGCCCCGCGCCCCGCGGAGCCACGCCGAGCCCCCCGCGGCTCAGGCCACCTTTCGCAGCTCCCGCGCGTGCTTGCGCGCCGAAGCATCCCCATCGGCAGCGCCCATCATGCGCGTCAACTCCGAGAGCCTCTCGCGCTCGTCGAGCCCGATGACCGTGGTCCGCGTGGGCTCGGCGGAGGTGTCCTTCACGATCGAGAAGTGGCGCTCCGCCAAGGAGGCGATCTGCGGCAGGTGGGTGATGCAGATCACCTGGCGCCCCAGCGCAAGGTCGCGCAAGCGCAAACCGACAGCGCGCGCCGTGTGCCCGCCGATCCCCGCATCGACCTCGTCGAACACAAGCGCCGCCTGCGACCCCGCATTGGCGACGCTCATCAGCGCGAGCATCACTCGCGAAAGCTCCCCCCCGGAAGCGATCTCGCGCAGCGGCCCCGCGGCCACCCCCGGGTTGGGTGCAATCAAGAGCTCCACGCCGTCCCCGCCGCCAGCCCCCGGTTCGCGCAAGGAGAGCGCCACCTCGAACGTCGCCTCGGGCATGGCAAGCGCGGCGAGCTGTGCAAGCACGGCCTCCTCCAGCCGCGGCGCCGCCTCCGTGCGCGCCGCGCGCAGCCCGAGCAGGTGTCTGTCGAAGACCCCCTGTGCCGCTGTGAGGCGCTCGGCGACCTGTGCCAGAGCCCCCTCTGCCCCCAGCAATTCCGCGCGCCGAGCCCGAGCGCTCGCGGCGTAGTCGAGCACCGCGGCGATCGACCCACCGTGTTTGCGCAACAGTCGCTCCAGGGACTGCAAGCGCGCTTCGAGGGCCTCCAGCGACCCCCCCTCCTCCCCCTCCACATCCCCATCTTCAATCCCCTCGCCATAAGCACGCAGCTCACCCGCCAGGTCGCCGGCCTCGATCGCCAGCGCGCGGCAGCGCTCCGCCAGCGCGTCGAGCGGCGGATCGACGCCCGCGACGCCCTCCAGCCCCGCGGCGGCCACGGCGAGCGCCTGCACCGCGCCGAGCGCCCCCGTCTCTGCGGTTTCGGGCACGAGCGCCTGCACTGCCATGCCCGCGGCGGCGTACAGCGCGTCCAGGCGCCGCAGCCGCTCGCGCTTGGCCAGCAGCCGCTCGTGCTCGCCGTCGCGGGGCTCCGCGGCGTCGATCTCGCCGAGCTCGTGCTCCAGCAGGTCGAGCTCGCGCTCGCGCGCCTGCGCCAGCTCCTGCAGGCCCTCCATCTCCTGCTGCAGCTCGCGCACCTCGTGGTGCGCGAGGGCGCACGCTCGCAAGCGCCCCGCCTGCTCCGGCCCGCAGAACGCATCGAGGATCTCAAGCTGCGCTCCCGCGAGCGTGAGCTTGCGGTGCTCGTGCTGCCCGTAGAACGCCACCAGCTGCTCACCCAGGGCGCGCAGGTCGCCGACGGCGGCGGAGCGCCCGTTGACATACGCCCGTGTGCGCCCGTCGCTGTTGACGCGCCGCGCGAGCACGATCTCCTCAGCGTCTGTGGGCAGTAGCTCGCCACGTTGCCAGTGCAGCTCCGGCGGCAGCGAGAAGACCCCCTCGACATACGCCTCCCCCGCCCCCGGCCGCACGATGCCGCTGCGCGCCCGCCCCCCCAGCAGCAGATCGAGCGCGTGCGCGAGCACTGTCTTGCCCGCCCCGGTCTCCCCCGTGAGCACGTTCAGCCCGGGCGCGAACGCCAGCTCGGCGCGCTCGATCAGCAGCAGATTCTCGACTCTAAGCTCGTGCAGCACAGGTGCAGGTGTACCACCACGTACCGACGGATAGTCGTAATGTGTGCAGCGAGGCGCGCCCGAAGGCGTCGGCTCCTGCGCATCGACTCAGTCCAAAGGCATGGCCGCCAGCGACCTCCATACATCCGACCTGCTGCTCGATCGCGTCGAGGAGGAGATCGCGCGCGCCGAGCGCGGCCAGGCCCCGCTGAGCTGCCTGCTGGTCGGTGTGCGCGATGTGGAGGAGCTATCGCGGGCATACGGCAAGCGCGTCTGCGAACAGGCGCTCGCCTACATCGGCCTGGCGCTGCGCCGGGAGGTGCGCCGCTACGACCGCGTCGGCGCGACCGAGCAGAACGACTACCTGGTGGTGCTCCCCGGCGCCGACGCCCCCCGCGGCGAGGCGGTGGCACGGCGGGCCCTGGCCCGCCTGCACGAGGTGAAGATCGAGGCGGCTGGCGACCGCCGCGGGCTGGCGCTGAGCGTCGGCATCGCCACCTGGCGCGAGGGCCTCAGCGCCCGGGAGCTGGTGGCGCAGGCAAGGATGACAAGAGACCGCAGGACGCCAGAGCAGTCTTATGGCACGCCCTCCGACTCCTCGTCCGACTCCTCATCTGGCTCGCCATCCGCGCCCCCGCCGCAGCCGACCCGTGCAATAGCTTTAGGGGATGCTCTCCCGACCTGAGTCCGGGCACTGGACGTTCACTCTCTCGTTCCCCCCGCAGGGGGGGAACCCCGCAACGGCGGGCCCCACAACACACTCGTCCCCCCCGTCAGGGGGGGACATAACCCAAGGCTCCGCCGGTGCTCTCGGGATCTGAGCTCTGGCTCCTGCGGCTGATGGCCGACCGCGGCCTCGCCCTGCTCGACGCCGGAACGCTGCTGATCGTGATCGAGGAGCGCGGCGAGCTGCGCGTGGCCGCCTCAAGCGGCGAGGGCGTGCCGCGCGTGCGCATCCTCTCCGTCGAGGGCAGCGCGCTGGGCGCGCTCTACCGCCAGGGCGAAGCCGTGGCACTGGATCGCCCGCGCGGGCGCGAGGCGCCGTGGCTGCACGAGCTCGGCATCGAAGCGCGCGGCGTGCTCGTGGAGCCGCTCTCGATGGAGGACCATGGTGGGGGCCTGGTGATCGCGCTGCGCCACGACGCGAGCTTCCGCGACCCCGACCGCCGCGCACTGCACGCCTTCGCGGAGAGCGTGACGGTGCGCCTGAAGGCCGAGCGCTCGGTGGAGATCGAACGCCTGCGCTACGGCATGGAGGCGCGCGAGCGCGAGCGCACCCGCTGGGCGCGCGAGATCCACGACGAGACCGTGCAGGGCCTCGGCGCGCTGCGCCTGAAGCTCGCCAACGCGCGCGACCTGCGCGACGAGACGTCCCTGCAAGAGGCCGTGGCCGACGTGCTCGACGGCCTGGGCATCGAGATCGAGGGGTTGCGCCACCTGATCACCGAGCTTCGCCCCGCGGCGCTGGACGATCTCGGCCTGGTGCCCGCGCTGGAAGCGCTCGCGCGGCGTGCGCAGGCGATCGACGGCCTCGACGTGCAGACGGAGATCGACCTCGACCTCGGTCCCGACGACGACGCACGCTTGGATGCTGAGCTTGAGAGCACGATCTACCGCGTCGTGCAGGAGGCACTGACGAACGTCTCACGCCACGCCAGGGCATCGCGTGCGGTCGTGAGCGTGGTCGGCGGGGGCGAGGGGGCGATCCGCGTGTCGATTACCGACGACGGCCAGGGCCTGATGGCCAACGGCCGCCCGCTCGGCCCGCGCGGCGACGGCCTGGAGGGCGGCTTCGGGCTGTCGGGCATGCGCGAGCGGGCGGAGCTGGTGGGGGGCGAGCTGGAGCTGGCGCCCGCGCCGGGGCAGGGCACGACCGTGCGCCTGACGGTGCCGCTGACTAATCGACCAGTCCCAGACGCCGCGCAAACGCGGTGATCTCCGCGCGCGAGGAGAAGCCGAGCTTCTCGATGGCGCGTGCGCGGTAGGTCTTGACGGTGCGCTCGGCGACGTGCAGCTGTTCGGCGATCTGCGGGTTGGTGTGGCCCATCGCGATCAGGCGCACGACCTCGCGCTCGCGGTCGCTCAGCGAGGCGCCCCCGGGCTCGGCCTGCTCGCCGGTGGCCATGATCGCGCCCAGGCGCGGGTGCAGATAGTTGCCACCGGCCACCGCCAGGCGGAACGCCTGCAGTAGCTCCGCCGGCTCGGCCTCTTTGAGCACATAGCTGCGCGCTCCCGCCCTCAGCGCCTGGCGCGCGTACTCGGGGTCCTCGCGCATCGTCAGAATCGCCACCGCAAGCGTTGGGTGCGCGACGAAGCAGGAGGGCAGCGCGGCGAGGCTTGAGCCGCCCGGCATCGTCAGATCGAGCGTGAGCAGATCGGGCTTGTGCTCGCGCACCTCGCGGATCGTGGCGGGCACGTCTGCGGCCTCGGCCACCACGCGAAACTCGCCTGACTCGCGCTCCAGGACGGTGCGGATGCCGTCGCGCACGACGGCGTGGTCGTCGGCGATGATGACGTCGATGGGGCGGTCGACCCCTGGTGTGCCCTCGGGCATGGTGCAGGACACCGTAGCGGCCCGGCCGGACGCCTTCGGGCTGCGCATTTCCCTTTGCAAAGCCGCAAAACGCCAGCACCGGCGGGCATTTGCGGGGGCAACGGACCGCCACGCGACCAAAGGGGACTACAACGAAAAGCACCTTTGGGACGACACGATCGGCACCCCTCAGACGACAGACAAACGGCTCGGGAGGGATCAAGATTGTCGTGTCGTTATGGCGGGACCCATGGAAGGGCCCGCGGGATGGCTCTCCCTGCGAGCCGATCCACCCGACACGACTGGAGGTAGAAAAATGAATACTTCAGACACAAGCGCGGCCCGCCGGGGTGAGGAGCGATGAGCACCGTGGCGACGGTCGGCATCGGCTTGGCCTGGGCGATCATCGCGATGGCGGCCTTCGCGGCGCTGTCGGCGAGCGCGCTGGCGCGCAGCCGCCACGAACTGGAGATCGACTTGCACGACTCGATCCCGGCCGGGGCAGACGCTAGCGTGGCGGCGTGCCATCCCTTCCGCGGAGTCCCCGACTGCGACGCATCCTGCTGGCTTATACGGTCAACCAGCTGGGAACATGGCTCGCGTATGTCGCGCTCCTGCTGAGCGTCTACGACCATACGCACAACGCGCTCGCCGTCGCGGGTCTGCTGCTGGCGGGACGGCTGCTGCCGGCGCTGTTGACGCCGACGCTCGTAACGCTCGTAGAAGCCTCCAAGCGCCGCGGCGGCTTGAGCCGACTGTACATGGTCGAGGCCCTGGCGGCGGTGGCACTGGCGGCGCTGCTGTTGCACTTCTGGCTGCCGGGCGTGCTGGTGCTGGTGGCGATCGACGGTATCGCCGCGCTGACGGCGGGCGCCCTGCTGCGGGCGACGGCGGCGCATGTGGCGGTCGAGGATCTGCGGGACTTCGCACGGGTCGAGGGCACGCTGTCCGCGCATACGGGGGGGAGTTTTGGTGGGGAGGAGGGGTTGGCCGCGTCTGGCGCCCCGGCGGAGAGCGAGGAAGAAGTCGCGCAGCGCGAAGCAAACGCGGCGTTGAATGTGGCATTCACGCTGTCGGTGACGCTGGGACCGGCGGTTGCGGGTGTGATCGTGGCCGGCGCGGGCAGCTCGACCGCGCTGTTGATCGACGCGGTGTCCTTCATGGCGTGCGGGTTGCTGTTGCGCGATGTGCAGGTGCACGCGGCGGCGGACGCCGGCCAGACGTCGGTGCGCAGCCGCCTGGCGGGCGCTTGGGATTACCTTGGCACGGTCACCGGGCTGCGCGGGCTGCTGGGCGTGGAGGCGCTGGGGATCGTGTTCTTCGCCTCGGCCGAGCCGGTGGAGGTGCTGCTGGTGAAGGCCACCCTGCACGGTGGCGACCGCGGCTTTGGCTTCCTCACGGCAGCTTGGGGCGTGGGGATGGTGGCGGGCAGCCTGGTGTTCGCGCGCGCGGTGCACAGGCCGTTGCGCCCGATGCTGATCTGGGGGACGCTGGCGGTGGGAGTGTCGTATATAGGCTTCTCGGTGTCCCCCACGCTGGCGGTGGCCTGCTTGGCCGCGGTCGTGGGCGGCCTGGGCAACGGGGTGCAGTGGGCGGCGCTGATCAGCACCGTGCAGCGCATCGCCCCGCGCGAGCTGCTGGGCCGCATGATGGGCGCCGTGGAAGCGATCGGCGCGCTTTGTCCCGCCCTCGGTTTCGTGCTCGGGGGGGTGCTGACGCAGCTGACCTCGCCGCGCACGGCGATGCTCTACGCGGGGGTGGCGGCCGTGCTGTGCACCGGCCTGTTCCTGCGCGTGACACGAGTCCACCCACCCAGCCTCGTCGGCCGGGAGAGCACGGGCGCGGCGGTGGCGGGCGACTTTGGCGAGGCGCTCGCGGAGCCTCGGTAATCCGTGGTTTTCTAAAAGCGCGCCTCAAGTACGACAGCGCACGGACCGTTAAGGACGACAGGAAGTCGCCCCATAGCGGCTCCTGGCAATCCGACCCCTGGCAATACCGAAATCCACCGTGGCTTCTTTTGCATCACACCGCCTGCCCCTGGCCCCACGGGCCCACGTATCGGCCCTGATGACACTCATACGCCGACATACCTATGCGTTCTACGCGGCCTACGAGTGCACGCTGCTCGCCGGCGCCATGACGGGCGCGGTGCTGCTCTCGCGCGCGCAGGATTGGCATCCACTGTGGCTCTTGGGCCTGCTCCTCGCGCTGGCCCTCACCGGTGACCGCCTGACGGTGAACATCCGCAACCAAAACTTGTCAGGCGCCTTCATCGCCCTGGTACTGGCGATGGCCCTGCTGGGACCCGGCCCCGCCGTGTTCCTGGGCGTCGTGGTGATGGCCGGCGATGCGATCGTGCGGCGCCTGCCGCCATCGGGGGCGCTGACCAACATGTCCACCCATGCCGCCTTCCTGATCGCGGGCGGGCTGCTGTGCAGGGCGCTGGTGGGCGACGTGCACGACCCCGCCAACGCAACGGCCATCCGCGGGGCGACGTTCGCGCTGATCGTATTCGGGGTGTTCATGGTCTCCAACACGCTCAACTTCGTGCTGATCGCGATCCGCGAGCGGGTGCGCGGCGGGCGCGGGATCGTCGACCAGACGCGTTATCTGTTCCTGCCGATGCTGCCCGGCCAGGTCGCCGCGGGCGGCATCGTGGCGGTGCTCGCGGTGGCCTACACCAACCTCGGCGCCTCGGCGCTGGTGGGGCTGGTGCTGGTGATCGTGATCTTCCAGTACCTCACTGTGGCCTTGGTGCGCAGCGAGGACCGCGCCGAGCAATTGGAGGCGCGCTCGATGCGCCTGGCCTCGTTGCAGCTGGGGGTGCTGGTGACGCTCGTGGAGACCCTCGCGCTGCGCGACCGCATGACCGCACGCCACGCCGCGGCGGTCGCCCGCTACGCACGGGCGCTGGCCAAGGAGGCCGGCGTGAGCGAGGCCGAACAGGACGTGGCGCACACCGCCGGGCTGCTGCACGACATCGGCAAGTTCGCGCTGCCCGACCGGATCCTCAACGCCGAGATCCTCTCCGACGAGGACTGGGCGATGGTGCGCCGCCACCCCCAGGAGGGCTCGACGCTGGTGGGCCGCCTGGACGGCTACGGGCCGGTGGCCGAAGCGATCCTCTACCACCACGAGCAGATGGACGGCAGCGGCTACCCCGCCGGGCTGATCGGCAGCGAGATCCCGCAGCTGTCGCGGATCATCGCCATCTGCAGCACGTACGACACGCTGACGGCGCGCGACAGCTACCGCTCGCCGATGACCCCCCAGGATGCGATGGCCGAGCTGCGCCGCGTGTCGGGCCGGCAGCTCGACGGCGAGCTGGTGGAGCTGTTCGTGGCGATGCTCGAGCGTGAGGGCGAGGCCGTCTTCGCGCGCGGGGACGATGTGGACTTCGAGGCCGAGCTGGCGTTTGAGCGCCGCGCGAGAGCGATCGCGGAGCCTGCGCTGCGGTAGGTCCCAGGGGGCTGGGGCCTGCACGTAGAGCGGGGCGCGCTTGGTGGTCGCGCCCCGCTTCTTCTTCTTTCGCCCATGGCATGCTCGGCGAGCTCGGCGAGGGCCGCTCCGGGCGAACGCGGTCTTTTCGTGCGCGTCTCTTTCGTGGGGATGCGCGCCGTCGGGGGCGCCCTTAACGCCAAAAAGCGCCGCTGCAGGCGGCGCCCTGGCCCCGGGGTCTCTCTCAGACCCTGGAAGTTGCTACGAAGCTGCTTGGTGATTAGACCTTCCAGCTCATTGCACCGCTCCTTGCTCGTGGCCCCAACACAGACCGATGGAGGACGGCCGTTCCGGTCAGGTCCCGGATTGCCGCTGCCTATGAGTAGGTTTGGTGAGCATAGTACTGGAATGGGACGGATATTGCAGGAATACGGAGGCTTTTGCAGGATTGCTTGCAAACGTGCATGTTTGACGATGCTGGCATCCACTTGCTCCAGACGGTCCTAACCATGTGTCTTCCAGGGGAAAACGAAGGCTGGGAAGCCCGCAAAGTGGGCCTTTCCCGCGCAAAGGCAGGCGCGTCGGCGCAAACGTCCACAAACCTCCTCGGGGCTCAACTTCCGCGGCCGTGCTGCCGAAGAGATGGGTGTTCGCACACTTCCGACCCTCTGAGAGCCGCCATCATGAACGTCACCTCCCTTGCCCCCACCGCCAACGATCGCCAGCTGGTCTTCACCAGCTCCCAGGCCGCCCGCTACCTGGGCGTGTCGCTGGCCACGATCCGCCGCTGGGCGGATGCCGGGCATCTGGACTGCTACCGCACGCCGGGCGACCAGCGCCGCTTCTCACGCGAGCAGCTGGATGACTTCATCGCCTCGCTGGAGCACACGCACCACCGGGCGGCGTAAGCGAGCGGACCCCGCTCAGCGCGCGAGGCGGCCGAACTTCTCGCGCAGGCGGCGATAGAACGAGGAGCCCGGCAGCTGCGCGATCGTCCCCACCTCGTCCTCGAAGCGTGCGCCGATGCGCCCCCCCGCGGGGATCTCGCACAGCGGCCGGCCATCGACTGACACATCGACCGGCTCGCGTGAGCGGTTGTGGATCTCAAGGCCGTCGCCCGGCGCGACGACCAGCGTGCGCGCCGTCAGCGAGTGCGGCGCGATGAACGAGACAACGAACCCCTTCACCCCCCAGGCCATCACGGGGCCGCCGTTGGCGAGGTTGTAGCCCGTGCTGCCCGCGGGCGTGGCCACCACCAGCCCGTCGCAGCGCACGCTGCCGATTTCTTCCCCCTCCAGCGTGTAGGCCAGCTCCGCCACGCGCTCGCCCACCTTGCGATGGATGGCCGCGTCGTTGATCGCGCGCGCCTGCCCCGCCGGCGTATCGAGCACGATCGCGGGCAGCTTCAGCAGCTCGAAGTCGCCGCTCAGCGCGCGCGCGATACCCGCGTCGAGATCGTCCCGTTCGATCGTGGCGAGGAAGCCGATCTCGCCGAAGTTGATGGCGAACACGGGCACGGGCGTGCAGGCATAGGATTGCAGTGCGCGCAGGATCGTGCCGTCGCCGCCGAGCACGATGCACAGATCCACCTCGCTGCGCCCGTCCTGCGCGTCGGTTTCGACGCCGGGGCCCGCCGCGATACCGTGCTTGGCGGTCTCCTCGGCGTCAAAGCGCAGTGTAATGCCGGCCTGCGCCGCGGCCGCCATCAGCCGCTGCAAGGGCACGGTCGTGTCCGACACGCGGCGGTGCGTAAGCACGCGTATGCGTCGCTCACTCATCCGGCTCCGCCTCAAGCTCGCGTGGCTCCGCCTCAAGCTCGCGTGGCTCCACCTCAAGCGCCATCTCCAGCAGCTCCTCCTCGCTGCGGGCGCCGCAGCCGGAGCGGCCGGGCTCGGCGAGCCATACGAACGTCTCGCGGTTGCCCTTCGGCCCCGGCAGCCCCGAGCTGTAGAAGCCGAGCACCTTTGCGCCGAGCGCGCGAGCGCTGTTGCCGACGCCCAGGAGCGCCGCGCGACGGTCCTCGGCCAGACGCACCACGCCGCCCTTGCCCACCCGCGCGCGCCCCACCTCGAACTGCGGCTTGACCATCGCCAGGGTGTCGTAGGAGGCGGCCATGCAGCCGAGGATCGCCGGCAGCACCTTCGTGAGCGAGATGAACGACACGTCCACCACGGCGACATCGGGCCGGTAGGGCAGTGACGCTGGCGTGAGCGCGCGCGCGTTGGTGCGCTCCAACATGTGCACGCGTTCATCCTGGCGCAGCCTGTAGTCGAACTCGCCGTAGGCCACGTCCACCGCCGTCACCTCGGCGGCGCCGTGCTGCAGCAGGCAGTCCGTGAAACCACCCGTCGAGGCGCCCACATCGAGCGCCCGGCGGCCCCGCACCGAGAGACCCGTCTGCGCAAGGGCATTGGCCAGCTTGATCCCGCCACGCGACACGTACCGCGGGCGTTCCCTGACGTTCAACTGCGCATCGCAGGGCACCATCTCCCCCGGCTTCTGCGCACGGCGACGCCCCTCTCCGACGCAGACCTCGCCGGCCATCACCGAGGCCGCGGCCTGGCTGCGCGAGGGGAACAGGCCGCGCTCGGCCAGCAGGGTGTCTAGACGCTGCTTGCTCGCCACGAGCGGAACGGTAGCCGCAAACCGCCGCACGCAACGCCTCCCTGCAATGCGTGGCGGGCATCCGGGGTCTACTTCCTGGCCTTCTCGCTTGCGCGACCCGTGATGCCCCTTACCGCCAAGCTGGCCACGCGGGCCCCACCATACGCTCCATACGAACGTGTGTGCGCAAAATCACAGACAAACACACGTACGGTGGGCAATATGGTGATCGACCCGAAGTACAGCAGCATCCCTCCTCCCTCGAAACGGCCCGCCCTCCCAGCGGGCCGTTTCATTTAAGCGCTTTATGCCTGCGGCGGCTGGTCTATGCCCGCGGCCGCTTATGCCTGAACCGGCGCGCCCGTGCGGTCGGCGATGGCCGCCTCGATCCGCTCCGCGATGCGCTGCGCCGTGAAGCCGACCTCCTCGTGCAGCAGCGCCGGCTTGCCGTGTGTGACGTAGCGGTCGGGCAGGCCCACGCGCAGGATGCGCCGCGGCACCGCCCCGCTGTCGTTGAGCGTCTCCCACACCGCGCTGCCAAAGCCGCCCGCGAGCGCGCCCTCCTCCACCGTCACGAGCAGGTCGTGCTCGGCCGCCAGCTGCGCCATCAGGCCCGCGTCGATCGGCTTGGCAAAGCGCGCGTCGGCCACGGTCGCGTGGATATCGTGCGCGGCCAGCAGGTCCGCAGCCCCCTGTGCCTTGGCCACGCCTGCGCCGTAGCCGATCAAGGCGACGCGCTCGCCCTCGCGCAGGATCTCGCCGCTGCCGATGCGCAGCGCGCGCGGCTGGCTTGGCAGCTCCACGCCAAGGCCCTCGCCGCGCGGGTAGCGCAGCGCGATCGGACCGTCGTCGTAGCGCAGCGCCGTGTGCAGCATGTCTACGAGCATCGCCTCGTCGCGCGGTGCCATCAGCACGATGTTCGGCAGGCAACGCAGATAGGCGATGTCGAACGCGCCGTGGTGCGTCGGCCCGTCGTCGCCGACGAGGCCAGCGCGGTCCATCGCCAGCACGACGTTCAGCTTCTGCAGGCAGATGTCGTGCACGATCTGGTCATACGCGCGCTGCAAGAAGGTCGAGTAGATCGCCGCCACCGGCTTGCAGCCCTCCAGCGCCAGCCCCGCCGCGAACAGCAGCGCCTGCTGCTCGGCGATGCCCACGTCGAAGTAGCGCTCGGGCATCGCCTTCTGCAAGATGTTCAAGCCAGTGCCGCTGTTCATCGCCGCGGTGATACCCACTACGCGCGGGTCGCGTTCGCACTCGCTGACGAGCGCCTCGCCGAAGACCTGCGTGTACTGCTTCGGCGGGGGTTTGGCAGGGGCGCCGGCGGAGGAGCCGCCGGTCGCGGCATCGGGGCGGGCCGGCACGGGGCTCGTGGGGGCGCCGTTCAAAATCGACTTCGGCTTGGCGGCATGCCACTTCTCCATGCCCTCCAATCCGCCATCCTCCGCCGGCGCGAACCCCTTGCCCTTGACGGTCGCGATGTGCACCACCACCGGCCGCTCCGCCGCCAGCGCCTCGCGCAGCGCCTTGCGCAGCGCGCGCACGTCGTGCCCGTCGATCACGCCCATATAGGCCCAGTCGAGCTCCTCCCACCACAGACCCGGCGCCCAGAACGCCTTGAGCGACTCCTTCAGCTGCGGCCCCAGTCGCTCAAACGCCGAGCCGATCCCCCCCGGCAGGCGCGTCAGCCCGCCCTCCACGCCCTCGCGCGCGTGCCACAGCTTGGGGTTCAGGCGCACGCGGTTGAAGTAGCGCGAGAGCGACCCCACGTTGGGTGCGATCGACATGCCGTTGTCGTTGAGCACGATCACCATCGGCGTGCCCAGCCCGCCCGCCTGCCCGATCGCCTCGAAGGCCACGCCGCCGGTCATCGCGCCGTCGCCGATCACCGCCACCACCTTGCCGTCAGGGGGCGGCGCGGCCTGGGGGGCGGCCGGACTCGCGGCCGGGTTCGCCTGCGCGGCACGGCCCCCTCCCGCGAGCGTCTGCGCGCGCGCCAGGTGGCGCATCCCCTCCTTGATCCCGACGCCGTACCCCACCGAGGTGGAGGCATGCCCTGCGCCCATGATGTCGTGCTCAGACTCCTCGCGCGAGCAGAACGGCGCCAGGCCGTTGTACTGGCGGATCGTCGCCAGCTCGTCGCGCCGGCCGGTGAGCACCTTGTGCGGATACGCCTGGTGGCCGACGTCCCACAGGATCTTGTCCCGGGGGGACTGCAGGAGCGAGTGCAGTGCGACGGCCAGCTCGCAAGTGCCGAGGTTGGCGCCGAAGTGTCCGCCGATCTCGCCGACGGTGTCGATGATGTGCTCGCGCACCTCCTGCGCCAGCTGCGCCAGCTGCTCCTCGGAGAGCGTCTTCAGATCCTCGGGATCGTTTACGTGGGGGAGGATCGGTTTCATGAGGTGCGCGTGAAGATGTAGTCCGTGACCCGCTCAAGCTCGCTGCGCGCCTGCGGCTGCAGCCCGTCCTGCACGAGCGCCGCCCGCGCTGTGCGATGGGACTGCGCCGCTAGCTCTCTGGCCTGGTCGATTCCGAACTCGCTCACGTAGGTTCGCTTGCCATGTCGCTCATCGCTGCCCCGCGGCTTGCCCAGAGCCTGATCGGTGCCCGTCACGTCGAGGATGTCATCGACGATCTGGAACAGCACACCCAGCTCAGCCGCAAAACGGCGCAGGGCCATTGTCGCAGGTCCGTCAGCGCCCGCCAGCAAAAGCACGCACACGATGGACGCACCTATGAGGCGCCCTGTCTTCAGCTCGTGCAGCCGGCGCAGACCCGCCGGGCCGCCCGGCGCGAGATCCCTGACGTCGGCGTACTGCCCCCCCACCATGCCGCCCGCGCCCGTCGCGCCCGCCAGCTCCGCGGCGGCCGCCAGCACCCGCTGTGGCGGGGAGTCCTGCTCGGCGAGCAGGTGCAGGAACGCCTCCGCATACAGTCCGTCCCCCGCGAGGATCGCCACGTCCTCGCCGAACGCCACGTGGCAGGTGGGCAGCCCGCGGCGCAGCTCGTCGTCGTCCATTGCCGGCAGGTCGTCGTGGATCAGCGAGTAGGTGTGGATCATCTCGATCGCCCCGGCCAGTGGCAGCACCGTGCGCGGCTCGATGCCGATCGCGCGCGCCGTGGCGAGCGAGAGCACCGGGCGCACGCGCTTGGCGGGCGCCAGCAGCGAGTAGCGCATCGCCTCCTGCAGTCCCGCCGTCATCGGCTCCGTGGAGAAGCGCAACGTGGCGAGGTACGCATCGACCTGCGCGCGCAGGTCGTCGGGGTAGCCGGTCGCCGTGGCCGGGTCGGCCGCGGGCGGTGCGCTGGGGGCGGGCGGCTCGCTCGACGCGGGCGGCACGCTGGGCACGACCGGCTCCTCGGCTGCGCCGCTCACGCCGACTAGAGCAGCGTATCCTGCCCGGGCAGCGGCGCGTGAAGCTCGCTGCGCGCCCTGCTCTCGAGCTCTGTGCCGGCCTGATTGGCGAGCGCGGCGCAGTCCTCCACCAGCGTCGCCGCAGCATCCGCCGATAGCTCGCCCGAGCGCAGCTGCTCCGCCGCGCGCTCCAGGCGCCCGATCAGCTCGTTCAGTGGGTCCAGGGGGTCCATGTTCATCTGTTCATCGCATCCTCTCCGCTCGGGCTCATCCGCTGGCCGACGGCAGCGGCGGCGTATTCTCGCGCACCTCGCGCAAGACCGCCGCTAGCACCCCGTTGACGAACCCCGGAGCCTCGCTGGCGCAGAACACCTTGGCGCTCTTCACGGCCTCCTCGATCGCCCCCTCGGGCGGGATCGGCGCCTCGCCGGGAATCGTCTCCGGGTGCAGCATCTCCAGCAGCGCCACGCGCATGATGCTGCGCTCCAGCGGCTGCAGGCGCCCCACCGACCAGCCGTGCGCGTGGCTGTCGATCACCCCGTCGAGCTCCGGCGCGCGCTCGGCCGCCGCGTGCGCCAGCGCGCGGGCGAAAGGCGAGGCGTTGGGGCCGAGCGCGCTCAGCAGCGGCTGCCCCGTGAGGTCGTGCTGGTAGAGCGCGAACACCGCCGCCCGTCTCTGCTCTGAGCGACGCATCGCGGCCCCGTCCCCGCTCGCTAGGCGCGCGAGACGTAGTCGCCCGAGCGGGTGTCCACGCGGATGCGCTCGCCCACCTCGATGAACAGCGGCACGGCGATCGCGGCCCCCGTCTCAAGCGTCGCCGGCTTGCTGCCCCCACCCGAGGCCGTGTCCCCGCGCAGCCCCGGCTCGGTCTCCGTCACTTCGAGATCCACCGCGCTAGGCAGCTGCACATCGGAGGGCTCGTCGTCGATGAACAGCACATCGACCTCGCTGGAGGGCTTCGTGAAACGCAGCGCCTCCGCCACGCTCTGCTGCGGCACCGCGATCTGCTCGTAGCTCTCGCTGTCCATGAAGTGCGCCTGCTCGCCGTCGGAGTAGAGGAACTGCATCCTGCGCGCCTCCGTGCGCACCGGGCGGAACTTCTCCCCCGCGCGGAAGGTGCGGTCGATCGCGGCGCCGTCGGAGACGCGGCGCAGCTTCGTGCGCACAAACGCCCCGCCCTTGCCCGGCTTGACGTGCTGAAACTCGACGATCTTGAAGACGACGCCGTCGATGTCGATGTGACTTCCGTTGCGAAACTGGTTTGTACCGATCACGAACGAGAGCGTAGCGATACGCGAGCCGGGGCCCCCGGCAGACGTAAGATGCCCGAATGCGCGAATCGGGAGAATGATTGTCTGCCCTGGCCGGATCGGTGGACGAGTCGTCTGCTCGACTCCGGGGTCCGCGCCCGGCGAGGAGCCGCTGGCGCTTCTGGCGCTCGCCCGCGGATCAGCCGCCGTGGGCGCGGCCCGCCCTGCTGGCGATCGCCGCACTGGCCGGGCTGGCCTACGCATGGGGCATGAACGGCGCGGCGCTCGAGTCTTTCTACGGCGCGGCAGCTCGCAGCATGTCGCTGAGCTGGGGCAACTTCTTCTTCGGCGCGTTCGATCCCGCGGGCACGGTGAGCGTCGACAAGATCCCCGGCGCGTTGTGGCCGCAGGCGCTGCTCATGCGAGTTGTCGGCTTCCATGTGTGGGCGATCGTGCTGCCGCAGGTCATCGAGGGGGTGCTTACCATCCTCGTGCTCTACCGCGCCGTGCACCGCCTCGCCGGCCCGCGGGCGGGCATCGCCGCCGCCGGGGTGCTCGCTACCAGCCCGGTGACGGTCGCGCTGAACCGCGGTAACGTGGCGGACTCGCTGCTGATCCTGCTGCTGGTGCTCGCGGCGGACGCCACCACCGCGGCGCTGCAGAGCGGTCGCCTGCGCACGCTGCTGCTGGCCGGCATGTGGGTCGGGCTGGCGTTTCAGGCGAAGATGACCGTCGCCTGGCTCGTATTGCCCGCGCTGGCATGCGCCTACCTGCTGGCGGCCCCCGCCGTGCGCGCGCGCACGCGTGTTGCCCATCTGCTCGCTGCCGGCGCGGTGACACTCCTCGTCTCCCTCAGTTGGATCGCCGTCGTCTCGCTCGTCCCCAAGCACGATCGCCCCTACGTCGATGGCACCCAGAACGATTCGCTCTTCAGCCAGACCTTCGAATACAACGGCAGCGCGCGCCTGGGGGGCAGCAACGTGTTCGCCGGCGCCGGTCACCCGGCGGCGTTCCTGGTGCACCTCTCCGAAGCGGGCTCGGCGCCGACGCACCGTTCAGCGCCCGGCCCGGCACGGCTGTTGAGCGGTGTGTTCGGGCGCGACGACGGTTGGCTGCTGCCCGCCGCATTGATCGCCGCGGTGACCGTGTTGTTTGCACGCCGCCGCGAGAGCCGCCGCGATCCCCTGCGCGCGTGCGTGGTGCTGTGGGGTTTGTGGCTCCTGATCCTCGCGGCATTCTTCAGCGCCGGCGGCTACCCCAACTCCTATTACGTCGCCGCGCTTTCCCCCGCGACGGCCGCGCTCTGCGGGGCGGGTCTTGAGTTGACGTGGCGTGTGCGGGCGCGGCCCGCGGCCAGGTACGCCCTCGCCGCGGCGCTGCTCGCCTCGGTTGCCTACGGCATCTACCTGCTGCACGGCGGCACCTCTGTGCCGGGCTGGCTCGTACCGGTGGCGGCGCTCGCCGGGGTGATCGGCGCGGTGGCGCTGCTGCTCCCGTTGGCGCGCACGGGCCGTCCCGCAGCTTCCGAGCCGCTTTCTGCGCGCTCCGCCGCCCCCGCCCTGGCAGGCCGTGCCGTCGTACCGGCTATGGCCTGCGCGCTGCTGTTACCTGCAGTGGCCGCCGCGCTGATGGTCACCCGCGGCCTCGGCCCCTTCGCCGCGCCATACGAGCCTGTATCCGCGACCGTCTCGCGCGCGGCAGCCCGGCGCTCCACCTTGCTCGACGAGCGCGCGATCGAAGAACTCTCCACCACCTACAGCACCCCCATCCCGCTAGTCACCGACTCCTCGATTCTGGCGGCCCCCTTCATCCTCGCCACGGGCAGGGAGGTGCTGCCGATCGGGGGCTTTCAGGGCGGCATCCCCTCTCCCACCCTGAGCGACATTCAGCGGCGCATCGCCGCGGGAGAAGTGCGCGCCTTGCTCGTGCCGACCGTGAGCAGCGATCCGCGCATCCTCTGGATCCACACCCACTGCAAGGCACCCGCCGGGGACGGCGCCGGCGGCTCGACCGCCCTCTATGACTGCGCGGGCGCCTGACGATTGTGCGGGCGCGTCGGCGGGGAAGCACCTGACGCGCCCGTCACGAAACCTCCACCAGCTCCTTCCCCAATCCGCTGAGCGACTCCGAGCCGCCGTCGCGGACCACCAGCAGGTCCTCGATGCGCACGCCGAAGCGCCCCGGCAGGTAGACGCCCGGCTCGACCGTCACCACATTCCCCGCGCGCAGCGGCTGCTCGCCCGCGGTGCGCGACAGGCGGGGGGCCTCGTGGATGTCCAGGCCCACGCCGTGGCCGAGGCCGTGGCCGAAGTGCTCGCCGTGGCCGGCCGCCTCGATGATGGTGCGTGCGACTGCATCGATCTCGCGTCCGCTCGGCCCAGCGCGGACGGCTGCCTGCGCCTTTGACTGTGCGTGGCGCACCAGCTCGTACACCTCGCGCTCGGCCTCGCCGACGACGCCCGTGGCGAACGTGCGGGTGCAGTCCGAGCAGTAGCCCTCCAGCCGCGCGCCCCAGTCGATGCTCAGCAGTGTGTCCCGCGGGATCGCCACGTCGCGGGGCTCGGCGTGTGGCAGCGCCGAGTGGGTGCCCGCGGCCACGATCGAGGGGAAGCTCGGCCCTTCTGCGCCGAGGCGACGCATGCGCAGCTCAAGCTCGATCGCCACCTCGCGCTCGGTGCGGCCCACGATCCCCCAATCGAGCACTTCGCGCAGCGCGGCGTCGGCGAGTGCCGCGGTGGCGCGGATGTGCGCAAGCTCGCCCGCGTCCTTGATCTCGCGCAGTCCCGCCACGAGCCCGCCGCAGGGCACGAGCTCCCAGCCCGCGCGCAGCTGCTCGCGCATGCGCACGTGCTGCTTAACCGTCGTGGCCGTGTCGTCGAAGCCCAGCCGCCCCACCTCGGGGCCGGGGGGGAGGCTGGACACGGCCGCCTCGGCCAGGTCGATCGAGACGATCTCGCGCGTGAACACCTCCGCCGGCACCTGCACGCCGGCCTGCGTGTCGTAGCGGAAGTCGGTGAGGAAGCGCTGCGTCACACCCTCATGCCAGGTGGCCACCACTACCCCGTTGGAGCCGGTGAAGCCGCTGAGATAGCGCACGTCCAGGGGTGCACTCACCAGCAACAGATCGATCCCGCGCTCGCGCAGCTGCGCGGCTAGGCGCTCCACGCGCGCGGCGATCACGCCCGCGCCTGCTCGATCCGCGCGCGCAGCAACGCCAGCGCCTCCCGGTAGCCATCGGCCCCCTTGCCGCAGATGCTGGCCACGCACAGCTCCTCCACGACGGACACCCTCCGCCACGGCTCCCGCGACTTGACGTCGGAGAGATGCACCTCGACGGCGGGCAGCGCGGCGATCTCCAGGGCATCGCGGATCGCCCACGAGTAGTGCGTCCACGCCCCTGGGTTGAGGATCAGGCCGTCGGCGCCACCGTCGGCGAGGCCGTGCAGATGCTCGATGAACTGCCCCTCGGCGTTGGTCTGCATGAAACGCACCTCCAGGTCGAGCTCCCCGGCGAGCTCTCCTATGCGCTCTTGCAGCTGCGCCAGCGTGAGCGTGCCGTACTGCGCGGGGTCGCGTCGACCGAGCATGTTGAGGTTCACGCCGTGCATCACCTCTATGCGGTAGCCATTCCTCATCACAGCAACTCTGCCACGGCCGCCTCCAGATCGCTCTGCGGCACGTGGCAGCCCACGCGCACGTCACCGGGCGCATCGACCAGCACGAACGGCACGGAGGCGTCGGAGCCTAGGCGCTTCTTGTCGCGTAGCGTCATCTCCACGACCGCCTGCGCGTCGGCGCCCTGCAACCCGACGGGCAGTCCGTGGGCTATGAGCAGCTCGCGCACCTGCGCGCGTAACGCGTCCTGCCCGGAGAGGCGCAGCGCGGCCAGCAACCCCAGCCCGACGGCCTCGCCGTGGCGGTAGCGTTCGTAGCCCGTCACGGTCTCGATCGCGTGACCCACGGTGTGCCCGAGGTTCAGCGCCTGGCGCCGCCCGCCGTCGCGCTCGTCCTGCCCGACGATGCCGAGCTTGCAACGCGCGCATTCGAGGATCGTGCGCTCGTCCACCGGGAGCACCCCTCCCTCCGCGGCGCCGCCCGGCGCCCGCGCGCCGCCGTCGACTCGGCGCTGTGTCCCTCCTGTCCCGCCGTCATCCGCGGCGACCCGCCGCCACAGCTCTCCCCCGGCGATCAGCGCGGTCTTCAGCACCTCCACCCACCCGGCGGCCAGCTCCTCCCGCGGCAGCGTGGCCAGCACTGCCGGATCCACCATCACGCCCGCCGGCTGGTGGTAGGCGCCGATGTAGTTCTTGGCCTGCGGCAGGTCCACGCCCGTCTTGCCGCCGTAGGCGGAGTCCACCTGCGCTACGAGCGTGGTCGGCACCTGCACCACAGGCACCCCACGCTGATAGGTGGCCGCACAGAAGCCCACCAGGTCCCCCACGACGCCGCCGCCCAGCGCGACGAGGTGGTCCACTCGGGTCATGCCCTGCTCGGCCAGGTCAACCCACACCTGCTGCGCGGTCGCGAGCGTCTTGTGCCGCTCGCCCGGCGGGATGCAGATCAGCGCCTGCACGGCATCCGGCGGCGGGGCGTGCAGCGCCGCCACCGCATCGTCGCCCACGCACCAACCGCGCGAGCGCGAGCGATCCAGGGGCCACACCTCCTGCGACCATCCGCCAGTGGCAAGCAGGCCCGCGCCGACCAGCACGGGGTATTCGCCCGAGGCGGCGCGCGCCCACAGCAGCCGCGTGCCGGGCGGAGCCGCCGCGAGCGAGCGCAGGGCCGCCAGGGCAGGAAGCGCCGCGTCGGCGCAGGGCAGGATCGCGTCGGCGAGCCCCTCATACAACCCCCGCCGCTCGGCGTAGCGCGCGGCGAACGCCTCCCGGTCGCGCGCCAGCGGGCGCTCATCGTCGCGTGAGCAACGCTCCCAGGCCGTCTCCACAGCGACGTCCAGGAGCACCGTGAGATGCGGCTCAAGCGCCTCGCGCACACGTACGGAGAGCACGCTGCCGCCGCCCAACGCGATGACGCTCCCGCAACCGGCCGCGGAGAGCAAACGCGCGGCAACCCTCTCCTCCTTCTCTCTGAAGGATGCTTCACCGTGCAGCCTGAACTCCTCCCCCACAGAGTGCCCGAGCTGGTCTTCGAGCAGCACATCGCTGTCGAGCACGGGCACCCCCAGCGCTTGCGCGACCGCGGTGGCGGCGCGCGACTTGCCGGCGCCCATGAAGCCGATGAAGACGAGCGCGCGGGCGGGTGGATCCTCGACCGTCCCGGCCCCCCCTACCCCCGCTAGCGGCGCCATCCGATCCGCTCCTCGTATGCGCGGACGGAGGACAGCACGTCGTCGATGTGATCGCCGCCGAACTTCGCCCGGTAGGCGTCGGCGAGCACGAACGCGACCATCGCCTCGCCCACGACTGCGGCGGCGGGGACGGTGCACGAGTCGGTGCGCTCGCGCAGGGCCTCGGCGGGCTCATGCGTGGCGATGTCCACCGAGCGCAGCGGCTTGGTGAGCGTGGGCAGCGGCTTCATCGCGCCGCGCACGATCAGCGGCTCGCCGTTGGTCATGCCGCCCTCAAGGCCACCCGCTCGGTTGGTCAGCCGATAGAACCCGCGCTCCTCGCTGTAGAAGATCTCATCGTGCGCTTGTGACCCGGGCACCCCGGCGACGGCGAAACCGTCGCCGATCGAGACGCCCTTCATCGCCTGGATCGAGAGGATCGCCTGCGCCAGACGGCCGTCCAGGCGCTCTTCCCAGGAGACGTGCGAGCCGAGCCCGGGCGTGACGCCGAAGGCCTGCACCTCAAAGATGCCGCCGAGCGACTCGTTGGCCTTGCGTAGGCGGTCGATCTCGGCCACCATCGCACGCGACGCAGCGGGATCCAGGCAGCGTACGGGCGAGCTGTCGACGTCGGCAAAATCCTCAAGGGTCAAGTGTCGCTCTAGACTTCTCTCTCGTCGAGCCTCACCCTCAACCTGAGCCTTAGATCGAGCCCCGCTGCTGGACGTGCTACCGGGCGCGGAGACGGAGGCGATCTGCAGCACGTGCGAGCGCACCTCAACCCCGAGCGCCCGCAGGAAAGCCTTGGCCAGCGCACCGCCGGCCACTCTTGCGGCGGTCTCGCGCGCACTGGCACGCTCAAGGATGTTGCGCACGTCGCTCTGCCCGTACTTCCAGACACCGACCAGATCGGCGTGGCCCGGGCGCGGCAGGTGCACCTCGGGGATCTCATCCTGCACGGGCCAGGGGCTCATGCGCTCCTGCCAGTTGGCGTAGTCGCGGTTGGCGACGCTCAGGGCGATCGGGCCGCCGAGCGTGCGGCCGTGGCGCACGCCGGCGGTGACCTCCGCGGCGTCGCGCTCGATCTTCATGCGCCCGCCGCGACCGTGGCCGAGCTGGCGGCGTGCCATGTCGGCGTCGATCTCCTGCGCGTCGAGGGCCAGGCCCGCGGGCAACCCCTCCACGATGCAGGTCAAACCGGGGCCGTGCGACTCGCCGGCCGTTATGAGTGCAAGCGCCATCGCGCCCTAGCTTATTGGGCCGCCCGCAGCAAGGCCGGGCTCCGAACCTCAGTGGGGCCAGGCGCCGTGCATCAGCGCGGCCGGGCGCTTTACCTCAAGCGGGGCCGGGGGGCGCGAACCCTCAGCGGGGCCGGGCGCTGTACACGACGACGCCCTGCGCGGGCAGGAAGCGCAGATCTTCCACAGCCGCCAGCCCGGACTGGCGCAGCAGCCGGCTGCCCGCCTTGTTCACCTTCGCGGCGAACGGCGTGGTGCTCACTTCGTGCTTGACGATGCTCACCACCTGCAGCAAATAGGTGGTGCTCTGCCCTTCGTTGCCTAGATATTGCAGTTCCTCGGTCTTGCCGACCCCGAGCCTGATCATTTCGCACTGCGTTTCGCTCGGCATGCAGGCCCCCTGCCCCTTGACGATGGCCTCCTGCAACAAAGTGAACACAGCCGCCTGCCCGCTGGAATCGACACCGGAAAACACCAGCAGCGCATTTTCCTTGTCCGGCAGGGGCGTGAGCCGGGAGAGATTCTCGTACGGCACCAGCTGCGGGCTCTGCCCCGGCGGAGGAGCGATGCCGAACAGCAACGCCACCTGGAAGGACTTTTGCGGAGCCTTCTTCTTGGGGGGTTCTGGTTTTGGATTTGTGGGGCTGGTGGGTGTTGTCCCCGCGCCCGAGCCGCCGCCACCGTTGCCGCTGCTGCTCGACGAAGGCGTGGAGCTGCCGGACGAGCTCGGCGTGGAACCAGTGGTGGCGGCCTTGGCCTTTTCTGGTTCGGGCAGGGGAATAAAGGGGTTGTGGACGACGCCGTTGCGCTGGAAGTGCACGCCGGTGGTGGTCTCCGAGACGGCCGCGTGCGGGTTGGGCGGCGCCGGCTTGGCCAACGTCGGCGGAACGGGCGGCAGCGAGCCCAGCGACGCGGAGCTGACGCTCGGGGAGGAGCCCGAGCTGCCGAGCACGGCGTAGGCGACGCCACCCACGAGCGCCAGCGCGACGAGCGCGACGACGGGCAGCAGGCGCCGGCTGGCGAGATCCGCCTTGAGCGAGGAGAGGAAGCCGGTCATGGGGTCACCTTCACCACGGCGGGCGTGGCGGGGGTCGAGGAGGAAGAGGAGGAGCCCGAGACGGTGGTGGCGGCGCTCGCGCCCGCGGGGCCGCCGGGGCCCGCGCCGCCGGTGAGGGTCTGGCCGGGGGGCAGGACGTACGCGGTGGCGGTGATCGTGCCCGTGAGTTCGTCCGAGTTGGCCGAGGACGAACCGCTGCTGGAGCCTACGGCGCTTTCGCTGTTGCCTTCCTGCTTGCGTTCCAGGTCGATGCTCTGGATCGTCAGCAGGCGCCCGCTCACTGCGACACCCGAGGGCTTGTTGAGCGTGAAGCCCTGCACCTTGCCGAGCAGCCGTTCGAGGTTGAAGAAGTCGCCGTGGAAGATAAAGGTGAACGGCATCTGCGTGAAGCCGGCGCTGGCGGCCGCTGCGGTGGCAGCCGCGGACGAAGACGAGCCCGAGCCCGAACCGCCGGAGGTGGACGTGGCGATCGAGTTGAATTCGATGTCCTTCTGCGCAGAGGCGACGTCGAGCTCGAACACGAGCGAGGGCACCTCTTCGTCGGCCGGCACGGCCTGTCCCAGCTTCACCACGGAGGCGTAGGCGGTCGTGTACTGCGACTGGTCGCCCTTGGCTTCGTTCAGCGCGCTCTGCGCTGAGGACAGCTGCGACTGCGCGGCGCTCACTTCGGCGTCGAGCTTGGCGGCCTTCTCGCGCTGCGGGGAGACGACCTCAAGCCAGCCAGCGGCGAGCACGACGAGCACGAGGACGACGAGCAGGACGGTGCGGTCGCGCGTGGTCATTGCGCGCCTCCCGTGCCGGTGGTGGTGGCGGCCGCCGTCTGCACGGAGGAGCCGCCGGGCAGCGCCAGGTGCGCGGGGGGCGGCGTCGGCAGCCCGGCGAAGGTGACGGTCATCGCGAAGGCTGGGTCGCCCTTGGGGCAGCTACCGCCGCCCGAGCCACCCCCGCCGGCGCTGCCGCCGGATGCGTTCTTGGTGGAGCTCTGCAGTGTGACGTTGGTGACGCCGTCGATCAGGCGCAGGCGCAGCATTGTCTGCGCGGTGAACGTCTGGCTGAGGGTGCAGCCGGCGAGCGTGAAGGTGGGCACCGTGCCGGGCGGCGTGGCGCTGGCGACGGTCGTGCTCGTGGTCTTCGTGGCGGCCGTGGCGGCGCCGGTCGTGCTGGCGCCGACGGTGCTGGATCCGATCGTGGCCTTCACCGAGGTGAGCGAGGCACCGGGCGGCATCACGCGCGCGAGCTCATGGAAGGCGTGCGCCCAATCGAAGCGCGTGTTGACCAGCGTGTTGACGGCAGTCTGGCGCTGTTCATACATCGCCTTGAAGGTGGTGTAGGGGGCGAGCTCGTTGGCGCGCGCCTGGGTGGCCTGTGCCTGCGCGGTGACGCTCGCCACTTCGCCCTTGCGGCTTGAGACCTGGTGCGCGGCGATGCCGTAGAGCACGGCCAGCACCGCCAGCCCGGCGAACAGGCCGAGCACGAGGAAGGCGGCGCCCTGGGACTCGCCCGCGACGGGCGCACCGCCGGCGCGCTGCTCGGCGGGGATCAGGTTTACGGCCTTCATGAGTGCACCTCCTCGGCGGCCAAGCCGGCCGCGATCGTGAGGTGGTGTGGAGAGAGGCCGCCGAGCACGGAGGCATCGGCGATGTGAATGCTTTGGCGGCGCACGGTGAGACCCAGGTCGGCCTCAAGCGCCTCGGCGAAACCGGGGATCGCGAGGGCAGGGCCGCTGAGCACCACGCTCTGCACGTCGCCGCCGCCGTCCTGGGAGCGGTGGAAGTCGAGTGAGTTGCGTACGTCGCCAACGATCTCGCGGATGCCGTTCTCGAGCACGAGGCGCACGTCGGCGTCGGAGGGCTCGCGGTTGTGCGGCGTGGCGGAGCGTTGGCCGGCGTGATCCCGTGCGGGGGCAGCCGGAGCCTGGGCGAGTGTGGGGGCCTCGGCGGTGGGGGCCTCTGCCACGGGCTCCTCGGCCGCGGGGGTCTCGACGGTGGGTGTCTCGACTTCCGGTGCCTCGACGGCGGGGGCCTCGGCCTCCGGCGCCTCGGCTGCAGGCTCCTCGACCGTGGGCTCCCCCGCAGTGGGCTCCTTCCGCGATGCGGCGTCATCGTCCTCAGCCGGCGCGCCCTGCGCGAGCGCCCAGGTCTCGACCGCCTCGGGCTCGGGCGGCGCGCCGAAGCCCTCGTGGAAATCGACCTCGGGCTCGCCGTCGTCCTCATCCTCGTCCTCGTCGGGCGCGAGGTCCTCCGCGGCATCCTCGGCGCGCACCACGGGCTCGCGCTCGTGTTCGGGCTCGGGTTCGGCCGGCTCAGGCTCGGGCTCGAGCAGAACCACCGGCTCAGGCTCGTCGGGCCGCAGGTCGATCGCGGCGAGCAGCTCGCGCGCATCCACCAGCGGGATCCCACGCCGCTCGGCGATTTCGCTGGCCATCGCCTCAAGGCCAGCGCCGACGACGCGGGTGAAGCGGCAGATGAGGCCCTCGGCGATTGCCATGTTCGTGAGCCCGCCCACGTTGAGATAGAGCACGCGCCCTTGCCCCTCGCCCTCGCTGCCCGAGCGATACAGCGAGCGGATCAGCGCGAACGCGGAGAGATCGACGCCCTCGGGCCGCAGCCCGGCGGCGCGCACGGCGCTGAGCAGCTTTTCGACCATGTCGCGCTGCGCGGCAACGACGACCACCCGCTGGCGCTCACCGTTGGGCGTGTCGTAAGTCCCGAGCGACTGGAAGTCGAGCACCGCATTGGAGAGCGGCATCGGGATCTGGTCCTCCGCCTGGAAGCGCACGGCGGCAGCCAGCTCCTTGCGATCGGTGACCGGCGGCAGCTCGAGCATGCGCAGCACCGTGCGCTGATTGGCGACGCCGATGCGCACGCGCTTCTCAAGCGTTCCCTCGCGGAAGAGGCTGCGCAGCGTCTCGCTGAGCAGGCTCTCGTCGAGCACTTCCCCTTCGCGGATCGTGTCGGGCGGCAGCGGCATGCCCGCCGCGGCGCGCACCGCGATCGAGCCGTTGACGTCGGCCTGCACCGCCGCGACATAGCCCGGCTGGATGTCGAGCCCCACGAGGCCGGCGCCGCTTGAGCGGCGACCGAATGAGAGGCTGAGGTTTGGTTTGGGGAGTCGTGGCATCAGGGCAGTCCGTGCAGCGCCGGGCTGGACACGCTCCCGTAATCGACGCGAGCGTCCAATCCCTGTAGACCTGCAAGAACGCATTGACCATTCGTCCAGGGGGGTGGGAGGACGGGGTGGATCGTGCTATGGGCGCCGCGGGCGAGACGAAGGAGACGACTCGCCGGGAGGACTGGCCCTCGCCGTCAAGCGATCGATCCGCGCGGCAGGACCCACTGGACGGACTGACCGGTGATCTCCGCTATGCGGTCGTAGTCGGCGTCGTAGTGCAGGACCGTCAAGCCCGCCCCCTCCGCGCAGGCAGCCACGATCAGATCGGGAAGAGGCACCGCACGATGTTGCGAGCGTTTCGCCAGCGAACCCTGCACCTCGAGCGCCCGGTCGAGGACGGCCTCTGTGACGGGTACCCGCGGCAAGGCCCGCAAGGCTGCCGCGAGGCTCTCATAGACGGACGGACTCGCTGCGCTGTAGAGCAGCTCGAGATCGACGATGCCGCACGTCGCGATGCGCCCGTCCCGCAGCATCGGCTCGACGATGGTCCGCACCTCGGGGCGAGTCTCACGCCGTGTGAGGGCGCTCTTGTCCGCAAGGTGGGTTGGGGCCATCGACGATCAGCGCCAGGCACCGGCCATCACAGCGGGATCGTCCAGCGCCAGCACCCCGGGCTCGAACAGAAGGTCCACCAGTCGCTGGCGCTGCTCCGACTTGATGACCTCATCCAGCGCGGCATCCACCGTCTCGGTGAGAGATTTGGTTCTGAGGATGCCGCGTGCCGCGTCGACCTTCGTGAAGTCGACCTCAAACGAAGTCTTGCGTCGCGCTGTGGTGGCCATACCCATAAGATAGCAACTATCGTCACACAAGATAGCGGCACGTATGATATTTGCTATCCAGCGTCCTGACGCTAGTGCAGGAACGTGTTCGTGTACCAATCCACGATCGGCTGCCCGGCGAGCACGGCGACGATGCCGCCGAGGGCGAGGAAGGGGCCGAAGGGGATCGCGGTCTTGCGGCCCGCGCCGGCGCCCGCACGAGTCATCACGAACGCACCGTAGGCGATGCCGCTGAGCAGCGCGATCAGCAGTGCCGGGGCAACCGCGGCGCCGAGGAAGAGGCCCATGACCCCCGCGAGCTTAACGTCGCCCATGCCCATCCCAGCGGGGTAGGCCATCGCGGCGACCAACAGAAAGCCGCCCGCCGCGGCCCCTGCAGCCAGGCGCGCGGGCTCACCGGCGGGATCGAGCGCGGTGCCCAGCACGAGCGCCAGCACGGCGCCCGTGGCGGTGAGGCGGTTGGGGATGATGCGGTGCTCCAGATCGATCAGCGCGGCGGGTATGAGCAGCAGCACGAGCGCCACCGAGAGGGCGATGCCGGCGGCCGTTTCGTGCGTGAGCACGGCGCCGATGCACAGCACCGCGGCCCCCGCCTCGACGAGCGGATAGCGCGCGGAGATGCGCTCCCCGCAGCCACGACAGCGTCCGCGCAGCAACAGCCAGGAGAGCACGGGGATGTTGTCGTAAGGGCGCACGGGCACGCCGCACTTGGGGCAGTGCGAGGCGGGCGTGATGAGCGACTCGCGGCGCGGCAGCCGGTAGGCCACCACATTCAGGAACGAGCCGACGATCGCACCGAGGACACCGGCGAAGGCGGGCTGCATCTGTTCGGGATCGGCGCGGATCGGGCGAGGCTTGAGCGGCGCGTCATTCGCGCCACAGCTACCAGGTGTCGCTGGCGGGACAGCCACCCAGGTTCGTGCCGCTGGGGGGCGTGCACGTGCGCTTGATTTCGCCGTTTTCCAGACGTTCGATCGTGTAGGTCGCCGCCGACTTCGCGGTCGAGGTGACCTTGTAGCCCTTGCCGACGCTCTTTTCTTCGGCGATCGTCAGCGTGGCCTGCGAGGTGTCCTTGAGCGTGGGTTCGACGGCTTGGAGGCTCGCCACCGAGACATTTGCGTAGCTGGCACTGCCTTCCGCCCCGATCGTCTCGGCCGCCGTCGCCGCATCGCGCACCTGCACCTTGGCGGCGGAGTCGATGGCCTTGCTCTTCTGGTTCAAGAACGCCGGAAGGGCGATCGCCGCGAGGATGCCGATGATCAGGATCACAACCAGAAGCTCGATGAGCGTGAAGCCGCCCTCATCCCGTAATTTTTGACGTACGCGATACGACATAAGTCTTTTCCTATCCGGACGCGCCTCACCATTTTCCGCTGGCGGGACAGCCGCCCTTGCCTGCAGTCGTGCAGGTGCGCTTGACTTCTCCGCCGACGGTACGTTCGATCTTGAACGTGTCAGCGGTCTGCACGTCCTTGGAGACGACTTCATAGCCTTCTCCGGTGCCGAGTTCCTTCGCCGTCGTCAATTCGACCTGGGTCTTTTCCTTGAGCGTCGGCTCAATCGCTTCCAGCTTCGCGACCGAAAGTGCCGTGTAGACACCGTTGTTTTCGGTCGAGTACGTCTCGGCCGCCGTCTCCGCCGTACGCACCTGCGTCTTCGCAGCCGCGTCGTTGGCCTTGCTCTTCTGGTTCAAGAACGCCGGAAGGGCGATCGCGGCCAGAATACCGATGATCAGGATCACAACCAGAAGCTCGATAAGCGTGAAACCACCCTCACTCTGCATGCGTCGGTGCGTTAGATACGGCATTGATTCCTCTCCTGATCCGGTCGTTTGGCTCTGGCCTGGAGTTACTCATCGGCCGTCCGGCTGGGTTTTCTTAGGGTTGCAACGACAATCTCCGCAGATCGTCCGCTGTCACACCCCGAAGTTCTGTTTGCACACCCATACCGAAGGACGCGGGCCCAACCTAAGGAGGCGGCCATTTGGCCGCCTCCCGAGACTTGCAACTCGAGCCGCGTGGCGACTCTCGATTCAGCTGCTGCCTACCACTTGCCGCTTGCCGGGCAGCCGCCCTTACCTGCAGTCGTGCAGGTACGCACCACTTCGCCGCCGACGGTACGTTCGATCTTGAACGTGTCAGCGGTCTGCACGTCCTTGGAGACGACTTCATAGCCTTCTCCGGTGCCGAGTTCCTTCGCCGTCGTCAATTCGACCTGGGTCTTTTCCTTGAGCGTCGGCTCAATCGCTTCCAGCTTCGCGACCGAAAGTGCCGTGTAGACACCGTTGTTTTCGGTCGAGTACGTCTCGGCCGCCGTCTCCGCCGTACGCACCTGCGTCTTCGCAGCCGCGTCGTTGGCCTTGCTCTTCTGGTTCAAGAACGCCGGAAGGGCGATCGCGGCCAGAATACCGATGATCAGGATCACAACCAGAAGCTCGATGAGCGTGAAACCACCCTCATCCTTCGAGCGCTGGCGCAGTCGATACAACATTCGATCCTCCTAGGATCCGATTACAGGATGCCAGTCCTCGGTTCCATCGCCCCAAAATGGCGATACGTGCTCCTTGCGGAGTCCGCCGGCTTTGCCGAACACACCCGTTACGGGTGCTGCCCTGGCACCTTGGCGCTGGCTATGGTCAGCCGGAGGATCGGCCTGCGGAAGAGGGGCCTGTAGCGCTGCAAGCGGGGTTGGACGCATGGGCGCAGGACCTCACGCGTCTTCGACGGATGTCTGAGCAGACCAAAGCGTGCCTGCTCGCACCCGCCCTACGCCGCTGCGCCTGCCCCCTCTGGCTGTTCGTGCTCGCCCTCAGCCACCTCATCGCCACCCGCCTCGGCCCCCTCGTCGGACTCGCTCTCCTCTTCGCCGTCCGCCTCGGCCTCGTCGCCGTCCGCGCCCTCCGACCCCTCGCCCTCCTCAACGGTCTGCCAGTGCGCCTGCGCATCGATCTCAGCGTGGCGCACGCCGTCCCCCTCACACCAGGGGCAGGTGACCTTGGAGGCATGGCCGCCCAGGTTTGAGATGACCTTGCCGGTGCCACGGCAGGGCATACACTCCTGCGAGCCGTGCGACGCCTCTGCCTGATCTGCCCCGCCGTCTTCGGGATCTGGAGCCATGGGGCGAGATTAGCGCGTGGGGCATGAGCGCGGCAGCGTCCCCAGCAGAGCACACCCCGTCGCCGGGGGGAGCGGGCGGGCGGGAGCCGCAGCCGCGCTCCGGCGGGCACAGGCGTGGGGTCCGGCGGCCGCGGTTGCGCTGGAACCGGGAGTGGCTTGCGCTCGCGGCCGTGCTGGCCGTGGCGGCCGCCCTGCGGCTGATCGACCTGGGCGCCGTGGCGGTGGACCCGTTCTACGACGCGGCCGTGCGCAGCATGAGCCTCTCATGGCACAACTTCTTCTTCGGCGCGTTCGAGCCGGCGGGCACGGTGTCGATCGACAAGCCGCCCATCGATCTGTGGTTTCAGGTGGCGAGCGTAAAACTGTTCGGTTTC
>CAWGFQ010000007.1:0-164321 GCA_963821895.1 uncultured Solirubrobacterales bacterium
GGTTCCGGTTCGGGCGGTGGCTCGGGCTCGGGCGGCGGCTCGGGCTCCGGCGGCTCGGGTTCGGGCGGAGGCTCCGGCTCTAGCGGCTCGGGTTCGGGCAGCTCGGGCTCGGGCTCCGGCGGCTCGGGTTCAGGCGGCGGTACGGGCTCCGGCGGCTCGGGCTCGGGCGGCGGGTCTGGCAGCGGCTCCGGGTCCGGCTCCGGTGGCTCCTCGGGCTCTGGCGGCTCAGGCTCGGAAGGCAGTCCCCCGCCGTCGGGCGGATCCTCGGGCTCGGGCCCCGTCACAACCGTCGTGCACGAAGTAGTCGGCGTCCTCGAAGGCACCGTGGGCGGCCTTCTAGGCCACAGTCACTGACGCCAAGTGTTGTCCATCTCAAGGCAGAAGGCCTGAATCGAACCGCGCCCCGCGCGTAACTCCCCGCCGCCCTGCCGTCATCAGCCTGCCGGGCAACAACGCGGCAACCTCTCCTCTCCCAAAAAAATCCCTACGGCTCAAGCACCCCCGCGTAGAGCGCAAACACCGCTCCCTGCGGGTCCCGCACGACCGCGATCTTCGCCATCTGGATGTCGATCGGCCCGGCGATCGTCTCGCCGCCCAGCTCAGTCGCCTTCGCCAGTCCCGCATCGATGTTCTCGATGCCGAAATAAACCAGCCAGTGCGGCGGCATCCCCGGGGGGTCCAGCGGGCGCATCCCGCCGTTATTGGCGCCCCCGTTCTTGATCCCCAGGTAAGGCGTCGGGCTGTTCTCAAACGGCTCCAGCGTCCATCCGAACAGCCCGCCATAGAAGGCGCTAGAAGCGTCTAGATCGGGCGAGGCAAGCTCGTTCCAGACGAGCGCCCCCGGCGCGTTCACAAGCTGCGCGCCGATGTGGCTGCGCGGCTGCCACACCATCAGGTACGCGCCCTGCGGGTCCTGGATCACCGCCATTCTGCCCACGTCCATCACGTCGAACGCCGGCGCGTGCGCCGTTCCGCCCAGCGTTGTGGCGCGCGCGAGCGCCTCGTCGGCGCTCTCCACCGAGATGTAGCTGTTCCACACCGGCGGCGCCCCTGCTTCGCGCTGCTGCGGGGGCTGCGGTGAGATCGCCGCCACGTCCTTGCCATCCACCTTCATCATCGAGTAGACCGCGCCCTCGCCCACCGGCCGGTCCTCAGCCTCCCAGCCGAACAGGCCGCTGTAGAACACCTTGGCTGCAGCCTGGTCGGTGGTCGTCAGATCGGTCCAGCAGAACGTGCCCGGCTCATACTTCGTGCGCTCGCCCATCGCTCACCCGCCTTGGTCCTCGCGTGTTCTGGAATCGGGGTACGGCTGGCTACCCGGCTGTTCGGCGGCGTCGCGCCGCTCATACCGACTGTCGTCACGATTGCCGCTGCGCTCATCGCGGCGATCGTAAGCGCGCGTATCCGTCGCGGCGTCAGCCACGAGAAGCCACGCGTCTGCAGCCACGTTCGAAAGCCCGTCGCGGCCGAGGTGGCCGCCATGGCACAGCCGATACACATGCGCGCAGCATATCTCTCCCCGCGCCCCGCCGAGTCGCCTTATATGTGCGGGGCCGCCTCGTCGGTTGTCTCCCGCTGGTGGCGGTCGGTGTGTGGTCGGATTCCACTGGCCCTGACAACACAACTGTTGGTGTCTGTCTAAAGTCCAGCTGCCAGAAACGATCCTGCCATGGCGACTTCGCAACGTATGTCGATGTAAGGTACAGTTCCGCTCAGCGAATCGGGAGCCTTTGAGTTTTGGAAGCCGTCGGAATCATCAACCGAGATTGGATGCGTGGCAGCTCTCCCCTGAAAGGGGCGTTGCTGGGCCTGCTGCTGCAACGCCCGGGTCACGGCTACGACCTGGCCCAGCGCCTCGATCGCCGCCTCGGCCCCGCCTGGCAGATCACCGCCAAAGATCTCTATCGCATGCTCGAGCAGCTCGAGCGCGCCGGTCTGGTCTCCTCGCGGCGCGTGCTCAGCGACGGCCCCACCGGCAACCGACGCGTTTACTCGCCGACGCACCGCGCCGAGCCTGCGCTCACCGAGTGGATGAACGCGGCCACGCGCATGGCTCCGCAGCGAGTCGAGTTTCAAGCCAAGATCGCTGTGGCGCGTCCGCAGGACGCGCCGCGACTGCTCGCCGCGCTCGACGCCTACGAGCGCGAGTGTTTTTCCCTGTTCGACGCCTCCGCCCAGGACACCCCCCCGATCTCCTCGTTTGCCGGCATCGCCATGCACCTCTCCCGCGCTTCCGCGCGCCTGCACCTGCGCGCGGAGCTGGAGTGGATCGTGCTCGCGCGCCGGTTGATCGCCGAGGTCACGACGCCCGCCTAGTGCCGCACGGTGCGATGACCCTCCTTTCGCTCACCCAGGTAACCAGGCGCTACGGGGATGGGCGACGGGAGGTGGTGGTGCTCGATCGCGTCAACATGGATGTCCACGCCGGGGACTTCCTGGGTATTTGGGGCCCCCGCCGCTCGGGCAAGACCACACTCCTGCGCGTGGCCGCCGGCATCGAGTCGCCGGGCGCCGGCGCGGTCTGCTTCGACGGTCATCTGCTCACGAGCATGAGCGCGGGCGAGCGAGCGCGCCTGCTCCGCAACCAAGGCATCGCTCACGTCTGCGGCGACTGGCGCCCGCAACTGAACCAGCCCACCGTCGACAGCGTCGCGATGTCGCTGCTCAGCGAGCGCATGAGTCTGCGCGAGGCGCGCCCGCTCGCGCGGCGCGCGCTCGAAAAGGTTGGCGTCGGCGAGTGCGCCGACGTGTGGACCGGCAGGCTCTCCCAGGGCGAGCGCATCCGCGTCGGCCTCGCGCGTGCCCTAGTGCGCCAGCCGCGCCTGTTGCTGGTGGACGAGCCCGCCGTCTCGCCCAGTCCCGTCGAGCGCGAAGAGCTGTTTGCGCTGCTGCGTTCGTTTGCGCGCGAGCACAAACTTGCGCTGGTCATCGCTTCGGAGGATCTCGATGCGTTGCAGGGGGCCACCAGGCGGATGACCATCTCCGATGGCGTCCTGCGCTCGATGGACTCCTCAGGGGTCGTGCTCGCGTTTCCCGCCCGGCCCACGGCCTGGGCTGAGCCCTCGTCCTGATGAGCTCCCACGGGCGGGGCGCCTCGGACGCGGGCGGGAAGGGTGCGCCGGGGGCGGGTGCGTTGGAGGCGGGTGCCGCGGAGTCGGGCGCTGTGGGGCCGGGTGCCGGGGAGTCGGGTGCTGTCGGGGCGGGTGCCCTCGGGTCGGGTGGGGGTGAGTCCGGTGCCGTAGGGGCGGGTGGCCAGCGCACGCTTGAGCTCCGCGGCCTCGTCAAGCACTTCTCCGCCGGTGATGAAGAGGTGCGTGCCGTCGATGGCATCTCGCTGACGATCTCCCCGGGAGAGTTCGTGGCGCTCTACGGCCCCAGCGGCTCGGGCAAGACCACGCTGCTGCTGCTCGCCGCAGGGCTGATGGCCGCCGACGCCGGCCAGGTCCTCTTCGGTGGGCGCGACATATCCAGCATGTCCGCGCGCGAGAGCGCGATCTACCGGCGCCGCGAAGTGGGCTTCGTCTTCCAGGCCTTCCACCTGATCGCCGGCGCCTCCGCGCTCGACAACGCCTCGCTGAAGCTGCTCGCCGACGGCTGGAGCCTGGCGCAGGCCCGCCTGCAGGCACGTCCCTGGCTGCGCCGCGTGGGACTCATCGAGCGCGAAGCAAGCTCACCCCAGCAGCTGTCCATGGGCGAGCGCCAGCGCGTCGCGATCGCGCGCGCGCTCGTCAACGAGCCACAGCTGCTGCTCACCGATGAGCCCACCGGCAACCTCGACTCCCGTCGCAGCCGCGAAGTCCTAGCCCTGCTGCGCGACATCTGTCACGAACGGGGCATCCCCGGGGTGCTCGTCACGCACGACCCCCAGGCGATCGCGTTCGTCGATCGCGTCTGCACCCTGCGCGACGGGTCGCTCGCGGAAGGCCTCTCCGCCGATCTGGCGATTTCAGCGGGCACATGAGACGCGCGCCCTCGCTCCTGGGGGTCCGCGTGGGCTCCCTCTTCACGCTCTACGCGTGGCGGCTGCGCCAGCGCCTGGCCCAGGAGCTGCTGGCGGCCGGGGGCATCGCGATCGGCGTGGCCCTCGTCTTTGGTGTATTGCTAGCCAACAGCAGCATCACCGGCTCCGCCGGTGGCCTCGTGCACCAGCTCATCGGCACCGCCCGCCTGCAGCTCGCCGCCCGCTCCGCCGACGGCTTCGACGAGCGCCTCGCCGATGCGGCCGGCAAACTCCCCGGCGTACAGGTGGCCGCGCCGGTGCTGCGCGAGAATGCCACGATCGCCGGGCCGGCGGGTCGCGAGCGGGTCCAGCTCATCGGTGTCACTCCGCGCCTGGCCGTCCTCGGCAATGCCGTCACGCAGAACCTCGGCCCGACCTTTTCAGTGCTGATCGCGGGCGGTCTGGGTCTGCCCTCCTCGGTGGCCGGCTCCATCGGCGCCCGGCCGACGCGCCCGGTGACGCTGACCGTCGGCGGCGTGGCCCACACCGTGAAGGTGCGCACCGTGCTGGGCAGCCAGACCATTGGAGCCATCGCCTCAAGCCCCGTGGTGATCACCCTGATGCCCGCCGCCCAGGCGCTGAGCGGCCTGCAGGGACGCGTCACCAACGTGCTCATCAAGGTCCGTCCCGGCGCGCAGGTGCAGGTCGTGGCCGGCGAGCTGCGCCGGCTCGCGGCCGGACGCATCGACGTGGAGCCCGCCGATAACGAGCTGCTTCTGCTCAGTCAGGCCGCCAAGCCCAACGCGCAGTCCACCACCCTGTTCGCGGCCATCAGCGCGATGATCGGTTTCCTGCTGGCCCTCAACGCGATGCTGCTCACCGTCCCTGACCGGCGCCGCTTCATCGCCGAACTGCGCACACAGGGGTTTGCCCCCGCACAGGTCATCCTCGTGCTCGGCTTTCAGGCATTTGCGCTGGGCGCGTTCGGATCGTTCATTGGCATCCTCTGCGGCGAGGTGCTCTCGCACACGCTCTTCGGTGCGGTACCCAACTACCTGACGGCGGCCTTCGCGATCGGCTCGCGGCGGATCGTCACGCCGGCCACGCTGCTCATCCCGATTGCCTGCGGAATGCTCGCCGCGCTGCTCGCCGCGCTGCCGCCGCTGCTCGACCTGCGCGCGGACCGCGCGCTTGACGCCGTGCTCTACGAGGGAGGGGAGGCGGGGCAGAGCATTTCCGGGCGCACCGTGTTCGCGCTGGGCATAGCTGGCGCCTTGCTCGTCATTCTCGTCGCCATTATCGCGCTCGCCGCCCCCAGCCTCACGGTCCTCGCGGGTGCCGTGCTGGCGCTCGCCGCGGTCTGCCTGATCCCATCTGTGTTCGCCGTCGTTCTCTCGCTGCTCACGCCAGTCGCGGAACGCATCAAAGGCAGCATGCTCTCCGTAGCGGTCATCGAGCTGCGCGCCACTGCCACCCGTTCGATCGCGCTCGCTGCCGTTGCGGCGCTCGCCGTCTACGGGAGCATCGGCATCGGCGGGGCGCGCAGCGATCTGCTCGGAGGTATCGACCAGGCAACGGCGCAGTATTTCGACACAGCCAACATCTGGGTGGTCAACCGCGATGACATCTTCAACACCGACAGCTTCGCGTCCGCTGCCCTCGTGCCGGCCATCGCTCACCTGCCGGGCATCGCATCCGTGCGCTCTTATCAAGGGGGTCTGCTCGACGTGGGGACGCGCAGGCTATGGGTGCGTGCCAGACCAGCCGGCGATCCGGCGATGCTCGAAGCCAGTCAGGTTGTGAGCGGTAGTGCCGCACACGCCGACGCCTTGATCCGCAGCGGGGGATGGGCAGCGCTCTCCTCCGGCTTCGCCAGCGAACACGGGCTGCGCGTTGGAGACTTCTTTTACCTGCCCACGCCGTCGGGCTCAGCGCGCTTTGGCGTTGCAGCCGTGACCACCAACTCGGGCTGGCCACCCGGCGCGATCACCATCAACGCCAACGACTACCGTCGCCTGTGGCAGACAACCGACGCCGCGGCGCTCGAGCTGAGCGTGCTGCCCGGGGTGAACGTTGCCGCGACCAGGCGCTCGGTGCAGGCCGCGCTCGACGGGCACCCGGGGCTATGGGCGCGCGCGAGCAATGAACGCATCGCCGAAAACGACGCCAGCGTTCGTCAGGGGCTAGCGAGCCTAGGTCAGATATCGACGCTGCTGCTGATCGCCGGTGCGCTCGCCATCGCTGCGTCGCTCAGCGCTGTCATCTGGCAGCGGCGCGCAAGGCTAGCGGCGATGAAGGTGCAGGGATTCGACCGCTGGCAGCTATGGCGCTCGCTGATCCTGGAGAGCGCGATCATCCTGACCATCGGCTGTCTCGACGGCGCGATTCTCGGCGTCTTCGGACACGCGCTCGCGGACCGCTGGCTGAAGCTTACGACCGGTTTTCCGGCTCCCTTCGCGGCCGGTTGGCAGAGAGTGTTTCTGACAGTCGCGCTTGTGCTGAGCATTGCTCTAGCCGTGATGGCGCTGCCCGGATGGTCCGCCGCGCGCTCGCCGGCTCATACAGGCGTCCAGGAGTGATTATGTATCCGCCGCCTGTTGCGCAAAGCTATCCCCATGAGGGCAAAAGCAGGGAGCCGTATGGCGCACGCTTTCGCGTTCGTGGATGCCGCCAGGCGCTACTGGCTGAGCGTCTTCCCGTGTGCTCGTAACGAGCGTCGGCATTGGCGGCTCCGCGCCGGGGAGATCGTCGATCCCGCGCTGCGCCGGCTGGCGGTCGAGGCGCAGCAGACCAAGCGTGACAGTGTGGATGGCGCTATCGCTTTCGCCACGTTCGTCCCGCGCGCCAGCCGCCAGCTCGCGATCCGCGCGCTCACGGCCTACCAGGTGGCGTTCGACTACATCGACACCATCAGCGAGCAGCCGAGTCCCGACCCGATCGCCAATGGATACAGGCTCAACACGGCGTTGTTAGACGCTCTGGAGACAGATGCGGCCGGGGCCGGGGCACCCGGCGCCGGCGAGGCGTCTGCCGCGGAGCGCGCGCACCACCCCGACTACTACGCCCATCACAGTTGCAACGAGGACGCCGGCTATCTGTGGGATCTCATTGACACCTGCCGCACCGCTCTGGGCAGGCTCCCTGCATACGGCGCGATCGCCGAGCCCGTGCGAGCGGCCACCTCGCGCGTCGTCTCCTATCAGGCCCTCAATCACGGAGACGCCCATGGCTCGCTCGACGCCTTCACCCGTTGGGCGCGAGCCCAGGCAAAGCGCGGTTTGGATTTGCGCTGGTGGGAGGTGGGAGCGGCGGCAGGCTCGCCGCTCCCTGTCTTTGCGCTGATCGCGGCGGCCGGCAGACCGAGCACAGATGCACACGATGCCCTCGCCGTGGGCAACGCCTACTTCCCCTGGATCGCCTCCCTGAACTCGCTGCTCGACAACCTCATCGACCGACGCGAAGACGCCATCGTCGGTCAGCGCAACCTGCTCGACTATTACGACTCTCCAGCAGAAGCCACAAGGCGCATGCAGACGCTCGCCACGCGGGCCGTGGGCTCCGTTGGCGCCCTCTCCGACGGTGAGCGTGAGCACCACACATTGATCCTTGCCGCGATGGCTGGCTTCTACCATGCCGCGCCCGGTGCCGCCGAGCCAGATGCTCGCCTCGCGACGCAGGGGATCCTCGATGTCATGGTTGGGGACTTCGCGCTGCCCAGTGCGCTGCTTCTGCGGCTGCGGCGGTGCATCGGAGGAATCGCCGGTCGGCTCGCTTTGCTGCGCAGCGGATTTTCAAGTGCGCGCCGCGAGCTCTCACGTGCGCGCCGTGAGCTCTCATCCACGCGCCGCGAGCTTTTACGAGCGCGGCTTCCCCGTATTCGCGATGCGAATAGCGGCATCGAGGCTTTCGCGACGCGCGCGCCGCTGGCAGGATCATCTCACGCGACAACGGATGTCCGCGATGTCAGCCGCATCCCCGCCCTGGGAGATGAGGTGTCGCCCGCCGCGCCGGCTCTGGCCGGTGCAGTGAGCGAGCGGGCGCCTGCGCCGCGTGCTTGATTCGCAGAGTACAGATGGCTAGGGGCCGGGCGGTAGGCGGTACGCCCGGTCCCGGCCGTTGGCTCCTCGCCGCCGTGTACGATCAAAGGGCAGGCCGGCGTAGCTCAATTGGTAGAGCACCGCTCTTGTAAAGCGGGGGTTGCTCGGTTCGAGTCCGGTCGCCGGCTCTGAGACTGTAACGGGACTCCCACCAGCGGGGTATTCCACACGTGGGCGGTAATCGGCATGGCAGCGTTTCCTCGGGCCCGCGTCGCGGTCGGACACCAGCCGGCGGGACGCCCGCCGCTGGGAAACCAGCTGGCGGGACGCCGGCCGATGGGGCTTCACATCCCGCGGCCGACGCGGACCTGCAGGGTTTTCGCGTGCATGCGCAGACGCGCGGCGTGAACCCGCTGCTCTACCTGCTGGTCAGAGCCATCCTGCTCCCCTTCTTCCTCGTGTACTTCCGCCTGGAGCGCATCGGCGCCGAGCACATTCCGCGCAGTGGGCCGCTGATCCTGGCGGCCAACCACCGCAGCTTCCTCGATCCGTTCGTGATCGGTGCGCTGACGCGCAGGCCCGTCTACTACGTGGCCAAGCGCGAGCTCTTCGAGCACCGCTTTCAGGCCTGGCTGCTCAACGGCCTAGGGGCCTTTCCGATCGATCGCGGCGCAGGCGACGAGGACGCGATGGCAACCGCACGCGCGATCCTCGCACGGGGGGAGTGCGTGGTGATCTTCCCCGAGGGCACCCGCGTGCGCCCCGGCCCCCTGGGCCGTCCCCGACGTGGGGTGGGGCGCCTGGCGCTGGAGACGGGCGCGCGCGTGGTGCCGCTTGCCGTGATCGGCACCGAGGACGTTCGCCGCGGGCTGCGCGTGCGCCCGCGCAAGGTGAGCATCCGCTGCGGCGCGCCGCTCATGTTCCCGACCGTCGCGCACCCCGCGCCCGCGCAAGCGCTGACCGTCACCGAACGCATCTGGGGCTGCGTGAGCCTGCAATGGGAGTGGCTCGGCGGCGTTTGTGCGCCGCGCTGCGAGGCCGCTGTGCGCGCCGGTCGCGGCAGCGACGGCTCCACGCGCGAGCACGCGCGGGCGGCTTGAGGTGGGGCGGTGGGCGCCGGTGGGGCGGTGGGCGTCTTGAGACCGAGGCGGTGGGGCGAGGGCGCACTGAGGCCGAGGCGATGGAGCGAGGGGCGCCCTGAGGCCGAGGCGGCGCGGCGGGGCGTCCTGAGGCCGAAGCGGCGGGGCTCTGAAGGTAGGGTGCGATGAGTGGCCGGCGAACACGAGCACGAGCACGAGCGGCCCGCGCGCGACGCGCGCAAGTCCAAGGCGCGGCTCGACGCCGAGTTCTCCGAGCTCTATCGCGCACATCTGCGCGACGTCTACAGCTATGCCTACTACCGCGTGGGCAATCATCACGACGCGGAGGACCTGACCGAGCAGACCTTCCTGCAGGCCTACCGCCACTTCGAGCGCGCGCAGCGCGAGTCCGACGGGCGGCCGCTGCGCCCGTGGCTGATCCGCATCGCCCACAACCTCGCCGCGAACCTGTACCGCGACCGCTCGCGCAAGCCCTCCTCGCCGATCGAGGACTCAACGCCGCTGGCCGACCCGCACACGACCGAGGACCTGGTGGAAGAGCGCGAGGAGCTATCTCGCATCCTGAGTGGCGTGGAGGAGCTGCCCGACGATCGCCGCGAGGCGCTCATCATGCGCTTTGCGCTCGGCATGGACAACCGCGAGATAGCACGTGCCCTGGGACGCTCCGACGGGGCCACGAAGGTCCTCATCCACAGGGCGATCAAGCAGCTGGAAGGGATCGTCGGTGAGTGAGGCGGCCCCCAGCTTCGAGGCGCTTCTGCGCCAGGCGCTAGCGCCGGTGGAGCCTCCCGAGGATCTCGCGCAGCGGCTGGAGGGCGCGCTCACGAGCATCACCGAGCTGGCCGCCGAGGAGCTTGAGGGGTGGGAGCTCACGGCGATGCGCGACCCGCGCAACTGGGTGCGCCCGGCCGCAGCGCTTGTGCTCGGCGGCAGCGCCGGCGTGGCTCTTGTCGTGCTGCGCGCGCGGCGGCGGGTTCTCTGAACTGCGTGGTGGTGTCCCGCCGCCGTGCTGCGTGTGGGCCGCCGTACGTGTGTGGTGGCGTGCGCCTCGCCGTCGTAAATGTGCGCAGCGGCGGGTTCTCTGAACAGTTCGACACATCCGTCGAGAATGGAAAGCTGATTGAATGCGCCCATCAGTCGCGGATTCTCTGATCCGCGGATGGGGTCAGCTGCGTATCTATGTCCGAGATGGCTCGCTACAAGCGCTCCGCCGACGCTGCGTCGGCTGCCCTGCGTCGGCTCGCCGACGAGGATCTCATGCAGCTTGTGCGTGAGAACGACTCGTTTGCGTTCGCGGTGGTGTATGAGCGCCACTCCAACGCCGCCTTCTCGCTGGCCTTCCGCATGTGCGGCAAGCACGGCATGGCCGAAGACGTCGTGCAAGAGGCATTCCTCTCGTTGTGGCGCGCCGGCGCGCATTACGACCGCACGCGCGGCAGCGTGCGCACGTGGGTGCTGGGGATCGTGCACAACCGGGCGATCGATGCGCTGCGGCGCAGTGTCGTGCAGGATCGCGGCCGCGTGAGCGACGAGGGCATCGGGGAGCATCTCGAGGCCGCCGAGCGCACCGATCGGGAGGTGGGCCGCCGCGACGAGGCGCGCGAGATTCGCGCGGCGCTCGAGGAGCTGCCCGCCGATCAGAGCCGAGTAATCGAGCTGGCCTATTACGGGGGTTTCACGCATTCGGAGATCGCGACGATGTTGGATACTCCTGTGGGAACGATCAAGGGACGAATGCGTCTTGGTCTGCAGAAAATGCGCTCCCAACTTCGATCCGGCCAGGTGGTTTCGTGAGTCCAGGCGAGTACACGGACGAGCACGGGCACGAGCCCGATGCGCCGTGTGCGCGCTGCGCCGATGCGGCGGCCTATGTTCTCGGGGCTCTGGAGGAGCAGGAGGTTGCGCCCTTCCGCGAGCACCTCGCGGCTTGCGCGGTGTGCCGCGCGGAGGTCACCCAGCTGCAGGTCGTCGCCGACTCGCTCGGTCTCGGCGTGCCGGGCAGGATCGCACCCGAGACCCTGCGCGCCAGGATCATGGCCACGGCCCACGCCGAGGCGGAGCTGCTGCGGGCGGCCGGGCACGACGCCGACAAGCCCATTCTCGCGGCGCGATCGCGCTGGCGTCGGGGGTTGGTGCCGGCGCTCGGAGCTGCCGCTGCGCTGGGTGTAGGGCTGCTGGTCGGCGCGTTGGCGATCAATACCGGCTCGAAGAGCTCGGGCGGGCCGGGTGCGTCGGGGACGAGCACGCAGGTCATAAAGGCGGTCGTCGTAGAGCCCGGCCACAACGCCAGCGCCGTGCTGCGCAGGGCGGGCTCGCACGTGGAGCTGGTGGTGGAGGGCATGCCGGCGCCGCCGCCCGGGCAGATCTACGAGGTGTGGCTTGAGCGCGGCACCCAGGCGCCAGCGCCCACCGATGCGCTCTTCTCGGTCACCAGCAGCGGCGAAGGATCCGTGGACGTGCCCGGCTACGTGCAGGGTGTCAGCCAGGTGCTCGTCACCGCCGAGCCGCTCGGCGGCACGCTCAAGCCGACTCACAACCCGGTCATCATCGCCTCGACGTAGCGCCGTGGTCCGGTGAGGGCGACGCTGGCTGGCGGGGCGGGACCCCGCCCCAGGTCGAGATAGGCTCTTGCCCGCACATGGCCACCTGCTATCGCCACCCTTCGCGCGAGACCAACGTCTCGTGCTCCTCCTGCGGACGGCCGATCTGCCCCGACTGCATGACCACCTCGCCCGTCGGTATGCGCTGCCCCGAGTGCGCTCGCCAGCGCACCAAAGTCGTGCGTATGCGCGATATGACGCGGACACCACAGGTCACGGTCGCGCTGATCGCGATCAACGCGATTATCTTCCTGGCGGAGGGCGGCGGCAGCTTCAGCGTCAGCGGAGGAGGGGGCGGCACGCTCTCGACCAAGTTTGCGCTGTTGGGCAGTGGCCTCACACGAGGGCCGGGTGGCCAGGGCATCGAATACCTGGGCGTCGCCTACGGGCAGTGGTGGCGCATCGTCACCGGGGGGTTCCTGCACGCGAACTTCCTGCACATCGCCTTCAACATGTATCTGCTGTATGTGCTGGGCCAGATGCTCGAGCCGGTGCTGGGGCATGTGAAGTTCGCGCTCGTCTACTTCGTCTCGCTCTTCACCGGCTCGCTCGGCGCACTGATCGTTTCGCCGCACGCCCTCACCGTGGGCGCTTCCGGCGCGGTGTTCGGCCTGATGGGCGCCGCCGCCATGGAGATGCGCGCCCGCCAGATTCCCATCATGCAGAGCGGCATCGGCTTCCTGATCCTGATCAACCTCGCAATCAGCTTCACGATCGCGGGCATCTCCTGGGGCGGTCACGTCGGCGGCCTGATCGGCGGTGGACTGGTCATGCTGCTCTTGCAGCTCGGCGATCGCTACCGCCAGCAGACGCTCGCGCTCGCGGGCAGCATCGTGATCGGCACCGGGGCGTTCCTGGGGGGGATCGCGGTTGCCAAGTCCAGCGAAATCCCACGGCTGCCATCCGAAGCCGAACAGCAGATTGGCGCTCCCAGCCAGTGAGCGGTGTCCCCACGGCGGGCGGTGCCCTCCACGGCGGGAGGTGGCCCCCCGCGTTGAGGTGCCCCCACGGCGAAGAGGCGCCCCAGCGCGATAACCTCGAACGCGCGGTGTCGCTGCTGAGCCAACAGGAGATCGAACAGCGCCTCGCCGGCAGCCAATGGAGCCGCGAGGGCGATGCGATCGTGCGCGAGCGCAAGCTGGCGGACTTCGCCGCGGCGATCGCCTTCGTCAACGCGGTCGCCGGGGTGGCCGAGCGCGCCAACCACCACCCGGACATCCTCGTGCACGGTTGGAACAAGGTGCGCCTGGTGCTCAGCACGCACTCGCAGGGCGGTCTCACCGAGGCCGACTTCGCGCTGGCCGCGCAGATCGATGGGCTCGCTTGAGCCGACCGTGGGCGGTGCTACCTTTAGCTGGTCGCCACACATGACCGACGACGAAGAATCTCCTCCTCGAAGTAGCACCCCCGCGTGAGTAGCGGTCTGCGGCTTGCCCTCACGGCCGTCCTGATCGCGGTCAATGCGTTCTTCGTGATCGCCGAGTACGCGCTCGTGCGCTCGCGGCGCAGCCAGCTCGAGCTGCTGCGCGACGAAGGCCGGCGCGGCGCCAAGCTAGCGCTGGGACAGCTCGAAAACATCAACGAGTACATCTCGGCGGTGCAGATCGGCGTGACGATGACCTCGATCGGCATCGGCGCGCTCGGCCAGCCAGCGCTTGCGGACCTGCTACGCAGCGCGTTCGGAAACACGCTCGCCAACGGAGTCGCGGTGGTGATCGCTGCGGCGCTGGCCTTCGCCATCATCATCACCGTGCAGCTGATCGCCGGCGAGATGGTGCCGAAGTTCTACGCCATCGACCACGCCGAGACCGTGGCTCGTCGGGTGGCCCGCCCGCTGCAGGCGTTCAGCAAGCTCTTCCGCCCGCTCATCTCCTTGCTGACGGCCGTATCCGGCTGGATCTTGCGGTTGCTCGGCGGCGACATGCCAAGCACGCAGGCGGGCGGCAGCCAGGAGGAGCTCAAGCGCCTGATCGCCGAGTCCTACGCCGGCGGGCATCTGGACCCCGGCGAGGCGGGCATGCTCAGCGGCGTCTTTCAGCTGCACGAGCAGGACGCGCGCCAGGTGATGACGCCGATCCCCGCGGTGATCACGATCGACATCTCCCAAGACGTGGAGACCGCCCTGAAGCTGTGCATATCGAGCGGCCACACGCGCCTGGTGGTCACCGAGGAAGACAACCGCGACCGCGTACGCGGCCTCGTGCATACCAGTGCGCTCGCGCAGCGCCTGATGGAGGAGGGGCCACACGCCACCGTGGGGGCGATCGTGCACGACGCGCCGATCGTGCCCGAGACCAAGCCTCTCGACGATCTGCTCGCGGACCTGCAGCGCGAGCGCACCTCGATGGCCGTGGTGGTGGACGAGTACGGCCGCGTCGTGGGCATCGTCACGGTCGAGGACATCATCGAGGAGGTCGTGGGGGAGATCGCCGATGAGACCGACCCGATGGCCGGGGAGATCCGGCGGCTGCCCGGCGGGGAGTGGCTCGTGCGCGGGCACGTCGCCGTGAGCGACCTGGCCGACCACGGCGTCAAGCTGCCGGTGGACACCGATGCCTACAACTCCGTGGGCGGCTTCGTCTTCGCCGAGCTCGGCCGCCTGCCGCGGCGCGGGGACACCATCACTGCCGACGGCTTCTCGATCCGCGTCGAGTCCGTGCGCCACAACCGCATCGAGGCCGTGCGCATCCGCCAGCGCCGCCCGGTGGCCACGCGCGAGGCCGAGCCGGAGGAGGGGTCCTAAGCGCAGGGCTCCTTAAACACGTCCGGCCCGCGGGGGGTGCGAGCCGGAGCGTGTGCACTGGGAGGAGGCGGGTGTGCGTTGCGACTCTGTCTTGTCGCAAGCACAAGTATCGCCAGCATCTTCAAGGCCACCTAAAAGGTCTTCATGGCCAAGATAAAAGTTGGCGGACTTCAGTATGTGTGGAACCCGCGCCCGCTCTTGCGACCGAGGGCGCCCTCCGCCACGAGTTGCGCCACGCGCGGGGGCACCGTCTCGCCGATCGTCTCGCCGATCGCCTGAGAAACGTCGAGGCCCACAAGGTCCAGCAGCGCCAGCGGCCCCATCGGGTGCCCCGCGCCGAGCTTCATGCAGGTGTCCACGCCGCTTGGGTCCATGCCGGTCTCTTCCAGCAGTCGCACAGCGCTGAAGAGGTAGGGGAAGAGCAGGCGGTTCACCACGAACCCCGGCACGTCGGGAACCTCCACGGGGGTCTTCTCAAGCGTCTCGCACAGCGCCAGCGCCCGCCCGCGCGTGTCTTCGCTCGCCGCGTCCGGGAAGATCAGCTCGACCAATTGCATCTTCGTCACGGGGTTGAACACGTGCAGCCCCACGAAGCGCTCCGGCTGTCCGCTGGCCTGCGCCAGCGCCGCCACCGACAGCGAGGAGGTGGTGGAGGCCAGCACCGTCCCTTCGCTCACGATGCCGTGCAGCTCGGCGAGCACACGGGACTTCACGTCCAGGTCCTCGACGACCGCCTCCACGACGAACGTAGCCTGCGCCAGGGCCTGCACGTCGGTGACGATCTGCACGTGCTCGGGGTCGATCTCGGCGCCCATGCGCGCGAGGGTCTTCTCGACCGTCGCTCGCGCGCGCTCCGCCGAGCTATCCGAGCGGGCGAGCAGCAGCACCGGCCCGTGATGTGCGGCGGTGGCGGCCAGGCCGCAGGCGATTGCGCCGCTGCCGACGATGGCAAGGCGTTCGTTCACGCTTGCTCCTTCTGTGGGTGGGGTTGTGAGGTGCGGCTTGGGTTAGGGGTGTGGCGTGGGTGCTGTGTGGGGTGGGGTACGGCGTGGGTGGGTAGGTGAGACGGATGTGTGCGGTCGGGGATGGTGTCAAAGATCGCCCCGGCGGTGCCGTCAGATGTTGACTGACTAGTCAGTCTAGAATGGGAACGCGGTAGAATAAAGGCATACCGCGCTACTAAACGGAGGATTTCCATCATGAGGCAGCCAGAGGGCCGCGAGGTCGTCATCGTCGAGGCCGTTCGCACGCCGATCGGCAGGGGTCACAAGGAGAAGGGCTACTACAAGGACACCCACCCCAACGATCTGCTCGGCAAGGTCTACACCGAGGTGATCGCCCGTGCCGGCATCGATGCCGGCGAAGTCGAGGATGTGATCGCGGGCTGCGTGCAGCAGTTCGGCGAGCAGGGCTTCAACATCGCCCGCAACGCCTGGCTGCAGGAAGGCCTGCCGATCGAGACCCCCGGCACGACCGTCGATCGCCAGTGCGGCTCAGCGCAGCAGGCCGTCAATTTCAGCGCCGCGCTGATCGCCGCCGGCGTGCACGACGCGATGATCGGCAGTGGCGTGGAGCACATGGGCCACTTCCCCTTCAGCGCCGGCATGAAGACGCAGGAGGAGTTCGGCTTCGCCTTCACGCCCGCGCTGATGGCCAAGCACAACATCGTCGGCCAGGGCCTTGGCGCGGAGATGATCGCCGATGAGTGGGAGATCCCCCGCAGCGAGCTGGACGAGCTGGCGGTGCGCTCGCACAAGCTCGCCCACCAGGCCACCGAGGAGGGCCGCTTCGAGCGCGAGATCGTGCCCTTTACGGTCAACGGCGACACGTACGTCACCGACCAGGGCATCCGCCCGGGCACCAACCTGGAGACGCTCTCCCAGCTCAAGCCCGCGTTCAAGCCCGACGGCAAGGTCACGGCCGGCAACGCCTCGCAGATCTCTGACGGCGCCGCCGCGGTGCTGCTGATGTCCGCGGACAAGGCCAAGGAGCTCGGCCTGAAGGCCCGCGCGCGGATCGTCGATCAGACAACCGTCGGCTGCGACCCCGTGAAGATGCTGGAGGGCCCGATCCCCGCGACCGCCAAGATCCTCGCGCGCAACAACATGAAGATCGACGACATCGACCTGATCGAGATCAACGAGGCCTTCGCCCCCGTGGTGGCGGCCTGGCGGCGCGAGCACAACCCCGACATGGACCGCGTCAACGTCAACGGCGGCGCGATGGCGCTCGGCCACCCGCTGGGCTCCACGGGCGCAAGGCTGATCACCACGCTGCTGCACGAGCTGGAGCGCTCCGACAAGGAGATCGGCTTCGTCACGATGTGCTGTGGCGGCGGCCTGGGCACCGGCACGCTGATTCAGCGCGTCTGAAGTTGTTTTGAGGAGGGCCGACCTTTGAGGGTCGGCCAAGTTGCCGCGGGGTGGCTTGGACAGCGCCCCGCGTCAGCCCTGTGGCCCGCTCCCCGTCCAGTTGACCGCGACGGGGGGCAGGGCCAGCAGAGCCGCCCACGTGTTCGGGTCCGTCTGGCCCGTCGCTGGGATGCCGTGCGCCGTTTGGAACTGGGCCAAGTTGGCCGCCGTCGTCGCGTCGAAGATGCCGCTCGTCGCCTGTGTCGGCACTGCGCTGGCGAGGTGCTCCTGCATCCACAGCACCTGATCGCCCTTGGCGCCTTCGTGCAGCAGCGGCGAGGTCAGCTCGGGCGACGGCACCGTCAGCGCCGGGTTCAGCGGTTCCGCCAGCGCCGCCCAACCGCTCGACGTGGTTTCCTGCCAGTCCCACCACGACAGGCCCTTGGCGCCATACGCGGCCGCGAGCGAGCGGAAAGCCACCAGTTCGGCGTTACTCGGGTTCTCGTAGGTCTGCCCCAGCGGCGCGATCGGGCGCCCGTAGATGAGGTTCTCCTCGTAGGTGTGCGCATACACGCTCGCCACCGAGGTGCCGATGTCCTTCCAGTACATCTGCGGCGCGTTGAACTGCGCGCCATTGGGCCCCAGGAAGACCGAGTAGGGGAAGGACTCGTGGTAGTCCACGTACGGGAAGCCCGCGAGCCCCAGCGGATAGGCCGGCCCGATCTTCGCCCGCAGCGTTTCGATGTACGTCTGTGCCGAGCCGTAGCGCCCTTCGTATTCGCCCTCCGCGTCGATCACCAGGCAGTCGGCCCCCGCCGCCACCGCACGCGCCCCCAGTTCCGCCTCGCCCACGGGGTTCGTCCCGTACACGAACTGCCAGGCGCACGCCTTCAGCCCGTTGGCGTGCAGCGCTGCTACCAGTTCCGGCGAGAACTGGCTCCAGTAGTTGCTGCTGCCGTCGCTGCTCTTCACGAACAAGGTGCTCACGCCCGCCGCGTGCGCCTGCGCCACGAGCGCCGGCAGGCTGCCGCCCGCGCTCTTTTCCAGGTACCAGATCCACATGCCCTGTCCTTCGAAGGCGCTTGCGTTCGCCGGCGGTGTCGGCGGGGGTGGGGGAGGGGCTTTTGGCTTGGGCGGGTGCAGCGCGTAGGGCACCACCGTGATCGGCGTTGAGGAGTTGCTGCGCCGCCCGCCGCCGATGATCACCTGGATGCGCCCGCTGTGCGCCCCCCGCGGCAGGTGCACCGCCAGCCCGTAGGGCGACTGGTAGATGCGCGTCAGCGGCGAGTTGCTCGCGATCGTGGCGTTGCGCGAGCGCGGAAAGGCCACCGCGAGGCCCGCCTGCAGGCCGCGTCCGCTCAGCAGCAGGTAGCCGCGCACCGTCACCTCGTGCGGGTTCGTGGCGCAACTGGGCGTCGGCACGCAGCGCGCATCCACCAGCACCACGACCCGCCGGCCGTGGCCGGCAGGGCCCTTGCGCGGCTTCGCCGCGGGCGCCGGTGAGCTGCCACCCCTGGCCGCTGGACTACCGCCGCCCTTGGTGGGGGTGGAGGCGCCGGGGGCCGTCGTGCCACCGGAATTGGCGGCGCCCAGGGCTCCCGGCGGGCGCGCCATCACGCTGAGCAGCGCGAGGACGACTGCCGCGGCCAGGAACCAGGAACGCATCTGTTGGATACCTGTGCTTGCCATGACGAAAAGGGCGGGCAGCGAGCCCGCGACCATAGCTGCTGTTGGGTTCTGCAACCAACCGCTGGGAGAGAAGTTGCGCCCGCAGGGAATCGCCACTCTGCATCGAAACGGCCGCGTATCGCGTGACTAGCTCCAGCGAAAGCCGCTCGGCGACGGCGCCGGCGCAAGCGGGCTATGCGCCAGCCCCGCCGTCGGCTCGGGCAAGTTGAAACCCGTGGGCGCCACATCGTTGGGCGCATCGGCATGGAACAGCGAGGCCAGGTACTGGATCTGCCCGCGGCCCACGCCCAGCTCGAACTGTCCGCCGCCGTAGTTGCCGATGCCGTGCTCTGCGCAGAAGTCGAAGGCGTCCAGGAGGTTGCGCAGGCCGCCCAGGCGCGAGGGCTTGACGTTCACCATGCGCGGCGGATAGGGCAGCGACTGGATGTCCTCGATCGAGTGGATCGGCGCGTCCCACGAGAAGCGCTCGCGGTGCCCGGCGAGGATCGGATCGGTCTCCGCAGTCAGCGCAGGGTCCTCGATCCAGGCGTGCGGAAACGCCTCCACCACGCGCCGATAGAGCACCGGGTCGGCCGGCTGATCGACGATCGAGCCGCTGTAGTAGGCCTTGAAGTCCACCGACTCCACCGCACCCGTGGCCACGAGCTCGGCGATCAGCGGCTGGCTCCAGGAGCTCGTCGGGTCGAGCTTGAAGTGCAGCCCCGGATACAGCGCAAGGCGCCCGCGCAGCGGCGCGATCGTGGGCGGCTCGCCCAGGCGCAGTGACACCACGAAGCGCACCGGCTCACACGTGCGGCCCAACACCTCGTGCAGCGTCGTGTTGCCCTGGCGCAGCGCCAGGTCGAGCGCCGCCGACTCATACGCCCACACGCGGTAGCGGCGCGAGACCTCGCGCTGGGGCAGCTCCGGGAAGAGGTCCAGCTCGGCGATGCGCGCGCAGAAGGATGCCATCGTCCACTCGCCGGCAACCGCAGCCGGTCCGGCTGCCTGGAGGATTTCGTGGTCGGGGGCGTCGTAGGTGACATCCTCGCCCAGGCCCTCGTGCCCACCGCCGTGCAGGTGAATCACCGTGGAGAGGCGTTCGAAGTTGCTCGACACCTTCGCCTCCAGGCCCTCCAATGTGCAGCGCTCGATGAGCACTGGCAGGTCGGCTACGAGATCCCAGGTGCTCAACTGCCGCTCCCGCCCGCCTCGCGTTCCAGGCGCGCCACAAGCTCATCCAGGCGCAACTCTTCCAGGGCCCCGCCGACGGCCTCCAGCTCGCCCGCGCAGTATTCGATCAGCGCCTTGCCTTCCTTCACCAGCTCCAGCGTCTCGCCCAGGCTGGCCTCGCCGGAGTCCAGACGGCGGATGATCTCCTCCACACGCGCTGCCGCGGCCTCGTAGGTCTGGGTAGTGGCTCTTGCGGCCTCATGGGGCGCCGCTGCGCCGAGGGCCGGCGACGGTGGTGAGGATGGCGGCGCGGGCTGGTTGGGGGTGTGCGGGGGGGTCTCAGTCACGCTCGTCGTCTGCTCGCTCGTCGATCGTCGCCGCAACCGTATCGTCTGCGAAGCGCACCCTCACCTCTGCCGCCGCTCGCGCCTGTCGCGCCGTGGCGATCGGCTCGCCCGCCGCGCTCTGCACGAGCGCATAGCCGCGCTCCAGCGTGCGCTGTGGGTCGTGGCCGCCGAGCGCCAACGCCAGCTGCGCCAGCCCGTGCGGCCCGCGCTCGCGGCACTCGCGCACGGTCGCCGTTGCCTTGCGCTCCAGCACCAGCGCCCTGCGTACCGTCAGCGCCCGCTCCGCCTGCCCACGCCGCCGCGCCCCGGCGCGTACCTCGCGCAACTGCTGGTGCAGGCGCACGCGCTGGGAGCGCAGTTGCTCGGAGGGCGCCCGCGAGAGCATCGCCAGCGCCCGCGCGCGCACAAGCACCGCCCGGCGGCCGTGGTGCGCGAGGCGGCCCGCGCCTGCCCGCAGCCGCGTGCGCTCCTGCGTGCAGTTCACGCCCACCGCCTCCTCCGCGGCGTGGGTCGGCGTGGAGGCGCTCACGCAGGCCACGTCGTCGAGCAGCGTGCGATCGGTGTGATGGCCCACCGAGGCCACCACAGGCACGCCCAGCAAGGCCACCGTACGGCACAGCGTCTCATCGCAAAAGCACCACAGGTCCGCCAGCGAGCCGCCGCCGCGCGCCACCACGATCACCTCCGCACCCGCCACCGCCGCCAAGTCCTGCACAGCGCGTGCGATCGCGGGCGCCGCGTGGCGGTCCTGCACCGGCGCGAAACCCCACACCAGCCGGCCCGCCCAGCCGCGCCGCGCAAGCGCCGCGAGGATGTCATCGCGCGCCTTGCCGCCCTCGCCCGTCACCACCCCGATCGTCTGCGGCAACAGCGGCCGGCGCAGCTGCTGCTGGCGCTCCAGCAGACCCTCGCCGTGCAGCTGCTTGCGCAGTCGCTCGATGCGCGCCAGCAAGTCGCCCTCGCCCGCCACGCGCATGTCGGTCACGTGGAAGCTGAAGCCCGGGCTCGAGGTGGCGCTGCCCGGGTAGTAGTCGCAACCGCCCGCCACCACCACCTGCATCCCCTCGCACACCGCCGCCGCCCCGCCGCCGCGCTCCAGCATGCCCTCCCAATCGTCCAGCCACGCCGCGCAGGGCACCGCGCCGTGGGCGTCGCGCAGCTCGAAGTACACGCGCGCCCGCGAGGGGCGCAGGTTCACCAGCTCGCCGACCAGCTGCACCTGTGCGAAGCCGCGCAGCTTCGCGCGCAGCGCCTGCGCGTACTCGCCGACCGCGAACGGCCCCGCCAGCTCGCTGCCGGGGATGCCGCTCTGTTCGGTGGGGGCTGAAATGGCCATCCCAACCAGCATAGGGCCAGCTCCCGACGGGAATGCACGAGCCGTGAGGCGCCCGCGTGCCTGCATAGGCGGCGGCGGGGGTGGCTATGCAGGCGCTAGCATCGGCTGCAATGTCGGCGCGTCCGCGATCACTCACGGCCTAGCCGGCTGCGCCCAGTGGCCAACGCCGGCAAGAGCCGTCGCTCGCGCAAGCGGCGCCCCGATCCATCCACCGCGGCTCCAAGGCCCGCGCCACGACCCCGGCAGAAGACGCCGCCGCCGCCCACCTCGACCTACGGCGAGCGCCCGAAGCCACCCTGGTACCCCTGGCCGCTGGCGGAGATCCTGATCGTCGTCGGTGCGATCGGCACGATCGTAGGGCTGCAGCGCGAATCCTCCAAGACCCCGGGTGTGAACGGCAAGGCGCCGCTCGCTGCGGGCCTTGTTGCGGTGGGCATCGGCGTCCTGGAGGTCACTCTGCGCGAGCATCTCAGCGGCTACCGTTCGCATGCACTGCTGCTGGCGCTGGTGCCGGTGCTCGTCTTTCACACCGTCATCGTGCTTGGGGTCTCGGCCGTGGCCAGCCCCTCGCAGCTGCTGAGCATCCTCCTGCTGCCGGTGGATGTGGCGCTCTACGCGCTGCTCTTCAAGCTCCTGCGGGCACGCTTCCTCGATGCCCGCCAGCTGCGGGCCGTGGGGCGGCGCTGAGGAAACCCGCTGGTGCCGGAGGGCGCTCTGCGGCTCAGATGCCGCTCAGCGACGGCAGCGGCCGCTCTGCCTCGTGCATGCCCTCGCCGCGCGTCTCGCCGTCGAGGCCAAGCCGTTCCAGCCGCGCGATCTCGCGCTCGCCTTCGGATCGTGCCGGGTGCCCCTGCGGCAGATCGGCGATCAGCGCCGCGATCCGTTCGCGCAGCTGCAGCGCGAAGTGGGGCGTGCTCGCGCCCATCAGCTGGCGCACGTCCTCGACGCTCACCTCGCGCCCGGGCTGCGTGCGTATGGGATTCTCTGCTTGGCTCACTTTTTCTGAGGCTCGATCTCCAGCAGCCCGTCCAGTTCGGCCTGCGTCCTGGCGGAGATGGCGCTTTCGTCGCCGATCAGCCAGCCGTGATTGTACGCGCCGTGCACCGGCCTGTACTGCGGCGCCTGCGAATACGCCGGGCGGATGTCTTCGAGGTATTCGCCCAACACCTGTGGCACCCCGTGGGCCCCTTCCAGCAGCAGCAGCGGCCCATACTGCCCGCTCGCCGACAACAGCGCCGCCGCCGGCGCATCCAGCGGGCGCAGCGCGCTGGCGAAAACCAGCCCGTGCCCCGGTTCATCGACGCCCCAGCCGAAGCCTTCTTCGTCGCTGTAGAGCGCTACAGCGATCGAGTTGCCCACCGGGTCCTGCGCCCCGACCTTGCCCACCGGCGTGGCGATCCGCTTCGCCGGCCCGTAGTGGCCGAGCTGGTGCAGCACCGCGTCGCTGACCGAGGCGCTGGAGCCCACCACGTAGATCGAGGGCGCATGCCAGCGTTTCAGCTCCGCGGCCGTCGCGCTCGGCAGCGCCGTGCCGCTCACCAGCAGGATCGGCGCTCCGCTCTGTGCCGCCAGCCCCGCCGCCGGCATCGCCAGCGCCGCCGGCCCGTCCGCTGCCGCCACCACCACCTGGCGCGGCGGCGCGCCCTGCAGGAAGGCCACGAGTCGCGCCACCGCCACCGCCAGCGCGTACGGGTTGGCGGCGCTCACCCGCCGCACGCGCCACCCGCCCGGCACGCTCGCATCGCCCACGGCGATCACCTGCGCGCCTCCCAGCGCCGCTGCCCCCGTGGGCCGCATTGTCTGGAGCGTTTCTTCGCTGACTTTTGGCATGCCTTCGCCGTTGCTGTAGAGCAGCGGCGCCCCGAGCGGCGCCCCCGCCAGCGCCGCCGCCGCCAGCGCCGCGGGCCATTCGCGTTCGTCCACAACCACCACCGCCTGCGGGCGGCTCGCCGGCGTCAGCCCCGGGTGCACCGTCACCGCCACCGCCGCCGCATCGGTCGCCGCGTTCGCGCCGCCCACCCGCGTCGTGTTCCCGGTCGCCACCGCTCCCGCCCCCTGCGGGCTGACGGCTACGACCACCGGGGAGCCGCCCTTGCTCCGGCTGCTCGCGCTGGGAAGCGATTTGCCGCAGCCAGCGAGTGCGAGGGCAAGCGCCAGCGCACAGCCGGCGATTCGGAGGGGACGATGGGACATTGGCCCGGCACACTAACGGGCGCGCCGGGCACCCACTTTTTCCCGGCATTTGCGGGAAGATCGTGGGCAAAGCTGTGCAAGTCGTGCATGCGTCCTTGCACTCTGTTAGGCTTCCGCCGCAAATGCCGAGTCCTTGGTGAGGAACCAAGGAGCGGGGGAACCAAGACGTTGGGGCGAATTCCACGGTGAAGCCGTGGGAAGCGCAGGCTCTTTCAGCGCTAGCCCGTCAGCTAACCCCGCAGGCCCACGAAAGAGGTTGTCTTGCGGGTTTTTCCACGTCCCAGCAGTGGCGCAGCATTACTTGGTTGCCTTTCCGCGCTCGCCGTGATGGCCCCCACGGCGCTAGCCAACCCGACCGGCGGGACCGCCATGGGCGGCTCCCTCTCCTCCTCATCTGCGGCCTCCGGCGGCGCCTCACCCGCAGCCCCCACCACCACGCGCAAGCACACGGCTCCCGTCACCGCGCGTACGGCCAACATCGCCTACAGCGGCCCCGTCTTCCAGAAGCTGTCCACCGGGCAGGTCGTCCCCTACGCCCCGCCCGCGCCCGCCGGCCAGCTCGGCGGCTCCACCGGTGGCATGCCCGCCGCGACGAGCACCGAAGGCAAACCCGAGCTGCTCGTGCCCGGCGCCCTGGGCCGCATCGTCAGCGGGCTCGCAGCCGCGCCCATGTCCGCGCCCGCGGCCGTGCAGCAGATCATCTGGACCGGCAACCAGATCATCGGACTGCCCTACATCTACGGTGGCGGCCACGCCTCCTTCGTCTCGCCCGGCTATGACTGCTCTGGCACCGTCTCCTTCGCGCTGCACGGCGCCAGCCTGCTGAGCGCGCCGATGGATTCCTCCGAATTCATGGCATGGGGCGGCGGGGGCATCGGGCAGTGGGTCACCGTCTTCACCGACCCCGAACACGCCTACATGACCATCGCCGGGCTGCGGTTGGATACGTCGGCCGCCGACGATCCCTCCAACCAGCAAGGCCCCCGCTGGCGTCCATTGCGGCCCGCCAACGCCGGCTTCAAAGTGCGCCACCCCGTCGGGTTGTAGTTCGGCTAGGCTTGATTTTCCCCCCACGCAGCTAGGAGGATCAGGATGGCCGGTCTAACCGGGCGCATGTCCACAGTCGTGAAGGCCAAGGTGTCCAAGCTCCTGGACCGGGCCGAAGACCCCGCCGAGACGCTCGACTACAGCTACCAGAAGCAGCTGGAACAGCTGCAGAATGTAAAGAAGGGCATAGCCGATGTCGTAACGGCCAAGAAGCGCCTGCAGATGCAGGAGTCCACCCTGCAGCAGCAGGTCGTCAAGCTCGACACGCAGGCGCGCCAGGCGCTGGCGGGCGGCAAGGAGGACCTCGCGCGCATGGCGCTGGAGCGCAAGAACGTCGCCCAGACCGAGCTGCAGTCGCTCGACACGCAGGTCACAGAACTCGAAGCCCAGCAGCAGAAGCTCACCGACTCCGAGCAGAAGCTGCGCGTGAAGATCGAATCCTTCCGCACCAAGAAGGAGGTCATCAAGGCGCAGTACTCCGCCGCCGAAGCCCAGGTGCGCATCTCCGAGGCCGCCACCGGCGTAGGGGAGGAGATGGCCGATGTGGGCCTCGCGATGCAGCGAGCCGTCGACAAGACCGAAAACATGAAGGCGCGCGCCGACGCCGTCCAGGAGCTGGAAGCCGCGGGTGCGTTCGATGACGTCACCGCGATCGGGCCCGGGGAAGACGACATCGACAAGCAGCTCAAGGAACTGTCTTCGTCATCGGCCGTCGACGATGAGATGGCGAAGATGAAGGGGGAATTGGGACCCGCCCACCCGGGTGGCGCCGCTGCTCCCGCGGGGGAGCTGGGAGCAGGAGGCGGGGCTGGTGCCGAGGCAGGCCAGGCGCCGGCTGCGGGCGCCGCCGAGTCCGCGCCACCCACGTCCGGGGAGCAGTCGGCATGATCGTCCGCGTCTCGGGGGAGGGCCAGTACCGCCTCGACCACACCAACGGTGAGCTGCACCAGCTCGACGATGCCGTCGTCGCCGCTGTCGATGCCGGCGACGAGCCGGGGTTTCGCTCCGCATATGACTCGCTGCTCGCGTTCGTGCGCTCCTCGGGAGAGGCGCTGCCCGAGGATGAGCTGACGGGCTCCGATCTGATCCTGCCGCCGCCTGATCTCTCGCTGGAGGAGGCCGCGCGGGAGTTCCACGGCGAGGGGCTCATTCCGGATTAGGCCTCATACCGGACTAGTAGAGACCCACATCGAACCGAGAGGTTTGAGTGTTGTCGCGCCAACGCCCAATCTGACGGCAGAATCCATGACTTGACGGCATGCCACGGATCGTCTAACCTGGATGCAGGTCACTTTCATGAGCACCACAGCCACACCCAAGTTCACGCTCCGCTTTCGCGACCCCAAGAACAGCGAGATCCTCGGCCTGCTGGCCCAGCGCTACGGCGTTTCCAAGAACAGGCTTGCCGAGGACATGCTCGCGCGTGAGCTTCAGGCAGAGGCGCTCCTGCTCGAGCACGATCTCACCGGAACGATCGATTTGCTGCGCCGCTACCGCAAGGACGAGCATCTCGCAGAGGCAATCGCCGAATTCGCTCATGCCGAGGCATATGAGGACGATCCGATCAAGACTCGTATGGTCACCTCTTCGCAGACGGCGGACGCCTACGGCATCGCCAAGGCATTCGCCTAGCCTCTACCGTTTATGCCGACGGCGTGGGAGGATCCACCAGGCTCAGAGCCCCGGATCGACGCCAACGCTCAGGAGCTTATCTGGGATATCGAGCGGAACGCGGACCTGCGCGAGCCGCCTAGCGTTGCGCGTGCTCAACAATGGCATCGCAAGCTCTACGACGGCATCCCTCGACCCTTTGCGTATTACGCCGGAGAGGTCCGCGACAGCGATCCGCGTTTTCCCGACCTGATCGGGTACGAAGTCGAAGTGGGCGGCAGCAACGGAACGCCCGCCGCGCTGGTCCCCGCTGCACTCGTCCAGTTCGAGCTGGGCGCACAGAGTGTGTGCAGCGACTTGGATGCGGACATTGCAGTCGGGACCGAGCCCGGCCAGATCACGCCCACCCAGCTGCACGGCGTTCTCACGCTCTGCGCCTTCCTGCACGGGGAGTGGGTGCGTATCCACCCCTTTGCCAATGGCAATGGTCGCACCGCGCGCGTCTGGGCCAACTGGGCAGCTTTGCGCTACGGACTGCCCCCCTTCGTCACCATCAAGCCGCGCCCAGGTCATCCGTATGGAGCCGCCGCCCTGGCCTCGATGCAAAAAGACCACCGCGTCATGGTGGCCGTCTTTAACCGGATGTTGCGAGACTACGCAAGCAGACTCGCGTGAGCTCTCCCCGCCGGGCCGTCTGGCTCAGATCGGGATTCCCCACAGGGGGAACCAGCGCTCCAGTTCCGGCTCCATCGGCAGATCGCCCGCCATCTGCGCCTTCAAGCGCAGCTCGCGCTCGGTATCGCGCTCGTTCGTTGAGCCAGGCTGTGGCACGAACGGATACCAGTACCCCCGCTTGTAGTTGTAGATGAAGTAGATGCGCCGCTTCTCAGCGTCGACGAACGCCCAAACCGCGCACAGCAGCCGCTCGCCGTGCCCGGCTGTCTCGATTGAGCTCGATACGGCGTTGATGCCCACCGCCAGGTCTTCGATCGCCGCGTCCTGCAGGACCATCCAGCGGTAGCCGTAGCTGTCGTCCTGCGTCTTCACCTGCGTCCCCGTCTCGCCGCCGGTGGCCTTCACGACTTCTTCCATTTCGCGCATCGCTGCTTCGAACTCGCCAGTCTGCAAAGCCTGGAAGACGATCGCCGCGCTGCCTGCCGGCTCGATCTGGTGTTCGCTCTGCAGCGTGATGTACGCGGTGGTGATCGCGAACAGCCTGTCGGGTGCCGGCCCCTTGACCTCGTGGCGGCCGGTGAGGATGTCGCGTAGGCCCATGATGTAGAAAGTGCCCCCGCCCGCTGTGCTCTTACGCGCTGCCCTGCAGCTGGGACTCCAGCCGTTCCAGTGCGGCCAGGCGCTGCTCAAGCGGCGGGTGATCGGCGAAGATGTTCATCAGCGACTGCTTCGTGCGCGCCGGCAGGATGAAGAAGGCGCTCATGCCTTCCGCCTTGCGCAGGTCCTGGCTGGGCACGCGCTCCATCGTGCCGCTGATCTTCAACAGCGCGCTGGAAAGCGCGCTGGGCCGCCCCGTCAGCACCGCGCTGCCGCGGTCGGCGGCAAACTCCCGGTAGCGCGATAGCGCGCGCAGCAACAGGAAGGAGATGGCGTAGACGGCGACGGAGACGATCAGCACCAGGAAGACGCCCTCCTCCTCTTCGTTGTTGCGGCTATAGCCGCCCCCGAACCCTCCACCGAAGAACAACGCGAACTGCGCCACCATCGAGGCCAGCGTCGCGAAGAAGCTCGCCATCGTCATCACCATCACGTCGCGGTTGATCACGTGCGTCAGCTCGTGCGCCATCACGCCTTCGAGCTCCGCCGGCGAGAGCAGCTCGAGGATGCCGCGCGTCGCGGTCACGCTCGCCGACTTCTGCGAGCGACCCATCGCAAACGCGTTCGGCATCGAGCTCTCCATCACGCAAACCCGCGGCTTGGGCAGATCCGCCTGCACGCAGAGGCGCTCGATCATGCCGTGCAGCTCGGGCTCCTGCGCCGGGGTTACCTCCTTCACGCCGAGCGTCGCCATCGCGATCTTGTCCGAGGTGAACAGCTGCACCACCAGCAGCCCCACCGCGACGATCACGATCAGCCCAGCGCCCGCCCCCGCAGCGAACAGCGCGCCGACGAACACCACGTACACCAGTCCGAGCAAGAACATCGTCAGCAGCATCCGCGCCTGCAGCCCCGTGTCGCGGCCGAAGCTCGTGCGCCTGGGGCGCTTCTCAGCGGTGTGCGTTGCCATGATGGGATTGTCGCAGACCGAGTTCACGCTGCCCTAAAGTGCGGGGCCCATGCAGCCCGAAATAATCGTCCTCGGCATCTCGATCAAGACGTTCGGCGTCACCTTCGCCCTGGCCTTCCTGGCCTGCGGTCTCGTGCTGGCAAGAAGGTTGCGCGAGCTGGAGAAGCCCGTGGACTGGGCGTATGAGCTCGTCTTCGCCGCATTGCTAGGGGGGATCATCGGTGCGCGCGGCTACTTCGTGATCCAGAACTACTCCCAGGTCAAGCACAACCTCGTAGGCAGCATCTTCTCCGGCTCCGGCCTGGTCTGGTACGGCGGCGCGATCGGCGGCGCGATCGGCGTGATCCTCTGGATGCGCTGGCGCCATGCGTTTGAGCTGCGCATGTTCGACGCCGTCTCCACCGTGCTGGCGCTCGGCTACGCGATTGGGCGCATCGGCTGTCAGGTCTCCGGCGACGGCGACTACGGCATCCGCTCCGGCCTGCCCTGGGCGATGGGCTACCCCCACGGCACCGTGCCCACCCCGCCCGGCGTCACCGTGCAGCCCACGCCCATCTACGAGACGCTGGTCATGGGTCTGGTCGCCTACCTGCTGTGGCAATTGCGCGACCGCGTGCGCCCCGGGGTCATCTTTGCGCTCTACCTCGTGCTCAGCGGCCTGGAGCGCTTCCTAGTCGAGTTCATCCGCCGCAACAACGAGGTCCTCGTGGGGCTGACGGGCGCGCAGGTCGAGAGCCTCGCGCTGTTCGCTATCGGGCTCGTGTGGCTCGCCTATATGGTGCGCAACGGCGGTCTGAGCGGACTGCGCTCCAGCGTGCGCCCGGCGCGCGTAGGCACTGCCTGAGCGCCTGTCCGACGGCTCTCTCGCTTCCCCGCGATAATCAACGGGTCATGGCGATCGACGCTCCCAGCACCAAGGCGCTTTCGCACGTCTATCCACTCGGCAGCCGCCTCAACGAGCACGGCGTGCTGGAGCTGGGCGGCTGCTCAGCGCTTGAGCTGGCGCGCGAGTTCGGAACCCCCGCCTATGTGATGGTGGAGGACGACCTGCAGGCGCGCGCGCGGGCGTTCGTCGCGGCCGGGCGTGCCTCCGGTCACGAGCACCTCGCCGTCGTCTATGCCTCCAAGGCATCTGCCTGCACCGCCGTGCTGCGACTCTTCGCGCAGGAGGGCCTGTGGTGCGATGTCGCCTCCGGCGGCGAGCTGCACCTGGCTCTGCACGCCGGCTTTTCCCCCGAGCGCTTGCTCATGCACGGCAACGCCAAGTCCACCGAGGAGCTGCGCTCAGCCCTGCGTCATCGCCTGGCGCTGATCGTGATCGACAACTTCGCCGAGATCGAGCGCCTCGCCGCGCTGATCGCCGAGGGCGAGCTGTCCGACCGCCCCGCGCAGCCCGTCCTCATCCGCGCCACCCCGGACATCCGCCCCGACACGCACGAGAAGATCTCGACGGGCCAGGCCGACTCCAAGTTCGGCTTCGGCATGGACCAGGTCCCCGAGGCCCTCGGCCGGGTGCGCGATGTCGCCGGCCTGTCTTTGCAGGGCATCCACGCGCACGTCGGCTCGCAGCTGTTAGACCTCGCCCCGTTTCGCCGCGCCGCCGCCCAGCTGGCGCGACTGGGCACCTTCCCCACCTGGGACCTGGGCGGGGGCCTGGGCGTCGCCTACACCGCCGCGCAGCACCCGCCCGCGATCGAGGACTACGTCGGTGCGGTGGTCGGCGCCGCACGCGAGCACCTCGGCGAGCACACCCGCCTGTTGATCGAGCCCGGCCGCTCGCTCACCGCTGCCGCCGGCGTCACCCTCTACACCGTCGAGAGCGTCAAGCAGAACGTCTCCACCTGGGTCGCCGTCGACGGCGGCATGTCCGACAACCTGCGCCCCATGCTCTACAACGCCAGTTATGAAGCCGAGGTGGTCGATCGCTTCGGCGGCGATTCGCGTTGCGTGCTGGCCGGCAAGCACTGCGAGTCCGGCGACGTCATCGTCCGGGAGGCCCTGCTGAACACCCCAAAGCCCGGGGATGTGATCGTCACCCCCGCCACGGGTGCCTACGGCCACGCGATGGCCAACAACTACAACGGCGTGCCCCGCCCCCCCGTCATCTTCTGCCACGCCGGCCAGGCACGCGTCGTCACTCGCCGCGAGAGCCTTCACGACCTCAATGCGCGCGATGTCACCTGAGCCCCCCGCCGCAGCGGACGAGGCAGGCGTACCGGCAGCAACGCGGCAACCCTTCCCCTCCAAACCCTTCCCCATCGGGCTCCTCGGCCACGGCACCGTAGGTTCGGCTTTTGCGGAGCTGCTGGCAGAGCGGGCCGCCCACGTGCAGCAGCTCACGGGCCGCGCTCCCGTGCTCGCCGGCACGCTCACGCGCAGCCGTGGCAGCTTCGAGGAGATCCTGGCCGAGTCTGAGCTTGTGGTTGAGCTTCTGGGTGGCATCGTGCCGGCGCGCGACTACGTACTGCAGGCGATGCGCGCTGGGCGCCACGTCGTCACCGCCAACAAGCAGCTGCTCTCCCAGCACGGCGAGGAGCTCTTCGCGGTGGCCGCCGAGAATGAAGTGCAGCTGCGTTTCGAGGCCGCCGTTGCCGGCGTCGTCCCGGTCGTGCGCGTGCTCTCCGAGTCCCTCGCCGGCGCGCACATCGAGCGCATCCACGGCATCGTCAACGGCACCACCAACTTCATTCTCTCGCAGATGGAGCAAGGCTCCTCCTACGCCGAGGCTCTGGCTGAGGCTCAGCTTCAGGGTTATGCCGAGGCCGACCCCTCCGAAGACGTCTCCGGCAAGGACGCTGCCGCCAAGATGGCGATCCTCGCGCGCCTCGCCTTCGGCACCCCCGTGCGCCTCGACCAGGTCCCCTACGAGGGCATCGAGCAGCTGCAGGCCGACGACCTGCAATACGCGCGCGAGCTCGGCCTGGGCCTGAAGCTGATCGGCACCGCCGAGCGCCGCGACGGCGGCCTTTCCGTGCGCGTGCACCCCGCGTTTCTCTATGCCGGCCACCCGCTGGCGTCCGTGCACGGCCCCTTCAACGCCGTCACCGTCGAGTCACCCGCGATCACCGAGATCACGATGTCGGGGCCCGGTGCCGGCGGCGTGCAGACCGCCTCCGCCGTGCTCGGCGACGTGATCAGCGTGATGCGCCCGCCCTGCGCCGCCACAAGGCCGCTGCAGGCGCTCGAGCTGGTGCAGGATGTCTCCTCCTCGTTCTACCTGCACATGGAGGTCGCCGACCGCCCCGGGGTGCTGGCCGAAGTGGCGCAGGTCCTGGGCGAGCACGGCGCCTCGATCAAGTCCGTCGTGCAGCGGGGGCTCGGGGACAATGCGCGGTTGGTTATGGTGATTCACCCGCTCGCCCACTCGCGTCTGCTGGAGGCCATCGAGCGCATCGGCCAGCTCGACTTCCTGCGCTGCACCCCGCGCGCCATCCGCGTCATCGAAGAGGAGTTCACGTAAGCCATGTCCAAGTGTCACGTCCCGCTCATCGAGCGCTACCGCGACCGTCTGCCGTTCGCCGCGGGCGATCCGCTCGTCACGCTGCAGGAGGGCTCAACGCCCCTGTTGCGCGCCCCCGTGCTCTCGGAGATGGTCGGCGCCGAAGTGCGCCTGAAGCTTGAGGGCGCCAACCCCACCGGCTCCTTCAAGGATCGCGGCATGACCTGCGCCGTCTCCGCCGCCGTGCGCGAAGGGGCCAAGGCCGTCATCTGCGCGAGTACCGGCAATACCGCCGCATCCGCCGCCGCCTATGCCGCGCGTGCCGGCATCACCTGCGCGGTGATCGTCCCCGAGGGCAAGATCGCCGCCGGCAAGATGGCGCAGACGCTGATGCACGGCGCGCGCGTGGTGGCGCTCGCCGGCAATTTCGACCACGCGCTCGCGCTCGTGCGCACGATGATCGAAACACACCCCATAGCGCTAGTCAACTCCGTCAACGAGTTTCGCATCGAAGGCCAGAAGACCGCCGCCTTCGAGCTGCTGGAGGACATGGAAGGGGATATCGACGCGCTCTACATCCCCGTCGGCAACGCCGGCAACATAACGGCCTACTGGCGCGGCTTCACCGAGATGGGCGCCGCGCCGCGCATGTACGGTTTTCAGGCGCAGGGCGCCGCGCCACTGGTGCTGGGCCATCCCGTTGAGCAGCCCGAGACCGTCGCCTCGGCCATCCGCATCGGCAACCCCGCGCGCTGGGAGGACGCGATGGCTGCCTCCACGCAGTCGCGCGGCAGCATCCGCTCGCTCTCGGATGCCGAGATCCTAGCCGCGTATCGGCTGATTGCCTCGCGCGAAGGGATGTTCTGCGAGCCCGCCTCGGCCGCGTCGGTGGCGGGGCTCTTGAAGTACGGCACCGACGGAGCCGAGCGCGTCGTGTGCGTGCTCACCGGCCGCGGCCTGAAGGATCCCGAGACCGCGCTTGAGAACAACGACGGCATGACGCTTCGCTGCGAGGCCAACATGGGGGCGCTCGAAGAGGCGGTTCTGGGGTGACGCCCGGGGGCAGGCGGGACGCGCACGCGGTGCGCCTCGGGGCCTGGCGGCCTCAGGTGGGGCGGCCCACGTGATCCGCCGGCGCCTAGTGCGTGTGCCCGCCTCCTCGGCCAACCTCGGCCCCGGCTTTGACTGTCTCGCCGCCGCGCTCGCGGTGCACCTGGAGCTGGAGGTGCTGGAGACCGGTAGCTTCAAGGTCGAGACCGACCTGTCGGTCGCGCGCGGGCGCGAGAACCTGTGCGTGCGCGCCTTCGAGCAACTGCACCCCGCCGACGATTTCACCTTCCGCATCCGCTCGCTGATCCCGCTTTCGGGTGGGCTAGGATCGAGCGCCGCCGCCACGCTCGCCGGGCTGATGGCGGCCGATCACCTGTTCGAGCTCGATGCGCCGCTGCTGGAGCTGGCCACGACCCTTGAGGGGCACCCCGACAACGCCGCCGCCGCGCTGCACGGCGGGTTCGTCATCTGCGCCGACGGCGAGGCCGTGCGCTTCGATCCCCCCACCGGGCTTGAGGCGCTGGCGGTGGTGCCGCACGAGGCCGTCAACACGCGCCGCGCGCGGGCCGCGCTGCCCGCGGAGGTGCCGCTGGGGGAGGCCGTCTTCAACGTCGCCCACGCTGCTCTGCTGACGCTCGGCCTGGCGCGCGGGGATTGGGATCTCGTGGGGCGGGGCCTTCAGGATCGGTTGCACCAGCAGCGGCGCGGGCCGCTCTTTCCGCGCTCTTTGCAGCTCGCCGAACGGGCAAGGGAGCTGGGGGCGCTGGGGGCCACCATCTCCGGTGCCGGGCCGACCGTGCTCGTGTGGTGCTTCTATGAGAACACCGGCGCCGTCGCTGCGGCGCTCGCGGGCGAGATCGAGGGCTGGGCCGAGCTGCTGCGCACGCCGTTTGAGGTGCAGGGGGCTTATGTGGAGGGGATGTGAGCTGAGATGCGCGTCCTCGGCTAAGTCCTTGAGTTGGGTGGCATCAGTTGCTGCTTCGTGAACCGCGAGAGATGCTCTACAAGTTGCTCGGAAGACCAGCTTTCGAGAACTGACCGCAGCTCTGTCCGCTGTATGTGCCAGCGATCGGCAATCTGGTTCATTGCGTATGGAAGCGCCTCTTTGCGGTGAGTGTCGACTTGCACCGACACTCCGCAGCGATGTCCGTCGGCTGATAAGACCTCAATGCGATAGCGCTTGCCCTCGTTGACCTTGCGGCCCGAATCGCCCGTTACGCGAGCGACGGCGCTGCTGAGCCAGGCTGTTCGGAGGACCGGTGCCATCTACGGCCAGTATCTCGTCTGTGTCGGACTCCAGCTACGGCGGCACCGACGATCGACTGCTTCTTACCTGCGGTCAGTTGCTCGACATGCTGGGCGACTCTGGCGAGTCGAGGGGCGAGGCGATGAAACATCTCCTCCTCGTTCGCGGCGGGGCTGTCGAGCTCGCCGAGATAGATCGCGAACCCCATAAGTTCGGTGAGAAATTTCGTGAGCGCGTCTTCGAACGTCGATCCTCCCGCGATTACGTCGAACTCAAGGCTGCGGATCACATGTACGTCACCTTCGATCCAGTAGTCGGCTGTGGAAAGCTCAACATCGAACATGCCCGCTGCTCCCCGCTCGGGCGAATCCTCTGTTGGGCAGCCGTTGCGGACGCCATTAGTATGGGTATGTGCGGTTGAGGGCATCGCTGTTCTCTCAGCGGCCACTGGGCGCTCACCATAGCCGTTTGGTTCGTTACCGACGGCTATTCATGATAGACCGCAAAGACGACATACGAAGAGCGCTGGCCATGACATCCATCACCCCCGCTTCGCTCTCGCCCCCCGCGCGCCCTCCATCCCCGGCAGGCGCCCCAGCAACTCCTCGGTGAGCGCCAGGTAGTCGGCGCCCAGATCCGGCCGGTGATCGAGGATCGACACCGCGCGCTCCGCCGATTCGGCGTAGGCGATCGAGGAGCGGATCACCGTGTCGAGCACCTGCTCGCCGAAGCTCTCGCGCAGCGAGGCCAGCGCCTCGCGCGAGTGCACCGTGCGCATGTCCGCGAGGTTCAGCAGGATGCCCAGCACATACAGGTCGGGGTTGAGGCTTTCGCGCGCCAGCTCGATCACCTGCAGCGCCTGCTCCACGCCCTGCAATGCGAAGTACTGCGCCTCGGCTGTGATCAGCGCGCTGTCCGCCGCCACCAGTGCATTCACGGTGAGCAGGCCCAGCGAGGGTGGGCAGTCGATCAGGATGACCTCGTACGCGTCCGTGCCCTTGGCCAGCGCCCGGCGCAGCGTCAGCTCGCGCCCCATCTTGCCGCCCAGCATCAGCTCCGCCTCCGCGAGGCTCAGGTTGGCCGGCACCACATCTGCGTGGGGGGCAGCGTGGATCGCCTCCGCGAGCTTGGCCCGGCCCGCGAGCACGTCCGCGATCGTGGGGTCCGCCTCGGGCGGCACGTCGAGGTAGTCGGAGAGGTTGCCCTGCGGGTCCAGGTCGATCGCCAGTACGCTCACGCCCGCGCGGCGCAGCGCGTCGGCGAGGGTGCGCACGGTGGTCGTCTTGCCCGTGCCCCCCTTCTGGGAGAGGACCGCGATGGTATGTGGCATGGGCCGGCGATACTACGCGGCGTGGGGCGCGGGTGCGGGTTCAGCCCACGCTGTGCAGCCGCGCGGGGCTCGACCCCTGCTCGGCGGGCGCCTCGGCCACGCTGAGGAACCCCAGGCGGTAGCGCCCCACGACGATCTCATCGCCGTCTTTGAGCACGCGCCACTCCACGCGCTCGCCGTTAACGAACACTCCGTTGAGACTGCGGTCGTCGAGCACCCGCACACCGTCGGCCTGGCGCACGATCAGCGCGTGGCGGCGCGAGACGGTGGGGTCATCGAAGCGCACATCGGCGGCGAGGCTGCGGCCCACGCGCGTCCACTCGCGCGTCAGCGGCACGATCTTGGGATCGCCGCTCTCCTCGTAGACGATGTACTCGCCCGGGCTCTCGATGCGCTCGCGCACCTCGCCGAGCCACATCTCGCGCTCGGCTTGCTCATCGACGCCAACGGCGCCGGCTGCTCCGGCGGGCTGCATGCGTCCTGTGCTGAACAGCGAGGCGCGCACGAAGCTGCGGCCGCCGCAGCCCGGGCAGTCGCTGAGCGTGTCGCAGGCGGCGAGCGTCAGCACGTAGCCGCAGCGCTGACAGCGAAACGACCCAGCTCCGGCGATGGTGCCCGACGTCAATGACTCCATCTTGCAGCATCCCTTCGTCGTAGCGGTGCTCGGGGGGGCGAGCCTGCGGCAGACGGACCTCTCATGCATGATAACGAGGCTGTCAAACCGGCGCCGTTCTGAGGGTTGGGGTATCCGCAGGGGGGCAGCGCACCATCATTTTTACCCCATCCCGATGGGCTGCAAACGAATTCTCAGGGCATTCTCAGTCCCTGTTGCCGGCAGGAGCCTCGCAAATAGCGGCGAAACCCGCTGCATCGGATGGCCGGTGCAACCGCTGACATAGAGCTTTTGGAGCGTTCGCTGCTGCGCCGCGGCGTGGGCGCGCTGGCGGCGGACAGGAACCGCTGCGGCGACTGCGGGCGCACGCCGCTGGTGGGGGAGCGGGTGCACCTGTACGAGCGCGACCGCGGGATCGTGTGCGAGCTGTGTCGCCCGCTGCGCCGCGAGCATCCGGCGGCCACCCAGCTGGTGCGCCACTCCGAGCACGGGCACACCGTGCGGCTGGCCGCGCGCGCCGCGTAGGCGGGCCGCGTGAGCCGAGCCGTAGGGCGACGCGCGGTGTAGGCGCCTCGTCGCGTCGCTTGGCGCCCAACGAGGCGACCGCGCGCGCCGCGTAGGGCAATAAACTGCCAGCTGGCATGGACCCGGTCACCGTCTCGATCCTCATCGGCGCCCCGCGCGAGCAGATCTTCGACTATCTCGTGGATATCGCCAACCACCCCGAGTTCACCGACCACTACATGGTCGACTGGCACCTCACGCGCGAGAACTCCGTGGGCCGGGGCGCGGGCGCGCGCTTTCGCGTGAAGGCTCCCGGCAACCGCTTCAGCTGGGGCGATGCGACGTTCGCGGAGGTGCAGCGCCCGCATCGCATCGTGGAGGTGGGGCGCACCGGCAAGACCAACCGCGTGCGCACGCTGGGGGTGTATGAGCTGGCGCCCGGCGCCGGCGGCACTACGCGCGTGAGCTTCACCCTGGAGACCCAGCCGGCGACGCTTTCGGACCGCATCATGGAGAGCCTCGGCGGCCGCGGCTGGGTCAAGCGCAAGAACGCGCGCGCGATGCGCCGCCTGCGAGCGATCATCGAGGGCGGCCCCGAGGCACGCCCGGCCGGGCGGCGCGTGACGGTGGCCGGCGGATAGACTGCCGCGTCGCGATGCCGATGTCCTTCCGCCGCAACCCCGCCGCCTCCCACCAGGGCCTCTCCCGCCGGAACCCCTCTGGGGGCATCTCCGTCAGGTTGATCCTCGCGGCCCTTGCGCTGCTCGCCGCATTGGCGCTTTCCGCCTGCGGCGATTCCCACACGAAGGTCACCGGCGGCACCTACGCCGGCGAGTCGGGCGCCAACGCGCCCTACCTGAACGTGGGCCCGCTGATCTACGAGGTGCAGATCTCGCGCCAGCTCAACCCGTATGACACCGAAGACGCCTCCTACCTGAGCGGGCTGACGCCCTCGCAGCGCTACATAGCGCCGGGCGAAGAGTGGTTCGGGGTGTTCCTGCAGGTGTACAACACGACAGAAGCGCCCCATGTGAGCGCGTCCGCGCTGAGCATGACGGTCTCCGACACGCAGGCCACCGTCTACCGGCCCACGATCCCGCTGCCGACGAATCCCTTCGCCTACCGTGCCGCCTACGTGCCTGCCAAGGGCCGGCTGCCGGAACTGAACACGGTCGCCTCCTTCGGCCCCACACAGGGTCTGCTGCTTCTCTACAAGATCAAGATCGTCTCGCTGGACAACCGGCCGCTGAAGCTGCACATCGTCGATCCGCTCGATCCTTCGCAGACGGCCACGGCCGAGCTGGACGTCTAGCGAATCGCTCGCAGGCCGGCCTCCAGCACCTGGCGTGCCACGGGCGCCGCGCTTTCGCCGCCTGATCCGTCGCGCACCATCAGCACGCCCACGGCGACGCGCGGGTGCAGCGCGGGGGCGAAGGCTGCGAACCAGGCGTCGGTGTTGTGCGGGTTGTTGGTCCCGCATTCCCCGGAGCTCGATTCCGAGCTGTGTTCGCCGGAGTCGCTTTCGGCTTCCGAGCCGCTCTTGCAACTGCTTGGAGTACCCAATTCTGCGGTGCCGGTCTTGCCGGCGACGGTGACGCCCGGGATGGCTGCGGCGGTACCTGTGCCTTCGCGCACGACGCCGATCATGAGACGACGCACGGTGCGCGCTACCGACGGGCTTATCACGCGCGCGAGCGTATGAGCCCCCGGGAGCACGAAGGTCGGCTGCGGCCGGCGCCCGCCCTCGCCGACGGTGGCGGCCACGACGGCCATCTGCAGCGGGCTGGCCTGCACTTCGCCCTGCCCGATGGCGGTGGAGCCCACGTCCAGTTCGCCCTGGATGCGTGAGGCGGGCGGCAGGCTGCTCTGCGCCGCACCCGGCACACCCGAGGGATGATTGAAGCCGAAGCGTTCAGCCGTGGCCACCAGCCGCTGCGCGCCCACCTTCACACCGAGCGGCGCAAACACGGAGTTGCAGGACACCGCGAAGGCGAGCGCGAGCGTGCCGCCGCAGTCCTCGCCGTTGGCATTGTTGAGCTTCACGCCGTCGAGCGTGGAGTAGGTGGCGTAGGGATATACGGTGCTCGTGTGTGCCACTCCCGCTTCGAGCGCGGCGGTGACGGTGACCATCTTGAAGGTGGAGCCCGGCGGTTGCAGCGCTTCCAGGCCGATGCCGGCGACGGCGAGGATCTCCCCGGTGGACGGCTCGAAGGCGACGACGCCGCCGTACTGGCCCCCGAGCGCGCTTACGGCGGCGCTCTGCACGGCGGGGGAGACGGTGGTGCGCACAGCGGCGGCGGCGCGCGGCGCGGTACTCGCGAGTACCCGCGTACCGGCCAACAGCTGGCCCCCGGGTGTGCCGCGCAGACGGTCGTCGAGCGCCAGCTCCAGCCCGCTGACGCCGACGATCGCGTTGTCGGGCACCCCTTCGCCCTCGAGCGTCGCGCGGCGTTCGGCAGGCAGCGGCCCCAGTTCGCCCACCACCGCGGCCGCGGCGGCGCCGAGTGGCGAGGCGGGCTGTCCCGCCGCGACGGCGCCGCCGGCGAGCAGGGAGCCGTCGCGTGCAAGCAGCGTCGCGCGCGGGGGCAGCACGGTGTGGCGGCTCAGCCGCTCGCCGCTGCGCAGGCCGGGGAAGAGCAGCGCGTGCGACCAGTGCACCCGCGCGCCTTCGCCGCCGCCGCTCTGCTGCACCGGCACGAGATAGTCCAGCGCGAGCGTGCCCCACAGGCGCGTATTCACGCGCACGGGCACCACCACGGTGCCGGCCTGCCCGCTCACACCGCGCGGCGCGCCCGTCGCCTGCGCGCCGGTGGCGGTGACGGTGGCCGTGAGCAGCGCCTGCCGGTACTCGCCCGCGAAAGCGCTCGGCGAGAGCTCGCGCTGCGCGGCAGGGTCGATCAGCGCATACATCGCGGTGTAGTCCTGGTGCGCCCAGTCGGATACGAAGCGCTCTGCAAGCGTGTTGGTTGTGGAGGGGGAGGAGGAGTGGGCCGCGCCCAGCACCAAGCCTGCGATGAAGGCGACGAGCGCGAGAGCGCCGATCCCACGCGTCCGCCGCTGCCGGCGTCTGCGGATGTCAAAGCCCGACGCGCTCATGCTCACCTCAGTGCGCCGTTGGGCGCGATCCGCGCAGCCGCGTGGGGAGGCCCGCGCCGCTGAGCTCCTGAGGGCGTGCGCGGCGCCCCGAATGCAATTCGTCGCCACGGCGCGTGCGCACGTCGGGTCCCGCGCGGCGGCGCGGTAGAACATGGTCTGTGACGCGACTGGATTGGATCATCGTCGCATTCGTGGCTGTCATGGCCGTGTTCGGTTCCCGGCGGGGCTTCATCGTGGGCGCACTGTCGCTGGTTGGCTTTGCCATTGGTGCATTCATCGGAACTCGCCTGGGTCCTCTTTTGCTGGGACAGGGCGCCTCCTCGCCCTACGCGCCCGCGTTCGGACTGGTGGGCGCGCTGCTTGCCGGCGCGATCCTCGCGGGTGGGCTGGAGGGCGTGGGGTGGCGGCTGCGGCGCGCGCTGATGCTCCCCGGCCTGGGCGTGCTCGACGGGGTCTTCGGGGCGATCCTCGCCGCGGCGGTGGGCCTGGGGATCGTGTGGATCGTGGCGGCCGTGGCGGTGCAGGCGCCGGGCCAGACAACGCTGCGCGCCGATGTCCAGCGCTCCGCGATCCTGCGCCATCTGAACAGGCTGATGCCGCCCTCGGGCCCGATCCTCAATGCGCTCGCGCGCCTCGATCCGCTGCCCTCGATCGCGGGCCCCGCGCCTGGCGTGGCGCCGCCGCTGCCCGCCTACGCGCGCAGTCCCGGCGTGCGGCTGGCCGAGCACAGCGTGGTGCGCGTGCTGGGCACTGCCTGCGGCCTGGCGATCGAGGGCTCGGGCTGGGTGGCGGCGCCTGAAGAGGTGGTGACCAACGCGCACGTGGTCGCGGGCGAGCAGGACACCACCGTGGAGGTCGGCGGCGAAGCGCCGGGGGAGCCCGCGCAGGCGATCGCGTTCGATCCCACCGACGATCTGGCCGTGCTGCGCGTCTCCGGCCTTGGCCTGCCGTCGTTGAGTCTTGCGAGCGAACCGTCGAGCGGTGCCGCGGGCGCGATCCTCGGCTACCCCGAAGACGGGCCGTTTGCGGCGCGCGCGGCGCGCATCGGGCAGACCCAAGAGGTGCAGACACAGAACGCCTATGGCGAAGGGCCCGTCACGCGGTTGCTGACGCCACTGCGCGGCGTGGTGCGTCCTGGCAACTCGGGCGGGCCGGTTGTGGATCCCGCGGGGAAGGTGTTGGCGACCGTGTTCGCGGGCACCACTGGCGGTGGCCCGCCCGGGGGCTATGGCGTGGCAAACGCCACCGTGAGCCACGTGCTGGCGGGGGCCGCCGCGCCGGTCGGCACCGGGCCATGCGCCGCCGGGTGAGAGGCAACCGCTACGCTGCGCACAGTGTCCAAGACTCTCGTCATCGCCGAGAAGCCCTCCGTGGGCCGCGACCTTGCGCGCGTGCTGCCCGGCCCGTTCGCCAAGCACGAGGGCTGGCTGGAGGCCGATGAATACGTGATCTCCTGGGCCGTGGGGCATCTCGTGCAGCTGGCGGAGCCCGACGAATACGACCCTGCGTACAAACGCTGGCGCATGCCCGACCTGCCGATCGTGCCCGAGAAGTTCAAGCTCGTCGTGCGCGACGAGCGCTCGCGCAAGCAGATGTCGGTCGTCTCCGGGCAGCTGCGCCGCGACGACGTGGAGGAGGTCATCAACGCCTGCGACGCCGGGCGCGAGGGCGAGCTGATCTTCGCCTACCTGTATGAGAAGGCCAAGGCGAAGAAGCCCGTCAAGCGCCTGTGGTTGAACTCGATGACGATGGCAGCGATGAAGAACGCCTTCGCATCGCTGCGCCCCGCCGAGGAGATGGCGCTCTTGGAGCAGGCCGCGCGCTCGCGCTCGGAGGCCGATTGGATCGTGGGTATGAACGCCACGCGCGCGGCGACGATCCGCCTGCGCACGTCCTTTGACGGTGCCGTCTCGCTGGGCCGCGTGCAGACGCCGACGCTGGCGATCGTGGCGCGCCGCGAGGAGGAGATCCGCGCGTTTGTGCCCGAGCCCTACTGGCTGGTGGACGCGACCTTCGCGGCAGGACCGCTGGGTGACGCCGCGGCCGATACGGGCGAGCGCGTCTACGTGGGGCGCTTTCACGCGGGGGCGAAGCCGCGCATCGCCACGGCCGAGGAGGCGCAGGCGATCGTCGATGCCTGCGCTGGTCGGCAGGGCACGATCACCAAGCTCGAGAAGAAAGAGGCGCGCGAGAAGGCGCCGATGCTCTACGACCTGACATCGTTGCAGCGCGACGCCAACACGCGCTACGGCTTCAGCGCACGGCGAACGCTGGCGGCGGCGCAGCGGTTGTATGAGGAGCACAAGGCGCTCACCTATCCGCGCACCAACTCGCGCTACCTGACGACGGACATGATCGATGAGATCAAGCCGATCGCGGAGCTCGTGGGGGGGCGCAAGGAATACACGCAGGCCGCCGCTTACGTGGCCTCGCTCGATGAGCTGCCGCTGGATCGGGTGGTCAACGACAGCAAGGTCACCGACCACCACGCGATCATCCCGACGCGCTCGGAGCACATGGTGGAACGCATGAGCGACGACGACAAGCGCGTGTATGACATGGCGGTGCGGCGCTTCCTGGCGATCTTCCACCCGGAGGCGGTGTTCGAGAACACGCGCGTGGAGAGCACGGTGGAGTCGAACGTCTTCCGCACGCGCGGGAAGCTTTTGGTGGTGCCCGGCTGGCGCGGCGTCTACGGCGAGGCGCCCACCGAGTCCAAGCAGGGCTCCTCCTCCGAGGATGACGAGGATGCCACCGATCAGCAGCTGCCGCGCCTGGTGGAAGGCGAGGACGTGGACACGCGCGAGATCGAGAGCGTGCGCAAGGAAACCAAGCCCCCACGCCGCTACAGCGACGCCTCGCTGCTGGGCGCGATGGAGACCGCTGGCAAGCTCGTGGACGACGACGAGCTGCGCGAGGCGATGAAGGACTCGGGCATCGGCACCCCGGCGACGCGCGCGGCGATCATCGAGCGCTTGATCGCGGTGGGCTACGTGGAGCGCGACGGCCGTTCGCTCGTGGCCACGGAGAAGGGTCTGGGCGTCGTGCGCCTGCTCGACGGACATCCGCTGACCTCGCCCGAATTGACCGGTGACTGGGAGCATCGCCTGGGCAAGATCGAGCACGGCACCGATTCGCGCGAGAAGTTCATGCAGGACATTGCGGGCTTCGCGCGCGAGACCGTCAAGGAGCTCGACGTGAAGCTCAAGGACGTGCGCATCCCGCGTGCCAGCCTCGGCCCATGTCCGGTGTGCGGGCACCCGATCATGGAGAACCGCAAGGGCTTCTCCTGCTGGGCGCGCGAGGACCCCGGCTGCGGCTTTGTGATCTGGAAGGCCAAGGCCGGCAAGCAGATGCCGGTGAGCGTGGGCCGCGAGCTGATCAAGACCGGCTACACCGCGCGTCCCGTAACGGGCTTTCGCGGCCGCTCGGGCCGCAGCTTCCGCGCGCACCTGAACCTCGCGCAGACCGAGGAGGGCAAGTGGCGCGTGGAGTTCAACGAGGCGTGGGCCAAGGAGGGCGCCAAGCCGCCCGATCACGAGACCGTGGTCGAGGCTGCCAAGGACGAGGCCGCGGCCGCCGAGCCGGTGGCGGCGTCGAGCGCGGCGTAGCGGCGCCGCACCTGCTGGCGCCGGTTGAGGCACACGGTCGCGCCAACGCCCGGCGAGGCCAATGCCCAGCGAGGTCGCGCGGCGTGTTCCCGCGCGCCGCCCGCCCGCACGGGTACCCGCGTGTGTCTCCGGTTTCAGACATTCGACACGACAGTCGTATGGTGACTTTGCAATCTAATCTCCAGAACTTGCCCGTCCTCCGGCCATAGCCGATCACGGGCCTGTGATGGCCGATGAGGCATTGACTGGCGCACCTGCTCGGACACCGCGGGTGGATTTCAGACAGAGAGCTGTTATTTTTGCCATATTGATATTTGGGGGGGCGCTGGGTGTATTCGGCGCCTACGGAGCCGGTGATTTTCACCTAACTGGTGGCAGCGCGAGCTTAAGGGTAGGCGGCGCGGGTGTGCGACTGCTCCCGGGCAGGCCGCTGGCGGTGACGGCGACGCAACTGCGCTGGTACGAACGCTCCGTGGGCCACGGTGTCTACTGGCTGGGTCCGCGCAGTGGGTTCACATACGAGCTCACGGAGACCGCCAGGCACGACACGTACCTGCGCTATCTGCCGGCGAGCGTCCCCGTGGACAGCAGCAGCCCCGACTACACCACGATCGGCACCTATCCGGCCGCGAACGCCTATGCGGCGGTGCTCGCCGGCGCCAAGGGCACGGGGCAGGTCACCAGGGCGGTGTCCTACGCGGGCGTGGCCTCTTGGAGCGCCCGCCATCCGACAAGCGTTTACCTCGCATATCCGCGTCTGCCGTATCTGATCGAGGTCTACAACCCTGTGCCGGCAACGGCCCGTTCGCTCGCGTTTTCAGGCGATATCCAGCCCGTTGGTACTGGATATTGATATTAATTAAAAGTCTTACAAAAATCTTATAGATGTCTACCGGAAAAGCGACTTCAGGCAGGTGCGGTGTTGCCGATGAAGGCAGTATGAGCTCTCGTTTGGCCAGCCGCTGCCTGTGTTTTCTGGCGGTTGCCGTTCTGGCGCTGTGGGTGTCTGGTCCAGGCGCGGAGACGGCGGCAGGGGTTGCCGTCAAGCGCCCGGTCGTCAAGGACAAAGTCGTCAAGGGCCGGGTGGCCAAGGGCAGGATGGTCAAGCGTCACGGCAGTCAACTCGTCGAACCCGTGTGCCTGCCGGGCCCGCCGCTGATCGAGAGCCTTGCCTGGATGACGGGCAGGGGGCATCTGGGTTGCGAAGTCGGCAGCAGCGAACCTGCTCCGCGCCCTTGCGGGCATGAACATAAGCACTGTGGCTCGCCGCCGCAGGGGCCACGTGGGGCCACAGGTCCGGTCGGGCCTGCCGGCCCGCAGGGGGCACGGGGCGTAGTCGGGTCTGCCGGCGCCAAGGGCGAGCCGGGTCCCGCGGGTGCCAATGGTGACGCGGGTGCCATCGGCGCACGGGGCGAAGCGGGCACGACCGGCGCTAGGGGCGAAATGGGCGCGAGGGGCGAAGCGGGGGTGAAGGGCGAAGCGGGAGCCAAGGGCGAAACGGGTGCGACAGGCGCCCAGGGCGAAGCCGGCGTGGCCGGGCCGCAAGGGCCGCAGGGCATCCCCGGGATCAAGGGCGAAACGGGCGCAGTCGGACCGATGGGCGCCACCGGCCTCCAGGGTGTCACCGGCGCGCAAGGCGCGACCGGCGAAACGGGTGCCGCTGGGGCCAAGGGCGAAACCGGAGCTATAGGCGCGACGGGTCCGCAGGGTGCACACGGTGAAGCCGGGGCCACAGGTGCGACCGGGGCCACCGGCGAAACGGGACCTGCTGGCCCAAAAGGCCCGCAGGGGCCGCAGGGCATTCCCGGCATTCAGGGCGAAACTGGTGCCACCGGATCGATGGGCGCCACCGGCCCTCAGGGAGTCACAGGCGCCCAGGGCGCAGCTGGCGAACAGGGAGTCACAGGCGCCCAGGGCGCAGCTGGCGAACAGGGACCGACGGGCGCTACGGGACTCACCGGCGCGACGGGCGCCCAGGGGCCAACCGGCCCGGAAGGGCCGAAGGGTGCGACCGGCGCCAAGGGCGAAACAGGTGCCACCGGTCCGGCTGGGGCAAAGGGCGAAACGGGCGCCACCGGTCCGCAGGGGCCGGCCGGTCCGGAAGGACCCAAGGGCTCCACGGGCGCGACCGGGGCCACGGGTGCTCAGGGGGCAGCGGGGCCGGAAGGAGCCAAGGGCTCCACGGGCGCTCAGGGGGCAGCGGGGCCGGAAGGACCCAAGGGCTCCATCGGTTCCACGGGCGCGACGGGTCCGACCGGCGCCACAGGAGCGACGGGACCGGCCGGCACCGCCAGCACGCTGCTCGTCACGGGTACCACCCAGACAAGCGCGGCCGCCGCCGCGAAGGGCACGACCGTGACGGCGACCGCCACATGCAGCGACCCCGGCGCTCTCCTGCTGGGCGGGGGCGGCAACGTGACGACCACCGCCGTGATCGGCACCGACCCCGTCTACACCGAGAGCTCCTACCCGAGCAGCACCACCACCTGGACGATCATCGGCATCGTCGGCGCCACCGTGCTCCCGGCCGCCAAGACGATGAGCGTCACCGCCTACGCGCTCTGCAGCAGCTGAGCTCAGGCGCCTGCCGCCACGCGGCGGCGGTGCGAGCGACGGGAGCGGGGATGCAATGCGCTGTGCTCCGCCGGGGCAACGACGGCGACCGGGACCTCGGTTGGCGCGCCGTTGTCGGCGATGGGGAATGGGTGCCCGCCGACCCGCGAGCCCACCCATCCGGCGGTGCGCTGGCGCATCCAACGCTCGCACTCCACGGCCGTCAGCGGGGGCGTGTGCAGGAAGCCCTGGGAGAGGTCGCAGTTGTGCGCCATCAGCATTCGCTGCTGCTCCTCGCTTTCCACGCCCTCGGCGACGATCTGCAGATCGAGCTCGTGCGCCATTGCGATCATGAAGCCGATCACCGTCGCGGCGTGCTGGTCGTGCATGGCCGCTTCCACGAAGCAGCGGTCGATCTTGATCGTGTTCAGCGGGAACTGCAAGAGGTAGCTCAGCGAGCTGTAGCCGGTGCCGAAGTCATCGATCGCCACACGTACGCCCAGCTGACGCATGCGCAGCAGGATCGCCGTGCTGGTGACCGGTTCGGCGAACATGCTCTCGGTCAGCTCCAGCTCGAGCATGTCCGGCGGCACGCCCGTGTCGCGCAGCGTACGCGCCACGCAGCCCACCAGGTCCGGTGCGCTGAACTGGCGCGCGGAGAGATTAACGGCCATACGCACCGGCAGCCCTGTCTCGCGCCAGATGCCCGCCTGGCGGCAAGCCTGTTCCAGCGCCCACTCTCCCACCTCCACGATCTGTCCCGTGCTCTCGGCCGTGGGGATGAACTCCAGCGGCGGCAGCAGGCCGTGCTGCGGGTGCTGCCAGCGGATCAGCGCCTCCACGGCTGCCACATCGCCGCTGCGCAGGTCGAGCACCGGCTGATAGTGCAGCAGCAGCTCGTCGTGGCGCAACGCGCGCACGAGTCCCTCACACAGCTCCAGATGGCGTCCCATCGTCGGTGGCACCCCCGGGGGATCGGCCCGCTTTCCGAAAACTGAAGTTTTTCGAGTTTTGGTGGCCGGGGGTTTTAGGATCCATAGGCCCGGGTGTGTCGGGTCGGTGCGCCAGTATGGGTGGCGTGGCCATCACACTCATCACCGGCCCCGCCAACGCGGGCAAGGCGCGTACCGTGCTCGATGCCGTGCGTCGCGATGCCGCCCGCGGTATGGCGCCGCTGCTGGTTGTGCCCACGCGCGCAGATGTGGAGCGCTATCGCGGTGAGCTGGCCGACGCGGGGCTCGGTGGAGACTGTCGTGGTGAGCTGGTCGAGGGGGCGCTCGATGGAAGGGTACGCGTCGAGCGCTTCCAGGGGTTGCTGGCGGAGGTGGTGCGCAGGGCCGGATTGCCCGCGCGCGCGCTGCCGCCGCTGCTGCGCCGACGTGTGCTCACCGTGGTGGCCGCGCGTGTGAGCATGTCGCCCGAGCTGGCCGCTCGGCCCGGCTTCGTAGGAGCGCTGGCGGCGCTCGTGGAGGAGCTGGAGGTGGAGCGGGTCACCCCCGCGCGGTTGCGCCAGGCGCTGTCGGCATGGGTCGTCGTCGAGCAGGCTGGCGAGCCAGGAGGAACTGCAGAGCGTGCAGAGCGGCCGGGTGGGGGAGACGGTGCCGACCGGCAGGTGGCTGGGAACGAGCGGCGTGCGCGCGAACTGGGCGATCTGTTCGCGGGCTACCACGAGCTGCTCGAGCGGCTGGGGTGCGCCGACCCGGCCCAGCGAGCGGCTGCCGCGCTGGATGCGCTGCGGCACTCGCCCGGCCTGTGGCGAGGCACGCCAGTGCACCTCTACGGCTTCGACGACCTCACGCGCCTGCAGCTCGACGCGATCGAGACAATTGGGCGTGTGGTGGATGCGCCGATGACGCTTTCGCTTCCCTACGAGGCCGGTCGGGTCGCCTTCGCCGGTCGTGCGGGGGCGTATCAGACGCTGCTGCCGTGGGTCGCCGAGCACCGGGCGCTGCCGGCGCGCGCCGAGTACTACGCGGATGCCGCGCGCGGGCCGCTGCATCATTTGGAGCGCGGGCTGTTTGAGGAGGGCGGTTCTCCCTCCCTGCTGCCAGATCAAGGCGAGGAGCAGTTCGACCCCAGTCAATCGGTCGATCCCGGCAATGCGGTGCGCCTGCTGGAGGGCGGCTCGCCGCGCGCCGAGCTGGAACTGGTCGCCGGGGAGATCCGTGCGCTACTAGACGGCGGCGTTGCGCCCGGCGAGATCGCGCTCGTGCACCGCTCGCCGCAGGCAGCCTCACCGCTCATCGCCGAAGTGCTCGACGAAGCCGAGATTCCCGTCGCGCTGCCGCTGCTGCGCACGACCTTCGGCCATACCGCGTTGGGGAGTGCCCTCTGTGGGCTGCTGGCCGCCGCGCTTGCCGGTGAGCCGGGCGCGCGTGCCGAGAGGAGCGCCGCCGACCTGCTCGCCTGGCTGCGTGCCCCCGGCGTGCTGGAGCATCCCCTGCACGCCGATCGCCTGGAGGCCAGTGCGAGGCGGCAGGGTCTCACGAGCGTCGCCGCCGTGACAGCGCTCTGGGAGCAGGAGCACGGGCCGCTGCAGGCGCTCCAGGAGCTGCGCGAGGCGGCGGAGCGCGGTCCGCTCGCGCTGATCGAGCGTGTCCAGGGGGAGCTGCAGGCCACATCCGCGCTGGCCGGAGAGGAGGAGCGCGCGCTCACGGTCGTCACACAGGCGCTCACCGAGCTGGCCGACCTTGCGCGCTTGGCTCCGCAGCTCGCGCCGCATCCGGAGGAGATGCCCACGATTCTGCGTGCCCTGGAGGTGCCCGCCGAGCCGCCCGCGGGTGGGTACGCCGGTGGAGCCGTTGCGGGCGAGGCCGCCGTTGGCGAGACCGTTGCGGTGCTGGATCCGCTCTCCCTCCGCGCCCGCCGTGTACGCGCGCTGTTCCTCTGCGGCCTGCAGGCAGATGTCTTTCCCGCCGTCATGCCCGCGCCCGCGCCGTGGCTGTCCGAGGAGGAGCGCCGCGGCCTGACGCTTGCCTCCGGCCTGCGGCTAGCCACTCCCGAAACGGGCCTAGCCGCCGAGCGCTATCTGTTCTATGCCGCCATCTCGCGGCCCGCCGAGCGGCTCTTCCTCAGCTGGCACAGCGCCGGCGAGGACGGCGAGTCGGCCGCGCCCTCGCTCTTCCTGGATGACGTCTGCGACCTCTTCGCCCCCGAGCTGCGCTCCATGCGCGCCCGGCGCGTGGCCGGTGCCGCCAGTTGGCCCGGGCCCGCTGAGCCGCCCCCGTCGTGGGCCGCACGCGAGCAGGCGCTTGCCTCGCCGTCCTGCCCCCCGCCAACGTTGCAGCCGCTGCGCGACGAGCAGCTGCTCGCGGAGCTGCGCCACGAACGGCTGTGGTCCGCGTCGGGTCTCAAGGACTGGCACGGCTGCCCCGCGCGCTGGTTCCTCGAGCGCGTGTTGCGCGCGCGCGACATCGAGCCGTCCGGTGAGCCCCTGGCGCGGGGTGGCCTGGCGCACGCCGCGCTGCGCGACACGCTGGATGGCCTGCGCCGGCGCTATGGCTCCGCGCGCCTCTCGCCCGCGCGCCTGCCCGCCGCGAAGGCACTGCTGCACGAGGCGCTCGCCCGTCACGCGCCCGATTTCCCGCTGTCCGTGGCGCCCGAGCGCATCCCCGGTGTGCGCCGTCGCCTGGAGGCCGACCTGGAGCGCTACCTCGCGCACGCCTGCGAGCAGGACTCCCCGCTAGAGCCCACCCACCTGGAGCTCGACTTCGGCTTCGCCACCGAGGATGAGCCTGGTCTGCCGCCGCTCGATCTCGGCGAGGGCATACGCGTGCGCGGCCGCATCGACCGCATCGACCTCGCTCCCTCCGGGCAGGCGGTCCTCTACGACTACAAGGGTGCCGTCGCGCCGCCCGCCGCCAAGTGGCTGGCCGAGGGTCACCTGCAGCTGCCCATCTACATGCGCGCCGTCGAGCAGCTCCTGCAAAACGAAGTCGCCGGTGGCTTCTACCAGCCGCTCGCCGGGCGCGACCTGCGCGCACGCGGAGTGCTCGACGCCGACAGCGGCCTGCAGGTGCAGTGCGTGCGCGGCGACGCGCGTGAGCACGCCGAGGTGCAGGTGCTCATCGATGAGATGATCGCGCTCGCGCGCAAAGCCGCGCACGAGGCCGACCGCGGCCTGCTGGAGGCGCGTCCCGGCACGTGCGGGTTCGGCGACGGCGCCTGCATGTATCCCTCGATCTGCCGCTGCCAGCCGTGAGCGCGCAGGGGCCCCATCAGGGTCAGCGATCGTTCAAGCGGTCGGGGGGTCAGGGGGTCGGCGGGTTGTGAGCACGCAGATATCCTTCGAGCAGCTCACGCTCTCGCCGACCGCCGCGGCGGGTGTCTCCGAGGGCGTGCTCGCCGACGCGGAGCGCACGTTCACGGATGAGCAGCAGCAGGCCGTGGAGCGGCGCCAAGGCGCGCTGCTGCTCTCCGCCGGCGCCGGCTCGGGCAAGACCTCCGTGCTCGTCGAGCGCTTCGTGCGCTCGGTGCTCGACGACGGCATCGCGCCCGGGCGCATCCTCGCCATCACCTTCACCGAGCGCTCCGCCGGGGAGCTAGCCGAGCGCATCCGCGCGCGGTTGCTGGAGCTAGGTCGCCGCGAGCTAGCGCGTGACACCGAGGCCGCCTTCATCGGCACCTTCCACGGCTTCTGCGCGCGCATCCTCCGCGCGCAAGCGCCGCAAGCCGGACTCGACCCCGCCTTCGCCGTTCTCGACGAGGCGCTCGCCGGACGGCTGCGCCTCGATGCCTTCCGCACGGCGCTCGCCCGTTTTCTGGCGCAAGAGGGCGATGCCGGGGTCGATCTGGTCGCTGCCTTCGGCGCCGATCGCCTGCGCGGGGCGATCTTCGACGTCTACTTCCAGCTGCGCAGCGAAGGTCAGCTGGAGCCCACGTTGCCGGCGGCGGTCTTGCCTGAGGAGGCCGCCGGGGCCGATCGCGATGGTGCTGAGGCCGATCGCGAAGGCGCCGCTGCCTGCGCGCTGCTGGCCAAGCTCCTACGCGAGCTCTCGATGCGCTGCAGCGAGCTCAAGAGCGCCCGCGGGGCACTGGACTTCGACGACCTGGAGCTGCAAGCCGGTGCCCTCCTGCGCGAGCACCCCGCGGTGCGCGCCGCCTGGTCCGAGCGCTTCGAGCTGCTGATGGTCGACGAGTTCCAGGACACCAATCCGCGCCAGCTGGCGATCCTCGCGGCATTGGCTCGCGACAACCTCTTCACCGTAGGCGATGAGCTGCAATCGATCTACGGTTTCCGTCATGCCGACGTCGCTCTCTTCCGCGCCCGCCGCAGCGAGCTTCGGGGGCGCGGCGCGGCGCTTGAGCTCACGCACAACTTCCGCAGCCACCCCGACCTGCTGGCCGTCATCAACGCCATCTTCGCCAAGCGTTTCGGCGATGCCTACACGCCGCTGGTCGCAGGCCGAGCGCAGGACGGTGGGGAGGAGCACGGCCATGGGGAGGGTGAGGAGGCGTACGACCGTGAAGGTGAGGAAGCTCCCCCGCCGATCGAACTGCTGCTCACCGACCAGTCATCCTGGAGCGAGGCCGGTGACATCGGGGAGGACCTGCCGCCCGCGCCGCGCTGGCGCCAGGCCGAGGCACTGCTGCTCGCCGAGCGCCTGTCCGAGCTGATCGCCGCCGGGGAGGCCGCCCCCGGCGAAATAGCGGTGCTGCTGCGCGCGCTCGGCGACCTGCCGCTCTACCAGCGCGCGCTGGAACTCCACGGCCTGCCCACGCTGGCCTCCATCGGCAGCTTCTGGGGCCACCAGCAGGTCGCCGACCTGCTCGCCTACCTGCGCGCGCTCGCCAACCCGCTCGATGAGGTCGCGCTCTACTCCGTGCTCGCCTCGCCGCTAGTCGGCCTCTCCAGCGACACGCTCGCCCAGATCGCGTTCGCCGCGCGCGGCGGGGGGGAGACCGGGAGGTGCGAGGTGTCGGAGGTGGAGCGCGCGGCGCCGAGGGCGGCGTGTGGGAAACGCTCCTAGGCGCAGCATCCCTTCTCCCGCGAGTCCCCTCCCCCGAAGCCGCCCGCCTGGCGGTCTTCACCGAGCGTTTCGCCGCCGAGCGCGCCACTGCCCCCCAGCAAACGATCGCCCAGCTCCTGCGCCGTATCGTCGATGCCAGCGGCTACACCGCCCATCTGCTCTCGCTCCCCTACGGCCCGCGGCGCCTGGCCAATGTGCACAAGCTCCAGCAGCTAGCCGTCCGCTTCGAAGCGCAAGAGGGCCGCGACCTGCGTGGTTTCCTCGACCACGTCGCCCACCAGCTCACGGCGCTGCCCCGCTCCGAGCCCGAGGCGCCCGTTGGCGACGGCCTGCAGGCCATCCGCCTGATGACCATCCACGCCGCCAAAGGCCTCGAGTTCCCCGTCGTCTGCCTCGCCGACCTCGCCCGCCGTCCCACCACCTCGCGCCCCGACCTGCTGGTGCGAGGCGATCGCCTCGGCCTGCGCCTCCCCCGTCTGGATGCCGCCCCCGCCATGCCCACCCTGCACTACGACGAGCTCCTTGCGGAGCGCCTGCAAGCCGAGGCGCAAGAGGAGCAGCGCATCCTCTACGTCGCCCTCACCCGCGCGCGCCGCCGCCTGCTGCTGAGCGGCTCGCTCGATTTCGCGGCCGGCCCCCCAGCCGACGTCCCCGGCGCCGCGCCCATCGCTTGGCTCGTCCCCGCCCTCGCGCCCGACCTTCCCGCGCTCCTGCGCCAGCCCTCGCCCCCCGCCGCCGTTCAGGATCTGCGCGTAGCTGGCGCGCCCCACGTGCGCCTGCACTGCCGTCTCGCCACGCCCGCCTCCCTGCCCCCGCGCGTGGCCCCACCGCAAGGCACTGCCACGCCGAGCCCGGCCCCATCAGCCGCGCCATCCCACCATGCGCGACCCCACCCCTCCCCCCAAAAAACCCTCCCATGACACCCTCAGATGCGGAGCTCTTCGAGCGCCTGCGCCTGCACGAGGATGCACGCGCGCGCGAGCAGCTGATCGAGCGCTACCTGCCACTGGCGCGGCGGCTCGCGCGGCGCTATCAGCGCGCGGAGGAGCCGATGGAGGACCTCGTGCAGGTCGCCTCGCTCGGCCTGTTGAAGGCGGTAGATCGCTTCGATCCCTCGCGCCCCGTCGTGTTTTCAAGCTACGCCGTGCCCACCATCCTAGGCGAGCTCAAGCGCCATTTCCGCGATCGCACCTGGTCGGTGCGCGTCCCGCGCGACCTGCAGGAGCTCGCCCTGCGCGTCGATGGTGTCGTCACGCAGCTCGCCACGACCACCGGCCGCTCCCCCTCGGTGGGCGACATCGCGCGGGCCGTCGATCTGCCCCCCGAGCAGGTGCTGGAAGCGCTCGAAGCCGCCGCCGCCTATCGCGCCGGTTCGCTGGATGCGCCGCGCTCGGCGCAGGGCGAAGACAGCGGCGAGACGCTGGCCGACACGCTCGGCCAGGAGGACGGGAGCTTTCGCCGCGTCGAGGAGCGGGCCACGCTGGAGCCGCTGCTCAGGCATATCTCCGAGCGCGAACGCCTGGTGCTGGAACTGCGCTTCCGGGCCGATCTCACGCAGGCCGAGATCGGCGAGCGCATCGGCGTATCGCAGATGCAGGTCTCGCGCCTGATCCGCCAGGCGCTGGCGCGGCTGCGCGCTGGGCTCGGGGAAACACCGCCCACGGGTTGACAAAGGCGCCTTTGCGTCCGACACTGGTAGGTATGGCCCGCTCCATGTGGCAGGGAACGCTCACCTTTGGGCTCGTCAGCGTGCCCGTCAAGCTCTACTCCGCCGTCGTGCACCGCAACGTCGCCTTTCATCAGCTGCACGCCGCCGATCACGCGCGCATCTACAACAAGCGCATGTGCCCCGTCGACGAAGAGGAGGTCCCCTTCGAGGACATCGTCAAGGGCTATGAGATCGCGCCCGAACGCTACGTCGTCATCGAGCCGCACGAGCTGGCGTCGCTGGAGCCCGCCTTCACGCGCACGATCGACATCGAGGATTTCGTCGAGTACGAGGACATCGACCCGATCTACTTCGACCAGCCCTACATCGTCGTGCCAAATAAAGGCGGCGCCCGCTCCTACCACCTGCTGCTGGCAGCGATGCGCGACACCGGCAAGGTCGCCATCGCCCGCATCGTGCTGCGCTCGCGCGAGCGCCTCGTCGCGATCCGCCCGCGCGGGGAATCGCTGCTCATGACCACGATGAACTTCGGCGATGAAATCCAGTCGCCGCTGGCGCTGCGCGAGCTGGAGGAAGCCGACAACGTGCCGATCGCCGAGAAGGAGCTCTCAGTGGCGCGGCGCCTGGTGGAGTCGATCGCCGAGCCTTTCGACGTCACCAAGTACCACGACACCTACCGCGAAGCGCTGCTCGACCTGATCGACCGCAAGGCCGCCGGGGAGGAGATCGTCGTCGAGGCGCCGGAGAAGCGCCAGCCCACCGCCTCGCCCGATCTGATGGGGGCATTGGAGGCGAGCCTGGAGGAGATGCGCAAGCGGCGCGGGGGCGAGGAGGCCGGCGAGGCCGCGCCCGCCGGCAAGAAGAACGGGGCTGCCAAGAAGAAGCCCGCGCCGGCCAAGCAGCCCGCCGGCAAGAAGCCCCCCGGGGCCAAGACGCTGCCTACCGCCGGCAAGGCTGCGGCTGCCAAGAAGCCCCCCGTCGGGGCCAAGCAGCCCGCGGGCACGCGCGCCGCGGGTGCCCGCGCTAAAAGCTGATCGCCAGCACCAGGTCCTCGGCGCCGCCCGCGCCGCCCCCTCCTGGCTCGAAGCGCAGCTCGTCGCTCACGTGCTCCAGCACGTTTCCGACCCCCGGCACCATGGCATCCGCCAACACCGCGCGCGCCCCGTCGCACGCGAGCTCGCCGACGCGCAGCTCCATCCCGTCCGTATGCGTCGTGAGCGTCACGCTCACATGCCCATCGGCGGCGTGTCCGAGCCCATAGGCCGCGATCTCCTCGCACGCCAGCAGCGCGTCGTCGAGGCGATTCAGCGGGCATTCCGCCCGCGCCAGCACCATCGAGACCACCCGGCAAAGCGTCGGACCTGACAGAGGGCCGTTGCTCAAGCGCAACGATGTCGTGAAGCTCATCCCCGGCGTCGTGCCGCGCGTCCCGGCTGCGCGCGTGTCGTCCATCTCAGCTCGGCGCGATCGGTTCGGCCAGCGAGAAGGTCATGCGCACCTCGGTGCGCCCCTGCGCGTCGTGTCCCAGCTGCACCGCGTCGGCGAGCGAGGCGATCAGCGGCAGGCCCAGACCGAGGCCCGGGCTGTCCGAGCGCGGCGCGATGCCGCGACCCTCGTCGCGCACCACCACCAGCAGGTCGTCCTGCTGCAGCGTCGCGAGCACCTCCAGCGGCCCCTCCTGCCCCTCGGGGTAGGCGTGGACCACCACGTTCGTGCATGCCTCCGTCACCGCCAGGCGGATGTCCGCGAGCTTCTGCTCGCCCACCTCCAGCACCTCGCCCAGCGCACCCAGCGCGTGGCGTACGATCGCCACGTTCTCCGCGCGCGCGGGCAGCACGAGCTCGATGTCGGGCGCGCTCGCCACATCGGGCACTGTCGCGGTGCTGCTGCTCATCGTTCCTCCTTGACTGCTGCCGGTGTTTATGCCTTCACCGATGATGCTCCCCCGCCGGAGCCTTTTTCACACATGTCGGCCAATCCGCCAACCGGAAGCATACGCGGCGATCCGGCCGATCGGGAGGGGCGGGGCGCGGGTCGTGCGTGGCGGGTCGGCGGCCGATCGGGAGGGGCACGAATACGTATTCCGTCCTCCTCGCGATGCTACGCTTTCTGGCTCCGCCTCCTCAGGTGCCCGCAAGTCGCCCAACGGGCAGTCCCCCACCCGTACGGGAGGCCCCCCAGGTCTTCCGGGAGCACTTCCATGACTCACCGCACAGCAACACAGCCCCCCACGGCCGTCGGCCTCTACGACCCCCGCTTCGAGCACGACGCGTGCGGTGTGGGCATGGTCGCGCGCCTGGACAACGTGCCCACGCACGAGGTCGTTGTGCGGGCGATCGAGGCGCTCAAGAACCTCGAGCACCGCGGTGCCTCCGGGGCCGATCCCTCGACCGGCGACGGCGCCGGAATCCTCATGCAGATGCCCCACGAGCTATTCCGCGCTGTGCTCGACTTCGAGCTGCCCGGACCCGGGCGCTACGGGGTGATGATGTGCTTCCTGCCCACGGCCGATGCGCCGAGGGCGGAGCTGGAGGGGCTGCTGGAGCGGACCGTGCTCGCCGAGGGTCAGCGCGTCCTGGGCTGGCGCGACGTGCCCGTGCGCCCCGAGCACACCGGCCGCACCGCCGGCGTCTGCCGGCCGTTCATCCGCCAGCTGTTCGTAGGGGCCGCCGAGGATCTCGACCAGGAAGCCTTCGAGCGCAAGCTGTATGTGATCCGCCGCGTCTGCGAACTCGTCGAGGCGCCCGCGAAGCGTCCCGAAGGCCTCTACGTCACCTCGAGCTCCTCGCGCACGATCAACTACAAGGGCATGCTCATCAGCTACCAGCTGGGCGGCTTCTACCCCGACCTGGAGGACTCGCGTTGCAAGAGCGCGATGGCCTTGGTGCATTCGCGCTTCTCCACCAACACCTTCCCCTCCTGGGAGCTGGCCCACCCCTACCGGGTGATCTGTCACAACGGCGAGATCAACACCGTGATGGGCAACGTCAACTGGATGCGCGCGCGCGAGTCCGAGCTCTCAAGCGAGCTGTTCGGGCAGGACCTGCGCAAGATCCTCCCGGTCGTCAGCGCCGGCAACTCCGACTCCGCCACCTTCGACAACGTGCTCGAGCTGCTGATGCTCGCCGGCCGGTCCTTGCCGCATGCGGCGATGATGATGATCCCCGAGGCCTACCGCAACCGCACCGACCTGCCCGAAGAGCTCAAGGGCTTCTACGCCTTCCACGCCTGCCTGATGGAGCCCTGGGACGGCCCCGCCTCGGTGGCGTTCACCGACGGGCGCGTCGTCGGCGCCACGCTCGACCGCAACGGCCTGCGGCCCGGGCGCTGGGTGGAGACGACCGACGGCATGGTGGTGCTCGGCTCGGAGATCGGGTTGCTCGACATCCCCGCCGATCGGATCCGGCGCCTGGGCCGCCTGCAGCCGGGCAAGCTGTTCCTCGTGGACCTTGTGCGCGGGCGCATCGTCGAGGATGGCGAGCTGAAGCACGAGATCGCCACGCGCCGCCCCTACGGCGAGTGGTTCGTGCGCAACTCCGTGCACTTCGACGACCTGCCGCCCTCCGAACAGGTCACCATCTCCGACCAGCCCCTGCACAAGCGCCAGCGCGCCTTCGGCTACTCGCAGGAGGACCTGCGCGTGCTGCTCCTGCCGATGGCCCGCGACGGCGCGGAGCCCGTCGGCTCGATGGGCAACGACCAGTCGCTCGCCGTGCTCTCCGACCAGGCGCCGGGGCTGTTCTCCTACTTCAAGCAGCTGTTCGCGCAGGTCACCAACCCGCCGATCGACCCGATCCGCGAGGAAATCGTGATGAGCCTCGCGACCAGCCTCGGCACCGAGCGAAACCTCTTCGACGAGACGCCCGACCACGCCCACAAGCTGATTCTCAGCCAGCCGATTCTGCTCAACCGCGAGCTCGAGACGCTGCGCCACGTCTCGCACGAGCTGTTCGCGGCGCGCACGATCGACATCGTCTGGCCCGTCGCCTCGGGCGCCGCGGGCATGCAGGAGGCGCTCGCTCGCGTGTGCCGGCAGGCCGGCGACGCGATCGCGGCGGGCGTGAACATCATCGTGCTCTCCGACCGGCGCCTGAACAGCCTGATGGCGCCGATCCCCTCGCTGCTGGCGGTGGCGGCGGTGCACCACCACCTCGTGCGCGAGGGCACGCGCCTGCGCGCCGGCATCATCCTGGAGTCCGGCGAGCCGCGCGAGGTGCACCACTTCGCCACCCTGATCGGCTTCGGAGCGAGCGCGATCAACCCGTATCTGCTGTTGGAGACGCTGGATGAGCTCGTCTACAAGGGCGTCGTCGAGCGGCCCGCGGCGAACGGGGGAGCCGCAGCGCCGGAGCTGCTGGGCGCCGAGGAGGCCGCTCAGAACCTCGTCAAGGCAATCGACAAGGGCCTCTTGAAGACGATCTCCAAGATGGGCATCTCCACGATCCAGTCCTACCGCGGCGCGCAGATCTTCGAGGCCGTGGGCCTCGACCGCGAGGTGATCGACCGCCACTTCAGCGGCACCGCCTCGCGCATCGGCGGCGTCGGCCTTGAGGTGCTCGCGCAGGAGGCACTGGAGCGCCACGCGCGCGCCTATCCCACTGAGGACGAACTGCTGCCCGTCGGCGGGGTCTACGCCTGGCGGCGCGACGGTGAGCACCACATGTGGAACCCGGAGACGATCGCGCTCGTGCAGCACGCGGTACGCGCTGCCAACGGCAACGTCGCCGCGGCCCTGCAGGGGGACGGCGAGGCGCTTGAGGAGGTGCGCGGCAGCGACGCGTTCGAGAAGTACCGCCTGTATGCGCGGCAGGTCAACGAGGACGCCGCGCGCAAGGCCACCTTGCGCGGACTCCTGCGCTTCAGGACCGCCGGGGATGGGGAGCGCTCGGGTATTGATGGGGAGGGGGAGGGGGTCGCTGGGTTGCACGACGGCGGCGCGATCGCGCTCCAGGACGTCGAGCCGGCCAGTGCGATCGTGCGTCGGTTCTGCACCGGCGCGATGAGCCTCGGGTCGATCTCGCGCGAGGCGCACGAGACTCTGGCGATCGCGATGAACCGCCTCGGCGGGCGCTCCAACACGGGCGAGGGCGGCGAGGACCCGGCGCGCTTCACACCCGACCCCAACGGCGACCGCCGCCGCTCGGCGATCAAGCAGGTGGCCTCCGGGCGCTTTGGCGTGACGATCCACTACCTCGTCAACTCCGACGAGCTGCAGATCAAGATGGCCCAGGGCGCCAAGCCCGGCGAGGGCGGGCAGCTGCCCGGCCACAAGGTCGACAAGTACATCGGCACGATCCGCCACACCACACCGGGTGTCGGCCTGATCTCGCCGCCGCCCCACCACGACATCTACTCGATCGAGGATCTCAAGCAGCTGATCTACGACCTGCGCTGCGCCAACCCCCGTGCGCAGGTGTCAGTGAAGCTCGTCAGCGAGGTCGGCGTCGGCACGGTCGCCGCGGGTGTGTCCAAGGCCAACGCCGACCGCGTCCTGATCGCCGGCCACGACGGCGGCACCGGCGCATCGCCGCTGTCCTCGATCCAGGCCGCCGGCGTGCCGTGGGAGATCGGGCTGGCCGAGACACAGCAGACCCTGTTGCTCAACGAGCTGCGCTCGCGCATCGTGGTGCAGACCGACGGCCAGCTGAAGACCGGGCGCGACGTGGTGATCGCCGCGTTGCTCGGCGCGGATGAGATGGGCTTCTCGACCGCCCCGTTGATCGCGACGGGCTGCATCATGATGCGCGCCTGCCACCTGAACACCTGCCCCGTGGGGATCGCCACACAGGACCCCGTGCTGCGTGCGCGCTTCAAGGGCACGCCCGAGCACGTTGTCAACTTCTTCTTCTTCGTCGCCGAGGAAGTGCGCGAGATCCTCGCCTCGCTCGGGTTGCGCTCGATGGATGAGGCGATTGGGCGCGTGGACCTGCTGGAGGCCGCGCCCGCGATCGAGCACTGGAAGGCGCGCGGCGTCGACCTTTCTCACATCCTGCGCCACATCGGCTTGGAGGACGGCGCGCCGCGCCGGCGGGTGGAAGCGCCGCCCGCCGTGCTGGAGGATGCGCTCGACTGGCAGCTCGTGGAGCGCGCGCGTGCGGTAATCGAGCGAGGAAGCGGCGATGGGCGGATCGTCGAGGGCGTGCGCATCGAGCTGCCGATCCGCAACGTCAACCGCTGCGTGGGCGGCATCCTCTCAAGCCACATCGCGCGCGCACACGGCGCGGAGGGGTTGGCGGAAGACTCGATCGTCGTGGACTTCAAGGGTTCCGCCGGCCAGAGCTTCGGCGGTTGGCTCGCGCCGGGTGTGACGTTCACGCTGCACGGCGACGCCAACGACTACACCGGCAAGGGCCTCTCCGGCGGCATCGTCGCGGTGCGCCCGCGCGCGGGCATGGCGGAGGACTGGGTGGCGCAGGAGAATGTGATCGTCGGCAACACCGTGCTGTATGGGGCCACGGCGGGTCGCGCCTTCTTCCGCGGCCTTGCCGGCGAGCGCTTCGCGGTGCGCAACTCCGGCGCCTGGGCCGTGGTGGAGGGCGTGGGCGACCACGGCTGCGAGTACATGACGGGCGGCCGCGTGGTCGTGCTCGGGCCGACGGGGCGCAACTTCGCGGCCGGCATGAGCGGCGGCATCGCCTACGTGCTCGACGAGCAGGGCGGCTTCGGCGAGCGCTGCAACATGGGCATGGTCGGTTTTGAAGAGCTCTCTCTCGCGGACGCCGCCGAGTTGCGCACGCTCGTCGAGGAGCACGGTCGTCGCACCGGCTCGCCGGTGGCCGAGCGTGTGCTCGCCGACTTCGACGGGCTCGTGGGACGCGGGGCCTTCGTCAAGGTGATGCCGCACGACTACAAGCGCGTGCTGCGCGAAACCGAAGAGGAAGAGAAGCAGGCCAGGGAGGTTCCGGCGTGAGCGGGCATGGCCGTACCGTTGGGGGCGTCCGCTGATGGGCAAGCTCGGCGGCTTCCTGCAGATCGAGCGCCACGGTGCGCGCTACCGCGACCCCGCGGAGCGCGCGCACGACTACCGCGAGTTCGTCGATCCCGCGCCCGAGGCGGAGCTGCGCGAGCAGGGCGGCCGCTGCATGGACTGCGGCGTGCCCTTCTGCCACAACGGCTGTCCCCTGGGCAATCTCATCCCCGACTGGAACGACCTCGTCTATCGCGACCGCTGGCAGGAGGCGATCGCGCAACTGCACGCCACCAACAACTTCCCCGACTTCACCGGGCGGTTGTGCCCCGCACCGTGCGAAGCCGCCTGTGTGCTTGAGATCCGCGAGGGCGACGCGGTCACGATCAAGCAGATCGAGCACGCCATCATCGACCGCGCCTTCGCCGAAGGCTGGGTCCGCCCCGAGCCCCCGCGGCGCGAGACGGGCCAGGCCGTGGCCGTCGTGGGCAGCGGGCCCGCCGGGATGGCAGCCGCGCAGCAGCTGCGCCGCGCGGGGCACCGGGTCGTGCTGTATGAGCGCGACGAGGCAGCCGGCGGGCTGGTGCGCTTCGGCGTGCCGGACTTCAAGATCGAGAAGACGGTTGTGCAGCGGCGCGTGGAGCAGCTCGTGGCCGAGGGCGTCGAGCTGTGCTGCGGCGTGGATGTCGGGCGCGACGTGAGCGTCGCGGAGCTGCGCGAGCGCTACGAGGCGATCGTGCTCGCCACCGGCTCGCGCGTGCCACGCGACCTGCCCGTGCCTGGGCGTGAGCTTGAGGGCGTGCACTTCGCGATGGACTACCTCTACCAGCGCAACCGCTGGGTGGCGCGGGAGTTCGGTCCCGAGCCGACGGTCGCGCAGCCGCCACTCGCCGTGGCGGGATCGCAGGGCGGCTCGGCGCCTGACGGGTCGCAGGGCGCCGCTGCGCCGATCACCGCCAGGGACAAGCACGTGATCGTCATCGGCGGCGGCGACACCGGCGCGGACTGCGTCGGCAACGCGCTGCGCGAGGAAGCCCGCTCGATCGTGCAGCTGGAGCTCTTGCCCGAGCCGCCGGTGCACCGCCCCGACGAGCGCACGCCGTGGCCGCAGTGGCCGCTGAAGTACCGCCTCAGCTACGCGATGGAGGAGGCCCGCCAGGCGGGCCGCGGCGAGCAGGACTACTCGGTCACCACCACGCGCTTCTCCGACGACGGCCAGGGCCGCGTCGCCGCGCTGCACATCGCGGAGGCTGCGCCCGCGCCGCCGTTCGCGCCGGTGCAGGGCAGCGAGCGCGAGCTGCCGGCGCAGCTGGTGCTGTTGGCGATGGGCTTCCTGCACCCCGAGCAGGGGCTGCTGGATCAGCTGGGCGTGGAGAAGGACCCGCGCGGCAACGTCAAGGCCGTCTCCCCCTACACCACCTCGGTGCCCGGCGTGTTCGCCGCAGGGGACGCCAGGCGGGGCCAGTCCTTGATCGTGTGGGCGATCAACGAGGGGCGCCAGTGCGCGCGCATGGTCGACCGCTTCCTCGCCCGGCAGCGCGGGGAGGCGGAGGGCGGGGGCTCGCTGCCCGAAGACCAGGGCTGCGCCGGGCACGCCGATGCCGACGAAGGGCCCGAGGGACCGCCGCAGCACGTGGGGCCGGGCGTCGGCGCGGGGTAGTCCGGCAGCAGCAATGGCGTCCATATTGGTCTGGACGCCATTGAAATGGCGCATGTTGTGCCAGAACTCGTACCGAACATATGTTCTGTCCGAGGGAGAGCATACGGTCTGGCAATGTCCAAGCTCAACGGTGTCGCTGGCAGGTCGCGTCTCGCCGATATGCGTCCGCGGCGGCGGATAGCCTCCGGCGCCGTGAACGAGACTGGGCGACCGACCGCCGTCGATCTTTTTGCCGGCGCCGGAGGACTGTCGCTGGGACTGGAGCAAGCGGGGTTCGATGTCGTCACTGCTGTCGAGTACGACCCAGTCCACGCAGCGGTTCACGCATTCAACTTCCCCCAGACCCAGGTGCTTTGTGCAGATGCGGCCAAGCTCGGCGCGAACGAATTGCGTGCGTCTGTTCGACGTGGCTACGAACGTCACGACCGAGATTCGGACGCGTGGGACGGGGAAGTCGATTTGGTGGCTGGCGGACCGCCCTGTCAGGGTTTTTCGACGATCGGCAAGCGCCTGATCGACGACACGCGCAATCGACTTGTATTTCACTTCTTCCGGCTCGTCGCGGAGCTGCGGCCACGCTACTTTGCGATGGAGAACGTACCCGGTATGCGCGCCGGAGGGCATGCGAGCATCCTCGATCGGCTGGTAGAGGAGTTCAAGGGTATTGGTTACGTGGTACGCACGCCCCAGATTCTCAATGCCGCCGATTTCGGTGCGCCGCAAGATCGTAAGCGCCTCGTCCTTATCGGCAGCCGAGCGGACCAAACGCCCGCCGAGTATCCACAACCGACCGTTACTCCGGTTGCAAAGAGGCCCGATATGGCGCGGCGCTCGTCCAAGGCGGGATCGGCTCTTCCGCTTGGACCCAACGTGCTCGAAGCAATCGGCGATCTACCAGATCTCGATAGCTTTCCGGAGTTGATCGCACAAGACTGGGTGCGTCTATCTTCGAGACGGCTTGCTGCCGCGGAGGCTGCCTCGAGCGCTTATGCTCGCCGTTTACGCGGGCTCGACAGCGATCCCACCGACTTCGGCTATCGCCGATCTTGCGACGCCGGTCTTCTGACAAGCTCCAGGCGCACTAAGCACACAGGTCTGTCGGTTTCACGATTCGCAAGCACCGCTCCGGGCGCCACCGAGCCGGTAAGTCGTTTCTACCGGCTTCACCCCGAAGGCCTTTCGAACACGCTTCGCGCTGGGACCGGAAGCGAGAGAGGTGCCTATACATCGCCTCGACCGATCCATCCTTACCTGGCTCGGGTGTTATCGGTACGCGAGGCGGCTCGATTGCACTCGTTTCCAGACTGGTTTCGCTTTAACGAAACGAAATGGCACGGCTTTCGACAGATCGGCAACGCCGTCGTTCCACTGGTGGGACGGGCGGTTGGAGCAAGTATCGCGAGCGCGCTTGGAGCGACAGCGGTCGAGCCCGATCTCTTGGTTGAATTGGGCGAGCCGCAGCTGCTTCGATTCACGATGGCAGCGGCAGTCGCTCACTTTGGAGCTGCCGCCGATGCAATTCCAGCCCCACGGCAACGAGCCGTTCGATTGGCCGCCGCCTGATGGCTTCTCCCACACGCTACACGCAGCTAATCGAGCATATCTTTCACGAACGATGGAAGCATGGGGCCGAAGAGGTTTTCTTCGAGCGCGCCGACATCGACAGCGCTGCTCGACATCTCAACATCGAGCCGCCAAAGAATCTCGGCGACCTTGTATACAGCTTCCGCTACCGCGTGGCCCTGCCGGACTCAGTTCGGCGGACGGCATCTAACGGCCGCGAGTGGATTATTCGACCTGCGGGACGGGCCAAGTATCGATTCGTGCTCGTATCTGAAGCACTAATCGTACCGCGGGCATTGATGGCCGAGACCAAGGTGCCCGATGCCACCCCTGGGATCGTTGCTCGGTGGCGGCTCAGCGACGAGCAGGCATTGTTGGCGAAGCTCCGCTACAACCGTCTCATAGACCTTTTTACGGGCGTGAACTGCTATTCGTTGCAGAACCATTTGCGCACGACGGTCCCGGGCCTCGGGCAGGTCGAGACCGACGAGATCTACGTGGGGATAGACCGTCGTGGCGCTCAGTTTGTGCTGCCTGTCCAGGCCAAGGGAGGAAGCGATCGGCTCAGCATCGTGCAGATCGAGCAGGATTTCGCGCTCTGCAAGGCCAAGTTCCCAACGCTGATCGCGTGGCCGATCGCGGCGCAGTTCGTCGGCGACGACCGCATAGCGCTGTTCGACTTCGAGGCGACCGAGGAGGGTGTTCGTCTCAGTTCCGAGAAGCACTATTCGCTGGTGCCAAAAGACGATGTCAGCGAGGAGGATCTGGCACGATACGGACAGGAGGCGTAGAGTTGCGACCGTGGCAGATACGCGCAGCTTGGAGCAGCGTCAACGAATCATGCGCGCCGTGCGCCAGCGCGACACCGGTCCAGAGCTGACACTGAGACGGGCACTGTTCGCGGCCGGTATCCGCGGTTGGCGCTGCCATTACGCGCGTGTGCCCGGGCGCCCCGACCTTGCTTGGCCACGACTGAAAGTCGCCGTGTTCGTCGACGGAGCCTTCTGGCACGGTCACCCCTCGCGTCATCGCGAGGGACGCTCGGGTGCCTACTGGGACGAGAAGATCGCTGGCAACGTTGCACGGGATAGGAGAGTCGATGGGGAACTCGGGGCTGCCGGCTGGACGGTGCTGCGGGCCTGGGATTTTGAGATACGCCGTGAACTCGAGGCGGTAGTGATACGGGTGTCAGATACGATCCGGTCGGTCGTACCAAGCGGCGAAGACCGGAGCGCCCGGCCAGAGGTGCTCTAAGATCGTTTGCGCATCCATGTCCGAGCCTTCAAACAACGGCAGTTTCGCCTCCGCAACCCTCCCCAAGGTCTGTGTCATCGGCGCGGGCTCCTCGGGGATCGCGGCCGTTAAGGCGCTGCGCGACCGCGGGATTCCCTTCGACTGCTTCGAGAAGTCAGATCGCGTGGGTGGGAATTGGGTGTTCGGCAACAAGAACGGGATGTCGGCGGCCTACCGCGACCTGTTCATCAACGTCTCGCGCGAGCGCATGCAGTACGCCGACTACCCGATGCCCTCCTCGATCCCCGACTTCCCCCACCACACGCACATCGCGCGCTACTTCGAGGACTACGTCGACCATTTCGGGCTGCGCGAGTCGATCGAGTTCGAGACTGGCGTGCAGCACGCAGCGCGGCGCGAGGACGGGGCGTGGGAGATCGCGCTCGATACCGGTCAGACGCGCACGTATGACGCGCTGCTCGTGGCCAACGGGCACCACTGGGACCAGCGCTGGCCCGAACCTGCCTTCCCGGGTGCGCAGGACTTCGAGGGCGTGCAGATGCACGCGCACACCTATGTGGACAACTCGATCTTCGCCGGCAAGGACGTGGTCGTGCTCGGGATTGGGAACAGTGCCATGGATCTCGCCGTCGAGTCGTCGTATGTGGCACGCAATACCTACCTCGCCGCCCGCCGAGGCGCATGGATCGTCCCCAAGTACGTCTTCGGCCGGCCCGTGGACACGCTGCCCAACAACCCGCGCATCCCCTTCAAGATCCGCCAGCGCCTGATCCACCAGACGATCAAGGTGGCCGCCGGCGATCCCACGCACTTCGGGTTGCCCAAGCCCGACCACAAGTTCGGCGAGGCACACCCAACGGTCTCCGGGCGCATCCTCGACCGCATCGCCCACGGCACAATCGCACCCCGGCCGAACATCGCCTCGCTCGACGGCGAGCAGGTGCGCTTCGTCGACGGCAGCGCCGTGCACGCCGACGTGGTCGTGTATTGCACCGGCTACAAGATCGCCTTCCCCTTCTTCGACGAGGACCTGATCAGCGCGCCCGAGAACCACATCGAGCTGTTCCGGCGCGTCTTTCATCCGCAGATCGACAACGTCTTCTTCATCGGCCTGCTGCAGCCGCTGGGCGCGATCATGCCGCTCGCCGAGGCGCAGAGCGCGTGGGTGGGCGACTACCTGCGCGGCGAGTACGCGCTGCCGCAGGCCGCGCAGCTGCGCAAGGAAATAGCGGACGACCAGGCCGCGATGCGCAAGCGCTACGTTGCCTCCAAGCGCCATACGATCCAGGTGGACTACGACGACTACCTCTACGCGCTCGCGCAGGAGCGCCAGGCGGGCGCGCAGCGGGCGCGGGCAGCGGGCCTCGCGCTGCCGGTGGCTCCGCGCGCGGGCGCCGCGATCGGCGTCTGACGGAGGCGCGCTCGGTCCTTTTGGCCGGGGTTTGCGGGCCACGCTCGGTCTCTTCGACCGGGTTTGCGGGCCGCGCTGGGTCTCTGCGATCGGCGTCTGAGAGACGTTCCTCGCCGCCGCGCAAGGATGCGACGGGGAGAGTCGCTAAGTTCATCGGTATGTCGCGTTTCTGTCGTCACGGCCGCTTCGTCGAGCGTTGCTCGATCTGCCGCGACACGGTGCCCGGGCTGGCGCCCGCCGCCAAGGGTTCGACTGTCGCCGGCGGCTCGCGGCGCTCGACGAGCACATCGCGTGGCTCCGCCGCGGATCGTCGCCGCGCACGGGCGGGCTCGCGCAATCTGCGTGTCTACAGCGACGGCGCGCCGCGGGGCGAGGATGACGGCTACCGCTGCGCGCTCGTGCCGGGGCTGCGCAACTCCCAGGATGCCCGGCGCCTCGCGCAGGAGGTTGCCTTCTCAAACGCCCGTCTGGCGGTGCTAGGCGGCAGCTCGCCCCCCGGGCTGTATGCGGAGATTCGCCAGCAGGGCAGCTGGGAGCGGGCTACCTGGATGTGCTTCCTGATCGCTTATTTATCGCCGCTGCAGGGCGACGCTCCGTTTCTGGGTATCCGCCAGGCGCTGCGCGGTAGCGGTGGCGGGGAGATCCCCGACTGGGAGATCGCGCAGGAGCTGCCGGACCTCGACGATGTGCCGCTGGGGCCGCGCACCTGCCACGACCCGGAGCGCGGGGTGGATACCGTGCGCGCCTATCTGCAGTGGGCGCAGCGCGGCGGCTCGCAGGTACGCGCCTTCTCGGGCGATCCCACCTGGAGCGAGGAGCGGCGCTTTGAGCGGCTGTTCGAGCGGCTGCAGCTGCCCGGCTTCGGGCGCATGGGGCGCTATGACCTGCTCGTCACGCTGGGGCGCCTCGGGTTGTATGAGATGCGCGCCGACGCCATGCACTTCGCCGGGGGTCTCACGCAGGCCACGGGCGACCTCGCCACGCTCGGCGCGAAACGGCTGTTCGGCATCGGCGATCCGCTGATCCTCGAGCGCCGCGCGCTGGCGCTCGCCGAGGGTTGCGGCGTGCCGGTGGAAGCGCTTGACGTGGCGTTCGCGAACTGGAGCATCGACGAGCGGGCCACGTTGGGTATGCCCGCTGACACCTGCGACGAGCAGGCGCTGGAGCGTGCAGGGAGTGCGTTGGAGCTCTGAAGGGCGGCGCCGACGAGCAGCGCCGGCTGCCCTGGAGCTCTGAAAAGTACCGTCCACACGGGGGCTTACAGTTTCGCGTGTCCATCGCTTCATTCGCCCAGGCCAGCCTTCCGTGCCCCATCTCTGCTTCATCGAGCCCAAAGACGCCATTCGAGTCATCGCCGAGTCGGTCGGCCGCGAGGCGCGCCGTCAGCTCGTCGGCGAGGTGGTGCGGGCGTGGGTCGATGACATCCCCGATCAAGAGCTCTCCCTGCACTACGCCAAGGCGGTCGCGGGTCTCGACAACGACGACCTCAGCATGCTCGCCGCCTGGCACGCCTCGCTTGAGGTCGGCCAGCCAATCCCCAACACCAAATTCCTCATGGGCGTCTTCCCACGCCTCGGCGACAACCGCCGCGAGGCGCTGAAGATCGCCGCCGGCTTCCGCGGCGAGGAAGCGTTCCAGGCGGGCGTCGCCGAGGATCAGGCGCTCGACACGGTGCTCCCCCGCCTCTCGCGCGCGCGCGCCGTCGAGCTGGCCAACGAGTGCATCGAGCTGTACCTGTGGGATCGCATGGGCTGTGAGAACTAGACGCCTGTCAGGCGTCGCCAGGCTGCGTGCCTGGAGGCGCAGGCTCTGTCTCGGGTCGATAGAGTTGAACAGGCATGCCCACGGTTGAGGACGTCATGGATGCGTTGTCCAACGTGATCGACCCCGAGCTCGGCCTGGATTTCGTCGAGCTCGGGCTGATCTACGGGGTGGACATCGACGGCGCCAACGTTGCCGTCACCTTCACGCTAACCACGCCCGGCTGCCCGATCGGGCCGCAGGTCACCGAACAGATCGAAGAGTTCGTAGGCGAGCTGGAGGGTGTGGAAGAAGTCGAGTCCGAGATGGTCTTCACGCCGCCGTGGTCGCCCGAGAAGATGACCGAGGACGCCAAGTTCGCGCTCGGCTACTGAGTGTGTCCTTCAGGAGCCGCACTTTCGCAACTGCGCTGCTGCTTTTGGCGCTCGGGGTCGGGACGCTCGGCGGAGGGGAGGCGTTTGGGGCATCCAAGCCTCCTGCGCTCCCCAACGACCCCGCGCTGAGCACCCCCGAGAGCGCTCCGGGCACCCCTCCGGGCACGCCGATCGAGTGGTGGGCGCTGCGCGAGGGCTTTCCGCAGGCGTGGCGCCTCACCCACGGCGACGGCGCCCTTGTAGGGGTGATCGACTCCGGCGTCGATCCCTCAAGCCCCGATCTCGTCGGCAAGATCGCCTACGCGCACGACATCGACAGCGAACCGGACGAAGGCACCGCCACCGTCGATCGCTCCGGGCACGGCACGCACGTCGCCGGGCTGGCCTGCGCCGACACCGACAACGGCATCGGCCTTGCGGCAGCCGGCTACGGGTGCCACCTGCTGATCGAGAAAAGCGACCTCACCGAGGCCAGTGTCGCGCAGTCGATCCTTGACGCCGTCAACCACGGCGCGCAGGCGATCAACATGAGCTTCGGCACCGCCGGCTTCCAAGCGCCGCCGCCGCAGCTCACCGAAGCGGTGCGCTACGCCTACCGCCACAACGTCGTGCTCGTGGCGGCCGCCGCGGATGAACCCGTCAACGAGCAGGGCGATCCCGGCGACGTGCTGCAGCCGCCCGGCAGCGCCCCGCATCTGGGGGAGGGGCTCGGCATCACCGTCACCTCCGCCGACTTCGCCGGGCGGCGCTCGGCCTTCGCCGGTTGGGGCAGCGAGATCTCGATGGCCGCCTACGGCTCCTTCGCCGGCCCCGGCTATGAAGAAGGCGGGCCGCCCGGCATCTTCAGCACGTTCCCCGCCAACCCCACGTTCATCGAGCAGGGCTCGCTGCAATCCCAAGAGCCGCCCTGCACGTTCTGCCGCACGACGCTCGACGGCGAAGACCGCTACGCCTACCTCACCGGCACCTCGATGGCCGCGCCGCAAGTCACGGGCGCCGCGGCGCTGATCCGCAGCGTGGCGCCCAGCCTCAGCGCGGCCGAGGTGATCAGGCTGCTGGAGACGACCGCCCGGCGCCCGCCCGGGAGCGGCTGGAGCTCGGAAGTGGGCTGGGGGATCCTCGACGCGGGCGCCGCGGTTTCGGCGGCGTGGGCGCTGACTCACCCCGCGCCAGCGAAACAAGCACGGCGAGCTCATGGGCGATACTCGCCCCCAGCGACTCAATGTCACGCAGCGCATCGAAATCGCCGAGCAGGCCGAAATTCATCTGGCCGTTGTAAGACATGATCGCCACCGCCAGCGCGTGGTGCTCGGGCAGAAACGCCACCGGGTAGGCCTCGAGCATCCTGCGCCCCAGCACATACAGCGGGAACTGGGGCCCCGGCACGTTGGTGACGATCAGGTTGAACAGGCGCGTACTGAAGTTCAAGCGCGAGGCCTGCGCGAGGATCGTCGGCGGCGCGAAGTTCTGCGCGCCCGCGATCATCTCCGCGCCCAGCGCCTGCTTTGACTCCTTCAGCCCGTCCATCGCCTCCTTCACAAAGCGCAGGCGCGCTTCGGGGTCTGAGATGTAGACGGGCAGCGGGCCGCGCATCACCACGATGCGGTTGCCCAGGTCCTCGTGCTCGTCGCGGCCGCGCACCGACACCGGCACCAGCGCGCGCAGCTCAAGGCCCTCCGTGCGCACGCCGCGCGCGATCAGGAAGCTGCGCAGCGCGCCCGTCACCACCGCCAGCACCACGTCGTTGACGGTGCAGCCGAAGGCGTTCTTCACCACCTTGAAGTCCTCCAGCGAGCTGCCCACCCCCACGAAGCGGCGGTGCGGGCCGATGTCCACATTCAGCGGGCTCGGCGGCGCCGGGTTCAGGCCCGCCCACACCAGCTCGCCGATGCCCTCCGCCGCCTCGCGCGCCTGCGCGAGCGCGCGGTCGGGGTGCGTGAGCGCCTCAAGCGTGTTGCCCACCAGCTCAAGCCCCGCCCGCGCCGCGCTGCGCAACCCGGCGCCGATCAGGTCCGCCGCGTTCGGTTCGCGGTGGGGCTGCCACGGGCGCCCGTTGTGTTTCACCGGCGGCGGGTCGGGGGAGACGTCGAACAGCACCGTCGCCAGGTCGATCCCCGCGATGCCGTCGATCAGCGAGTGGTGGGTCTTTGAGATAAGCGCGAAGCGACCCTCTTTCAGGCCCTCGATCAGCCACATCTCCCACAGCGGCTTGCTGCGGTCCAGGCGCTGGCTGAAGATGCGCGCGGTCAGGCTTTGCAGCTGCTCCCAGCCGCCCGGCGCCGGCAGCGCGGTGTGGCGTACGTGGTACGCGAGGTTGAAGTTCGGATCGTCGATCCACACCGGCCGGCCGCTGTCGAGCGCGGTGTGCGAGTGCGCCAGCTTGTGGCGGTAGCGCGGCACCAGGTGCAGACGCCAGCGGATCTGCTCCAAGAACTCGTCAAACGCCGGCGGCGGGCCTTCCAGGATCGTCAGACCGCCCACGTGCATGTGCGAGTGCGCCCCCTCCTGGTGCAGGAATGAGGCATCGACGGCGGTCAGACGATCGAGATGGCGCTGGGGCATGGGGGATAGAGCCTACAATGCGAATCGTGAGCCAACCGGCGACGGCACCATCCGACGTGCACAACAGCGTGCAGCAGGTCCTGCTCGCGGCCCCACGCGGCTACTGCGCGGGCGTGCTGCGCGCGGTGCAGACGGTCGAGCGGGCTCTGCAGCTGCACGGGCCGCCGGTGTATGTGCGGCGCGAGATCGTGCACAACAAACGCGTCGTTGAGCAGCTGCGCGAGCAGGGCGCGATCTTCGTCGAGCAGGAGACCGAAATCCCCGAGGGGGCGATCGCCGTGTTCTCCGCGCACGGCGTGGCGCCCAGCGTGCGCGAGAACGCGCAGGGCCTGGGCCTGCGCACGATCGACGCCACCTGCCCGCTCGTCACGAAGGTCCACCGCGAGGCGCTGCGCTTCGCGCAGGACGGCTACACGATCGTGCTCGTCGGCCACGAGGGCCACGAGGAGGTCGAAGGCACGATGGGCGAGGCGCCAGAGCACATCGTGCTCGTGCAGAGCGAGGAGGACGTCGATGCGCTGGCGATCGAAGACCCCGAGCGCGTGGCCTACGTCACGCAGACCACCCTCTCGGTCGAGGAAACCGGCGCGATCGTCGCGCGCCTGAAAGAGCGCTTCCCCGCCATCACCGGCCCGCGCACGGATGACATCTGCTACGCCACCACCAATCGCCAGATGGCCGTCAAGGAGCTGGCCGGCAAGTGCGATCTTTTGCTCGTGCTCGGCTCGCGCAACTCGTCGAACTCGCTGCGCCTGGTCGAGGTCGCGCGCCTGTGCGGCACCGAGTCGCACCTGATCGACGACAAGACCGAGGTGCTCGAGGAGTGGCTTGAGGGCAAGCGCGTGGTGGGCATCTCCTCCGGCGCCAGCGCGCCCGAGTCGCTCGTGGAGGACCTCGTCGATTTCTTCCGTGTGCGCGGGGTGAACGACGTCTCCACGCTGCTGACCGTCAGCGAGGACGTGCGCTTCATGCTGCCCAAGGAGATTCGCGCCGTCGTGCCGGCCGCCCGCAAGGCGATCCCCGCCGGCGGGGACTCCTAGACACCGCGCGTTGCATATACAGGCGTGCGCACACTGATCGTCTCCGACCTGCACCTCGGCAGCGCCACGCGCGTCGATGTGCTGAGCCACCCCGAGGGGCGCGACGCGCTGCTCGGCGCGCTCGACGGCATCGACCGTCTCGTGCTGCTGGGCGACGTGCTCGAGCTGCGCCACGGCCCCCGCCGTGGCGCGATGGCCGCCGCGCGGCCGTTCTTCGAAGCGCTCGGGGATGCCTTCGCGGGCCGTGAGGTGGTGGTGCTCGCCGGCAACCACGACCATGCGCTCGTGGAGCCGTGGCTGGCGCGTCGCGCCACGCTCGCCGCGCCCGAGCCGCTCGGCATCGAGCAGCGCTTTGCCCCCGAGGACGCCTCGCCGATGCTGGCTCAGCTTGCGGAGTGGGCTGCGGGCGCGAAGGTGTCCTGCGCCTACCCCGGCCTGTGGGTGCGGCCTGACGTGTACGCCACGCACGGGCACCAGCTCGACTGCCACATGCGCATCCCCACGATGGAGCGGCTGGGCATCGGCATGGTCGCGCGCATGCAGCATCGCCCCGTGGGCACGATCGCCGGCCCCGACGACTACGAGGCGCTCACCTCCCCGATCTACGCCTGGATCGACGCGATGGCTCAGCAGGCGCGCACGGGCGGCGCGCTCAACGGCCAGGGCACCGTGCACGCCTGGCGCACGCTCGGCGGCGACAGCAATTGGAAGCCCGACAGCCGGCGCATCGCGCTGCGCAACCGGATGCTCGCGGGCGGCTTCCCGCTCGCCGTCGCCGGACTCAACCGCATGGGCCTGGGGCCGCTGCAGTCGGACATCTCCGGGCCCGAGCTGCGCCGTGCGGCGCTACTGGCGATGGGCGAGGTCGCCACGCGCGTGGGGGTCGGCGGCGAGGGCGGGCACGTGATCTTCGGACACACCCACCGCACGGGCCCGCTGCCGCGCGACGCCGCGCACGAGTGGCGCACCCCTGGCGGCGCGCAGCTGCACAACTGCGGCTGCTGGACCTACGACAGCTACTTCCTCGAAGGCCAGCCCCCGAGCAACCCCTACTGGCCCGGCGGCGCCGTGCTCGTCGATGATGAAGGCCCGCCCGCCCCGCCCAAGCTGCTGCGGCTGATCTCCAGCAGCTCCTGGATCGCCAGCTCCGTTTCGTCGTAGGCGCCTTCGCCGTAGTGGTAGTCGTACAGCATGCCGTTGCCGTCGAACAGATACCGCGCCGGCCAGCCCTTGTTCTCGTACTCCTGCCACATCTCAAGGTCCGGGTCCAGCAGCACCGGATATGCGATGCCCAGCCGCTTGACGGCCGCTTCGACCGCGGCGCGGTTGCGTGAGCGCTCGAACCCTGGCGAGTGGATGCCGATGACCTGCAGGCCGTCGGCCTCGTAGCGCTCGTGCCACGCCTTCATGTAGGGGAGCGTGTTGAGCGAGTAGGAGCGGCAGAAGTCCCAGAACTCCACCAGCACCGGCCGCCCGCGCAGCTTGTCCAGGCGCACCCGGGGTACGTTGACCCACTTCAGGTGCGCCGGGAACGGCGGCGCGGGGATCGTGTCTACCGGGGCACGCAAGGCTGGTGGCCTGCTTCGCGCCTCAGCCGATCGAGCCGATCATCTCCAGCTGGATCAGCCGGTTCAGCTCGACGGCGTACTCCATCGGCAGCTCCTTCGTCACGGGCTCGATGAAGCCGTTGACGATCATCGCCGCGGCCTCGTCCTCCGTGAAGCCGCGCGAGCCCATGTAGAAGAGCTGGTCGTCTGAGATCCTGCCCACGGTCGCCTCGTGGGCGACGGTCACGTGGGGGTTCTGGATCTGGATGTCCGGCCACGTGTCGCTGCGCGATTCCCCGTCCATCATCAGGCCGTCGCACTGCACACGGGCCTTGCTGCCTGCGCTGTTGTGTCCCATGCGCACGAGGCCCCTGTAGCCCATGATCCCTCCGTCCTTGGAGATCGACTTGGCGAGGATGTTCGAGGTGGTGTTCGGCGCCAGGTGCACGACCTTCGCGCCGGTGTCCTTATGCACGCCCTTGCCCGCGACGCCGACGTTGAGGTGGTCGGCGCGCGCGCCCTCGCCCATCAGGAACGAGCCGGGGTAGAGCATCACGTACTTCGCGCCCATCGAGCCGCCGACCCACTCCACGGTCCCGTGCGCGTCCACCACGGCGCGCTTGGTGTTGAGGTTGTAGACGTCCTTGCTCCAGTTCTGCACCGTCGTGTAGCGCGCCTTGGCGCCCTCGTGCACGAAGATCTCGACGACCGCGCTGTGCATCGAGTTGACGCTGTAGGTCTGCGCGGTGCAGCCCTCGATGTAGTTGACCTCTGCGCCCTCCTCGGCCACGATCAGCGTGTGCTCGAAGGTGCCCTCGCCCGCCCCCTCCATACGGAAGTAGCTCTGCAAGGGTAGGTCGCACTTGACGCCCTTGGGGATGTAGCAGAAGGCGCCGCCGCTCCAGACTGCGCCGTGCAGCGCCGAGAACTTGTTGTCCTGCGGGGGGACGCACTTGTTCATGAAGTACTTCTGCACCAGGTCGGGGTACTCCGTGACGGCCGTGTCCATCGAGCAGAAGAGGATCCCCTGCTTGGCGTACTGCTCCTTGAGGCCCTCATACACCGGCTCCTGGCGCCACACCCCAACGACGCCGGCGAGGTGCTCGCGCTCGGCCTGGGGGATGCCCAGGTCCTCGTAGGTCTGCTTCATCTCCGCCGGCACGTCGTCCCAGCTGTCGTAGCGCCCGGCCGTGGGCGGCGAGTAGAGCACCAGGTCGTCCAGGTTGAGCCCGCTCAGGTCTGGCCCCCACGTCGGGATCGGCTTGCGCTCGAAGATCTCAAGCGCCTTCACGCGCTTCTCCGCCATCCACTGCGGCTCGCCCTTGATCTTCGACAGCTCGCTGATCACCTCGCGCGAGATGCCCTGGCGCGCGCGTAGCTGCCCCTGCTCGTCCTCGACGATCGGGCTGGGCTTGGTGATCCTGGTGCGGTCTGTGGTGGCCATCTTGCTCCTTTGCCTGGGGGCGGTGGGGAATCCCGTGCTGCGCGCTAGGAATTGTATCGCAGCGGCTGGCCGCCGTCGGCGACGCCCAGGATCGCCCCGCCCGGGCCAGCCTCTGCGATTGGGACTTGACAATTGTTTGCGGAGGGTCTACAGTGGTCTTCTAATGGGCGCCCTGAGTGGGGTGTCTGGACATAGGATCTTGTTTGGGTCGGTGTCTCTGTGGCCGGCTTTGACTGCATTCGCAGGGTTTTCTTGGGAGAGGGACGTGATCGCAAGTTTTATGAGGGAGATGTTGTTCGCGTGAGTTCGTTTTGGGCACATGTGGTGAGGGTCGTTACGGCGCCGAGGGGTGCCTTGACTAGATGCAACAGCATGGCTGGTGCATCTCTCTCTCTCTCTCTCTCTCTCTCTTGGCCGGGCTGCTTAGCTTCTAGGGCTGCTGGCCGTTCTTCCGCTCCGGGTCGTGTACTCGGGGCGGTTTTGTGCTGCCTGGGTCTCCTCTCGGGTGGGCGTGTTCTCGATTGCTCCGGGAGGGGATGTTGATGCTTGCTCGCGTCATGGTGCTGGTCGCTGGGTTGTTGCTGGTCCTCGGATTGGTTGTGCCGGGCGCGGCGCTGGCGGGGGAAGGGTGTCCCAATGAACAGTTGCGCGCGGAAGACAACTCGCTGGGGCTGCCGGATTGCCGGGCGTTTGAGATGGTGACGCCGGTGGATAAGAACAGCGCGTTGGTGGAACCTGTCGGGGAACCGACGGTGGCGGCGGATGGGTCGAGCCTGGCGGGCAAGAGTCTGGAAGCGTTTGCGGGGATCGCCAGTGTCGAAAATGGAGAAAAGGACTATCGTTTTACGCGGGGTGTGGGGGGTTGGGCGACGGCTCCGTTGACTCCGCCTGAAACCGGGCGTCTTTTGAGTATCGGGGTTGGGGATTCGGTGTGGGGGCCGACGATTAATCGGTCTCCGACGCCGCAGCGGTTGCGGCTGGTTGCGGCGGATGGTTCGGTGAGTGAGATCGGGCCGGGCGCGGGTTTTGTCGGTGCTGCGGCGGAAGCGGTGAACGGGTTGCTGGTGACCGGCGATGAAGAAGGAGCAGCGTTTCGGTGGCCGTTCGATCCGACGTTGAGTGGGGGCGGCTTGTATGAGTACAGGGGCACGGGCAACACCGCGCCGACCCTGGTCGGTGTGAGTGGTGGCGCGGGGAGCACGGCGTTGATCGGCCAGTGTGGTACTGCGGCTGGTGGCCAGAACGATATCTCCGAAGACGGGTCGGTGGTGTTCTTCACGGCTACGGGCGCGGACAATAATGCTTGTGGTGGGGTGGAGCCTGCGGTGAACGAGTTGTTCGCGCGGATCGACGAGGACAGGACGGTCGCGATCTCCGAGCCCTCCGCGGCGGATTGCCCGTCGTGTGCCGAGGGCGTGCCGGCGGACGCGGTGTTCCAGGGCGCTTCCGCTGATGGGTCGAAGGTGTTCTTCGCGACGACGCAGCCGTTGTTGGGTCATGACGCGAGCGAGAACTTGTACGAGTACGATTTCGATCCTCCTGCGGGTCAGCCGAAGGTTGTGTGGAGTGCCCCCGCTTTGACGGACACCGGAAGCTAGGTCGTCTGGCCTGGCAGGAAGGATGTCTGTATGGCGCCGAGGGGAATGGGCCGGGCGGGTTATCCGTCTGAGTTCAGGAAGGAGGCTGTCGAGCTGTATCGCAGCTCGGGGCAGTCGTTGACGGTGATCGCGCGGGAGCTTGGGATCGCGCTCGATACGTTGCGTGCGTGGGTCAAGCAGGCGGATGTCGATGTGGGTGTGCGTGAGGGTCTCACTACGGGTGAGCGTGAGGAGCTCCGCGAGCTGCGCCAGAAGGTCAGGCGCCTTGAACAGGAGCGTGAGATCCTCAAGCGAGCCGCGGTCCTCTTCGCAGCGGAGACCGAGACCCGGTGAGTGTCTACCGGATGATCTCGGCGGAGAGGGCCAGCTTCCCGGTCTCCTTGATGTGCCAGGTTCTTGGCGTGTCCCGGTCGGGCTATTACGGGTGGGCGAATGGGGTGCCCAGCGATCGCACGTTGAGCGACGCGTGGCTGACTGAGAAGATCAGGGAGATCCACGAGCGCACCCGCGGGGTCTACGGTGCGCGGCGGGTGCACGCTGAGCTGCGCCTGGGTGAGGGCGTCCGTGTTTCGCGTAAACGGGTGGAGCGCTTGATGCGCAACGCTGGGCTATCTGGCTTGGTTACGCGCCGTCGGCGGGGTACGACGATCCGGGTGCCGGGCGTCAGGGTTGCTGATGACTTGGTCAAACGGCAGTTCACGCCTGCTGCTCCGAATGTTTTGTGGGTCGCTGACATCACGTATCTCCCGACATGGGAGGGCTGGCTCTACCTGGCTGCTGTGCAGGACGCGTTCTCGCGTCGGATCGTGGGCTGGTCGATGGCCGATCATATGCGGGCGGAGCTCGTCGTCGACGCGCTGCAGATGGGTGTCGCTCGACGTCGTCCAGAAGCGGGACTTGTACATCATTCCGATCAGGGATCGCAATATGTGAGTCTGACCTTCGGCCAGCAAGCTGGGGACGCTGGGATCGCGGTGTCGATGGGTTCCAAGGGCGACTGCTTTGATAATGCCGTCGCTGAGAGCTTTTTCGCTACGATCAAAAAAGAGCTAATCAATCGCCGAGCATGGAAGACTCGCCGTGAACTCAGCAGCGAGGTCTTTGAGTACATCGAGACGTTCTACAACCGCAGCAGACGCCACTCAACACTCAACTACCTCTCCCCCGAAGACTACGAGAGCAACCACGACCAAGAACACGAGAGGGAGAACCAACCAACCTAATCAAGCGTGTCCGCAAAAGCGGGGGCACTCCAGTGCGTGTTTCGGCGGGGGATGGGAGCGTGTCGGAACCCACGGCTGAAGTGCAGGGCGTGATGAACATCTCGCAGGACGGGTCGCATGTCTATTTCTTCGCGAAGGGCGTGTTGAGCACGGCTGGGAACGCTGTGGGTGAACACGCGCAGCCGGGCGGCGAAAACTTCTATGTGTGGGAGCGCGATGCGGCGTACCCGGATGGTCGTACAGTGTTTATCACGGGGTGCGGTGACATCGGGAGCCGAGGAGGTGGAAGGCAGGTGACGCCGGATGGTCGTTTCCTGGTGTTCACGAGTGCTTGTCGTTTGACGGCGGGCGATACGAGCACCGGGCGTCAGGTGTTCCAGTACGACGCGCAGTCGGGCAGCATGACGCGTGTCTCGGTGGGGCTGGATGGTTATGACGATGGTGGGAACGTCACTGGCGAAGACCCTGACGGAAATCTGGACGCGAAGATCGTTCTGCAATACGGTGGGCGTGGTGGTTCGCTTACGCGGACGATGTCTGATGATGGTTCGTTTGTGTTCTTTCAGAGCCCGGTGGGGTTGACGCCGGGTGCGCTCAACCTGGTGCAGATCGGGACTATCGAAGGCGCGAGCAACGGCAGCACTCCGTTTTTTGCGCAGAATGTGTATGAGTTTCATGATGGTCGTGTGTGGCTGGTTGGGAGCGACTCCTCACTCCCCGAACCCGAGAAGGGAGTGTTGGTTGGTGTGAGTGCGTCGGGTGGGGATGTGTTCTTCCGTACGGGCGACCGGCTGGTGGGGCAGGACACCGATACCCAGATTGATTTTTATGATGCGAGGGTCGATGGTGGGTTTCCGGCGCCCGTAACGCCCGTGGGATGTGTGGGGGATGCGTGTCAGGGTTCGCCGTCGGTACCGCCGGTGTTTGGTGTGCCGTCGAGTGCGGTGTTCGCGGGTGGTGGGAATCTCGCGCCGGTGGTGTCTGCGCCGGTGGTGTCGGTGAAGAAGGCGTTGACGAGGGCGCAGAGGCTTGCGTTGGCGTTGAAGGCGTGTGTGAGGGAGCCCAGGCGTAGGCGGGCGGCGTGTGTGGTGCGGGCGAGACGGTCCTATGGCCGCTCCGCGAGGGCTGTGAAGAGCGATAGGAGGGGCGCGTGATGCTTGGGTTCAGCGGGTTGCTGGTGCGGGTTGGGTGTGTGGTGGGTGTGGTTGTGGTGTTGGTGTTGGTGGGTGTGTGTGGTGTGGCGGGTGCTGTGGTGCCGGGTCCGGCGTGGTCGGTGCAGTCGGTCGCGGGGCCGACGAACTTCATCCCGGGCTATGAAGGAGGGGAAGAAGCGGGGCAGAGCTACAAGGTGTTCGTGAGGAATGTCGGCAGCCGCGCGACGGATGGCAGCCCGGTGAAGATCACCGATACGTTGCCCGAAGCGCAGGGCGTCACGTATGCAGCGAGTACTGGTGTCAAGTTTTGGGATCTGAAGTACAGCGGGCAGGGTGATGGTGAAGGGGGCAGCGATCCGGAGATTGTCGATCATGTGGTCCCGCCGGGGGATATCTTGGAGATGCATGTTCCGGTGTATGTGCCTGTGTCTGCGGCGGAAGGGCCGGTGACGAATACGGTGACGGTCACTGGGGGTGGTGCGCCGCCGGTGACGTTGCGTGTGCAGAACGCGGTCAGTCGTACCCCGGCGCCGTTCGCGATCCAGGAATTCGCTTTCGGTGTCACGGGTGTGGACGGGACGACCGATACGCAGGCCGGGTCCCACCCGTATGGTCTCAGCGCCTCGCTTGGTTTCGCTACCGAACGAGCCCAGGGTTACCCCAGCTACGATGAATCGTATGCGCCGTCGCAGGATGCGAAGAATATTGTGACGGATCTGCCGTTGGGTGTCGCGGGCAGCGCGCTGGCGGCCCCCCGCTGCCCAGTCGCCGACCTGGAAGCGCACAGAGTTTTCGTGCCCACCTCGTTTTATTGTCCGGCAGATACACAGATCGGCAACATCACACTGCAGACCACCGTCGCCAATGGAGCGACTTCATCGGTAGCTGCTAACGCGTTTCCTTTGTCGCCGGTGTATAATCTGGTGCCCGAACGTGGTCACCCGGTGGAGTTTGGGTTTGAACTCCATCGTATTGCCAAGGTGCATCTTTTTGCGAGTGTTGTGCATACCGCGGCGGGTTATGTGCTGCGGGTGACGTCCCCGGAAAACTCCACCGGGCTCGCGGGCCAGCTAACGAGGGGCAGCGGCCTGGCTGGGTCCACATTGTCGTTGTTCGGCGACCCCGAGGCCGAAGACGGTGGTAACACCCAGCCGAACCCCTACGGGGAAGGGCTGAGTTTGCAGAGCGCGGGGAATCTCCCGGTGCCGTCCTACACGAATCCCACCGACTGCTCGGGGACACCGTTGGTGGCGACCGTGCACGTCGATACGTGGGAGCACCCGGGCGCGGTGGGCGCGGATGGCGAACCCGATTTCAGCGACCCGAACTGGCTTGAAGCGAAGTCGGAGCTCCCCGCGACGACGGGCTGTGAACTGTTGTCGTTCAGCCCGTCGCTGACGGCGGCCTTAGATACCACTGCGGCGGATTCCCCGACGGGGTTGACGACGCACCTGTCGATCCCGCAGGCCCCGAACGAAGATTTCGCGCTCGCGACGTCCGATCTGAGGACCGCGACGGTCGCGCTACCGGCTGGCTTGGCGCTTTCGCCTTCCGCGGCGGATGGTCTGCAGGCGTGCAGCGATGCGCAGTGGGCGGAGGAATCCGAGCAGCCCGCCGGGTGTCCGGAAGCGTCGCAGGTCGGGACCGTCGTGGCGCACACCCCGGTGCTGGGTGAACCCCTGGAAGGCCAGGTGTTCCTCGGGACCCCCAACTGTTCGCCGTGCAGCCTGGCGGATGCGCAGAACGGCAACCTCGTGCGCCTCTTCATGCAGCTGCGTGCCCCCAACTCGGGCATCGTGCTGAAGATCCCCGGCACGACGACGGTGGACCCCACGACGGGTGCGCTTACGACGTCGTTCCCCGAATCCCCGCAACAGCCCTTCGGGGATTTGACGCTGACGCTGAAGGGCGGCCCCAGGGCGCCGCTTGCGACGCCGCAGTCGTGTGGGACGTTCACGACAAACAGCACGCTGACGCCATGGTCCGCACCCGAGTCGGGGCCACCTGCGCTGTCGCCGAGCTCGTTTGAAATCGGCAGTAATTGTAACCCCGGGTTCTCCCCCGCGGCGACGTCGGGCACCGTGAATAACCAGGCGGGTGCGTTCAGCCCGTTTGTCCTCACGGCCTCTCGTACCGATGGGGAACAGGACCTGAGCCGTGTCAGCGCGACGACGCCCCCGGGGCTGCTGGCGATCTTGAAGGGTGTGGAACGCTGCCCCGAACCACAGGCCAGCCAGGGCACCTGTGGCTCGAACAGCCTGATCGGCCATGCGAGTGCGCTCACGGGTGCGGGTTCGCACCCGTTCTACGCGCAGGGTGGCCAGGTGTTCCTCACGGGCCCGTACAAAGGCGCGCCGTTTGGCCTCAGCGTCGTGGTGCCCGCGGTCGCGGGCCCCTTCAACCTGGGGAACATCGTGGTGCGTGCCGCGATCAGTGTCGATCCGCACACGGCGCAGATCACGGTCGTGAGCGACCCATTGCCCTCGATGGTGGATGGCATTCCGTTGCAGGTCAAAACGGTGAACGTCGCGATTGACCGGCAGAACTTCATGTTCAACCCCACCAACTGCGAACCCCTCGCGGTCGGCGGGACCCTCACGAGCACCCAGGGCGCCACGGCGAGCGTCTCAAGCCACTTCCAGGCCGCGAACTGCGCGGCCCTGCCGTTCAAGCCCGTGTTCAACGTCTCGACGCAGGCGAAGAGCAGCAAGCAGAACGGCGCGAGCCTCACCGTCAAAGGCACCTTCCCCGCGGGCGAGGCAAACATCCACAGCGTCGCGGTCGTGCTGCCCAAGCAGCTCCCCGCAAGGCTCACGACGATCCAGCAGGCGTGCCCCGAAGCGACGTTCGCGGCGAACCCGGCGTCGTGTCCGGCGGGCTCTGACATCGGCATCGCCACCGCCACCACGCCGATCCTCGCCACCCCCGTCTCGGGCCCGGCGTATCTGGTGTCCCACGGCGGCGCGGCATTCCCGGATGTCGTCGCGATCCTCCAGGCCGAAGGCGTCACCGTCGATCTGGTGGGCAGCATCAACATCAAGAAGGGCATCACGAGCAGCGACTTCGGCACCGTGCCGGACGCGCCGATCAGCAGCTTCCAGCTGACGCTCCCCGAGGGCCCCCACAGCGGGCTGACGGCGGTGCTCCCCGCGAGCGCGAAGGGCAGCCTCTGCGGCACCAGCCTCACGATGCCGTTCACCATCACCGGGCAGAACGGCGCGCAGGTCAAGCAGAACGAGAAGATCGCCGTCACCGGCTGCGCCGCCCCGAAGAAGAAGGCGAAGGCCAAACACCACACCAAGAAGAAGAAGTGATGGCGGCGGCGGCGATGAGCACCTCTCGCAGTGGTCGAGGTAGGGCGAGCGAGCGCTCCACGCCGCCGCGAAAGGCCTCGCGTTCCGGTGGGGCCGCTGTGGATGCGGGCCGGGGCCGCGTCTCCGCGATCCAGCGCACGCGGATGCTCAACGCGATGGTCGAGGTCGCGGCAGAGCGCGGGGCGCCACGCGCGTCGGTTGCGCACATCGTGGACCGCGCCGGCATCTCCAGGCGCACGTTCTACGAACACTTCGAGGATCGCGAGGACTGTTTCCTGGCGGCGTTCGACTACGCCCTGGCGCAGGCGTCCCACGTGGTGCTCCCTGCGTATCGCGTCGAGGGCGCGTGGCGGGAGCGAGTCCGCTCAGGCTTGGCGGCGCTGCTGGCGTTTTTTGACGAGCAGCCCGGGCTCGGCGCATTGTTGGTGATCGATGCCTTGGGTGCGGGACCCAAGGCGCTTGCGCGGCGCGGGGATCTGGTCGATGCGCTGATCGCCGTCGTCGATGAGGGGCGCCTTGGGGGTAAGGCTGCGCAGGAGCCGCCGCCACTAGCCGCGGACGGGGTGGTGGGCGCCGTGTTCAATGTGGTTCATGCGCGCATGCTCGTACGCCGCGCCGGCGGAGGGGGCGGAGGGCCCCTGCTCGCCTTGGTGAACCCTTTCATGAGCATGATCGTCATGCCCTACCAGGGCACCGCCGCCGCGCGTCGTGAGCTGGAGCGCCCCGCCCCCGCGCCGCGGGCGGTCAAGCGCCCGGCCGCCGACCCCCTGCGCGATCTGGATATGCGCCTCACCTACCGCACGGTGCGCGTGCTCGTGGCAATAGCCGCCGCGCCTGGCGCCTCCAACCGGGGTATCGCCGAGGCTGCCGGCGTGTCTGACCAGGGCCAGATCTCCAAGCTGCTCGCGCGCCTGCAGCACCTCGGCCTGATCACGAACATGGGCGAGGGCCCGGCGAAGGGCGAGCCCAACTCCTGGACGCTCACCGACACCGGCCGAGACGTCGAGCAGGCCATCGCCGCCGAGACCAGCGCCGCGGGGGTGACGGCTCAGGACAGCAGTTCCAGCGCCGCAGGGTGACGGCTCAGGGCAGCAGTTCCAGTGCCGCAGGGTGACGGCTCAGGGCAGCAGTTCCAGTGCCGAGCAGTGTTTGGGGCGCACAGCGCGGAAGTGACGGTGGTCGAGTGTGATCACGTATGGCGTCTGCACACGCTCGGCGAGCGCGATCACCGAGGCGTCCGCGGCGCCGAGCGGGAAGTCCGCGTAGTCAAGGATCAGCTCAGACATGCGTGCCCACTCGCTCGGAGGCGGGGCATCGACATCCAGCTCCGCGAGCCCCGCGATGAATTGGGCCTCCACGTCGGCTCCCAGGCGGGTGCTTGCGAGATAGCTCACCTCGGCGACAACCAACATGGGGATGACGAGACGCAGGCCTTCGCGGTCCATCGCCTCGACTGAGGCTGCGTGATCGTCGTCGTCGCGGTCGAGCGTCGCGTAGAGGGGGCCGCTGTCAACGACCGCCAGCATCGCCCCACTCGCGCGCGAGTATCTCCTCGACGCGCCGCGCCGTATCGTGCCGGCCGCTGTGACCGATGCCGACGAAGGGGAGCCGGCTCTTGGCAGGCGCGTGCAGATGCTCGCGCAGGGCGTCCCGCGCGACCTCCGAGGCGGAGACACGGCGTCGTTCTGCCTCGCGGGCCATGTCGCGCGCCAAATCGTCGGGTAGGCTGATCGTCGCCCGCTTCATACGTGCATCATATCATCGCATAAACACAGCTTTTGGCCCAGCCGCAGCAGTACCCCATGCTGCCCCCAGCACTCTCAACGACGCTCAGACCGGCCATGCGGCGTCGCCGGTCACGGCGCCCTTGACGACCTTCAGGTTCAACAGCGCGCACTTGCGCCGCGTGGCGGAGACGGGGATGCCGAGCAGCTCGATCATCCAGTCGGCGCCGAGCGTCCCGACCTCGTCGAGCGTCATGCCCTCCAGCTCCTCGCTGGCGATCGAGGCGGCCGCTTGCGAGATGGCGCAGCCGTGCCCATGGAAGCGTAGGGCCGCGATCTTGCCGTCCTGCACGCGGATGTGCACCCCCAGCTCGTCGCCGCAGAGCGGGTTGTGCTCCAGCGCCTCCAGGTCGTGGGGCTCCAACTCGCCGAAGTTGCGCGGGCGCTTGTAGTGGTCGAGGATGTAGTCGCGGTAGAGGTCGTCCATGGGAAGAGAAGGTCGCTAGGCCGGGGATTTCGCGGTCGGCGCGGCCAGGCCGAAGATCTCGCGGCCGGCCAGCAGGGACGCCACCAGCGCGTCGATGTCCGCGGGCGTGTTGTAGATCCCCACGCTGGCGCGAGCCGTGGCGCTCATCCCCAGCCGCCGCATCAAGGGCTGCGCGCAGTGGTGCCCCGCGCGGATGCAAACCCCGCCGCGGTCCGCCAGCTCGGCGATGTCGTGCGGGTGCATCCCGTCGATTGCGAACGACGCCAGCCCGCCGCGCGCTGCTGCGTCGGAGGGTCCCACGACCGTCAGGCCGGGGACATCGTTCAGACGGTCGAGCATGTACCCCGTCAGCTCGCGCTCATGTGCCCGCACGCGCTCCATGCCGAGCCCAGCCAGGTAGTCCACGGCAGCCCCCAACCCCACCAGCTCCGCCACGGGCGGCGTCCCCGCCTCGAACTTGTACGGCAGCTCGTTCCACTCCGCGCTCTGAAAGTCCACCGCCGCGATCATGTCGCCCCCCGTCAGGAACGGAGGCATGTCTTCGAGCAGCGTCCGGTTGCCGTGCAGGATGCCTACCCCTGTCGGCCCGAGCGCCTTGTGTCCCGTCCACACGTAGAAGTCGGCGCCGACCGCATTCACATCGACGGGCATGTGCGGGACGGCCTGGGCGCCGTCCACCAGTGTGACCGCCCCGGCAGCGCGAGCCGAGGCGACCATCTCCGTCACGGGGTTGATCGTGCCCAGCACGTTCGAGACGTGTGTGACAGCGAGGAGTTTCACATCGCCGCGTTCCAGCTCACGGTTGAGCTGTCCGGGATCGAGCAGTCCGTGCTCGTCCACCTCCAAGTAGCGCAGCTGCGCGCTCCGCTCGCGGCACAACACCTGCCAGGGCACGATGTTCGCGTGGTGCTCCATCGTGGTGATCAGCACCGCGTCGCCGGGGTGAACGTTGGTCCGCCCCCAGGCGTAGGCCACGAGGTTGATCGCCTCCGTCACGTTCTTCGTCACCACGGTCGTTTTTACCTCCGCCCCGGTGAAAGTGGCCACCCGCGCCCGTGCCCCCTCATACGCCGCGTCCGCCTCCTGCGCCAGCGCATACACCCCGCGGTGCACGTTCGCGTTGTGTCTTTCCAGGTGGGAGGAAATCGCGTCGATCACTACCCGCGGCTTCTGGCTCGTCGCGGCCGAGTCGAGATAGATCAGATCGCGCTCCAGGAGCGGGAAGTCGCCCTTGACACCCAGGTCAACGGCAGTCATCGTGCCCTCAGCGGTCATTATTCACCTGCCGCCTTTTCGCCACAACGCGGCCCCCACAAATCCAAAAAAATCTCTACCGTGTCTGCGCATACTCGCGGATGTCCTCGCTGGCGCGTGCCAGCTTCGCGGCCACCTTGGCGCGGACGACCTCTTCCAGCGGCTCGTCCTCCAGCTCCGAGATCAGCGGCTCGAAGAAGCCATCGACGATCACCCGCACCGCGCTAGCCCGGTCCAGGCCCCGCGTCTGCATGTAATAAATGGCGTCCTCGTCCAGCTCGCCCACGGTCCCCCCGTGGCTGGCGGACACGTCGTCCGCGCTCACCAAGACGGAGGGAATCGCGTCGATGCGGGCCTTCGGCGAGAGCATCATCGTGTGAATCTGCAGGTACGTGTGCGTGCGCTGCGCCCCCGGGTTAATCTGAATCAGCCCCTCGCAGCTGGCGCGGCTTTCACCCGTCGCCGCGCCGCGCCAGTGCACGTCGCCGCCGCTCGGCCCCGTCTCGTGCAGGTCCACCGCGAACACGTCCAGCAGCTCGTTGCCCTCCGCGAAGAACAACCCGCGGAAGGCCATGTCGCCCCCGGGCTCGGCGATCGCCAGCTCCAGGTGCTCGCGCACCACCCTGCCGCCCAGCAGGGCAGGCAGCCAGTGGCAGTATGCGTCGCGGCCGATCTGCACGACGCGCGTCGATGCGTCGTAGACCTCGCCGCTGCCCCAGTCGTGCAGGTGTGCAAGGCGGCAACGCGCGCCGTCATTCAGGTACAGCTCGAAGGCGCCGCAGTGCAGAGACTGTCCCTCCTCGAAATCGGCGGCCAGGCCGTATTCGTGCACCTTGAAGTCGCTGTTCGCGTCGCCGATTATCAGCGTGCGCGCATACTGGCTCACGCCCGCGCCGTCGATTGCGTAGACGATCTCGAACGGGTCCTGGATGGTGAGGCCGGGGGGGATGTACAGAAACGCCCCGCCCGTCCAGAGCGCCGCGTTTGCGGCCTCCAGCTTGTTGCGGTCGCTGGTGAGTCGCTTTGCGTACCAGTCGGTGAACAGCGCGGTGTGTTTTTCCGCGGCCTCCTCAAGCGAGCAAAGCAGCACGCCCTGCGCCTCAAGCTCCGGCTGCAATTCCACCGAAACGACGCTGCCGTCGCGCTGCACGATCCGCCCGCCGCGCGCCCGCTCGGGCAGGCCGCTCAGCGCCTCGCCGACATCGCCCGTGGCGTGCTTGCGGGCCTCGAGGTTCTCCAGCTCCAGCTCCCGCAGATTGGTGGTCCAGAACCCGCTGCGCCGCCAGGCCGGCAGCTCCTCGCGCTTGTACACCGCCAATGCGTCTGCGCGCAGCTGCGCAAGCGTGCGCCCGTTCCCGCCCGCGCCCTCGCCCGCCAGGGCGCGATACAACGTCGTCTCGCGGTGCCTCCCCGCCTTCGTGGCCACTGCCGCGTTGCCCCCGTTCTCAGACACGCGCGGAGAACTCCTGCCGGATCTCGTCATAGCCCTCGCGCTCCAGGCGCTTTACGAGCTCGCCGCCGCCCTCCAGCACGATGCGCCCGTCGAGCATGATGTGCACGAACTCCGGCTCGATGTAATCGAGAATGCGCTGATAGTGGGTGATGATCAGCGCCCCCAGTCCCTGCTCTTTGTGCAGCTTCGCCACGCCCTCCGCCACCGTGCGCAAAGCGTCGATATCGAGGCCCGAGTCGGTCTCGTCGAGAATCGCGATGTCGGGCGCGAGCATCGCCATCTGCAATATCTCCGCGCGCTTCTTCTCACCGCCGCTGAAGCCGTCGTTCAGGTGCCTGGAGGTGAAAGCTCGATCGACGTCGAGCAGCTCGATCGCGTGCTGCAGCTGCACGCCGAACTCCTTCACCTTGATCGGCTCCGCGCGCTTGGCGTTAATCGCCATGCGCAGGAAGTTCGCCACCGACACCCCCGGAATCGACACGGGGTACTGAAACGCCAGGAACAGCCCGGCCTTCGCGCGCTCGTGCGGCTCGGCCTCGGTTATATCTTCTCCTTTGAAGACGACCTTCCCCTCCGTCACCTCGTACGCCGGGTGCCCCAGGAGGGTGTTCGCCAGCGTGCTCTTGCCCGAGCCGTTGGGTCCCATCAGCGCGTGGATCTCGCCCTTGTCGATGCTCAGGTTCACCCCCCGCAGGATCTCGCGGTCCTCGATGCGCACGTGCAGGTCTGTGATCTCAAGCTCAGCCATGTCGGTCTCTCAGGCTCCAGTCGTCAGGGGTTCGGGTTTCAGGGTTCGTCCGTTGGGCGTCGGCGCGGGTGCCGGTGCCGGCGTTGCCAGCAGGTCCGCCAGCGTCGTCTGCATCAGGGTGCTCACGATCGAGCCGCGCACGCGCGTCCAAAGCAGCTTCGTCGGGCACACGTGGGAGGGATCGCTCTCGCGCGAGCACACGACCTCGCCGTCGGCGCCGAGGGAGATGCACTCGATCGGCGCGATCGAGCCCTCCAGCGCCTCCACCACCTCGGCCATCGTGATCTCCGTTGCGGGACGCGCGAGCATGTAGCCGCCGCGCGCGCCCCGGCGGCTGTCGATCAGCCCCGCCTTGCGCAGGCGCGCCACCAGGTGCTCCAGGTAGGCCAAAGGCAGCCCGTCGCGCTCGGCTATCTCCGCGAGCGGGACAACGGCGTCGAGGCCGCCGCGTGCCCCCTGGGTATCGTCGGCCGTGCTTGCACGGCGCGCCAGCGCCACCATCACGCGCACGCCGTACTCGGCCTTGGTTGAGAACATCATCGTCTGAATACCTACCTGGTGGGTAGGGTATAGCAGCTCCCAGCGGGCTGCCAGCGTGGCGACGCGCTCCAGGTCGCGGCCGGCCTTGGTCAACGCATAGCGCACCTTGCCGTCCCGCTCGGCGCGGCTGAGGATGCCCTCGCACACGAGCGGCGTCAGCCGCCCGCGGGTCGCCGAGCGGCCCACGTCGGGGAGGCAGCGCTCGATGTCCATCGGGCGCAGCGGTTCGCGCGCGAGCGCGCGCATGATGCTGCGCGTCCGCTCGTCCGCGAGCAGGCGCAGCGGCCGGACGCCGGGGGGCACGCCGCCCTGCGTTGGCAGCGCCCAGCGTTGCTCCCAACGCGCGGATGCCTCAGGGACCTGGAGCAGGTCGAGCCCCGCCTCCGCCAGCGCGTAGTGGGCGCGGGGAGGTGTTCCCGCGCTGCGTTCGTGGGTGATCGCGCCGTGCTGCACCAGCTCGCCCAGACGGCGCATCAGCGCGGGGTGCGTCACGTGCGGGAGGCGGCGCTTGAGCTCGTTCGGGCGTCGCGGGGCGGGGACCAGCTCGTGCATGATCGCGACAGTCGCGCCAGTGGCCAGCAGGCGCAGGGTCACGGCGCCAGGGTGGCGGTGCGCGTGGGGCACCGGGCCGTGGGGCTCCGGCCTCGAGGTTGCCGGCGCTCGGGCAGCGTCCCATGGTTGATGCGAGATGTTCGACCCCATCCAAAGGCAAAGATAGCGCGGCGTCCGTAGCTTTCCGAGGGGTGTGTATCGCACGAGCGAGGAGGCCGCGGGGGCGGGGTTGGCGGTCCGAGGTTTTGTGTCCGACTCCCGCTGGGGGCTTGCGGTTGCGGTTCAAACGACTCTAAATCTAAAAGTTTGTTAAATCTTAGGGCTTGGCATGAGACGCAGAGAGCGGTGCGCTTACCAGCATCCGGTTATATGGACTTATTCTGACGGGCTGGCGGATGATGGCGTTCGTGGGGATACGCATGTGCTGACGGGGCGCCGGATCCCGGATGGTGGGATGCGAGGGTGGTTGCCCAGCCTTGGGCTCCGTGTTATACCTGCCTTGCACCCGCCAGATGGGCTTGTTCGGACGGTGGCGGGGCAGCAACCCAAACGATCATCCCGGCCGCAGGCCGGGAGAAAGGAAGCGCATTAGGATGTTCAAAACGAGAGTCGCCTTGCTGGGCGCCTTGGCTCTCTTCATCGCCAGCGGGATCGCCGCGTCGACAGCGTCGGCGGGGCAGGGACCGTTCTGGCATGTGGCTGGGGCCAAGCTCGGACAAGGTGCGGTCAAGCAAGTCAAATTTCAAGCAAAATACAACGAAGCTATTTCGCTTTTCAGAGGTAGTGCCCTTAGTGGTGCTGTAGTCGTAGAAATCAAATGCCATAACAGCTATGGAGAAGGCGGGACCATCGAAGGCCAAGGTGCTTTCCAAGGCCAAGACAAAGCTGTGATCGTCTTCGAACAATGCAAAACGGCCTTCAAACCAGCAGCAGCGGAATGCAAAGTCGTAGAACCTATTAGAACCAATCAATTGAAATCCTATCTGGCTTACAACAACACCAAACCGGAAAACAAACAACAAAAATTCGTCGATGTGTTTGAACCATCGGCAGCACAAGCGGCAGGCGTATTCCTCACCCTCCATTTTGCAGGCAAAGGCTGCCTTGTTACAGAAGCAAAGGTCGAAGGGAGTGTGGCCGCTGAGATCGTTCCTATAGAAAAGGAAAGTCAAGAACTGCTGTTCTTCTTCCCTGAAGTGCCTATCGAATCAGTCGTCCATGAACAACAAGAAAGGAAAGTCGGACTGTCGTTCGCGGGAGAACCAGCTATATTCAGTGGGGCCTATGGTGCGAGGCTCGCCACCAACGAACCGTGGGGGGTGTTCGGAACATAGGGGAGAATCGATAGCAGCATGATCTCAGGATGGGGGATCCGCATGCGTGGTCCCCCATCTGCCTCGGCGCCTTCGGGTGCCCTGGCTGGTGGGGCGGGCTCTTGGTGTCCTCGCGTATGTCCAGAGAACTGGAAACATGACTTGTGGATCGTAGTGTAGATCTCTTATGCTCGTGTACGGCGAGACGCTCTCTCCTTTCCCCTTGGCGAGATCATCTACAGGGGGAAATCATTATGGAAATTATTATACCTGTTCCATCCGTCACACGGTTGGCCCGCTTCGCGATCTGTGCGCTGGTTGTGTCCGCGACGCTGTCACTGGCCGGCGTCGCGAGCGCGGGAGCAGCGGGCTGTCTGGGCGGAGGCTCTCCCAGTGCGTCATATCTATTTGACTGCCGGGCGTATGAGCTGGTCTCTCCGTCGTATAAGGAGGGGTTCCAGGCGGAAGCTGTAGGGGTGTCCGAAGACGGTTCGCAGGTGCTTGCCAGGTCTGTGGGGGTGTTCGCTCGGTCTACTGGAGGCGACCTGCAGTATGAGTTCTTGCGGGGCCCGCTCGGTTGGGTGGCGTCGGCGGGGCTGGTGGGCGCGCAGTTTTCTGAATTTCCGGTCTATACCGTGGAAGGTGTCAGTCCGGATTTTCAGAGCACGCTCGTGTTTGCGAGTACGCTGGGCCAGGTCTTTGCCGAAGAAAAGGATGTTTATCTTCGTCTGCCGCCGGATGGCTCGATGGTGCTGGTGGGTCCGCTTGAACCTCCTGTCAGAAAGGGTGTGGGGCTCTACCTCGTCGGCTCCTCGGAAGACATGCGCCGCGCGGTGTTCGTTACGGAAGCGGCCTTCGCTTGGCCGGGTGACACGACCCTTCGGGAAGCGGAGCTGCCATCGCTGTATGAATATGAATACACCGGGCAGGCAGCCAGGGAACCGCGGCTCGTCGGCATCGACAACGTGGGAGTGCCGGGGAGCGTCGGAGCGGGACATCTGATCAGCAACTGCGGTGTCGTTCTCGGCAGCTTCCCGAGCTTGGAGGGCGACGCCTACAACGCGATCTCGGCGAGCGGTGCGGCGGTCTTCTTCACGGCCGGGAAGTGCAGCGAACCCGGTGAACCGCCGGTCAATGAAGTGTATGCGCGCCTGCGGGAAACGCCCACCGTGCCGGCTCATACCGTGGCGGTCTCCGAGCCGCCTCTGTCTGGCCCGGGGAGCGTGCCGGGAAGGGAGTGCACAGGGCCATGTGAAGAAACCGAGAAGAACCTCGGGCGCAACGAAGGTCCGGGAGAACGCCGGGAAGGCGTCTTTGCAGGTGCGTCGTCGGACGGCTCGAAGGTGTTCTTCCTGACGAGACAGTCGCTCCTCGACGGCGATGAAGAAGGGAAGGGCATGGGTCAGGATCTCTACGAGGCCGACGTCGACGAAGGAGCGCTCACGCGGCTGGTTCAGGTCTCACGCGGCGGGGCGGGCGATCCGACGCCCGGCTCGGGAGCTCACGTATTGGGCGTCGCGAGGGTCTCGCAGGACGGATCGCATGTCTATTTCGTGGCCGAAGGTCAGTTGACGGGCGCGAACAGGGAAGGAAGAAGTCCGGCTGAAAAAAGCCCAAACCTGTACGTGTATGACACGGTGACGGGCGGGACGTCGTTCGTCACGACGCTGTCTCCCGGGGACCTTGCGGACTGGAGTCCAAAGGACAGCCGGCCGGTGCAGGCGACGCCTGATGGCCGTTTGCTCGTGTTCCAGAGCACGGCCGACCTGACGCCCGATCAGGGTCGGCGGGTGGAGGCGGGGCAGGTGTTCGAGTACGACGCGCAGGCGGAAACGCTGGTGCGGGTGTCCCAGGGCGAGGGCGGCTATGACGAAGACGGCAACTCGAGCGTTTATCCCGCCACCATTCCGGCGCCGCACTTTGCCAGGGAAGAAAGAATCGGGAACGGGCGCTTCCTGGGTCTGGCGGTGTCGGCGGACGGCTCGCGGGTGTTCTTCTCGACCCGCGAGGCGCTGACGACGCAGGCCTCGAATGGCGTCGTGAATGTGTACGAGTATCACGCCGGGCACGTTGGTCTGATCTCCGATGGCCATGACGCTGCCGTGACGGTGGAAGGACGACCCGCGGTCGAATTGGTCGGGACGGATGAATCGGGGCTTGATGTGTTCTTCACGACGGCGGATCGTCTCGTGCCGCAGGACACCGACGATCAGGTGGATCTGTACAACGCGCGCGTGGAAGGCGGGTTCGCGCCGCCGCCGGAAGCGGCGCCCTGTGCGGGCGACTCCTGCCAGGCGTCTCCGAGCGTGCCGCCTTCTTTGCTCATGCCAGGAGCGCCGTCCTCGACGGGGGGAACGCCACCGCCGGGCCCCACATCGCAGTCGCCGACCGTCGCTCAGCCGACCGTCGCCCAGGTCAGGGCCGCCAGGCTGGCGAAGGCTTTGAAGGCTTGCCGGGCAAAGCGCAACAACGGGCGCAGGCGGGCCGTCTGCGAACGTGCCGCGCGCAAGCGCTATCTCAACCAGGCCGGCAAGACCTCCGAGGTGCGCAAGTGACCCGGATCGGGGTTTTTTGGGGCTGCCTGGGGGTGGCTGCCGCTCTGCTCTTTGCCGGTTCGGCGTCGGGCGCTGCGCCCGGTCCCGCGTGGGAAGTCTCCTCGGTTGCGCAGCCGACGAACTTCTCCGTAGAAGACAATGTGAAGTGCGCCATCTCAGGTGAGAGTCTCTGCGATCAGTATCTCGTGACGTTGACGAACGTCGGGGGCGGGCCGGCGAGCGGAGGAACCCCCAATCGTCCTGTGACGATCGTCGACACGCTGCCGTCTGGGCTTAAGGTGGTGACCGGCCGCGGGAGAGGGGTGCGTGGCTATAACGTGGGGAAACCCAATGAACAGATGGACTGTGGCACAGCCACCACGATGGGCGTGACGACTGTGACGTGTTCATATGGGGGGACGGTCGAACCGGATGCCACGCTCGCTGTTTTCGTGGAAGTAGAAGTGGAAGCGACGACGTCGGCGGGTGCGATCACCAATGCGGTGTCGGTCTCTGGCGGTGGCGCTCCGCCTGCGTCCACGAGCGCGCCGCTGACGCTGTCGAACACAGTCGGAGGACCGCCCGCGGCGTTTGGGATCTCCGCGTTTGACTTTGCCGCGCATGACGCGAGCGGTGGGACCGATACGCAGGCCGGCGATCATCCCTCTGGAGTGGCGAGCACCGTGAACCTCAATACGGCTGTCGAGACCCTTCCGCTTTCACCGAGTGGGATGTTTCACATGGAAACTGTCGAAGTGACCAAGGATTTCGTGGTCTACGCGCCGCTTGGTTTCCTGGGCGACCCGCTCGCCGCGGCACGGTGCACGGATTTACAGCTCCTCGCCTCGGGAGGAGCTTATGACACCGAGTGTCCAGCGGCCAGCCGTGTCGGCCGCCTTCTGGTGTTCGATGGCAAAACGGTGGAGAGCAGCGCGGATCCTATCTTCTATGCAGGGACGGATGTGTATAACGTGGCTCCGGAGGCCGGCTATGCCGCGCAGTTCGGGTTCAAGGCGGGCGACCACGTCGTATCACTCTATGCGAGCGTCGTGCATACTGCGGCTGGCTATGCGGTGCGCGTCGCCGCCCCGGGTGTGCCCCATGTAAACGTGCATGGCACGACGGTGACGTTGTTTGGCGATCCGCGGGTTGCCGATGGCGAACCAGCCTCGTCTGCGCAGGCGTTCTTCACGAATCCTGACGATTGCAGCGCAGGCCCGTCGGTCGCCCGTTTCCAGGCCGATTCGTGGCTCCATCAGGGTCAGTGGGTCTCGGGTGAAACTGCTGCGTATCCCGAAATCACAGGCTGTGACCTGCTGCAGTTCGAACCGACCGTCGCGATGCGCCCAGAAGTGACACAGGCCGAAGCGCCATCGGGGTATGAATTCAAGATCAGAGTGCCGCAGCCCCCCGAACTGTCGCCCATCCTCGCCACCCCGCAGCTGAAGAACCTGACGATGGCGCTTCCGGAAGGCATGACGCTGTCCCCCGGCGCGGGCGATGGGCTGGTGGGTTGCGAAGCCACGGGGCCGCACGGGATCGACATGCCGACGGGGGGGAGCACTCCCACCGATGTGGGCGAAGGGCAGGAAGGCGAACGGGGTGAAGAAATCGGCGAAGACGGCATGTCGCATCTGGTGCCCGGCCACTGCCCGCGGGCGTCGCAGATCGGCACTGTCCAGATCAAGACTCCGGTGCTCGAACAGCCCGTGGAAGGTCGCGTGTACGTCGCGCAGCCTGCCTGTGGCGGGACGGGCCCGTCGGAATGCACGGCTGCCGATGCTGCGGATGGGAAGCTGTTCGGCCTCTACCTCGAAGCCGACGACCCGGGTTCGGGCGTGGTGATCAAGCTGGCGGCCAGCGCTTCGGTGGACCCCTCCACGGGGCGCATCACGGCGCGCTTTCTGGAAAACCCGCAGTTCCCTGTCAGCGAAGTGGCGGTGCAGCTGAAGGGCGGCGAGCGCGCGCCGCTGGCGAACCCGCGCCAGTGTGGCGAGGCCACCACCGCCGCCGACCTCACGCCGTGGAGCGCGCCGATGACGCCCGACGCGATCGTGGCGAGCGGGTTCGGTGTCAGCTGGAATGGCGCCGGCGGACCGTGCCCGGCGACGTTGCCGTTCGCGCCGGCGCTCGTGGCGGGGCCCGTGAACCTGGCGGCCGGCCGTTTCACCCCGCTCACCGTGACGATCACGCGCGGCGACCGCCAGCAGGACCTCTCGCGGGTGCAGGTGCACATGCCCGCGGGGCTGCTTGGGATGCTCTCCAAGGTGACGCTCTGCGGCGAACCGCAGGCGGCGCGGGGCGAATGCGGGGAAGCGAGTCAGATCGGCACGGTGCACGTCGCGGCGGGCTCCGGTTCGCAGCCGCTGTGGGTGTCGGGCAAGGTCTATCTCACAGGCCCGTATGAGGGCGCCCCCTTCGGTCTGTCGGTTGTGGTGGCTGCCGTGGCCGGCCCGTTCAACCTCGGCGATGTGGTGGTGCGCGCGCGCATCGACGTCGATCCGAGCACGAGCGCGCTGACGGTCACGAGCGATCCGCTGCCGCAGTTCCGCGACGGCGTGCCGCTGCGCATCCAGACGCTCAACATCGCGATCGAACGCGAAGGGTTCGTCTTCAACCCCACCAACTGCGCTCCGAAGCAGATCGCCACCACGATCGAAGCCGAGCAGGGCGCCTCGGCGAGCCCGACCGCGTCGTTCGCGGCCGAAGGCTGCGGGAACCTCTCCTTCGGTCCGCGCTTCGCCGCGTCCACGCAGGCCAAGGCGTCGAAGGCGAAGGGGGCCAGCCTCGCCGTCAAGGTCACCCCCCCCAGCGGCCAGGCCAACATCGCCAAGGCCGTCGTGTCGCTGCCCAAGCAGCTGCCCGCGCGGCTGACCACGCTGCAGCAGGCCTGCCCGGAAGCGACCTTCGCCGCCAACCCCGCGAGCTGCCCGGCGGGATCGGATGTCGGCAGCGCGAGGGCCGCGACCCCGGTGCTGAACGAAGCGCTCGTCGGCCCCGCCTACCTCGTCTCCCACGGCGGCGCCGCGTTCCCGGATCTCGTGGTGATCCTGCAGGGGCAGGGCATTCGCCTGGATCTGGTCGGCAACACCGACATCGCGAAGGGCATCACCACCAGCTCGTTCAAGTCGATCCCCGACGCGCCCATCTCGAGCTTTGAACTGAAGCTGCCCGAGGGTCCCCACTCGGCCCTCACGACCGATCTCCCCGCGAAGATCAAGGGCAACCTCTGCGGCCAGAAGCTCGCGATGCCCACCACGCTCACCGGCCAGAACGGTGCGCAGGTCGTACAGAGCACGAAGATCGCCGTGGTCGGCTGCCCGAAGCCGAAGGCGAAGAAGGCCAGCCGGGCGAGGAGCCGACGCGTGTAGAAGGGACGCGCCAGGCCGTTGACTCTGCAGGCCACCGTTCATCCTCGACGGGGCCTATCGTGCTTGGTCTTATGTCCGCATTCCTGTCAGCCTCGTTGGACCGCGGCGAGGCCGTGCTGCGTTTTCCCTACGACGACTACCTGCGCCGGCTCTTGCGTGCGATTCCGGGGAGGCGCTGGGATCCGGTGCAGCGGGTGTGGTGCGTGCCGCTCGATCCGCCCGACCGCGCGGAGGCGCTGGGGCGGCTGCTGGAGGCGCTGCCCGAGGATGAGGCGCAGGTGAGTCCCGAGCTTGAGCGCACGCTCGCGCGGCGGCGTGAGCGGCGCGACCGGGGGGAGTGCCTGCTCGATGTGGTGCGCCCCGACGCGCACTGGTGGCTGGGGTTCGCCACCGATACGGCGCCCGAGCTGGTGGAGGCGCTTTTGGAACACCCGCGCGCATACGAGCTGGAGGCGATCGCGCGGGCGCTGATCCCGCTCGACGAAGAGGCCACGGCGCTCGTGGCGCTGCTGCGCGAGCAGAGCCCGCGGCTGCGCCTCAGCCACGCCGCGCAGCGCGCGCTCTCCGCGCACGGACGCCAGGTGGCCGGCGAGCGTCGTGCGGCGATCGCCCGGGAGGGACGCAAGGCGGGGGCCGCCACGCGCACGCCCGCACAGAACGCCGACCCCTTCGGCCTGGACGCGCTGGAAGAACTACTCGCCGGGGACGAAGACATCGTGCAGCTCGGCACCGAGGCGCAGGAGGAGGTGGAGTCCGAGGAGGTGCGCCTGCGCCGCGCGCGCGAGGCCGAGCTGGTGGCGCTCTCCGCGGCGACCGAGGGCTCCCTGGAGGTGCCGGGCCTGGGGGGCGAGCTCAAGCCCTTCCAGCGCGCCGGCGTGAGCTATCTGCTCGCACAGCGCCGCGCGTTCCTCGCCGACGAGCAGGGACTCGGCAAGACGATCGAGGCGCTCGCGACGCTTGAGGCCGACGGGGCGTATCCAGCGGTGGTGGTGTGCCCCGCGAGCCTCAAGCTCAACTGGCTGCGCGAGCTCGGGCACTGGCTGCCGGGCCGCAGCGTGCGCGCGCTGTCGGGCACCGGCGTCCGCCGGGCCGGTGGGAGGGTGGAGGGCGCGCGCGGGCTCGCGGGTGCCGGCATTCACGAGGGGGATGCCGGTGGGCCGTCCACGGATGGCGCCGGGCTCCGCCAGGCGGGCGGGCCCTCGGCCGCGGACGTGACGGTCGTCAACTACGACATTCTCGCCCCGCGCCTCTCGGAGCTGCGAGCGCTCCAGCCGCACGCGCTCGTGCTCGACGAGAGCCACTACTGCAAGAACGCCCGCGCCAAGCGCACGCAGGCCGTCGCGCAGCTGGCAGCGTGCGTGCCGCGCGAGGGGCTCGTGCTGGCGCTCACGGGCACCCCGGTGATGAACCACCCCAAGGAGCTGCTCTCGCAGCTGCGCATCCTCGGGCGCCTGGCCGAGTTCGGCACGGCCACGCGCTTCGCGAGTGACTACCTGCACGGCCCCGAAGCGCACCAGCGCTTGCACTGGCAGCTGCGCGCGCGCTGCTTCGCGCGGCGCCTCAAGCGCGACGTCTTGCCCCAGCTGCCGCCCAAGACGCGTGCGGTGGTGCCCGTCGAGCTCGACAACGAGCCCGAGTACCGCCTCGCCGAGCGCGATCTCGTGGCCTGGCTGCAAAGCCAGCCGCTCGACCTGGACGAGCTCGACGCGCGCGTGGCCGCCGCGCTGCGCGCCGAACGCCTCGTGCGCCTGAACGCGCTCAAGCTGCTCGCGGCGCGCGGCAAGCTGCACGCTGCGCTGGCGTGGATCCACGACTTCTGCACCTCCGGCGAGCGCCTGGTGGTGTTCGCGCACCATCGCGAGATCCAGCACGCCGTGCGCGAACGCTTCCCGCACGCGCTGCACATCCTCGGCGAGGACACGCACGCCGCGCGCGACGCCGCCTGGCAGAGCTTCCAGCAGCCCGACCACGCCGAGAACCAGCTGCTCGTCTGCTCGATCGAGGTGGCCGGCCAGGGCGTGACGCTCACGCGCTCCTCCAACGTCGTCTTCCTGGAGCTCGACTGGACACCCGCCAAGCACGACCAGGCGGAGGACCGCTGCCACCGCATCGGCCAGCAGGACGCCGTCAACGCAACCTACCTGCTCGCGGCGGGGACGGTGGACGAGACGATCGCCGCGCTCTTGGAGCGCAAGCGCGCGCTGATCGGCGCCGTCACCGACGGCCGCCCGGAGGACGAGGAGGGCGTCGTGGACGCGCTCGTGCGCGAGCTGCGCGGGGCGCCGTACCGGCATCTGCGGGCGGTGGCGTGACTCGGTGGGCTGTGCGCTGGCGGCTCGGGCTCGGGTGTGCAGAGTGTGCGGGCAGGCCGCCGCGATCGGGCGCGCCCGCCCCGCTCGTAGGCGTTTGACAGCACCCCACCGCAGGAGTACCGTGAAATTCGCCGGTCTTCTTGATTCGCGCCCTCTGTGGCCGCGCGGCCGGCGAGAACCCACCCAGCAACACACCGGGAGGAAAGAGATGATTTTTGGGTCGCGCAGTTCACTCATACGCACGATCGGCTGCCTGCTCGCGCTCGCATGCGCGCTGCTCGCGCTGTCCCTTGCGCCCGCCGCGGGCGCCGCCGGCCGGCCCTCGGCCGCGAGCTGGCACCACACCGCTGCGCCCAGCAGCTACCTCGCGCTCGGCGACTCGCTCGCCTTCGGCTACTCGCAGGCGAAGTTCAACAGCCTGCTCCCCAATGAGCCCCCTGCCGCGTATGACACCGGCTACGTCGACGATTTCGCCAGGGTGCTGCGGCTGTTCAATCCGGGCCTGCAGACGATCAACGACGGCTGCCCCGGCGAGACGACCGACTCGTTCATCAACGGCCCCTGCGCCTACCAGCTGCAGTTCCCGCTGCACCACCCCTACAGCGGTGGCACCAGCTCCTCGCAGCTCTCCGACGCCCTCGCCTATCTGGCCGCGCATCCGGGCCGAGTCAGCCCGATCACGCTCGACATCGGCGCCAACGACGCGCTCGGTGTGATCAAGGTGCAGTGCAATCTGCAGCCGGCCTGCATCGCCGCCGCCGCACCCGCGCTGTTCGCGCACATCGCCGGCAACCTCGGCGCGATCCTCGCGCAGCTGCGCGCCAAGGCGCCCAGCGCGCAGATCATCGTGCTCGGGCTGTACAACCCGTTCGGATCGAGTCTCGCCGGCGCGGACCAGCTCACCGCAGCGCTGAACGAAGCCGAGCAGAAGGTCGCGGCGGGATTTGGTGCGCGCTTCGCCGACCCGCTGCCGCTATTCAACCCGCCCGAACCGCTGGAGCGGCCGACGATCTGCCTGCTCACGAACATGTGCACGCCGCTGGTGGACATCCACCCGACCGACCTCGGCTACGCGGTGCTCGCGGGCACCATCCTCAGGCAGTACAGCTTTCTCCCGGCAGTTCAGTAGCAGCGATCCCGGCCGGGCAGGGTGGGCCGACGCTACCTGGCCCGGCCTGTCCTATGCCGCCGTGCGCGCGCCGTCGCGATAGGTGGCTGCCGACTCTTGCAATACCTGCAGCATCGCCGGGGCCGCCGGCGCGAGGCGTCCGCCGAAGGGCACCGCCACGATCACCTGGCGCACCGGTGGGGAGGGGGCCAGTGCGCGCACGACGATGTCCTTGCGCACGGCCGTCGAGAGCGCCAGCTCGGGGATGAAAGCCACGCCCACGCCCGCACCCACGAGGCCCTGCACGGTCGCGTAGTCGTCGCTCTCGAACGCGACGTTCGGCTCGAAGCCCGCCGCGTGGCAGCAGCGCACCACGTGGCGCGCGCAGGGGCTTGCCTGCGATGTCTGCACCCACGCCTCGGCGTGCAGGTCCTGTAGGCGCAGCTCTCTGCGGCGGGCGAGTTTGTGTTTGCGGGGCAGCGCCAGATACAGCGCGTCTGCCAGCAGCTCCACGCGCGTGAGGCTCTCGCCGAGTGTGAGGCTCTCCGCGAGCGGGTCGCCCACGTCGGCGAACTCGAACAGCAGCGCCAGGTCCAGCTCGCCCGCGTGCAGCCTGGGCGCGATCTCCTCGGGCTCGCCCTCGATCAGCGTCAGCTCCACCTGCGGGTGCACTGCGCGGAAGCGAGCGATCGCCAGCGGCATCAGGGTCGCTCCCGCCGTGGGGAAGCTTGCCATGCGCAAAGCCCCGCCGCGCAGCCCCGCCAGCTCTTCGAGCTCCGTCTCCGCCGTCTGGATGCGCGCGAGGATGCCCTCGGTGTGATCCACCAGCAGCCGCCCCGCTTCCGTCAGCCGTACCCCGCGCGGGCGGCGCTCCAGCAGCGCCATGCCCGTTTCCGCCTCCAGCGCCGCGATCTGCTGGGAGACCGCCGACTGCGTGTAGCTCATCGCATCCGCAGCCGCGCTGAACGAGCCGGCGGCTGACACCTCCCTGAGAACGCGCAGTCGAGCAACGTTGAGCATGTCTAGATGATAGAGCCTGGTATTAGCAAAACCGGCCCCACTCATCATAAAAATTATTTGCGCTCATGGCAGGGACGTGGCACCCTGAAGTGAAGCCAGCATCGAACCCCACTCTTAAGGAGCTCTTTCAGTCATGTCAACCAAGATCATCGTCAGCTACGACGGCACCAACAACGAGGACGACGCGATCGCCCTCGGTCGCGTCTTCGCCCGCGCCGGCGCGCAGCTTGCGCTCGCCTATGTGCGTCACACGCACGAGCCCGAGGCCGAGCGCGAGGCGCTCGCGCAGCACGAGGCCGGCGCGCTGCTCGACCGCGGCGCTGCGTTGCTAGGCGGCGAGAACGTCGAGCGGTTCGTCGTATCCGATCGCTCCACGCCCGAGGGCCTGCGCGCGCTCGCCGAACAGCAGGGCGCAGGCGTCGTCGTGTTCTGCTCGGACTCGCACACCGCCAAGGGCCACATCGGCGTGGGCAACTCCGCGCAGCGCCTGCTGGAGAACGGCCCCGTCGCGGTGGCGATCGCGCCCGCCGGTCTGGCGCAGCGCTCGGACGCGCACCTGCAGCAGGTTGCATATACCGAGGATCAGGGCGATTCCAGCGCTCGCGAAACCGCCTCCGCGCTCGCCGATGCGCTCGGCGCCGGGCTCGTCGCCTCCTCGCAGCCGGCCGAGCTGCTCGTCGTCGGCTCCCGCCCCGAGTCCGAGCCCGGCCGGGTCGGCGTCAGCGCCGCCTCGATGCGCCTCGTCGACGATGCCGCCTGGTCGGTGCTCGTCGTGCCGCGCGGCGTCACCGTGCCGTTCAGCGCCGGGGTGGGCGCCGGGGTCTAGCTGGTGCGCTTGCGCTGGCGCAGGTAGCGCGCCAGCGCCTGCACGTAGTCCAGAGTCCCGCCGAGCAAGTGGCCGGCGGAACCTGTCCACAGCCAAGTCTCCAGGCGGCGCAGGGCCGTGCGTGGGGTGGCGCTCACGGGCGGCACGGTATCGTGGCCCCCACAAATGCCCGCCCCTGCCTCTGTCTCCGATTCCCCGTCCGCCGTCGCTGCGACGGTGAGCGAGCTGCCCGACTCGCGCGTGCGCGTGCAGGTGACGGTCTCGCCCGGCGCCGTCGAGGAGCAGGTGCAGCGCAAGGCGCGCGCGCTCGGACGCGAGCTGAAGCTGCCCGGCTTCCGCCGCGGCAAGGTGCCCGCGCCACTCGTACTGCAGCGCATCGGCCGCGAGGCAGTCGTCGAGGAGGCCGTGCGCGACGCGCTCGGCGGCTGGTATGCCGACGCAATCGCGGCCTCGGGCATCGTGCCCGTCGGCGATCCCTCGCTGGATTTGGGCGACATGCCCGCGCAGGGCCAGGCGCTTGAGCTCTCGATCGAGATCGGCGTGCTGCCCGTCGCGCAGCTGGGTGAATACAAGGGCCTTGAGGTCGGCCGCCGCGAGGCGCACGCCGAAGAGAAGCTCGTGGACGAGGAGATCGAGCGGCTGCGCGATCGGCTGGCGAAACTGAGCAGCGTGCAGCGGGCTGCTGAGCAGGGCGATTTCGTGGTGATCGACTACCTCGGCTCGCTCGTCGGCGATGACGGAATGCTTGAGCCGTTCGCCGGCGGCGAGGGTCGCGACCAGCTCGTCGAGCTCGGCGCCGGCAGCCTCATCCCCGGCTTCGAGGAGGCGCTCGTGGGGGCCGCCGCCGGTGAGGAGCGCGAGGTTCGTCTTGAGTTCCCCGCCGACTACGGGCACGAGCCACTCGCCGGCAAGCCCGCCTCGTTTGCCGTGAGCGTCAAGGACGTCAAGCGCAAGGACCTGCCCGAGCTGGGCGAGGACTTCGCCATCGACGTCGGCTTCGACAGCGTGGATGAGCTGCGCGAGGACATCGCCGGGCGCCTGCGCGAGGCCGACGAGCAGCGTTCGCAGGGGGAGTTCCGCCAGGCCGCGCTGGACGGCGCCGTCGCGCAGGCCACAGTCGTGGCGCCGGCTGCACTCGTGCAGGCGCGCGCGCAGGAGATGTGGGAGCGGATGCTGCACTCGCTTTCGCACCGCGGCATCACGCGCGAGGCATACCTGCAGATCGACGGGCGCCCCGAGCAGGAGATCCTCGCCGAGTTGCTGCCCGACGCCGAGCAGGGCCTGCGGCGTGAGGCCGTCCTGACGGCGGTCGTGGCCGCCGAGGGCATCGAGCCCAGCGAGGAAGATCTGCTTGAGGCCGTCGCCGAGTCCGCCGAGCGGGAGGAGCTGACGCCCGCGCAGGTGCTGGTGCGGCTGCGAGAGTCCGGACGCCTGGAGGAGCTACGCGAGGATCTCGCCGCGCGCCAGGCCATCGACCTGATCGCCGCAGAGGCAAAGCCGATCCCGCTGGAGCAGGCGCAGGCGCGCGAGAAGCTGTGGACGCCCGAGAAGGACGAGGAAAAGCAGTCAGCCCTGTGGACACCCGACCGCTAGCCTGAAGGAATAAAGGCCCCGAAGCGAAACTGAAGCGAGGATTATGAGCCCACTTGTTCCAATGGTCGTCGAGCAGACCTCGCGTGGCGAGCGTGCCTTCGACATCTACAGTCGCCTGCTCAACGAGCGCATCATCTTCCTCGGCACGCCCGTGGACGACCAGATCGCCAACCTGATCGTGGCGCAGCTCCTGCACCTGGAGAGCGAGGACCCCGAAAAGGACGTCTCCATCTACATCAACTCGCCCGGCGGCTCCGTCTACGCGGGCCTCGCCATCTACGACACGATGCAGTTCATCAAGCCCGCCGTGCAGACCATCTGCGTGGGCATCGCCATGTCGATGGGTGCACTGCTGCTGGCCGGGGGCGCCGCGGGCAAGCGCATGGCGCTGCCCAACGCCAAGATCCTGATCCACCAGGTCTCCTCAAGCTTCCAGGGCCAGGCCACCGACATCGAGATCCACGCCAAGGAGATCATCGACGTGCGCCGCCGGCTGGATGAGATCATCGCCAAGCACACCGGCAAGGAGCTCTCGGAGGTGCGCCACGACACCGAGCGCGACTACTTCATGTCCTCCGATGAGGCCAAGGAGTACGGCATAATCGACCGCGTAATCTCAGAGCACTAAGCTCTGGGTCCCAGCGCGCGGGACGCCGAGGAGAGGAGCACACCACACCATGGCCCGGCCCACAGATTCCAACGAGCAGCTCCTGTGCAGCTTCTGCGGCAAGTCCCAGCGGCAGGTCAAGAAGCTGATCGCCGGCCCCGGCGTCTACATCTGCGACGAGTGCATCGACCTCTGCAACGAGATCATCGACGAAGAGCTCGCCGCGCCGCCATCCTTCGAGCTCGACAACCTGCCCAAGCCGCGCGAGATCTACGAGGTGCTCGACGAGTACGTCGTCGGCCAGGACCCCTCCAAGCGGACTTTGTCCGTAGCGGTCTACAACCACTACAAGCGCGTGCAGATGATGCAGTCCGAGGACTCCGACATCGAGCTGCAGAAGTCGAACATCCTGTTGCTCGGGCCGACGGGCTGCGGCAAGACCTTGCTGGCGCAGACCCTCGCGCGGATCTTGAACGTGCCGTTCGCGATCGCCGACGCCACCGCGCTCACGGAGGCCGGCTACGTCGGCGAGGACGTCGAGAACATCCTCCTCAAGCTGATCCAGGCCGCCGACTTCGATGTGAAGAAGGCCGAAACCGGCATCATTTACATCGACGAGGTCGACAAGATCGCCCGCAAGGCCGACAACCCCTCGATCACGCGCGACGTGAGCGGCGAAGGCGTGCAGCAGGCGCTGCTGAAGATCCTGGAGGGCACCACCGCCTCCGTGCCACCGCAGGGGGGGCGCAAGCATCCCCATCAGGAGTTCCTGACGATCGACACGACGAACGTCCTGTTCATCTGCGGCGGCGCCTTCGCCAACCTCGACAAGGTGATCGAGCGGCGCATCGGCCACAACGGCGTCGGCTTCGCCGCCTCGATCGAGAGCCGCGCCGAGCGCGACACCGGGGAGATCTTCGAGCAGTGCCTGCCCGAGGACCTGATCGAATACGGCCTGATCCCCGAGTTCATCGGGCGCCTGCCCGTGATGAGCGCGGTGCACCAGCTCACGCGCGATGATCTCGTATCGATCCTGACGGAGCCACGCAACGCCTTGGTGAAGCAGTTCCAGCGCTTCTTCTCCTTCGACGGCATCGAGCTGGTGTTCGCGGAGGATTCGCTCGGCGCGGTCGCCGAGAAGGGCCTCGAGCGCGAAACGGGCGCGCGCGGTCTGCGCTCGATCATGGAGGAGATCCTTCTGGACGTGCAGTTCGAACTGCCCTCGCGACGGGACGTCAAGAAGTGCGTCGTCACGAAGGAGACCGTGGAACGGGGTTTGACGCCGACGCTGGTTACAGAGGCCGCGCCCGAAGAGGACGACGAGGCCGAGCCGCGGCATCTGCGGGAAGAGTCGGCTTAGCGGCCTGTTGCTCAATCGTCGCTTCGGCGACGCAGCCGTTCTGCGGCTTCCAGCGTCTCCACGTCCGCCAGATCCTGGGGCCGGGCGGCAGCGCGCTTCATGGTGAGCAGGTCCTCAATCGATGCGACCCGCACAGGGTTGCCCGCCAATTCCATGATGTCGGCGCGCTCGCGCAGGGTCTCATAGCTGGGCGCGCCCGATGGCTCGACCAGCAGGTCGATGTCGCCGGCCGAGGTCGTCAGGCAAAGGATCTGAGTGCCTCGCAGGGTCCGGCCATCCGGCACGAACGGGACGTTCTCATCTATGCCGCGCAAGCGGGCGCCAACTGCGAGCAGCACACCGCCAAGGGCATCGAGGTTCTCCTGGGTCGTCGAGTAGCAGATGTCGAGATCCTTGGTGAAGCGAGGCATGGCCTGCAGGACGACAGCCACGCCGCCCACGATCACGAAGTCCACGTCGTTCTCGACGAGCATGCGCACCAACGTGCGCGGCGTGTGTTCAGACAAGTTCGCCACGGGCGCGTGCGCCGGCCTCGGCCAGTTCGCGTCCCCACTCGTACATGCTTTCCATCTGGGCGAGCCGCTGGTCGGGAGTCAGGCGGAGCTGCTGGGCGATCAGCGTTTCATCGACGCTTGGATGTGCCGCCCGGGCGGCAGACTCTGTGCTCGTGTCTGGAGCCGACCCCGTTGTCATGTCTCATACGATAGCCAGCCATCGGCTGCGCCCAGTCGCCGGGTTAGACTCACGCTCCCATGGCGAACCCACTCGAGGAGCTGGAGGGCCGCACCCGCTTTGAGCCGGGGGAGGTCGAGACGCGGATCACCGCGCGGTGGCTGGCCAGCGGGCTGTTTCATCCCGAGCCGCGGGGCACGGCGCAGGAGAACTACTCCATTGCGATCCCGCCGCCCAACATCACGGGCTCATTGCACATGGGCCACGCGCTCAACGGGTCGATCCAGGATGTGCTGATCCGCTATCAGCGCATGAAGACGCAGCGAGCCGGGTTCTCGCCCGCCCGCGTGAAGTGGATCCTGGGGACCGACCATGCGGGCATCGCCACGCAGGCGCAGGTCGAGAAGGCGCTGCGCGCTGAGGGGACGAGCAGGCAGGAGATCGGCCGCGAGGCGTTCGAGCGGCGCGTGTGGGAGTGGCGCGAGCACTACGGGCACACGATCGTCGAGCAGTTCAAGCGGCTGGGGGCCTCGTGTGACTACGAGGAAGAGCGCTTCACGTTGGACGAGGGCTACCACCGGGCGGTGGTCAAGGTGTTCGTGGACCTGTATGAGCAGGGCCTCATCTACCGCGACCGTTACATCGTCAACTGGGACCCCGGCTCGCAGTCGGCCATCTCCGATCTGGAGGTGGAGGAGCGGCGGGAGACCGACACGCTGTATTCGATCCGCTACGACCTGGCGGAGCAGGAGGGAGAGGGGCGTGACGGGGGCGGCGCCGGGTTTGGCGAGGAGGGCAGCGCCGGGGCGCACGAGGCGGGCAGCGTCACGATCGCCACCGTGCGGCCCGAGACGATGCTGGGGGACACAGCTGTGGCCGTGAACCCGCACGACGAGCGCTACCGCGCGCTGGTGGGGCGCAGCGCGGTGCTGCCGCTCGTGGGCCGGCATCTGCCGATCCTCGCCGACGAGTACGTGAAGATGGACTTCGGCACCGGGCAGCTGAAGGTCACGCCCGCGCACGACCCCGCCGATTTTGAAATCGGCCAGCGTCACGAGCTCGAGCAGGTGTCGGTGATCGGCGAGGACGGGCGCATGACTTCCGAGGCCGGCGAGCGTTTCGCGGGGCTCACCGTGATGGAGGCGCGCGACGCTGTGGTGGCGGCGCTGCGCGAGGAAGGGCGCATCGTCGACGAAGAGCCATACGAGCACGAAGTGCCCTACTCGCACCGCTCGGGCAAGCGCATCGAGCCGCTCATCTCGCTGCAGTGGTTCATGCGCATGGACGAGCTGGCGGCGCCCGCGATCGAGGCGGTCACGAGCGGGGCCGTGCGGATCGTGCCCGACAACCATCGCCGCGTGTACCTGGACTGGATGGAGAACATCCGGCCGTGGTGTGTGTCGCGTCAGCTGTGGTGGGGGCACCGGCTGCCCGTCTGGTACTGCGCGACCTGCGATCACGTGCACGTCGCCGCGCAGGCGCCGCCGGGGTGCGTTGAATGCGGGGGGGAGCTGAGGCAGGAGGAGGATGTGCTCGACACCTGGTTCTCCTCCGCGCTGTGGCCCTTCGCCACGCTCGGCTGGCCCGAGCAGACCCCGGAGCTTGAGGCGTTCTACCCGACGAACGTGCTCTCCACGGCGCGCGACATCCTGTTCCTGTGGGTCGCGCGCATGATCATGATGGGCCTGCGCTTCACCGGGTGCCCGCCGTTTCAGGACGTCTACATCCACACCGTGATCCAGGCCCCCGACGGGCGGCGCATGTCCAAGTCGCTCGGCACCGGCATCGATCCGCTGGAGGAGATCGATCGCCACGGGGCCGACGCCGTGCGCTTCGGCCTGCTCGCCATGAGCTCCTCCCAGGACGTGCGCTACTCGGCCGAGAAGGTGCAGCAGGGGCAGGCGCTCGCCAACAAGCTGTTCAACGCCGCGCGCTTCGTGCTGCTGCGGATCGCCGAGGGGCGGGGGGGAGCGAGCGACGCCGCGGCGCAGCCCCTGCCCGAGCCGCGCGCGGTCGAGGATCGCTGGATTCTTTCGCGCTTGCAGCAGATCGAGGCCGACACCGCCGCGCGCATCGAGGATTACGACTTCTCCCATGCCTCTCTCGGGTTGTACGACTTCGTCTACGGCGAGCTGTGCGATTGGTACCTGGAGTTGGTCAAGCATCGGCTCACCGGCGCGGGCGCGGGCGCGGTGGATGGCGGTGAGGCGCCTGACGGCGGCGGTGAGGAGGATCGCCGTGCGCTGGCGTCGATACTCATGCACGTCCTGCGCGAGACCGTCGCCATGTGCCACCCGGTGATTCCGTTCGTAACGGAGGAGCTGTGGTCATACCTGGAGCCCGGCGGAGAACTGCTGGCGGGCTCCGTCTACCCGCATTGCGAGCGCTCTTTGATCGACCCCGATGCCGAGGTCTGCATGGAGCGCGCGATTGAGGCGATCACGGCGATAAGAGGCTGGCGCGACAGTATGAGTGCGCGTCCGGGGCTCGTCATACCGGCTGCTCTGAACGCCAAGGGCTATGACACGACGGCCGAAGCCGTGGGTAGGTTGGCGCGACTGGATCTGTCCGTTGCCACGGATGGCGCGGAGCCGGTCGCCTCAGTGGCGATACCCGGAGGTACCCTGGAGGTGCTGTCTGCCGAGGGCCTGGATCTGCAGGCCGCCGAGCACCGTCGCGCGGCCGAGCGCGAGCGGCTGCAGAAGGAGATCGCGCGCGTGCAGGGCAAGCTGGCCAACGAGGGCTTCCTCGCCAAGGCGCCGGCCGCGGTCGTGGATGGCGAGCGCACCAAGCTGGCGCATCTAGAGGCGGAGCTGCAAGCGCTATGAGCGAGCGTTGGAGCGGCGATCGCGCCGAGCGCCACCTGCGCTCGCTGGAGCTGTTCGGGATGCGCTTCGGTCTCGACCGGATGCGGCGCATGATGACCGCGCTCGGCTCGCCCGAGCGCGAGTACCGCTCGATTCATGTGCTCGGCACCAACGGCAAGACCTCCACCACGCGCATGACCGCCGCGATCCTGCGGCGCCACGGCCTGCGCACCGGCACCTACACCTCGCCGCACCTCGTCTCCTACGGCGAACGCGTGCAGGTGGACGAAGAGCCGGTGGAGATGGGCGCCTTCGCCGCGGCCGTGGCCCGCGCCGCGTGGGCGGCGGAGCGCGTCAACCGCACGCTCGGTGAGAACGACCACGTAACGCAGTTCGAACTGCTCACGGCGGCTGCCTTCTGGGAGCTGGCGCGGCGCGGCGTGCAGGTCGCCGTCATCGAGGCCGGCCTGGGTGGGCGCTACGACGCCACCAGCGTGATCGACTCCGAGGTCACCGTGCTGACAAACGTCGGTCTCGAGCACACGCGCTGGCTCGGTCCGACGGTGGCGGACATCGCCGAGGAGAAGCTCGCGGTCGTCAGGCCCCACAACACGCTCGCGCTCGGCCAGAGCCTGCATCCCGACGCGCTCGCCGTGGCCCGCCGCGTGGCCGCCGAGCAGCAGGCTCAGATCGTGCAGGTGGGGAAGGACGAGACGTGGTCGCAGCCGCTGCTCGCCGCCGGCGCGTTCCAGCGGGCGAACTTCGCGCTCGCGCGGTTGGCGGCCGAGTCGTATCTGCGGGGCGCCGGCATCGAGCCGCGCCAGGAGGCGATCGCGGACGCCGCGCTTGAAACCGCCACGCCGGGTCGCATGCAGGTGCTCGGCGGGGGTCCCGGCGGGGACCCGGGCGGAGGCCTCGGTGGGGACCCGGGCGGAGGCCTCGGTGGGGACCCGGGCGGAGGCCTCGGCGGGGATCCCCTGACGGTGCTCGACGGGGCGCACAATCCCGATGCGGCACGTGCGCTCGCGGAGTCCCTGCCGGAGCTGTTGCAGGGCCGGCGGGTGGGTTTGGTGTTGGGCGTGCTGGAGGATAAGGACGCCGCAGCGATGCTGCACACGCTGCTGCCTCTGTGCGAGCGGGCCTGGTTCACCGCGCCGCCCAGTCCTCGTGCGCTGTCCCCCGCGGCGCTGCAGTCGCTGGCGCGCCAGCAGGGCTTCGCAGACGCCGTCTGCGAGCCGAGGCCACAGCAGGCGCTTGCGCTTGCGCGTGGGTGGGCGCGGGAGCAGCCCGCGAGCCGGGCGGTGCTGGCCACCGGCTCGATCTATCTCGTGGGGGATCTGCTCGGTGAGGGCGAGGAATCCTCGCGGCGGGAGGTGGGACGTTGAACGACGACGGCCCCTCGGTGCTGAAGATGGTCGGGGCGGTGGCGCTCGGCGTGGCGCTCGTGATCCTCGTTTTCTTCGCCGCCGGCTACGGATTCGGCAGGCTGTTCCTGTGACGGCGGCTGGCCCCGCGGCGCATGACATTTCCCCATTCCCGCCGCGCTAGGCACTAAACTCGGCCGCTCGCGCCCACATTGGGCCCGGAGCGGACGCCTCCAATGCCAACCCTCGCCTACTTCGGAATCAACAGCAGCGGCCTGAACCTGGCCATCGACGTGCTGATCATCTTCGTCGTGGTCCTGTATTTCTCGCTGATCTTCTGGACCTACAAGGACGCCAAACGACGCGTCGCTGACCCGGTGCTGATCATGGCCGCGGTCGTGGCCTCGCTGTTCCCCTACGTGGGCACGGTCATCTACATCATCCTGCGCCCGCCCGAGTACCTGGAGGACATCCGCGAGCGCGAACTCGAAACCCACGCCGCGGAGGTGCGCCTGGCGCAGCTGGAGCAGAGCCTGTGCCCCCACTGCGACCATCACATCGAGCGCGACTTCCTGCGCTGCCCCGGCTGCCTGCGCAAGCTCAAGGAGCCCTGTCAGAGCTGCGGCAAGCCGCTGGAGCGCACGTGGTCGCTGTGCCCCTACTGCGAAGCCGACGTGCCCGGCGCCAAAGCGCCACGGCGCACCACGCGCAAACGCGAGCGCGCCGAGGCCGGCGCCGGCAGCAGTGCCGCCGCGCCCGCGGCGGCCACGCGCGCGATCGTGATCGAGAGCGAGGCGCAGACCGGCGAAAGCGACGCGCTGGGCGATGACGACAATCGCACGGCCGTGCCGGCCGCAAAGCCGGCTCCCGCATCCGGTGGCACCGCCCGACCTGCGCGGGCCAGCCGCCCCCGGCCGAGCTCAAGCTCCTAACCTCCAATCCAACCGCAAAGGACTCCATGGACCGCACGCTGATCCTCGTAAAGCCCGACGCCTTCGCCCGCTCGCTGACCGGCGAGATCATCGCTCGCTTCGAGCGCAAGGGGCTGCGCCTGGTGGCCCTGCGGCACATGACGATGAGCAGGGAGCTGGCCGAGCAGCACTACGCCGAGCACGCCGAGCGCCCGTTCTTCGGGGAGTTGGTGGACTTCATCACCTCGGGCCCGCTGGTGGCGATGGTGCTTGAGGGGGTGCAGGCCGTGAAGGCCGCCCGTCAGGCGATCGGCGCGACCAACCCGCTGGAGGCGGCGCCCGGCTCGATCCGCGGCGACTTCGCGATCGAGACCGGCCAGAACATGGTGCACGGCTCGGACTCGCCCGAGTCCGCCGCGCGCGAGGCGGCCTTGTTCTTCCCGGAGCTGTGAGTAGACCACCGCTCGTACTCGCCTCCGCCTCGCCCCAGCGCAGGGCGATCCTGCAGCGTCTGGGGGTTGACTTCGAGGTGCGGCCCGCCGATGTGGTCGAGCTGGAACGGGGTGACCCGGCACAGGTTGCCGGCGAGAACGCGATGCTCAAGGCGCGCGCCGCGCTGGCGCCCGACACGCCGGAGGTCGTCCTCGGCGTGGACACGCTCGTGACGCTCGATGGAGCGATCTACGGCAAGCCCGGCGATGAAGAGCACGCCCGCGCGACGCTGCGCGCGCTCAGCGATGCCACGCACAGCGTGCTCAGCGGTGTGGCGCTGCTGCTGCCCGGCGAGGAGGAGCGCACGGCGGTGGTGAGCACGAAGGTGACCTTTCGCGCGCTCAGCGAGGAGCTGTTGAGCTGGTACGTCGCCGCCGGCGAGTGGCGCGATCGCTCAGGCGGCTATGCCATCCAGGGTAGGGGCTCCGTGCTCGTGCGCTCGATCGAGGGCGACTTCCAGAACGTCGTCGGGCTGCCGCTGGCGGCGCTGCTGGATCTCTACCCCGAGATGTTGGAAGATTTTTAGGGGGAAGGGAGGGGTCGCGTAGCTGTGAGCAGGGCACCGTTTGTCCTGCAAATCCGCTGGCAGCCCTATCGGTCGCCGGGTGGGGTCCGCTACACTGCCCGCGGGCGTGCCCTGGCCGGAGACGCGGCTTTTCGTGAGCGCGGCGTGAAGCCGAAATCAAGCATGCCCGTTCTCTATATATGGGTATTTTCAGCTATCTGACCGGGTTCGGCGGCCGAGACATGGCGGTCGATCTGGGAACCGCCAACACGTTGGTATACGTGCGCGGGCGCGGCATCGTGCTCTCCGAGCCCAGTGTGGTGGCGATCGACTCGCGCACCGGCGAGGTGCACGCCGTCGGCATCGAGGCCAAGCGCATGCTCGGGCGCACGCCCGGCACGATCCAGGCGATCCGCCCGCTGAAGGACGGCGTGATCGCCGACTTCGACGTCACCGAGGAGATGCTGCGCCACTTCATCCAGAAGGTGCACCAGAACCGTTGGGCGCACCCGCGCGTGGTTGTCTGCGTGCCCTCCGGCGTGACCGGCGTGGAGAAGCGCGCCGTCGAGGAGGCATGTCTTTCAGCGGGCGCGCGCACGGCGTACCTGATCGAGGAGCCGATGGCCGCCGCGATCGGCGCCGGCCTGCCCGTGGGAGAGCCCACCGGCTCGATGGTGGTGGACATCGGCGGCGGCACCTCCGAGGTGGCCGTCATCTCACTCGGCGGGATCGTCGTCTCGCAGTCGATCCGCGTCGGAGGCGACGAGCTCGACGAGGCGATCATCAACTACGCCAAGAAGGAGTACAAGCTCCTGATCGGCCAGCAGACCGCGGAGGAGCTGAAGCTCGAGATCGGCTCCGCGCACCCGATGCAAGAGGAGCTGCAGGCGGAGATCCGCGGGCGCGACATGGTCTCCGGCCTACCCAAGACCGTCGTCTTGACAAGCGAGGAGATCCGTCAGGCGCTTGAGGAGCCGCTCTCGCAGATCGTCGAAGCGGTCAAGGAGACCTTGGATCGCACACCGCCCGAGCTGGCCTCGGACATCATGGACCGCGGCATCATGCTCGCCGGGGGCGGCTCGCTGTTGCAGGGCCTCGATGAGCGGCTGCGCGAGGAGACGCAGATGCCCGCGCACCTGGCCGAGTCGCCGCTCACGTGCGTGGCCGTTGGCAGCGGCCGCTCGCTTGAGGAGTTCGAGACGATCCACCGCGCCAACCGCACATCGCGCAACCGGCGGCGGCGATGAGTGGGGCGCCACAGGGTGGGGTCCGATGGCAGGCGGCGGGTTGCGCACAGAGCGATGTGGCGCCGCGCCATTGGCGCCCGGTTAACGTATTCCGATGCTCGCTCGCGGGCGCGCCTGTGCGCCTATCGTGAGCGTACCCTTTGCCCCTGATCACTTGGAAGGTCCCCACCCGTGTATGACAAGACGGTCAGGCGCCGGCGCGCCGTGCTGGTGGCGCTCGTCGCGCTCTCGCTGATACTGCTCACCGCCTACTTCCGCGAGGCCCCCAGCGGGGGTCTGCATTCGCTGCAGCGCGGCTTTCTGACGGTCGTCTCTCCCATCCAGGACGGCGCCAACGCGGCGCTCAAGCCGGTGCGCAACCTGTTTGGCTGGTTCGGCGACACGCTGCACGCCAAGAGCCAGCGCAACGAACTGCGCAAGCAGGTGGATGAGCTGCAGCGCGAGCTGATCGCCAAGCAGTTCGACGAACGCTCCTACCGCGAACTGCTGGCGCTGCTGCACCTCGACAACCGGATCTCGGCCGCCAGCTACACGCCCGTCACGGCCACGGTCGTGTTCAAGTCGCCCAACATCTGGTATTCCACGGTGACCATCAACGCCGGCAGCGCAAACGGGGTGCGCGTCAACGACCCCGTCATCAACGGCGAAGGGCTGGTGGGCAAGGTCACGCAGGTGTACGGCGACGGCGCCCAGGTGAGCCTCATCACCGACAGCGAAGTGGGCGTCAGTGCGATGGTCAACTCAAGCGGCGTCACAGGCATCGTGCAGCCGAAGGTTGGCGACCCCAACGATCTGCTGCTGGAGTACCTGCCCGCCAACTCCACGCCCAACCCCGGAGACTACGTGGTCACCTCCGGCACGGTGGCCAGCGGCGGGGAATCGCTGTTTCCGCGCGGCATTCCGATCGGACAGGTCAGCTCGACTGAAGAAAACAGTCCCTACAAGGCCGTCAACGTGCACCCGCTGGCCAACCTGCACAACCTCGAAACGGTGCAGGTGCTCACGGGCGTGAGGGGGGCGTGATGGGCACCGGGGTCTCCGCGCCGCTCGCCCTGCGCATAGCGGCGCTCTCGGTGGCGCTTGTGTTCGTGGAGATCGGCGTGATCTCCGAGGTGCCCGTGTTTGGGGTGACGATCGACGTCTCGCCACTGCTTGTGGCGTTTGTGGGCCTCACCTGCGGCTCCACGGTGGGCGCGGTCACGGGCTTCGGCGTGGGTCTGCTGGTGGACTTGATGCTGGCGCAGACGCTCGGTGTCACATCGCTGGTGTTCACGGTGATCGGGTATTGGGCCGGGCGGCTGCGCGAACTGCGCGATCCGCAGGCCGCCATCGCGCCGCTGCTGGTCGGCGCCTGCGCTGCGGCCGTGGCGCTGGTGGGCTACTCGGTGATCGAGTTCCTGCTCGGCGTCGATGCCCCTGTGAGCCTCGATCTGCTGCGCCAGATCGTCCTGGGGATCGTCGTGGATACGGTGCTCGCGCTGCCGATGTGGCTGCTGGTGCGGCGGGTGCTCGATCCTGCCCTGCCCGACGATCCGCGCCGGCGCCGGCGGCGTGCGTACACCACGGGCGGGCTGAGCCCACTGTCGCGCTCATGAGCACGATCGATCACCTGCGCTCCTCCGACCCGCCGCGCACCAACGTGCCGCCGCAGCTGGCGCTGCGCGTGGCGATCGTGGGCGGGATCGCGCTCGTCATGTTCGGCGTGATCTTCTTCCGCCTGTGGTACCTGCAGGTGCTCAGCGGCGAACAGTACGTGCACCAGGCCAACGTCAACCGCCTGCGCTCGCTGTCGATCCCCGCGCCGCGCGGGCAGATCTTCGACAGCGAAGGGCAGCCGATCGTCTCCAGCCGCACCACCAACGCGGTGCAGATCACGCCCTCGGCGCTGCCCCAGACCGCTGCCGGCAAGCGCGTGCTGTATCGGCGGCTGGGGCGGCTGCTGGGCATGAGCGCGCGCCACATCGAGGATCTCGTCGCCAAGGGGCACTATGCACTGCCCTACGCGCCCGTCACGATCAAGACCGCCGCCGGCCCGGCCGCGCTGACCGTGCTCGCCGAGCGCCAGAACGACTTCCCCGGGGTCTCCCAGGAACCGATCTCGATCCGCGCCTATCCCGACGCGCGGATGGCGGCGCACGTGCTCGGCCACGTCGGCCCCGTCTCCACAGAAGAGCTCAAGACCCCGGCCTTCCGCGGCTTGCCGCCGAACACGATCGTCGGGCAGGAAGGCGTCGAGTTCTACTACGACCGCTACCTGCGCGGGCGGCCCGGCGCGCGCTGGGTGGAGGTCAACTCCGAAGGGCAGGCGGTGCCGGCGGCGCACACGACCCCGACCCTGCCCAAGGCCGGCTACAGCCTCAAGCTCACGCTCGACCGCGGCCTGCAGCGCGAGGGCGAAGAAGCGCTGCAGCAGGGCATCGGCCTGGCCAACGCCGACGGCAACCCCGCGCCCGCGGGGGCCTTCGTGGCGCTCAATCCGCTTAACGGCGAAGTGCTGGCGCTGGGCTCCTACCCCAACTTCGACCCCAACCTGTTCGCGCGGCCACTCACCGACGAAGAATACGAAGCGCTGCTCGGCAAACGCCACCATCAGCCGTTCGAGCCCGCGCCGCTGCAGAACCGCGCCGTCAACGCCGGCTACCCGACAGGTTCTACGTTCAAGCCGATCACCGCGATGGCGACCCTGGAAGCCGGCGTGCTCGACCCCAACGCCTCGCTCGGCGCAGGCTCGTGCATCCACGTCTCCACCGAGCAGTTCTGCAACGCCGGCCACGCCGAATACGGCGGCCTCGACTTGGTCAACGCGCTGCGTGTCTCCTCCGACACCTACTTCTTCGAAGTCGGCGAGATGGCCAACTCGCACGGCAACATCATCCAGGAAAAGGCGCACGAACTGGGGATCGGCGAGAAGACCGGCATCGACCTGCCCGAAGAGCTCACCGGCACCGTCCCCGACCCGCACTGGCGCGCCGTCGAGAACAAGCTCCAGGAAGAGTGCGAACACAGCCCCCACCACGGCCCCTGCGACATCGTCTCGGAAATCCGCCCGTGGACGGTGGGCGACGACATGCACCTCGCCGTCGGGCAGGGCGATCTGTTGACATCGCCGTTGCAGATGGCCGTCGCCTACTCCACCCTCGCCAACGCCTACCGCCGCGGCGGCTACGGAACCGTCGTCACACCCCACCTGGGGATGGAGATCGACGACGCAAATGGCGGGCTCGTGCGCACGCTGAGCGCTCCGCCCAAGCGCCACGTGCGCCTCAACGACGCCGACCTGAGCCTCGTGATGGAAGGCATCCACGACGCCACCAGCATGGCCGGGGGCACCTCCGCCGACGTGTGGGCGGGCTGGGATCAGGGGGCCCATCCGGTGTTTGGGAAGACGGGCACCGCAGAACGCGCCGGACAGGCCGATCAGGCCTGGTACATGTGCTACGTCGCCGACGCCAAGCACCCGATCGTGATCGCCGTGACGATCGAACAGGGCGGCTTCGGCGACCAGTCCGCGGCGCCGGTCGCGCGCCTGTTGGCATCGCAGTGGTTTGGGCAGACCAAGAAGCTCGTACACGGCACGAACAGGAGCCTGTAATGCGCGGCGCGAGCGCAGGAGCCGTGTCGCATACGCTCGCCGTCGGACGCGGCGCGGCGCTCGGCGGGGGCGGCCGCGGCAAGCGTGGGAGGCGGCCGTGCCGCTGAGCCCGATCACCGCCCCCGAAGCCGCGCCTGTCGCACCCACGCGCCCGTGGCGCCTGCCACTCGATCCGCTGCTCACGCTCGCCGTGCTCGGCCTCGTGGTCTGCTCGATCGTCAACCTCAAGGCCGCCACACGCGACACCCTGGAAGGCCGGCCGCTCTACTACGTGGACCGCCAGGGCGTCTACCTGCTCGTGGGGCTGGTGTTGATGCTCGCGCTCTCGCGCATCGACTACTCCCGCCTGCGCCAGTTCAAGCGGGGCATTTACGCCGCGCTGATGATCTCGATCCTCGCCGTGCTCGGCCTCGGGCACTCCGCGCTCGGCTCGCAGCGCGCGATCAGCCTGCCGTTCTTCTCCTTCCAGGGCTCCGAGCTCGGCAAGGTGCTGCTCACTGTCGCGCTCGCCGCGATGGTCGTGGACCGCTCGCGGGTGCTGCACGAGCGCGAGACGACCGTGCGCGTGATGGTCGCCGCGCTGGTGCCGGCGCTGTTCGTGATCGCCCAGCCCGATCTTGGCTCGGGCATGGTCTACGTGACGATCGCGCTCACGCTGCTCCTCGTCGCCGGCACTCCTTGGCGCCAGCTCTGCGGCCTGCTGGCGCTGGGCGCCGTGTCGATCGCGATCGTGCTGGGGGCCGCCCCCGCGATCGGCGTGCACGTGATCAAGCCCTACCAGGTCGAACGCCTGACGGCCTTCCTGCACCCCACGACCAACCCCGAGAAGCAGGGTTATCAGCAGGAGGAGGCGAAGATAGCTATCGGCTCCGGTCAGAAGACCGGCCGGGGCGCCGCTGCCACCCAGGTCTCCCTTGGATACGTGCCCGAGAGCCACACCGATTTCATCTTCGCCGCCGTCGGCGAGCAGTACGGGTTCGTGGGGGCCGCGTTCGTCCTATCCCTATACGCGCTGCTGATCTGGCGGGCCCTGCGCATCCTCACGATGTCCAAGGACCTGTTCGGTTCGCTGCTTGCCGGGGGGGTTGCGGCTATGCTGATGTTTCAGGTGTTCGTCAACGTGGGCATGGCCATAGGCATAATGCCCATCACCGGCATCACGCTGCCACTCATGAGCTACGGCGGCTCGTCGGTCATCACCACTCTTCTGGCCGTAGGTCTGCTGCAGTCGATCTACGTCCAGGCACGCGCCTCGGAGGCGTTGAAGGGCCGCGTGCCGCTTCACTAGGAAAAAATGTTCAAGAGACTGGAAAAAATTGAAAAAGCAAGTTCTCGTCAGCGTCGACCGCGCGGAGACGCGCGTTGCGCTGCTGGAGGCCGCCGGCAAGCCCGCCGCCTCCTCAACCACCACGCGCCGCAGTGCCGGCGCCAAGGGTCGGCCCGGGGCCGGCTATCGCATCGCCGAGCTGTATCTGGAGCGCCGCGGAGCGCGCTCGATCGTCGGGAACATCTACAAGGGCAAGGTCGATAACGTCCTACCGGGCCTTGAGGCCGCGTTCGTCGACATAGGCCTCGAGAAGAACGGCTTCCTGCACGTCGACGAGATCGTGCTGCCCGGTGTCGAGGCGCCCAAGCGCGGGCGCAGCGGCGGGCGCAAAATCTCCGAGCTTTTGAAGCCCGGCCAGGAGGTCGTCGTGCAGGTCGTCAAGGACCCCCTGAAGACCAAGGGCGCGCGCCTGTCGATGGAGGTCACGATCGCCGGCCGCTACATGGTCTACACCCCCTCCGGGGAGGGCCTGGGCGTCTCCCGACGCCTGGAGGACCGCGAGCGCGAGCGCCTGCGCAAGGAGACCGCCAAGCTGGATTTGGGCCACGGCGGCGCGATCGTCCGCACCGCCGCGCACGGCGCCAAGCGCGCCGACTTCGAGCGCGAGCTGCTGTATCTGCACAAGCTGTATGAGGTGCTTTTGAAGCGCGTCGATGAGACCGGCGCGCCCGGGATGGTCTTCCAGGAGGCCGACCTATCGGTCAGGGTGGTGCGCGACATCTTCAGCGAGCACTTCGAGCGGGCGATCGTCGACGACGAGCTGCAGCACCGCCGGTTGGTGTCCTTCTTCTCGCGCACCGCGCCGGAGCTGGTCGAGCGCGTGGAGCTGTGGCAGGAGCCCACGCCGCTGTTCGAGGCCTACGGCGTGGAGAAGGCGATCGACGGCGTTCTGTCCCGCCGCGTCGATCTCCCCAGCGGCGGCTACCTGATCATCGACTACGCCGAGGCATTGACGGTGATCGACGTCAACAGCGGCAGCTTCATCGGCCGCGGCAAGGGTGCCGCGCTGGAGGACACGATCACCAAGACCAATCTGGAGGCGGCCGAGGAGGTCGTCAACCAGCTGCGCCTGCGCGACATCGGCGGCATCATCGTGATCGACTTCATCGACATGGCCCGCGCGCGCAACCGCGACGCGGTGATGAAGGTGCTGCGCAAGTCCCTGGACGAAGACCGCACGAAGACCTTCACCGCGGAGATATCGCGGCTGGGGTTGGTGGAGATGACGCGTCAGAACGTCACCGAGGGCGTGCGCGAGATCATGAGCCGCCCCTGCCCGACGTGCGAGGGCGAGGGCGTGATCCGCTCCGAGGAGACGATCGCGATCGAGTTCGAGCGGCGCTTGCGCGACATTGCCGTCGAGAACCCCGATGCAGAGGCGTTCCTCGTGCAGATCAACCCGCGCGTGACGGCCCAGTTCACCGGCCAGGGCTCGCGCGCGCTGCACGCCTTGGAGGCCCACACCGGCCGCTCCTTCCACTTCGAGGGCTCCGAAGGCTTGGCGCTCGATCACTTCGCGATCACCTTCCAGGGCACGCTCGGGGAGGTGCAGGAGCGGGCCTTGCCCTTCCACGAGGGCGATGAGGTGCTGGTGGACGTAGTCGAGCCGCACATGTACGACGTGGATGACGCCGTGGCCAAGATCGACGGCTACATCATTTCGATCTCCGGGGCCTCGCTGCACGTGGGCGAGAAAAAGATGGTGCGCATCGAGCAGGTCGGGCGCACCGCGGCAACCGCGCTCTTGCTGGACGAGAACGGCGAGGTGGTGCGCCCCGCGCCGCGTTCGGCCACGCCCGCCAAGCGCCGCCCGCGCCGCACGCGCGCGAAGGCCCCGGTCAAGCCGCGCGTGAAGGCCAACGAGGACGCGCAGGCGTCGGTGCCCGAGCTGGAGCCCGCGGGCGTGGCGGTGGCCGTCGCCGAGCCCGAGCCCTCCCGCAACGGCGACGCGCCCGATTCCGATCACGCTGGCGAGAGCGCCGAGGATGGCGTATCATCCAAGCCTCGGCGTCGTGGCCGCAGGGGCGGGCGACGCCGTTCGGCTGCTAAAGCGGAAGCGGAGTAGAACAGAACATGTATGCGATCGTGAAGACAGGCGGAAAGCAGTACCGCGTCGAGCGTGGTCAGCACCTGCTCGTCGAGCGCCTGCCCGCGGCCGAGGGCGCGAGCGTCGCCCTGGAGCCGATCATGTACCGCTCCGAGGAGGCGATCTTCGACGCCGAGGGCCTGAAGAAGGTGAAGGTCACCGCCAAGATCGTCGCGCACGAGCGCGGCGAGAAGCTCAGGGTCTTCAAGTTCAAGCCCAAGCGCGGCTACAAGCGCCGCAACGGCCACCGCCAGGAGCTGACCCGCATCGAGGTAACGGAGATCGCGCATGGCTCATAAGAAGGGACTCGGCTCAAGTCGCAACGGCCGCGAATCCAACGCCCAGCGCCTGGGCGTCAAGACCTTCGCGGGCGAGACCGTCACGGGCGGGGAGATCATCGTGCGCCAGCGCGGCACCCGCTTCAAGCCCGGCACCGGAGTTGGCATCGGCAAAGACGACACCCTGTACGCCCGCGCCGCCGGCACAGTCGTGTTCACCACCGGCCGCCGTGGTCGCGTGGTCAGCATCGAAGGCCAGTAGCCGGGTTGGCCGCTGCGCCCGCTGGTGGGGCGCGGCCTGTCACGATCAGCTGATGCTCCACGACCGCGCGCGCATCCACGTCGAGGCCGGCGGCGGCGGCGACGGCAGCGCGGGCTTCCGCCGCGAGGCGCACGTGCCGCGCGGCGGACCCGACGGCGGCGACGGCGGCCGCGGGGGCAACGTCGTGCTCGTCTGCGACGACTCGCTGCGGGATTTGCAGGGGTTTACGCGCAAGGCCCATCACCATGCGCGGCGCGGCGGCAACGGGGAAGGGTCCCAGCGCCACGGGGCCGACGGCCTCGCGCTTGAGATCCGGGTGCCGCCGGGGACGCAGGCGCACGGCGAGGACGAGGACCTGGCAGGGCGGGGCTGGGAGCTGCTGCGCGACGGCCAGCGCGCCGTGATCGCGCAGGGCGGCAGCGGCGGTAGGGGGAACAAGCGCTTTGCCACGTCCACGCGCCAGGCCCCCCGCTTTGCCGAGCGCGGCCTGCCGGGCGAGCAGGGGTGGTTGGAGTTGCGCCTGAAGCTGCTGGCCGACGTGGGCCTCGTGGGCCTGCCAAACGCCGGGAAGTCCTCGCTGCTCGCGCGCCTCACCCGCGCGGCCCCCAAGGTCGCCGGCTACCCCTTTACGACGCTTGAGCCGAATCTGGGCGTGCTCGAAAGCGACGAACGCCAGCTGATTCTGGCCGACATCCCCGGCCTGATCGAGGGCGCCAGCGAAGGAGCGGGCCTCGGCCATGAGTTCCTAGCGCACGTCGAGCGCACGCGCCTGCTCGTGCACGTCCTGGATCTAGCGCCCGAGTTGTCCGGCGGGGAGGAGGCCGACCCGATTGCCAACCACGCCACGATCGAGCGGGAGCTATCTGCGCACGACCCAAGGCTGGCAGCGCTCCCGCGCGTGCTGGCGCTCTCCAAAGCCGATCTGGTGCCACCCGAACGGGTTGCGCAGGCCGTTGCGGAGTGGTCGGCGCGCCTGGCGGTGGATGGGGTGCGGGTGCCCGTGATCGCCACGTCCGCGGCCACGGGCCTCGGCCTTCAGGAGCTGGCGGGGGAGCTGCTGCGCCTGGTTCCCGCCGCGGCCACCGTCCCGGCAGGCGGCGCCGCCTTGGATGAGGCCCCCGGCGCAGCCTCCGTCCCCGAGCCCGACGGCGAGCTGGCCGAGCACATGGTCTACCGGCCCGCCGCCCGCGACGGCTTCTCCGTAGAGCAGACAGGCCCCGGCGTCTATGCCGTGCGCGGCCGGGGCATCGAGCGTCTGCTCCAGCGGTTCGACGTCGAGAACGAGGACGCCATGGCCTACGTCGAGGCCCGCCTGCGCCGCCTCGGGGTCATCCAGGCGCTGGAGGCGAAGGGCTTTCAGCCGGGCGATGACATCGAGATCGGCGGGACCGTGCTGGAGCTGGATCCGTCGGGCTGACTATGCGGCGGCGCTGTGCGGGGTCACTGGTGCAGGGAGCGCTTCCAGCAATGTCTGGGGCAGCCTCGTGCTGGCATCCCAGACCTCGATCGCGACAAGTGCACGGCTCGCACGATCGTAGTCGCGCAGTCCCCCGGCGACGCGCTCGCTGACCACGTCGTTCGATTCGCCCGTAGGGAACCAGGCGATGTCTGCGTCGGCATCGTAGTAGGCGTACATACCCAGAGCTTACTCCGAGCGATCCAGACGCCAGGCCGAGACGACCCTCGCACGTGATTCGTCGCTGCCTGCGGGGTGGTCATAGACGGCTTCAAAAGGAACTCCGTGGGCCGTGATGCCGACGACGAGCCAGTCGGCCTCCCCGTTGTTGACTCGCCGGTCCTCGTGCCCCGCGCGGATCGCGCGCTCGACATCGAGGCGCGTCAGGCGCCGCTGGGCGAGGCGCAGGAGGGCGTGTTCGGTCCAAACGAAGCGCTCGATGGCCATGCCGAGGAAGTCTATGCAGGCCGTCCAGCGAGATCTTTTGCGCCAGGGGGTTGACGCGGGTCCTGATTTATGTCTATGATGGGCAATGTCCGGTTGGTTCTTAGGACCAAGCGGTGTTTTCATGACATAGGATCTTGTTTGGGTTCGGCCCCTGCGGCCGGCTGTGATTCGTAGGCAGGGTTTCTCCGGGAGAGGGACCGGGTTTCGAACGTAGAGGGAGATGGTGTTCGCGTGAGTTCGACTTCGACCGACGTGCCGAGGGTGCACAGCGCCTCGTCTGGGGCCTTGACTAGATGCAACAGCATGGCTGGTGCATCTCTCTCTCTCTCTCTCTCTCTTAGCGGCTCGGCCCAGATTTAGGGCTCCTCGCCGTTTTGCCGCCGTGGGTCGGGTGCCTGGGGCGGTTTTGTGCTGCGCCGGGTTGCTGGTCGCGGTGGGCCTGTGTTCGCCCGGCGCGGCCTTGGCGGGGGAAGGGTGCCCCAATGAACAGCTGCGCGCGGAAAACAACTCGCTGGGGCTGCCGGATTGCCGGGCTTATGAGATGGTCACGCCGGCGGATAAGAACAGCGCCCATGTGGAACGTGTGACGGTGCCGACGGTGGCGGCTGATGGGTCGAGCTTGGTGGGCGAGACTGCGGAAGGATTCGGGGGACTGACCAATGACGAACTGCCAACAGGGGGAAAAGCTTTTTATCGTTTTTCGCGGACTGGGTTGGGTTGGGTGACGACTCCGTTGACTCCTTATCGTGGCGCATTTTGGGGTATTGGGTTGGGGGGTTTGAATTCGGTTTGGGGGCCGGCGGAACAGTCGAGTGTGGCGCGGTTGCGTTTGCGTGGGGTGGATGGTTCGTTGAGTGAAATCGGCCCGGTGTGGCCGCCGTCTCTCGGACCGAACCAAGTTAATGCCGTGTCGCCCTTTGATGTTATTGGTGCTGCGGCTGAAGCGGTGAATGGGGTTGTGTTCACCATTCGTGAACCTGGGTTTTTGTGGCCGTTCGACTCGACGATCGGACAGCAGTCGTTGTATGAGTATCGGGGTACGGGTAATGCGTCGCCGAGCCTGGTTGGGGTCAGTGGGGGGGCTGGTAGTACGGTGTTGATCAGTCAGTGCGGGACGTGGCGCGGTGGTAGTTACAATATTCATTTTACAGAAGAAGAAGTGCGTAATGCTGTCTCTGAAGGTGGGGGGACGGTGTTCTTCACGGCTGTCGGCGCGGACAGTGATGCTTGTGGTGGGGTGCAGCCGCCTGTGAATGAGTTGTTCGCGCGGATCGATGAGGAAAGGACGGTAGCGATCTCCGAGCCCACCACAGCGGATTGTGTGTTGTGTGATACGAGCGCGCCGGCGGATGCGGTGTTCCAGGGTGCCTCGGCGGACGGGTCGAAGGTGTTCTTCACGACCAAGCAGTCGCTGCTGGGGCATGATACGAGCGGGAACCTCTACGAGTACGATTTCGATGCCCCGGCCGGCCAGCGGGTGGTGCGTGTCTCGGGTGGGGATGGGAGTGTCTCAGAACCCGTGGCTGAAGTGCAGGGTGTGCCGTATGTCTCCGAGGACGGGTCGCACGTCTACTTCTACGCGAAGGGCGTGTTGACGAGCGGGGCGAACAGTACGGGTGAACATGCCCTGGCGGGTGGCGAAAACCTTTATGTGTATGAGCGCGATGCGGAATACCCCGCGGGTCGTACCGTGTTCGTCACGGGGTGCGGCGATGCGAGTAATGGCCAGGTCTCACCGGATGGTCGTTTCGTGGTGTTCACGAGTGCTTGTCATTTGACGGCGGGGGACACGGCCACTGGCCGCCAGGTGTTCCAGTACGACGCGCAGACCGGGAGTATGGTGCGTGTCTCGATCGGCCTGGAAGGCTTCAATGACAACGGGAACGCCACCAACGGGCTCAGCGCGACCATCATCCACCAGGGAGAAGGCAGTTTCTTCTCTGCGCGGGGTGGTGCGCTGGGTCGCACGATGTCCGACGATGGGGCGTTTGTGTTCTTCCAGAGCGCGGCGGCGTTGACGCCGCAGGCGACCAACGGTGGTGTGTACGAGTACCACGAAGGCCGTGTTTCGCTGATCGCCGCGGAAGGCGAACTGGTCGGCACGAGCGCCTCCGGTGGCGATGTGTTCTTCGTGACCCCCCAGCGGCTGGTGCCGGGGGACACCGATACCCAGGTGGACTTTTACGATGCGCGTGTCGCGGGTGGCTTCCCGGCACCCGTGGTGCCGGCTGTGTGTGCGGGCGATGCGTGCCAGGGGTCGCCCGGGGCGCCACCGGTGTTTGGCGCCCCGTCGAGCATTGTGCTCGGGGGCGGGGGGAATCTCGCGCCGCCCGCCTCCACGGTGGTGGTCGCGCCGAGGGCGTTGACGAGAGCGCAGAAGCTCGCGGGGGCATTGAAGGTCTGCTCCCGGCAGCCCAAGCGCAAGCGGCACGCGTGTCAAGCGAAGGCAGAGAAGTTGTATGGGCATACATCCAGGGCCGTGAAGAGCGACAGGAGGGGCAAGTGATGCGCGCGTTGATCGGCAGGTCATTGTTTGGGCGGGCGTTGTATATCGGTGGCGCTGTCGCTCTCGTGTTGCTGGGTGTGTGCGGTGCTGCGGGGGCGGTGGTGCCTGGTCCGGCGTGGTCGGTGCGGTCGGTCGCGGGTCCGACGAACTTCGTACCGGGCTATGAAGGAGGAGTAAGGCCACAGAGCTATCGTGTGCTTGTGACGAATGTGGGTAGCCGTCCGACGGATGGCAGCCCGGTCACGATCACGGACACGCTGCCCGAAGCACAGGGAGTCAGCGGAGGCGTGCATACATTTTACGACTATAAGCTGCGCGAAACTCCAGAGGAAGATGCAGGCTGTGGGGGTTTGTCGTGTACGGATTATGCGGCGGTGCCGCCGGGTGATATCTTGGAGCTGGATATTCCGGTGGGGGTGTCGGTGTCCGCACCGGAAGGGCCTGTCACGAATACCGTGACCGTGACGGGGGGTGGGGCGGCTCCCGTGACGGTGAGCACCCAGAACGCGATCAGCAACACTCCGGCGCCGTTCGCGATCAACGAATTCGGGTTTGGGATCAACGGATTGGACGGGGCTTCCGATTCGCAAGCCGGGTCTCACCCGTATGCTGTCAGCACATCGCTTCATTTCACGAGCGAAATCGTCCCCCACCCCGCAGATCCCGAATCTTATTCGACGTCGCAGACTGTAAAGGATGTCGTGACGGATCTGCCGCTGGGTTTTGCCGGCAGCACATTGGCCGCTCCCCAGTGTCCGATGACAGACCTGGTTGAGGCATCAGGCCCTGGTAGGGGCACCTATAATTTTTCCTGTCCGTCAGATACGCAGATCGGCGAGGTGGCGCTGCAGGCGCTCAATGCCGATCAGCCAGGCTCGTCGCTTATAGACGACTCGTTCGCCTTGTCACCGTTGTATAACATGGTGCCTGAACATGGTTACCCGGCGGAGTACGGGTTTGATATCGGTGGTCTTTTCGCTGTGCATCTTTTTGCGAGCGTGGTTCATACGTCTGCGGGTTATGTGCTGCGAGTCACCTCCCCAGATAACCCGTCGAATTTCCTCGGGGTGGGCGATAAGGGTGGCATCTTGTCGGGTATAACGCTGACGCTGTTCGGTGACCCGGAGGCTGAAGACGAGGCCGAAGACGGAGGCGGGAGCCTGCACAGTGTTGGTGTCCCGTCCGCTCCGTTCTTCACGAACCCCACGGATTGTTCGGATGTGCCGCTCGCGGCGACTGTGCACGTCGATACGTGGACGCAGCAGGGCCGCTACAACGCTGATGGCACCCCGGGCTTCAGCGACCCGAACTGGCTTGAAGCGAAGTCTCCGCTGCCCGCGACCACGGGCTGTGACATGTTGCAGTTCAGCCCGTCGCTGACGGCGGCGCCGGATACCATGGTGGCGGATTCCCCGACGGGCCTTGTGACGCACCTGGCGATCCCGCAGGCGCCGAACAACGATCTCTCGCTCGCGACGCCGGATTTGAAGAGCGCGACGGTCGCACTTCCCGCGGGTCTTGCTCTGTCCCCTTCCGCGGCTGATGGGTTGCAGGCGTGCAGTGATGCGCAGTGGGCGGAGGAATCGACGCAGCCTGCTGGGTGCCCGGAAGCGTCGCAGATCGGGACCGTGGTGGCGCATACCCCGGTGTTGGGTGAACCGTTGGAAGGCCAGGTGTTCCTGGGGACCCCCAACTGTGGCCCGTGCAGCCTCGCGGATGCGCAGAACGGCAGCCTGGTGCGGTTGTTCATGCAGTTGCGTGTCCCGAACTCGGGCATCGTGCTGAAGATCCCGGGCACGACTACGGTTGACCCCACTACGGGTGCGCTCACGACGTCGTTCCCCGAATCCCCGCAGCAGCCGCTGGGCGATCTGACGCTGACGCTGAAGAGCGGCCCGAGGGCGCCGTTGGCGACCCCGCAGTCGTGTGGGACGTTTACGACGAACAGCACCCTGACGCCGTGGTCTGCGCCGGAGTCGGGGCCGCCGGCGCTCTCGCCGAGCTCTTTTGAGATTGGCTCCAATTGCAACCCGGGGTTTTCGCCGTCCGCGACGTCGGGCATGACGAACAACCAGGCGGGTGCGTTCAGCCCGTTCGTCCTCACGGCGTCCCGCACCGACGGGGAACAGGACCTGGGCCGTGTCAGCGCAACGACGCCCCCGGGGCTGCTGGCGATCCTGAAGGGCGTGGAACGCTGCCCCGAACCGCAGGCGTCGCAGGGCACGTGTGGCGCCAATAGCTTGATCGGGCATGCCACGGCCGGTGCCGGTGCGGGTTCGCACCCGTTCTATGTCCAGGGTGGCCAGGTGTTCCTCACGGGCCCCTACAAGGGCGCGCCGTTTGGGTTGAGCGTCGTGGTTCCCGCGGTCGCCGGGCCGTTCAACCTGGGGAACATCGTGGTGCGTGCTGCTGTGAGTGTCGATCCGCACACCGCGCAGATCACGGTCGTAAGCGACCCCCTGCCGTCGATGGTGGATGGCATTCCGTTGCAGGTGAAGACGGTGAACGTGGCGATCGACCGCCAGAACTTCATGTTCAACCCGACCAGCTGCGAATCCCTCGCGGTCGGCGGGACCCTCACGAGCACCCAGGGAGCCACGGCGAACGTGTCGAGCCACTTCCAGGCCGCGAACTGCGCAGCATTGCCGTTCAAGCCCGTGTTCAACGTGAGTACGCAGGCGAAGAGCAGCAAGCAGAACGGTGCGAGCCTTACCGTCAAGGGATCGTTCCCCGCGGGTGAGGCGAACATCCACAGCGTGGCGGTCGTGCTGCCCAAGCAGCTCCCCGCCAGGCTCACGACGATCCAGCAGGCGTGCCCCGAAGCGACGTTCGCCGCGAACCCCGCGAGTTGCCCGGCGGGCTCTGACATCGGGATCGCCACCGCCACGACGCCGATCCTCGCCACCCCGGTCTCGGGACCCGCGTACCTGGTGTCCCACGGTGGCGCGGCGTTCCCCGATGTGGTGGCGATCCTGCAGGGCGAAGGCGTCACTGTCGATCTGGTCGGTAGCGTCAACATCAAGAAGGGCATCACGAGCAGCGATTTCGCGACGGTGCCCGACGCGCCGATCAGCTCATTTGCGCTGACGCTGCCCGAGGGCCCGCATTCCGGTCTCACGGCGGTGCTCCCGGCCAGCGCGAAGGGCAGCCTCTGCGGCACCAGCCTGACGATGCCCTTCACGATCACCGGCCAGAACGGCGCCGTCGTCAAGCAGAACGAGAAGATCGCCGTCACAGGGTGTCTCATACCCAAGAAGAAAACACACGCCAAGAAGAAGGGCAAAAAGAAGTAGGGAGTGGCTGTTCTGATGCCGTCACCCGCCCGCAATACGGCCAAGCCCGCGGCGCAACGCAAGCGCCGCGGGAATCCGAGGCCGCCGAGTCCCGACCCTACGGCGGACACCGCCGCGCTCGCCCTAGCCCGCCTGCGCCCCGGCCGCGATTCGCTCTCGCGCGACAAGGTCGATGGCATCCAGCGCGCGCGCATCCTCAGCGCGATGGCCTCGGTCGTCAGCGAGCACGGCCTGCCGTCTGCCTCGGTCTCCAACGTCGTCTCCCGCGCGGGGGTGTCGCGCCGCACCTTCTACGAACTGTTCGCCGACCGCGAAGAGTGCTTCCTGGCCACGTTCGATCAAGCGCTTTCGTTTGCCGGCGCCGCGGTGCTGCCCGAGTACGAACGGCCCGGCGCATGGCGCGAGCAGATCCGCTCGGGGCTTACTGCGTTCCTAGAGTTCCTCGACGAAGAGCCGGACATGGGGGCGGTCTGCGTAGTGCACTCGCTGGGAGCAGGTCCCTCCGCGCTGGAGCGCCGCCGCCGCATCGTGCAGGGGCTCATCGCCGCCGTCGAGGCGGGTGGTCAAGGGGGCAGCAAGGGAGGCAATGGCAAGGCGGCGGCAGGCGCCCCGCTAACGGGTGAGGGGGTGGTTGGCGCCGTGCTGGCCGTGATCCACGCGCGCCTAGTGCAACCCACGGGCCGTCCCATGGTCGAGCTGCTGGGCCCGCTGATGCACATGATCGTGCTTCCGTATCAAGGCACGGCCGCCGCGAATCGTGAGCTCTCGCGTGAGGCCCCCAAGGCGCGTGCACGGCCAAGGCGCCCGTCCGGGGACCCGCTGCGGGATCTCGACATGCGCCTCACCTACCGCACGGTGCGCGTCCTCATCGCCATCGCCACGACCCCCGGTGCGAGCAACCGCGAGGTTGGCGCGGCAGCCGGCATCGCCGACCAGGGCCAGATCTCCAAGCTCTTGCAGCGACTCACGAGCCTCGGCCTGATCGAGAACACCGGCGCCGGCCACAGCCGCGGCGAAGCGAATGCCTGGCGCCTCACGGCCCTGGGCTGCGAGGTCGAACGCACCATTCGCGCCGAGGCCACGCCCGCCGCGCCGGACTGACAAGGCCGGCTGTGGGCAGCTGCGCGGCCCCCTCAAATCCAAAAAAATCTCCCCTCATCAAGTGCGGCCCTCCGGTCCCCGCACTACGCTGCATCCCGACATGGCAAGGGCAGTCATCAAGCTGGGTTCCAGCATCGTCGCCGACGAGCAGGGGGCGCTGCGTCGGGATGTGCTCGCGCGCATCGTCGCCGCCGTCGCCGCGCTGCACGCGAGTGGGGAGGAGGTCGTGCTCGTCTCCTCCGGCGCGATCGCGCGCGGGGTGCAGGTCATGGGTCTCACTGCGCGTCCGGTTGAGATAGCGGAGCTGCAGGCCGCCTCCGCCGTCGGGCAGGGGGGGCTCTACCGCGCTTATCAGGAGCTGCTCGAAGAGGGGGGCGTGCACAGCGCGCAGGTGCTGCTCACGATCGGCGACTTGTCCTCGCGCGCGAGCTATGAGAACGCGCGGCACACGTTCGCCAAGCTGCTGGAGTGGGGGACCGTGCCGGTTGTCAACGAGAACGACACCGTCGCGACGGATGAGATTTCCTTCGGCGACAACGACTTCCTGGCTGCGCACGTGGCATTGCTGGTGCGAGCCGATTTGTTGGTGCTGCTAACGGACATCGACGGCCTGTACAGCGCCGACCCGCGCCTGGAGCCCGATGCTGAACTGGTGCGCGAGGTGCGCGATTTCGAGGGGCTGCGGGAGCTTGAGATCGGCGCCACCACCTCGCCGCTCGGCTCGGGCGGCATGCGCTCGAAGGTGCTCGCGGCAGATATGGCCACCGCGGCGGGGATCGACACCGTGGTGTGCAACGGCCTGCATCCGCGCGCCCTGGAGGATGCGCTGGCAGGGCGGGCGGCGGGCACGCGGTTTCATGCGCGCGAGAGGGGTGTGCGCGGGGGTGGCCCGGGGATGGAGTAGGGCGGCAGGTACCCTGTAGGTCGTGGCCACCGTCGTCTCATCGATCGCCGAGCAGTGCCACGCCGCGCGGGTTGCCTCGCGGCGCCTGGCCGTGCTCTCCACGGCGCGCAAGGACGCCGCGTTGCGGGCGATTGCCGGGGCGTTGATCGAGCGCACGCCGGAGATCCTGCGCGCTAACGCGCTCGACATGCAGGCGGGCCGGGAGGCAGGGTTGAGCGAGGCGCTGCTCGACCGGCTGCTGCTGGATGAGGCGCGCATCGCGGCCATTGCCCAGGCGGTGGAGCGGATCGCCACGCTGCCCGACCCCGTGGGCGAGGTGATCGACGGTCAGCGGCTGCCCAACGGCCTCGATGTACGGCGCGTGCGCGTGCCGCTGGGGGTCGTCGCCGTGGTGTATGAGGCAAGGCCCAACGTCACGATCGACGCCGCCGCGCTGTGCCTGAAGTCGGGCAATGCCGTCGTGCTGCGCGGGTCCTCCGCGGCGGCGCACTCCAACGCCGTGCTTGCCGCCGTGGCGGCGCAGGCCGTAGAAGGGGAGGGGCTGCCCGAGGGGTCGGTCACGCTCGTCAGCGGCGGCGGGCGCGAGGAGCTGGCGGAGCTGGCCACGCAGACCGAGACGGTGGATCTGATCGTCCCGCGCGGGGGGGAGGGCTTGAAGGCCGCCCTGAAGGAGGTCGCCACGGTGCCCGTCATTTATGCGGCGTCGGGCAACTGCCATGTGTTCGTGGATGCCTCTGCCGACCTGGACGCGGCCGAGGCGATCGTGCTCAACGCCAAGACGCAGCGCCCGGGTGTCTGCAACGCGATGGAGACACTGCTCGTGCACCAGGATGCTGCCGAGGAGTTTGTGCCGCGCGTGCTCGCCGCCCTCGGGGAGGCGGGGGTGCTCGTGCGCGGCGATGCGCGTGTGCTTGCGCTGGGGGCGCCGCTCAACGGCGCGGGCGGCGGCGAGGTGAAGCTTGAGCCCGCCACGGCGGAGGACTGGGACACCGAGTACCTCGCGCTCGTGCTGGCAGTGGGCGTCGTGGATTCGGTGGGGGAGGCGATCGAGCACATCGCCCGCCACGGCAGCGGGCACTCCGAGGCGATCCTCACGCGAGACACCGCTTCGGCGCGTGCTTTCCAGATGGGGGTCGATGCGGGCTGCGTCTACATCAACGCCTCCACGCGCTTCACCGACGGGGGCGAGTTCGGGATGGGCGCGGAGATCGGCAACTCCACGCAGAAGCTCCACGCGCGCGGCCCGATCGGCCTGCGCGAGCTGTGCACGTTCAAGTACCTCATCGAAGGCAACGGGCATCTCCGCGCCTGAGCGCGCGGCTGTCCTGTTTGAATCCTTGCCCGGCGGCCTCGGCATCCTCGGCGGCACCTTCAACCCGCCCCACCGCGGGCACCTCGCCGTGGCCGCCTGCGCGCGCGCGCAGCTGCGCCTGGAGCGGGTGCTCTTGATGCCGTCGTTCGCGCCGCCGCACAAGCCGGCGTTGGAGGACCCCGGCCCGGAGCACCGCTTGCGCATGTGCCAGCTGGCGGTCGAGGGCCACGAGGGGATCGAGGCGTCGGCGCTGGAGATCGAGCGGGGCGGGCCGTCGTACACCGTGGATACGCTGCTCGAACTGCATGCCCGCGCCGATGCCGATGCCCACCAACCCACCGCGCGGCCGACGTTGATCCTCGGCTCGGACATGGCGCGCACGCTGCCCGCCTGGCGCAGGCCGCAGGAAATCGTGAAGCTGGCCGACATCGCCGTGGCCGAGCGCCCCGGGGACGGGCGGGCGGAGGTGCTTGCGGTGCTGGAGTCCCTTGGAGCGCACGCCGGCTTCCTGGGGATGCCCCCGATCGACATCTCCTCCTCGCTGGTGCGCCTGCGCGCGGCGCGCGACGAGCCCGTCGGGGAGCTGGTCGGAGACGCCGTGGCCGCCTACATCGCCGAGCACCGGCTCTACCGCGAAGGTGGCGGCGACGGCGGGGTGGCCTCGCAATGACCTCCGAGCAGCTTGCGCAGGAGGTTTGCCGGTTCGCGTCGGACAAGAAGGCCACGGACATCGTCTCGATCGACCTGCGCGGCGTCGTCGGCTACACCGACTTCTTCGTCATCTGCTCCGGCAACACCGAGCGCCAGACCAAGGCCATCCACGACGGCATCCACCAGGGGCTCAAGCAGGAGCACGGGCTCTCGCCACGGCGCGTGGAAGGCGCCACGCGAGCGTCCTGGATCCTGATGGACTACCTCGACGTGGTCGTGCACGTGTTCACGCCGACCACGCGCGAGTACTACCGCCTGGAGCAGCTGTGGGGGGAGGCACCCGCGCTGGTGTATGCGGAGTAACCTCGGTCGCTCTCGATTCCGACAGAGAGGATTACCATGGCTGGTGACGCACTGTTCCTCGGCTGGGGTCCGGTTGTGCGCGGGCGTGAGTCAAGGGCGCTCGACGTCTTCCAGGAGACCATCTCCTACTACGGCAAGCTGCAGCAGGAAGGCATGATCGAAAGCTTCGAGCCGATCCTGCTCAACCCGCACGGCGGCGACCTCGCCGGCTTCGTGCTGATCCGCGGCGAGCGCGCGGCGTTGAATGAGATCGGAGCCAGCGCCGACTTCCGCAAGCTGGTCGTGAAGGCTGGCTCGGTGGTCGACGACGTCGGCGTGATCGCGGCGTTCGGAGGCGAAGCGCTCGCCCAGCAGATGGGCGTGTTCCGCACAGTTTCCGAAGAACTGGCCTCCTAGAAGCCGCGGACATCGGGGATGCCGTGCCTGGGGCGGGCGCGGCGTCTCGCGTGAGGGAGCCGTCACGTCACGGCGGCAGGCGCTGGCAGCTTGCACTACATGGTGAATCAAGTACACTGTTCCAACCATTGGTCGATTGAAAGGATGGACGGGATGGGAATGAACGGCATCTGGTACACCGAGCTCGGCGCGAAGCTCGAAATCATGCCGATCGCAGGCGACGAGCTCGTCGGCTTCTACGACACGGCCGCCGCCGCCACCGGCTGTGCGAAAGGCAGATACCCGCTCGTGGGGCGGACCGACATCGACGACGGCGGGAGCACCTTCGCCTTCGCGGTCACCTGGCGAACCGCCGCGTCGAGTTGCAACGCGAGCACGGGCTGGGCCGGTCAGTACGTCCACACCGCCGGCAGCGAATCGCTGACCGCCTTCTGGCTGCTCGTGACGAGGGGCGCCATGGGCGTCATCGTCGGCCAGGACAACTGCACGCGAAACGCTCCGACCGCTGCGCAGGTGGCCGCGGCAGCCATGCGCATACGGCCCGCCTATCCCTGATCGCCGTTCTCGACGCCGTGCAGGAGCACAGCCGGGGGCAACTCAAGGCTCCAGGCCAGCTTGAGGATCGTGTCCAGCCGGGGGTCGCGCTCGCCGCGCTCGATCGCCCCCACGCCGGCGCGGTCGACGCCGGATTCGCCAGCCAGGTCCATCTGCGAGATGCCCTCGCGGTTGCGCGCCCACTTCACGTTGGCGCCGAGTCTGGCCGCGGGCCATTCCAGGTCCGAGGGCGGCGGCAGCAGCGCGAGCGGCGTCTCGTCGGTGCCGATTCCCTCCAGCAGTTTGCGCGGCGGCACCTCGAGTACGCTCGCGACACGCAGGATCTTGGGCAGGCGAGGCAGGCGCATTCCCAGCTCCAGGCGGCTGACCATCGCCTTGTCCAGGCCGCCCCGTGAGAGGTGGGGGCTATTCTGCGGCCAGCCTTTTGCGTTGCGTGCGGCGCGTACGTTCTGTCCAAACAGCCGCATCTGCTCGCTGATCGTCTCGGGGCTGGCTTGCTGACGCATGTCGGCATCGTGCAGGCCCGAGCGGGATAAGCCAACGGCGTAAACGTAAGAATTTTTCGGCTGGCTCGCAGGGCCGGCGGGCGTTTCGCGGATTCAGCCGCCTGCGAGCACAGCGTGCGTCACATATCTGCTCTGCGCCGTGCTGCCAGGTTCGTTGCTGAGCGCCACGAGGGGCAGCGGTGTGTACGCCTGAGGGGTCGAGCCAGGCGACGCCGCCGTTCCACAGCACTGGAGCGGCCGCGCCGGAGCGGTCGATCGCCACGACTTCGGCCCGGGCGCTAGATGCGGCGAGGGAAGCGAGGGTCGTCGCCAGGGCGGAGATGGTCGCCAAGGTCGCGGGCGGGCTCGCCGCGCCGAGGGCCAGCACGAGCAGAAGCCGCCGCGACGCCCGGATCCATGGGAGATGCCTTGCCAGGGAGGGACGGCGCACCACCGCCATCCTAGGCGCTATCGCCTGGCCGCCGGCGGAGCCGATTTCATCCGTTCGGGATGACGGGCCCCCGGCTGCCCGGTGCCACGCTGTGGCGGCGCGTCCTGCGCAAGGAAGGAGCAACGGAGATGACGCAGACCACAGTGCTGGCCGTATCGACCTCGGCCGGGGTGCTTTTCGGCGCGATCTACATCGTGCTGCTGATCACCCTGGGGATCATCTCGATCCGCAAGGGCCACTGGGTGATGTTCCTGATCGGCATCTTCATCCCGTTGTTCTGGATCATCGGCGCGATGCTGCCGCCGACCGGGGGCCGCGAGCGGTACGACTGAGGCGGCCCGGGCGGGGCTGCCTATGCGTGCGCGGCCCGAGCGCGCGCGGCCGGTCGGGCGGGCGCGGCCTATGGGCGAGGCTCGCGCCACATCGACCACATGCGCGGACCGCGCGTGAGGCGCAGCTCCTTCGTGACGCGGAAGCCGTGGCGGGCGTAGAAGGCGATGTTGCGCTCCTTGGAGGACTCCAGATAGGCGCCGATCCCGTCGTTGTCGCACTGTTCGAGCACTGGCCGCAGCACGGCCGAGCCGAGGCCCTGGCCCTGGGCGGCGGGATCGGTGCCGAGCACCGCCAGATACCAGTGCGGCGGCCGGCGCGGATGCCCGCGCTCCATGCCCAGCAGGCCCGTCGCGATCAGCGGCAGGCGCGGCATCAGGCGGAGGTGCAGCAGACAGCGCGTGAGCGCCAGGTCCTGACGCGGTGTGGTGCGCCAGTGTCCCGGCGGCGCCCACAACGCAGCGCAGGAGAGCTCGGGGTCGGTCCACACCTCCTGATGGGGGAGCAGGTGCGCCAGGCGCGCGCGGTGGAAGCGTTCGAGCACGGTGGGGCGCAGAGCATCGGGCCGGCACGACCACATCGCCACCGGATCGTCGAGGAAGGCGCGCGCGAGCGAGCGCGCGAGGGCCGGGATGTCCGCGGGGGTTGCACGGCGCACGGTGGGGGATGGGTTTGAGGCGAGCATTTGGGGCACGCCAACGATACGCCGGTGGGGGCCAATGAGACGCGGGTAGCGGCTCGCCCGCCGCAGGCATCTAGGGCTGTGTTTCTGTGATACTGTGAAACACAGTGGCAAATATCACCGTTACCGTCCCCGACGACGTTTATCGCGCCGCGCGTATCCGCGCGGCGGAGCAGGGCAGCTCCGTGAGCGGCCTCGTCGCCGAGTATCTGAGCTCGCTCTCCGAGCGCGAGGCCGAGTTCGCCAGGCTCGCGGCGCGGCAGAGGAGCATTCAGAGCCAGATCGAGCGGTTCAGCGCCGGCGACCGCCTAGACCGTGACGAGTTGCACGGACGTGCGGTTCGTTGACACCAACATCCTGCTCTACGCGATCTCGTGCGATCCCGCGGAGCAAGCGAAGGCGGCGCGGGCCAGCGAGCTCCTCTCGGCCCGGGATGTGGGGCTCTCGGTGCAGGTGCTCCAGGAGTTCTACGTGCAGGCGACGCGCAAAACGCGAGCCGATCGGCTGACGCACGAGCAGGCGGCGGCGCTCGTTGACTCCTTTCGGCGCTTCCCTGTTCAGGAGACCGCGCTCGGTACGGTGCTCTCGGCGATGTCGACGCGGGAGCGGTTCGGCATCTCCTACTGGGACGCGGCGATCCTGGAGGCGGCCCGCGAGCTGGGCTGCGAGGTGGTGCTCTCGGAGGATCTCGCCGACGGGCAGGACTATGCGGGGGTGCGGGTGGAGAACCCGTTTCGGGGTTGCTGAGCGGGATGCTTCCGCGTAACCCCGAGGGCTCGGGTTCGCCGGGCGTGCCGGGGGAATGGCTCGCCTGGTGCTGCCCGAGGGGTTTCGAGGAAGGGCTTGTAACACGCTTGTAACATTGGTCTCTTCCGTGGCGGGGGTCTAGCCTCAAGGGATGACCCGGCACGTGGCGATCGTGGGAGGAGGCTTCGGCGGCTTCTATGCCGCGCGCGCACTGGAGCGCGTGCTGCCCGCGCACAGCACGCGGGTGACGCTCGTAAACGAGGCCAACTTCATGCTCTACACCCCCCTGCTGCCGGGCGCGGCGGGGGCGACGCTCGACCCGCGCCACGTGATCGTGCCGCTGCGCTCGCAGCTGCGACACACCGATCTCTTGATCGGGCATGTTCTCAGTGGGGACCCCGCGCGGCGGGCGCTCACTGTGAGGCGCATCGACGGCGAGGAGCTGACGCTCGGCTACGACCGCCTCGTGGTGGCGCTCGGCTCGGTCTCGCGCACGCTGCCGATCCCCGGCCTGGCCGAGCATGCGATCGGGCTGAAGTCGCTCACCGACGCGACGGCCTTGCGCAACCAGGTGCTGAGCTGCCTGGACATCGCCGAGTCGCTGGAGGACCCGGCGCGGCGGGCCGAGTACCTGGGCTTCGTGTTCGTGGGCGCGGGCTACGCCGGCGTGGAGGGTCTGGCGGAGCTGCAGGACTTCGCTGCGCGCGTGATCGACCTGTATCCCCGCTGCGGCGCGCAGGGCATGCGCTGGGTGCTGGTGGAGGCGCGCGAGCGCATCATGGGCGAGGTCTCCAAGGGGCTGTCGAGGTTCGCGCGGCGGGAGCTTGAGGGCAGGGGCATCGAGGTGCTCACAGACACGACCCTTGTGCAGGTGAGCGGCCGCTCAGCGGTGCTTTCAAATGGCGAGCGGATCGCGGCCCGCACGATGGTATGGACCGCGGGTGTGCGGCCCGCGCCCGTGGTAGCCAAGCTGGGTCTGCCGCTCACCGCCGGCGGACGCATCGCTGTGGATGCGCGCATGCGCGTGGATGGCCTCCACGGCATGGTGTGGGCGATTGGCGACTGCGCGGCGGTGCCCGACCCCGCCCACCGCGGCAGGCCCTGCCCGCCCACGGCCCAGCACGCGCTGCGCCAGGGCCGGCGCGTGGCAGGCAACGTGGCGGCCACCCTCGGCAACGGCCGCGAACGGCGCTTTCGCTGGCGCAGCCTGGGTGTGGTGGCCGAGCTGGGCCACAACCAGGCGGTCGCCATCACCGCGGGCATCCGCTGGCGCGGCCTCCCTGCGTGGTTCATCGCGCGCACCTACCACCTGCTGCTGATGCCGGGCCTGGGGCGCAAGCTGCGCCTGCTGGCGGACTGGAACGTGGCGTTGATCTTCGGCCGCGACGCGTCCGATCCGGGGCGGCTGGGGAGCCGGACACCGTTGGAATACAGCGAGGACCCGTGAGCGGCGTATCCTGATCGTTGTATGGCGATAGTCGATCAGGTGAGCGCGGACGTGAAGGACGCGATGCGCGCCGGAGACAAGGAGCGCGTGGGCGCCCTGCGCCTGGTGCTGTCCGAGCTGCAGAAGGCCGCGAAGGAAGACTCCTCGGGCGATGAGCTGGCGGTGCTGCGCCGCGAGCGCAAGCGCCGCGTGGAGGCCGCGAGCGCCTACCGCGAGGCGGGGCGCGACGACCTGGCGGAGGGCGAGGAGAAAGAGGCACGGCTGATTGCCGGCTACCTGCCCGCGGAGCTCTCCGAGGAGGAGCTGCAGCAGATCGTGGCGGCCGCGGTGGCGGAGAGCGGCGCGCAATCGGTCAGAGACATGGGCGGTGCGATGAAGGCGGCGATGGCGAAGGTTGACGGCCGCGCGGATGGCAAGCGCGTGTCGGGATTGGTGCGGGCGGCTCTCAGCGAATGAGGACGCAGATCGAGCTGCCGGGGGACGTCGCAGCCGAGCTGGCCGGCAGCCAGGACGCGGTGCTGCGCGCGCTGGAGGGCCATCTCGACTGCAAGGTGTGGCTGCGCGGCAACCTGCTCACGCTCGACGGCAGCGACTCCGAGACGCGCGCGGGGGAGCGCGTGGTGAAGGAGCTCTCGGATCTGATCGCCCGCGGACACGAGATCGGGCCGGGCACGATCAGCGCCGTGACGGGGGCGCTCGACGCGCACGAGTCCCCCGCGCGCGTGCTGGAGGACGTGGTGTGGCGCCACCGCGGCCTGCGCGTCGCGCCCAAGACCGTCAACCAGAAGCGCTACGTGGACTGCATCCGCAAATCGACGATCACCTTCGGCGTCGGCCCGGCCGGCACGGGCAAGACGTTCCTCGCGGTGGCGATGGCGGCGGCGGCGCTCTCGCGCAACGAGGTCAACCGCATCATCCTCACGCGCCCCGCGGTGGAGGCAGGCGAGCGCCTGGGCTTCTTGCCGGGCGACCTGATGGCCAAGGTGGACCCCTACCTGCGTCCCTTGTTCGACGCGTTGCACGACATGCTCGACCCTGAGAAGGTCAGCCAGCACCTGGAGCGTGGGGTTATCGAGATCGCGCCGCTGGCGTTCATGCGCGGGCGTACGCTGAACGACTCCTTCGTGATCCTCGACGAGGCGCAGAACACCACGCCCGAGCAGATGAAGATGTTCCTCACACGCCTGGGCTTCGGCTCGCGGATGGTGGTCACTGGCGACGTCACGCAGGTGGACCTGCCGCGCGAGCAGCGCTCGGGGCTGATCGTCGTGGGCGAGGTGCTGGAGGCGATCGAGGGCATCGAGTTCGTGCGCTTCGGCGGCGAGGACGTCGTGCGCCACAAGCTCGTGCAGCGCATCGTGGAGGCATACGACGAGCACGGCCGGCGCGAGGCCCCGGAGCTGCGGGCAGCGGATCGCCGCCTGGCGTAGTGGTGATTATTTTTTTGGGGGAGGAGGGGGCCGCGTTGTGGCCGGCCTAGAGGTGGAGGTCTTCGGCGCGGAGTTGCTCGCCGAAGCGCCTGCGATGGCTCAGGTCAGACGCCTGTGCTGCGTGGCTGCCGCGACGGGCGATGTCCACGCGGGTCACCTGGCAATCGAGTTCGTGGATGCCGAGCGGATCGCGGCGCTTAACGCGGAGCACCGCGGCAAGTCGGGAGCGACTGATGTCCTGTCGTTTCCGATCGACGGCGAGGGCGCCCTGGATGGGCTGCACGGTGAGGTGGATGGGCCTTCGCACGGGGTGGATGGGCCGCCGCGCGAGCTGGGAGACGTGCTGATCTGCCCCGAGCACACCGAGGATCTATGCGAGGCGGTCGTGCACGGTGTGCTGCACCTCGTGGGCATGGACCATGAGACCGACGCCGGCGAGATGCTGGCCCTGCAGGCTGAGATCCTGCGCTGGGAGACCCTTTGACCCACAGTGGCTTCGTCGCCCTGGCCGGCCGCCCCAACGTGGGCAAGTCCACCCTGGTGAACGCTGTGGTGGGGGCGAAGGTGGCGATCGTCTCCGACCGTCCGCAGACCACGCGCCGGGCGATCCGCGGAGTGTGGACGCAGGGCGAGCGCCAGCTGGTGCTGGTGGACATGCCGGGGGTGCAGCGCCCGCTGGATGCATTGACAGCGCGCATGGCCGCCCGCGTGGCGCAGGAGCTGGCGGGCGCCGACGCGGCGCTGCTGCTGGTCTCAGGCGAGCAGGGGGTGGGGCCGGGCGACCGTTTCATCGCGGCTACGCTCGCCAACGCAAAGCTGCCGGTGACCGTGGCGGTGAACAAAATCGATCGCCTCACGCGCGCCCAGGTCGTGCAGGCGCTGACGCAGGCTGCTGAGCTTCAGGGCGTTGGGGAGGTCTTCCCCATCTCCGCACGCACGCACACGGGCGTGGCGGAGCTGGTGGAGCACTTGGCCGGGCAGATGCCCGCTGGGCCGTTCCTGTTCGATCCGCGTGAGCACACCGATCAGGCGCAGGGGGTGCTGCTGGCGGAGCTGATCCGCGAGGCGGTGATCAGGCGCACCTTCCAGGAGGTGCCCCACGCGGTGGAGGTGGCGATCGAGGAGATCGAGCGCCCGCACCCGGATCTCGTCCGTTGCAGGGCGCTCATCTGGGTGGAGAGCGAGTCCCAGAAAGGCATCTTGATCGGCGCCAAGGGCCGCATGATCAGAGCGATCGGCAGCGCCGCGCGCAAGGAACTCGAACGCGAGCTGCGCAGCCGGGTGCACCTCGATCTGGGGGTGCGCGTGCGGCGCGACTGGCGGGCCGACGAGGGCCTGCTGGACCGCCTGGGGATCGTCTGACGAGGGCCGTGTCAGAAACGCCACAACAACCGCCGGGCACCCCGCGCTACGCTTGATCGCCGGACCGATCCCAGGGATCAAGATGACCGCTTATCTGAACTGTTCAGCTTAGGTTCGCGCTTGGATTCCAAATGGTGTAACGTCCGGGGACCCTGGTAAAGACCCCGCGAGGGAGCGCGTAAACACATGTCAGCAAAGATCGCCGTACTGGGTCTGGTCATCGAGGAGCCCAGCCCCGCCCACAGGCTTACGGCCAAACTGCGCCAGCGTCTGTCCTCGGCCGAGTTCGTGGACTCCAACGTGTACTCCGCGCTCACGCGGCTGGAACGCGAGGGTCTGGTGGTGCGCGCGCACGAGGCATCCTCCGCGTATGAGGCCACCGAGGAGGGAGTGCGACATTTCGAACGGTGGCTATATGCGTCCTCGCCGGCGCCGCCGCTGCGCGATCCGCTGCAGATGAAGATGGCGCTGTGCCAGCCGCACAACCTGCCGCGCATGATCGAGCTGGTGTACGGGCAGGAGCTGGTGTGCCTCGGTCGGGTGCAGGAGCTCAAGCAGTCCTTCGAACGCATGCGTCCCCCCGACCCGAGCCGCTGGTCGGGGCTGGTGCTGATGATGGCCCGGGATGCCGACCTCGCCTACTGGGAGGCGCGGCTGGGCTGGCTGCAGGGAGTGCGAGAGTCGCTGGAAGCCATGAGCAGCGGCTATCGGGACGCGAGCGGGCCGGTACAGGACATGGGCGCCGGGTACCGGCATGCGAGCGGGCGACTGCGGGAAGCATGAGATGAGCCCGTTGCTCTCGCTGGAAGGCATCGGCAAGAGCTACCTGCGGGGATCGCACCGCGTCAGGGTCCTCCAGGATGTGGCGCTGCAGGTCGGCGCGGGCCAGCTGGTGGCCGTGTGGGGCAAACGCGGCGTTGGCAAGACGACGCTGCTGAAGATCGCTGCCCGCCTGGAGCGCCCCGACCAGGGCGTGGTGCGCTTCGAAGGCGTCGATTTGGCGAGCCTACGCGAGGCCGATCACACCAAGCTGATGCTGGAGCGGATCGGCTGGGTGCGGCGTGCGGGTCCCAAGAGCGAACTGCGCATGCTCGACTACGTGGCGTTGCCGCGGCTGGCCGAGCGCGGCCGCCGCCAAGCCTACACGCTGGCGCGCGAAGCGCTCGAGCGCGTGGGCATGTCCGAGTGCGCCGGGCAGCGCTGGGGCAGTCTCTCCGACGGCGAGCGCTCGCTGATCGCGATCGCGCACGGGATCGTGCGCGCGCCGAAGCTGCTGCTGATCGACGATCCGACGGCCAACCTGGACATCATCGAGCGCGAGCAGCTCACCCGGCTGCTGCGCTCGCTGGCCGACGATGAAGGCACGGCGGTGCTGGTGACGGTACCCGACATGCCGGCGATGATGAGCGCGCACCACATCGCTTCGCTCAGCGGCGGGCGCCTGTCTACGCCGCCGATCGAAGGGCCTGAGCTCTCGCCGGAAGACGACGGGGAGCCGGCCAAGGTGATTCGCCTGCACGGCCGCGAACAGTCGGCTTAGGGGTTGGGCGCCGTGGGCCGTGCTTGAGCTGCGCGAGATCGTCAAGCACTACCGCATCGGCGAAGGCGAGCCCGTGCGCGCCGTGGATGGCGTCTCGCTGACGGTCAAAGAGGGCGAGCTGGTGGCGCTGTATGGGCCGAGCGGCTCGGGCAAGACGACGCTCCTGCTGCTGATCGCCGCGCTGCTCCGCCCCGACAGTGGCTCGGTCAGCCTCAACGGGCGCGAGATATCCACGCTCTCCGACCAGGAGTCCGCACGCTACCGGCTGCGCGAACTGGGGTTCGTGCGTCAGACGCTCAACCTCGTGCCGGGCATCGACGCGATCGACAACGCCGCGCTGAAGCTGATGGGCATGGGCATGCGTGCCCGCAAGGCGCGCACGCAGGTGACACCGCTGATGGATGCGCTGGGTCTGGAGGACCGCCTGCGCCACCGCCCCGACCAGCTCTCGATGGGCGAGCGCCAGCGCGTGATGATCGCCCGCGCGCTGTCCACCGATCCCAAGCTGGTGCTGGCCGATGAGCCCACCGGCAGCCTCGACAGTCGCCGCGGCAAGGAAGTGCTTGAGCTGCTCACCGGCGTGTGCCGCCAGCGCCGGCTGACGGTCGTGCTGGTGACGCACGATCCCCAGGCGGCGGCGTATGCCGATCACGTGTACACGCTGCGCGATGGGCAGCTGGTGGGCGAGGAGCCCAAACAGCGGTTGGCCTCGGTCGCCGAGCGGCGATGAAGCCATCCAGCATGCTGCTGCTCTACCGCCTGCGCCTGCGCACGCGACTGGTGCAGGAGCTGTTCGCCGTGGCCGGCATCGCGGTGGGCGTGGCGCTGCTGTTCGCCTCGCAGATCGCCAGCACGAGCCTGGACGGCTCGGTCGCGGCGCTCACGCGGGGGATCGTGGGGGACATGCGCTACCAGATCGCCGCGCGCGGCCCCGAAGGCTTCGATGCGACCCTGCTCGGCAAGGTGCAGCGCCTACCCGGCGTGCAGGCGGCCGAGCCCGTGCTCGAAGCGCGGGCCAACGTCCTGGGGCCGCGCGGCCGGCAGAGCGTGAATCTGATCGGCACCGATCCCCACTTCGCCAACGCGGCCGGGCCACTGCTGCGTCACTTCAGCGCCGCGCAGCTAGCCACGCAGCAGGCGATCGCGCTGCCCGCGCCGATCGCACAGTCGATGGGCCTGCTCTCGCTCAGCCCCGTGAGCCTGCAGATCGGCGGGCGGGTGGCGCAGAGCTTCCTCGGCGCGGAGCTTCTGCGCAGCGACATCGGCGCGCTGGTGGAAAGCCCGGTGGCGCTCGCGCCGCTGGCCTACGCCCAGAAGCTCACGGGCCTGCCAGGCCGCCTGAGCAGGATCTTCGTGCGGCCCGCGCCCGGCCGCGACGCGGAAGTGCACAGGGGGCTGGAGCGGCTGGCGGTGGGCACGCTCGACGTGCGGCCCGCGGACTTCGACGCGACGCTGTTCAGTCAGGCGGCGGGGCCGACCAATCAGTCGGCTCTGCTGTTCTCGGCAATCAGCGCGCTCGTGGGCTTTCTGTTCGCGTTCAACGCGATTATGCTCACGGTGCCCCAGCGCCGCAACCTCGTGGAAGACCTGCGGCTGGACGGATACTCGCGCTTCACAATCGTGGAGGTGCTGCTCCTGGATGGGCTTGTCCTCGGTGTCGTCGCAACGCTGGTGGGGCTGGCGCTGGGCGATCTGCTGTCGGTTGCGCTGTTTCGCCAGAACCCCGGCTACCTGTCGTTCGCCTTCCCCATCGGCTCGCAGCGGATCGTCACCTGGCAAAGCGTGGCGATCGCCGCCGCGGGGGGGCTGCTGGCAGCGTGTCTGGGTGTGCTCCTCCCCCTGTGGGGCAACGTCTTCGTGCGCCTGTCGCTCGGTGGACAGTCTCGGCATAGGCGCTACAGCGGGACGAGTGTGATGGCAGCTGCGGGACTGCTCTGCTTTGCGCTCACAACAGTCATCCTGCTCGCCATGCCGCAGACCGCGATTCTCGGGATGGTGATCCTGGTCGTCGCTCTGCTGCTGCTCCTGCCGGCGCTGATCCAGGTCGTTGTGTTCCTGTTCGACCGTTTGCAGGGCACGGTCAGGGGCGCTGCTCCCTACCTCGCGGTTGTGGAGCTGCGCGCGGGAAACAACCGTGCCCGCTCGCTGGCGATCGCCGCTACAGGCGCGATCGCCGTGATGGGAAGCGTGGCGATACAGGGGGCGCACATCGACCTGCAGCGCGGCCTGGACAATTCGGCCCACGACGACGCCGCGGTCACCGATCTCTGGGTGGTTCCGCCAGGCACGCAGGATCTGCTTGCCACAACCTCGTTTCACGCACTTGCGCCCCACACGCTCGCACATCTGTGGGGCGTCGGCTCGGTGCGCGTCTACAGGGCGGGCTTTCTTGACTTCGGCACGCGACGGGTATGGGTGATCGCCCCGCCGCGTGCCGCTGCCACGCTCGTCCCTCCGACGCAGATCCTCAACGGGGAACTTGGGTCTGCCACTGTCCACGTGCGCGAAGGTGGCTGGGCAGTCGTCTCACAGGCGATCGCCCACGAACATCATCTGCGTATCGGCGGGTCCTTCGTGCTGCCCTCGCCGCGACCCGCCACCTTCCGCGTAGCGGCGCTGAGCACCAATATCGGCTGGCCGCCGGGCGCGATCGTCCTCAACGCGGACGACTATGCGCGCGCGTGGGGGAGCAGCGATCCGAGCGCCTACAACATCTCGCTGCTCCCGGGCGCCTCGCCAGCCGTCGTGCGCAGCGAGATTCAGCAGGCGCTTGGGCCAGGTTCGGGCCTGGTGGTCGAAACCGCCGCGCAGCGCGAACAGCAGGAGCGCGCTGCCTCGCGCCAGGGTCTGTCGCGACTCAGCCAGATATCGGCGCTCGTGCTGATAGCCGCTGTGCTGGCCATGGCCGCGGCGATGTGCGCAATGATCTGGCAGCGGCGGGAGCGACTGGCGGACATGAAGGTCGATGGCTTCAGTCGGGGCGTGCTCTGGCGGGCGCTGCTCGTTGAGAGCGCGCTGTTGCTGGGGGCGGGCTGCTCGATCGGCGCGCTCTTCGGGCTGTATGGGCAGCTGCTGCTCAGCCACGCGCTCGCGAACGTAACCGGCTTCCCCGTGGTGTTCTCGGTTGGAGCGTTCGTTGCGGTGGGCAGCTTTGCGCTGGTCACCGCGGTTGCGGTCGCGATTGTCGCTCTGCCCGGTTATCTCGCGGCACGGGTCCGTCCGGCTATCAGTCTCCAGGAGTAACAAAAAAATAGAAACGTTTGCTTTCTTCGAAAGCCCGTAAAGAGAGAAAAGACGACCGGCCCGACCACTAGCGTCCAGAAGTATCTTGGTCTTTGGACGCTGGCTCGATGTGGCGTTTCTGTCTTTGCGGCAGATCTGGGCGCTGTTTGCCGCAGCGTTGCGCGAGCTCTCCTGGGGCCTGCCCGCGGTAGCCGGCGAGGCGCGCGCGTGGCAAGCACGGGCGCGGACGATTCCCGACGCTCCGCTGCGCGAGGATGCGCTCAGCTCGTGGGCCTGCAAACGCGCCAACACGGACGGCGCGGCGCTCTTTTCGGTGATAGCTCGCGCGCGCGTTGTGCGCCTGCTGGGCGTCATCGTCGCTTATGAGACGATCTGGGACTTCCTCGACAACGTCAGCGAGCGTGGTGCTGCGGTGGGTGAGATCAACGGCGCTCAGCTCCATCTCGCCCTGCTCGAGGCGCTCGATCTCGATGTCGAGGTTTCCCCCTACTACATTCACCACCCCTGGAAGGACGATGGTGGTTATCTGTGGGCGCTCGTGCAGACCTCGCGCAGCTGCTGTGCGTCGCTTGTCGGCTATCGGCAGGTGCGCAGCCTGCTGGTTCAGGAGGGCAGGCGGGCAGGGGTTGGGGTATGCAACCACGAGCTCGATCCAGAACGTCGCCAGGCCGCGTTGGAGCGGTGGGCGCGGGAGGAGTTTCCGAGCGAGGCCGGACCGTCGTCGTGTGACGCCTCTGCACCCTCCCGGTTCGAGCTGACGGCCGCCGCGAGCTGCTCGGCGGTCATCCACGTGCTGCTCGCGATCGCCGCGGATGCCGACTGTGACAGGCAGTGGGTCACCAATGCCTACAACGCCTACTTCCCGTGGTTCTCGGTCGCGGTGACAATGCTCGATAGCTACGTCGATCAGGCCGAGGACGCGGCCAGTGGCGCGCACAGCTACATCGCGCACTACCCCAGCGAAGAGATGGCGATACGACGCGTTCATGAAGCTGTCGCGCGTTCGACGCGGTCGGTGGAAGGGCTACGCCATGGCCATCGTCATGCCGTCATCGCCGCCTGCATGGTCGCCATGTACCTCTCCAAGGAGAGCGCCCGTGCTCCGCACATGCGCGCGCACAGCACGAGCCTCGCGCGCGCGGGCGGGCCGTTGGCGCGCGCGCTGGTGCCGGTGCTGCGCCTTTGGCGCATCGTCTACGGCCAGCAGACGGCGTGAGGCGTCCGTGCGCCAGTCGGAACAATTTTCACCTGTGCATTGAGAGTCGCCGGCCGGCAGGGCATCATCCTAGGCAGGCAATGCGGGACAAACACACCAGCCGGGTTGCGGCTCCACTGCGCGGAGAGGAGGGGCGTCGCGCGCGAAGCTCTGCCAGGGACGGCAAACCCGGGGTCCCGGGCCCCCGAAGCGCTCCAACCCGAAGCGCTCCACAGCGGGCCGGGCGCGGTGCACAGCGCTCGGCCCGCACGATGGGCGATCCGGCCGAAGGCGGAAGGGTCTTCATCCAGCTCACCGAGGATCAGGTCGACCTCGTGGTGCGGCGCAAGGACCGCGCCTCGTTGGCCGACTCGGACGGGAGCTCGGCGGAGGCTGCCGCCAGGCACTCGGGACGCTCCACGCAGTGGCTGTTTCGCACGCTCATGGAGGACCGCAGCCTCTCGCACTCGCTGCTCATCGGCCTGCAGGTGCTCACCTGCTTTCCGCTCGACGGCACCCAGCGGGGGGTGGCCGAAATCGCCAAACAGCTCGACATGAACAACAGCACCGTGCACCGCTACATGAGCACGCTGATGCGCATCGGGCTGCTCGAACAGGACACGTATACGCGCCACTATCGGCTTGCGAACGCGGGCTTGGACGGCGATGCTCGCTAGCCAGGACACGACGGGCCTTGCGCTCGAGACACATGCGAGTTGGGCGCCCAGCGAGGGCGAGCTCGTGCAATCGCTGCTCGGACAGCCGCTGCCCGCGCTGCGCCTGGCCAGCACGACCGGCGGTGAGATGAACCTGGCGACGCTCGCGAGCGAGCCCGTGGTGGTCTACGTGCACCCCGGGACAGAAACATCGCGGGAGGTTGCGCAGGATCCCGACGGCCTGCTCGGCAGCGGCTGCACGCTGCAAAGCCGGGCCTTCAGCGAGTACGGCGCGGGCTTTGCCGGTCGCCGCTTCCACGTGATCGGCATCAACGCCCGCCCGCCCGAGGAGCAGCGGCGCTTCTGCCGGCGCGAGCGGCTGCGTTTCGCCCTGTTGAGCGACGCGGAGCTGAAATTGGCCGAAGCGATCGACCTCCCCACCGAGCTCTCCGCGGGCGGCGAGCGCGTTTACAGCCGCCTCACCTTCATCGCCCACGAAGGCGTGATCGACCGTATTTTCTACCCAATCCCGATACCTCGACGCAACGCGTTGGACGTGCTGGCGTGGCTGGACAAGCAGGGAACCGTCTTGTAACAAAGCAGGAAAACCGCCCGATAAGGCAGGGACCGTCTCCAAGGGGGATTGGGCGTGCCCGCATCCCGACAAGCAAAAAAACCGGACCGCAAGCGCGACTCTTCGCAAGCCGCTGCCGGTGGTCAACGCGCCAGTGGGCAACGGGCTGGTGGGCAACGGGCTGGTGCGCAGCGAGGCGGTGGGCAACGCTCTGGTGCGCAGCCAGGCGGCGGTGAGCGACCGGTCGGCCCCCAAAGCTCCTCCGCGACGCTCGACAGGCCCCTGCAGGCGCTGGCGGAGCTGGGCGAGACCGCGCGCTACTCCTCCTCGCTGATCGCCGGCCTCTCGCTGCTGGAGCGCTTCAGCGCCGAGCGCCCGCGCATGGGCATCGCCGAGCTTGCGCACGAGCTGCGCATGAGCCGGCCCACCGTGCATCGCTACGCCGCGACGCTCGTCTCGCTGGGGTATCTCGAACAGGATCGCTCCCGCCGCTATCGCCTCGCCGCGGGCGGGGCCGACGTCGGACTGGCGCTGCTGGGCGCGATGCCATTGCGCGCGCTCGCGCACGAGCACCTGCGCGGGCTGCGCGGCAAGACCGGGCACACCGTGGCGCTGGCCGTGCTCGACGAAGCCGACGTCAGGTTCGTCGACTGGCTGCGGGGCTGGCGCGCAGGCCAGCACGCCCTCAACCACGACCTCGGCCTGGGCACCCGCCTGCCCAGCCACTGCACCGCGATGGGCAAGGCGCTGCTCGCGTATCTGCCCGAGCACACGCGCGAGCGGCTGATCGCCGCGCTGCGGCTCGTGAGCCACGGCCCCAACACCATCACCGCCAGGCGCGCGCTGCGCGCCGAGCTGGAGCACGTGCGCGCCGCCGGGCTGGCCGTCAACGACGAGGAGCTCTCTCCCGGGCTGCGTACGCTCGCCGTGCCGCTGCTCGACGCCCACGGTCTCGCGCCGGCCGCGATCGGGGTGGCCGTCCCGTGCGAGAGCTACTCGCGCGAGGAGCTAGTGGCCAAGCTAGGCCCCGCGGTGGTGGCAGCCGCCACGCGCATCGCCACCGTCATGCGGGCGCAGCCGGGGGAGGGCGTGTTGGGGGAGAGGTTCTCAGAGGGCATGTCGGGGAAGGGCGTCTTGGGGGCGGGTCGTCAGGGGCGCAAGCTACTCCGCTAAGCCCCGCTCCAGGCGGTCGGCGATCCGCCGCAGCGCCTCCGGGTCAAGGCTGCGTGTGAACAAGAACGGCACCCGCAGCACGCGCGCATGCCGTCGGCGCAAGCGGGCGATCTGGTTGTTCTGCGCGCGGGCGCGCGTATGCACCGCGCGCGCAGCGCTCGTCGCCGCGCGGGCCGCCGCGTGCTCGGTGTGCTCGCCCTCCAGCGCCGCGATGCTCCGCAGCTCCCGCTCCTGGAAACGTCGTGGCAGCGCCGCGTTGACGATCACCGCGTCCAGCTCGCGGCCCAGGTCCGCGCGCAGGCGCTCCTGCAGCTGCAGCGTCTCCGCCACGGCCATCTCCGTCCCGTGCGCCACCGCCAGGTAGCCCGAGCGCGCCGGGTCCTCCAGCAGCTCGCTCACCAGCCGTGTCTGCGCCGCGATCGGTCCCACCCGCGCGAGCGCCGCGAACGTGCGCGGCGAGTTGAGCAGCGCCAGCGCGTGGCCCGTCGCCGGGGCATCGAGGATCACCAGGTCATAGCCCTGCCGCCGCCGTCCGCGCGTGTCCGTGTCGGTCGTCAGCTCCAGCACCTTAACCATGCTCAGCACCTCCCGAGCCCCCGGCGCCGCCGCCACGAAGTACTGGAAGGTGCTGCTGGAAAGCAGCACGCGCGAGGACACGCGCCCGCCCAGCGTGCGCAGCCAGTCGGCCAGCGCGCGATCGGGGTCGATCGAGAGGCTCGACAGGTGCTCCGCCAGCTGCACCTCGACGCCCGCGTCCGAAGGCTCCGGCCGTCCCATGAGCGCGGGTATGTGCTGGCGTTCGCCCACCTCCGCCACCAGCGTGCGCCGTCCGTGCCGCGCCGCCAGCAGGCCGAGGGCGGCGGCGATCGTCGTCTTGCCGGTGCCGCCCTTGCCGGTCACCACGATCAGCTCGCGCCCCAGCAGTGGGTTCGTGGGCGGAGTCATGCGAAGAGACTATGCGCCTATGCGCCCCTACAATGGCGCGGGTGAACGCCTCCGTTGCTGAGGAGCTTGTTGGACAACTCGTCTATGACGAGCGCGGCCTGCTGCCCTGCGTCGTGCAGGACTGGCACAGCGGCGAGGTGCTCATGCTGGCCTACATGAACGATGAGGCGTTCCAGCGCACGAGAGCCACCGGCGAGCTGCACCTCTGGAGTCGCTCGCGCCAGGAGCTTTGGCACAAGGGCGCCATCAGCGGCAACACACAGGCCGTCCGTGCGCTGCGTCTGGACTGCGACGGAGACACCCTGCTGGCGCTCGTCGAGCCCGCCGGCCCAGCCTGTCACACGGGAGAGCGCACCTGCTTTCACCGCGGCGAGCTGCTGCCGCCCGCGTCATTTGAGACGCTGCCCGCGCTTGAGCGCACCCTGCGCCAGCGCGCGCAGGAGCGTCCGCCCGGTTCCTACACCGTCGCGCTGCTGGACGATCCGCCGCTGATCGGCGCGAAGGTCATGGAGGAGGCCGAGGAGGTCGCGCGGGCGGCGCGCGAGGAGACAGACGAGCGCGTCGATGAAGAGGCCGCCGACGTGCTCTACCACCTGCTCGTGCTTCTCGTCAGCCGCGGCCGCGCCCTCGCCGACGCCGAGCGGGTGCTCGATGAGCGCCGTCGCTAGTCCGCCATACAACCTCATCCCGGTCTGCGAGAGTTTCATCGCCGACTGCGAGACGCCCGTCTCGGCGTTCCTCAAGCTGCGCGCGCTAGCGCCGGGTGAGCCGTGCTTCCTGCTGGAGTCCGCCGAGCAGGGCCAGCGCATGGGCCGCTACTCCTTCATCGGCTTTCGCCCCCGCTCGGTGCTGCGCTGGTCGCTAGGCGATGAGGGCGACCCCTACGCGCTCGCGGCCGAGGCGACTGCGCGCTTCCGCCAGGCGCCGCCCGAGGGTGAAGCGCCGCCTTTTATGGGCGGCGCCGTCGGCGTCTTCGGCTATGACCTGGTGCGCACCGTCGAGCCGCTGGGCCCACCCAATCCCGATCCCCTGGGTGTGCCCGACATGGCGCTGATGCTCTCCGATGCGCTCGTCATCTTCGACCACCTCAAGCACACCGTCACGATCCTCGTCAACGCCGATCTGCAGGAGCAGCCCGATGTCGAGCAGGCGCATGCCAGCGCTGCGCGGGAGATCGCTGGGATTCGCAGGGCGCTGGCCGGGCCTGTGCCGGGGGTTGAGGGTGTGGCTGGGGATGAGGGTGTGGCCAACGTGCGTGAGATGCCCTCGTTTCAGTCCAACATGACCCGTGAGCACTTCGAAGGCATGGTCGCGCGCATAGTGCAGTACATCTTCGCCGGCGACGCCTTCCAGGTCGTGCCCTCGCAGCGCTTCTCCGCCCCGGTCCCCGTCGAGGCGTTCTCCATCTACCGCGGCCTGCGCGCGGTGAACCCCAGCCCCTACATGTACTTTCTCGACTTCGGCGACTTCCAGGTCGCGGGCGCCAGCCCCGAGCCGCTGCTCACCGTCAGCGGCCGCCACGTCTCCACGCGCCCGATCGCCGGCACGCGCCCGCGCGGCGCCACGCCCGAGGAGGACCGCCGCATCGCCGCCGAGTTGCTGGCCGACGAGAAGGAGCGCTCAGAGCACGTCATGCTCGTCGATCTAGGCCGCAACGATCTGGGCCGCGTGTGCGAGTACGGCTCGGTGGCTGTCGATGAGCTGATGGAGATCGAGTCCTACAGCCACGTCATGCACATCGTCTCCTCCGTCTCCGGCACCCTGCGCGAGGATGTCGGCGCGATGGACGCGCTGCGATCGGTGCTCCCGGCCGGCACGCTCTCCGGCGCACCGAAGGTGCGCGCGATGCAGATCATCGACGAGCTGGAGCCCGTCAAGCGCGGCGGCTACGGCGGCGCGATCGGCTACCTCAGCTACAGCGGCGACCTGGACACCGCGATCCACATTCGCACCGTCGTCGTCAAGGACGGCATCGCGCACATACAGGCCGGCGGTGGCACCGTCGCCGACGCCAAACCGGCGTATGAGTACGAGGAGTCGGTGGCCAAGTCCACAGCGGCGATGCGCGCGATCGAACTGGCCTGCAAGCAGACGGATTGGGCGTGATGCCCGTGCATGCGATCAGGGCCGGGCGAGTAAAGGATGGGGCGTGATGGCAATGCGAGTGCTCGTGCTCGACAACTACGACTCCTTCACCTACAACCTCGTCCAGTACCTGGGCGAGCTGGGCGCCGAGGTGGAGGCGGTGCGCAACGACCGCATCACAGTCGATGAGTTGCTGGCGAGAGCCTATGACCGCTGCGTGGTCTCGCCTGGCCCCTGCACCCCAAACGAGGCCGGCATCTCACTGGAGGCCGTGCGCCGTCTCCCGGAAGGGGGCGTGCCCACCTTGGGAGTCTGTCTAGGCCACCAGGCGCTGGCGCAGGCGTTTGGCGGCCGCGTTGTTCTGCATCCCCCCGTCCACGGCAAGTCCACCACCATCACCCACGACGGCCGTACAGTCTTCGCCGGCCTGCCCAGTCCGCTGAAGGTCGGCCGCTACCACTCGCTCGTCGTCGCTCCCGAGCTGCCCGACTGCCTGGAAGCCTCCGCCCAAGGCGACGGTCTGCTGATGGCGCTGCGCCACCGCCAGCTGCCCGCCGAGGGCGTGCAGTTTCACCCCGAGTCGGTCCTCACCGATGAAGGCAAGCGGCTGCTGGCCAACTTCTTAGCCTGAGATCATTCGCCGATGCCCAACGCAGTTCTCACCAAAGCCATCGACGCCCTCGCCTCCGGCCGCGATCTAGCCGCCGATGAGGCCTCCGAGGTGCTCGCCCAGATCATGCAGGGCGAGGCGAGCGAGACGCAGATCGCCGGCTTCCTGATTGCGCTACGCACCAAGGGCGAGACCGTCGACGAGCTGGCCGGCCTGGCGCGCACGATGCGTTCTCTAGCTGCGCACGTCCCTACGCAGCGCGCCGATCTGCTCGACACTGCCGGTACTGGCGGCGGCCGGCGCACCTTCAACGTCTCCACCACCGCTGCTCTAATCGCCGCCGGCGCCGGCGCCGCCGTGGCCAAGCACGGCAACCGCTCCGCCACCAGCTCCTCCGGCTCCGCCGACGTGCTCGAGGCACTCGGCGCGCGCATCGACCTCGATCCCGCCGGTGTGGCGGCCTGCATCGAAGAGGCCGGCTTCGGCTTCATGTTCGCCCCCGCCCACCACCAGGCCACCCGCTTCGTAGTCCCCGTGCGCAAGGAGCTGGCGGTGCGCACCGTCTTCAACCTGCTCGGTCCGCTCACCAACCCCGCGGGCGCGAGCAGGCAGCTGATCGGCGTCTCTTCCCCGGCCTTCCTGGATGTCGTCGCCGGTGCGCTGGCATTGCTTGGCGTCGAGCATGCCCTGGTGGTTTGCAGTGAGGACGGCCTGGACGAGATCTCCGCCTCTGCCGCGACCCGCGTCGTCGAGGTGCGCGGCGAGGAGCTGCGCCCTTATGTGCTCGCTCCCGCGGATGTTGGCATCCAGCTTGCCCCGCAGGAGTTTCACGGTGGCTCCCCCGCGGAGAACGCCGAGGTCACGCGCTCAGTCCTAGCGGGCGAGGCCAGCCAGAGCGCCGCCGAGTTGGGGCTGATCAACGCCGGTGCCGCCATCTACCTCGCCGGCCAGGCCGATTCGATCGCCGAGGGAGTCCTGCGCGCGAGGGAGGCCGTCGCGCAAGGCGATGCCATGGCCGCGCTGGAGCGCTACATCGCCGCCAGTCGAAAACACGCCCCGGCAGGAGCGCCGGCGTGAGCGCAACCGTGCTCGATCGGATCCTCGCGCGCACGCGCGCCGACGTGGAGCAGCGCAAACGTGACCTGCCTGCGCCGCGGCTGCAACAGCGCGACCCCCTCAAATCCAAAAAAATATTCCGCTCCGCTCTCGCGGCCAGCGGTATCTCTGTCATCGCCGAGTTCAAGCGTCGCTCACCCTCCGCCGGTCCGCTGCGCGAGGGTGCTCTCGTGCAGGAGATAGCCCGCGCGTATGAGAGCGCCGGGGCCGCCGCCATGTCCGTGCTCACCGACGCCCCCCACTTCGAAGGGTCGCTCGAGGATCTACGCGCCGCAAGGGCTGCCTGCGCCCTGCCGCTGCTGCGCAAGGACTTCATCATCGACCCGTTGCAGCTGCAAGAGGCGAGCGCCGCGGGCGCCGACGCCGTGCTGCTGATCGTCGCCGCGCTCGAGCCCGCGGTGCTGGCTGAGTTGCAAGGCGTTGCCCGGGGGCTCGGCATGGACGTGCTCGTCGAGGTGCACGACAGGACTGAGCTGGATGTCGCATTGGCGGCGGGTGCCGATCTGATCGGCATCAACAACCGCGACCTGCGCGACTTCAGCGTCGACGTGCGGCGCACTTTCCAGTTGCTGGAGCTGATTCCCGAGGGAGTGGTGGTCGTCTCGGAGTCCGGCATCGCCTCCGCCGAGCAGCTGCGCGAGCTGCAGGCAGAGGGCGTGCACGCCGTGCTGGTAGGCGCGTCGCTCATGCGCGCCCCCGATCCCGCGCTAGCCTTACGCGCGCTGCTGAACTTTTAGCGAGTCCATGTCTGCTCTTTAGAGGGGCTTCATGGGTGTCGATCATCCTTCTGTTTCATGAAACGAGCATTTGCCATCCCCTTCGTCTCCGCCCTCCTCGGCGCCGGTGTAGTAGTCGCCGTGCTCGCCATCGCCGGCGATCTGGGTTCCACCTCCAAGACCGTCACCACGATCCAGACCCCTGCCGCCTCCGCCACCCCCGCGGCTCCCTCCAACGCCTCCTCCGAACCCAAAGGCCTCACGCCGCACGACATCTACGTGCGCGACGCCCCGGGTGTCGTCCTGGTCACCTCCACCATCGTCAAGCAGACCGAATCCCCCCTGTTCGGCGAAACCCAGCAGCAGCAGGGCACCGCGACGGGCTCGGGCATCGTCGTCAGCTCCGACGGCACGATCCTCACCAACTGGCACGTCGTCGAGAACGCCGTCAAGGTCACCGTCACCTTCGAACACGGCAAGACCGTCAACGCCCAGGTGGTCGGCAAGGACCCCTCCAACGACCTCGCTGTGCTGAAAATCCCCACCGAAGGCCTGACGCTGCATCCCCTGACGCTCGGCGATTCGAGCAAGGCGCAGGTCGGCGACCCGGTGCTGGCGATCGGCAACCCCTTCGGCTATGACCGCACGCTCACGACGGGTGTCGTCTCCGCCCTGCAGCGCGAGATCACCGCGCCCAACGGCTTCACCATCTCAAACGTGCTGCAGACCGATGCCCCGATCAACCCCGGCAACTCCGGCGGCCCGCTGCTCAACTCGAGCGGCGAAGCGATCGGCATCAACTCGCAGATCGAGACCGGCGGCAGCGGCGACGGCAGCGTCGGCATCGGCTTCGCCATCCCCATCAACACCGCCAAGTCCGAGCTGCCCAAGCTCGAGCAGGGCGGCACCGTGCGCGGCGCCTACCTCGGCCTGACGTCTTTGACCATCGACGAATCGCTCTCGGCCCTGAACCTGCCGGTGAAGAGCGGTGCGCTGGTGCAGAGCGTGCAGAGCGGCACCCCCGCGCAGAAGGCCGGCATCCACGGCGGCTCGCTCACGGGCCAGATCGGCGGCGAATCGGTCGCCGTCGGCGGGGACATCATCGTCGGAGTCGACGGCAAGGCGATCGGCAGCTCCGAAGAACTCGGCGCCATCATCTCCGCCAAGAAGCCGGGCGAAACGGTGTCGATCGAACTGCGGCGCGCCAAGGGCAACGGCTCCTACGAACACAAGACGGTCAAGGTCACGCTGGGCGAACGGCCGAACTCGGTCGCGAACCCGAATACGCCGCGGTAGGGCGCCCTGCTGGGTGCAGGGGCCGCCGCGTGCGGCCCCGCCGCGGGGATTCGGCCCGCCCGGGCTGGGTTTTGATGGGACTGGCGGCTAACGTGGGGGCCTCATGACCCCACGCGTCAAGGTCTGTGGCCTCACCCGCCTCGATGACGCCGAGCTCGCAGTTGGGCTCGGCGCGTGGGCGCTCGGCATGGTCTTCTACGACGGCAGCCCGCGGTGCTGCTCGATGGATGAGGCTTTGCGGATTGCGAGCGCGATGCGCCGCCGCGCCGAGCTGTGCGGGGTGTTCGTCAACGCCTCGCTGGAGGAGGTCATGCGTGTCAGCGAGCAGCTGGATTTGACGATGCTGCAGCTGCACGGCGACGAGGGCCCCGCGTTCTGCCTGGAGGTCGCAAGGCGCACCGGCGCCAAGGTCGTCAAGGCCGTGCAGGTCTCCGACGTCGGCGACCTGCAGGACGTCGAGCGTTTTCACTGCGACTATCACCTGCTCGACGCGCGCGCGGCTGGAAGGCCCGAGTTGCGCGGGGGGACGGGGGAGACCTTCGACTGGTCATTGCTCAGCGCGCGTCATTCCAAGGTGCCGCTGATCCTCAGCGGTGGCCTGGGCCCGGGGAATGTGGCCGAGGCGATCGCGCTCGTGCGGCCGTTCGCGGTGGATACTGCCAGCGGCACCGAGTCCTCGCCCGGCCACAAGGACCCCGAGCGGCTGGCCGACTTCTTCGCCGAGGTGCAGCGCGTCTCGGTAGTCTCGCCCGCGTGAGCGCCATCGAGCACCGCTTCGGCCGCTACGGCGGGCAGTTCGTCCCCGAGACGCTGATGCCCGCTTTGGCGGAGCTGGAGCAGGCGTGGCTCGCGGCGCGCGCAGATCCCGCCTACCGCGCCGAGCTGGATGGGCTCTTGCGCGACTACGTCGGGCGGCCCACGCCGCTGTATCGCGCGCGCCGCCTCTCCGAGCGCCTGGGTCGCTCGGTATATCTCAAGCGGGAGGACCTCAACCACACCGGCTCGCACAAGCTCAACAACGCCCTCGGCCAGGCGCTCCTCGCGCTGCGCATGGGCAAGCGCCGCATCATCGCCGAGACCGGCGCCGGGCAGCACGGCGTCGCCACCGCCACCGCCTGCGCGCTGCTGGGCCTCGACTGTCTCGTCTACATGGGCGTGGAGGACACCCGCCGCCAGCTGCCCAACGTGCAGCGCATGCAATTGCTGGGCGCCCGTGTGCAGCCCGTCGATGCGGGTGCGCGCACGCTCAAGGAGGCCACCTCCGCCGCGATCCGCGACTGGGTCACCAATGTGGCCGATACGCACTATGTGATCGGCTCTGCCGTCGGCCCCGCCCCGTATCCGGCGTTGGTGCGCGACCTGCAGCGCGTGATCGGCGACGAGGCGCGCGCGCAGTTGCTGGAGCGCGAGGGCCGCCTGCCGGGCCGTGTGATCGCCTGCGTCGGCGGTGGCTCCAACTCGATTGGCACCTTCACCGCCTTCCTGGAGGACCCGGGTGTGGAGCTGATCGGCGTCGAGGCCGGCGGCGAGGGGATCGATGCGGACGGCGGCGGCCGCCACGGCGCGCCGCTCACCGTCGGGGGCCGCGCCGGCGTACTGCACGGCTCGCTGTCCGCGATCATGCAGGACGAGGAGGGTCAGATCGTCGAAGCGCACTCCGTGTCGGCCGGCCTCGATTACCCCGGCACGGGCCCGCAGCACGCTTTTCTGCGGGACACGGGTCGTGCGCGGTATGTGGCCGTCACCGATGCCGATGCGCTCGCCGCTTTTCGCGAGGTCACGCGCCTTGAGGGCATCATCCCCGCGCTGGAGAGCGCGCACGCGCTGGCATGGGTCCTGGCGCAGGAGGAGGGTGAGTTGGATCTAGTGTGCCTTTCCGGGCGCGGGGACAAGGACCTGGCCGAGGTCCTGGCGCTGAGCGGCTCATGAGCGATCCGCTGACAAGCGATCCGGCGGCTGGGCGGGCGTCGGCCCCGGCGCCGTCGGGTGCGTCCGCGGCCAGCGGCATCGAGCGAATCGGCCAGGCCTTCGCCGGCCACGGCAAGCGCGCGGCGCTGATGCCCTACGTCATGGGCGGCTACCCCTCGCTCGAGGAGTCGCTGCGCATCGGCCAGGCGTGCGTGCAGGCAGGCGCCGATGTGATCGAGCTCGGCGTGCCCTACTCCGACCCGCTCGCCGACGGTCCCGTCATCCACGCCGCCGGCACAAAGGCGCTCGCCGCCGGGGCCAACATGGCGGGTGTCCTTGAGGTGGCCCGCGCGCTGTCCGGCGAGATCCCCGTGGTGCTCATGTGCTACGCCAACATGGTCCTCGCCCCCGGCGTCGAGGCGTTCGTCGAGCGCCTCGCCGTGACTGGCGCGTGCGGCCTGATCGTGCCCGATCTGCCCCTGGAGGAGACAGCCGGGGCGTTGGCCGCCTGCGATGCTGCCGGCATCGCGCTGGTGCCGCTCGTGGCTCCAACGACGCCGCCGGAGCGCCTGGCGCGGATCGGCGCGCAGGCGCGCGGCTTCCTCTACACCGTCTCCGTCGTCGGCACCACGGGTGAGCGCGCCGCACTGTCCGAGCGCTTCGCCGAGATCGTCGCCGCTGCCCGTGCCGCCACCGCCGTGCCGGTCGCCCTCGGCTTCGGCATCTCCACGCCCGAGCAGGCCCGCCAGGCCGCGGACGCCGGCGCCGACGGAGTGATCGTCGGCACGCGCCTGGTGCGCGCCGCGGGCGAAGGATCGGATTCCGCGGCGGCGGTCGGCGCGGTCGTCGGCGAGCTCACCGCTGGGCTTCTGTAGGATTCCCCGCCGATGGGATTGATCCTCACCGTCACCGCCGGCCTCGTCGTGTGGGTCGTGCTCTGGGCGCTCGGCGCCAAGGGCTTCGACGCGTTCATGCTCGCAGCCGTCATCATTCTTGTCGGTGCCTGCCTCAAGATCCTCGCCGGCTATCTCCCCGGCCGTCGGGCCGGCTAGCCGCTCAGTGCGTTCGCGCCGGCAGCCCCTGCGCTGGCAAGCCGAGAGGCACTCCCGTGCCGAGGGGGGCTACCGGACCGAGAGGCGCTCCCGTCTGGCCTGTGCCCTCTGCTTTGCTGCCCTCGCCGCCCTGGCGTCGCTGCTCGTTGCCGCTCTCTCCGGTTGCGGGGGCGTGAGCGTCTCCGGGGCCGCCGCGATCTCCGGCAACCAGCTCACCGTCTATTCCAGCCTTCCCCTGCAGGGCCCCCTCGCAGGAGCCTCACGGCAGATCGTCAATGGCGAGAAGCTGGCCCTGTCCGACGCCGGCGGCCACGCCGGGGCCTTTCGCGTGAGCTACTTCTCGCTGGACGACGCCAACCCCAAGACCGGCCAGTGGGACCCCGGCATCACCGCGTCGGATGCGAAGACGGCGGCACAGGACACCACCACGATCGCCTACCTCGGCGACTACGACTCCGCCGCCACGGCGATCTCGCTGCCGATCGTCAACGGCGCCGGCATCCTTCAGGTCAGCCCCGCCAGCCAGTACGTCGGCCTGACCTCCTCGCTCGACGCCGGCCAGGACGAGCCCGAACGGTTCTACCCCACCGGGCGGCGCACCTTCGCGCGGCTGATGCCCGCCGATCCGGTGCAGGCTGCGGCGCAGGTGCGGCTGATGGGTGCGCTCGGGATCAAGCGGGTGTATGTGCTCGACAACCAGGATCCGTTCCAGGCGCCTCTTGCGCAGATCGTCGCGCAGGACGCCGCCGCGGCGGGCATCCATGTGCTCGGGCAGGACAGCGTCGCCACCACCGCGGGCACCGAATTCGGCTCGGAGGTAGGCAAGATCGCCGAAAGCGGGGCCCAGGCTGTTTTTTTCAGCGGCACCAGCGCGCCGGGGGTCCTCGCGCTGTTCCGTGAACTGCACGCGGCCGATCCGGGGTTGCTGCTGCTTGGCTCCGACACCGCGCTCGGGAGTGGCACGGTTGCGCAACTGGGGGCCGCGGGCGCGAGCGTATATGTCACCACGCCGCTGCTTCCCGTCGGCGCCTATCCGGTGGCTGCGCTGGGGGTCGTGCGGCAGTACCAGGCGCGCTTCGGCGAAACGCCCGGCGCGAGCGCGCTCTACGGTTATGAGTCGATGGCCGCCGTATTGCAGGCCATCCGTGCCGCCGGCTCGCATGGCAACGACAAGCAGGCCGTTATCGACCAGTTCCTCGGGATTCGCAATAGGGCCTCGGTGCTCGGGGCGTATTCGATCCAGGCGGGCGGGGACAGCACGCTCACGGCCTACGGGGTGGATCGAGTGGTCGGGGGGCAGCTTGTGTTCTGGCGGAGCTTCAGCGGGGGCTGAACCGCGGGGCTGCCTCGGGGGCTGAGCCCTTTCACCCCAGCGCCGAGCGCAACGCCTCCTCCAGCTCCGGGTGGCGGAAGCGGTAGCCCAGCATCAGCGGCTTCGCGGGCAGCACCCGCGCGCCCGCCGTCACGATCTCCGCCATCTCCCCATACAGCGTGCGCAGCGCGAATGCGGGAACGGGGAAGACGGCGGGCCGGTGCAGTGCGTGGGCAAGCGCCTTAGAGAACTGGGCGTTCGTCACGGGTGTCGGTGCGGTCGCGTTGATCGGCCCCTGCCACCACTCGTTGCGCAGCGCCTCGACGATCATGCCCACGAGGTCCTCGCGGTGGATCCAGGACATGAACTGCCGCCCGCCCGCCACTGGGCCGCCGAGGCCCAGGCGGAAGGGGGGCAGCATCTTCGCCAGTGCACCGCCCTGTGGGTCGAGCACCACTCCCGTGCGCAGCTGCACCACGCGCACCCCCAGCTCGGCTGCCGTTTGCGCCTCGGCCTCCCAGGCAACGCAGATCTGCGCGAGGAAGTCGCGGCCGGCGGGGGCCTCCTCGTCGAGCGGCTCCTCGCCGTGCGGTCCGTACCAGCCGATCGCCGACCCGCTCACCAGCACGGTGGGGCGAGGGTCAAGCGCGCGCAGGCCCTCCACGAGGTTGCGCGTGCCGAGCACGCGGCTGTCGCGGATCGCCTGCTTGGCGGCTGGGGTCCAGCGCTGGGCGATCGGCGCCCCGGCCAGGTGCACCACGCGGTCGCGGCCGGCGAGGGCCTCGCTGGGCGCCGGTTCTGAGAGCGGATTCCACGGGTACGCCAGCAGCGGCGGGAACGTGGACCGGTCCGGGCGCGGGGCGGGCGTCGTGCCGGCGAGCGTGGCCTTCGCGCGCTCCGGGTCGCGCGAAAGGATCGTCACCTCCGTGTCGCGCGTGCGCAGCGCGGCTATGAGGGCGGGGCCGATCAGCCCCGTCGCGCCGGTTACGGTCACCCGCGTTGCGTCGCTCACTCTCTCAGCTTGACAGTCCGCCTGGCTTGGGCGGCCCCGGGCATGCACGAGCGCCAGCTCGGAGATCCTCTCAGCTTGGCATCTGCACCCGATGCTCCCCGGTCTGGCTCATCGCAGCGGGCTGCCCACCAACGTGCGATGCCGCCGCGTCGCCGTGCGCGTAGCCCACCTCTTGGCCGGCCTGCGCGGTGCCGCTGGCGCGCGCCTCGTCCGCCACCGCCGCGGCCACCGCCGGGGCCACGTCGCGATTGAAGACCGACGGGATGATGTAGTCCTCGCGCAGCTCCTGCGCCGGCACGATGTCGGCGATCGCCTGCGCCGCGGCCATCTTCATCTCCTCGGTGATGCTAGGGGCGCGCACGTCCAGGGCGCCGCGGAAGATGCCCGGGAAACACAGCACGTTGTTGATCTGGTTGGGGTAATCGCTGCGCCCCGTCGCCATGATGCGCACGTACGGAGCCGCTTCCTCGGGGTTGACCTCCGGGTTGGGGTTGGCCATCGCGAACACCATCGCGTCGCTGTTCATGCGCGCGAGCGCCTCCGCGGGCAGCGCCTTCGCGCCGGAGAGGCCGATCAACAGGTCTGCGCCGTCGATCACATCCTCGGGCCTGCCGTCGCGGCAGTCGGGGTTCGTCACCTCCGCGAACCAGCGCTTCACCGGGTTCATCGTGCCGTCCAGGTAGTCGCCGCGCCTGACATGCAGCGCCCCGCGCGAGTCCGCGCCGATGATGTGGCGCACCCCGGCGGCCAGCAGGATCTTCGTCACCGCCACGCCCGCCGCGCCGAGGCCAATCACGAGCACGTGCAGATCCTCCATGCGGCGGTTCGTGAGCTTCACCGCGTTCAGCAGCGCCGCCATCACCACCACCGCCGTGCCGTGCTGGTCGTCGTGGAACACCGGGATGTCGAGCGTCTGCTTCAGCCGGTCCTCGATCTCAAAGCAGCGCGGCGCGCTGATGTCCTCCAGGTTGATGCCGCCCAGGCCCGGCGCCAGCAGCTGCACGGTCCTGACGATCTCATCCGGGTCCTTCGTGTCCAGGCAGATCGGGAAGGCGTCCACCCCGGCGAACTCCTTGAACAGGCAGGCCTTGCCCTCCATCACCGGCATCGCCGCCGCCGGGCCGATGTCGCCCAGGCCGAGCACTGCCGTGCCGTCGGAGACGACCGCCACCGTGTTGCGCTTGATCGTGTACTGGTAAGCCTTGTCCGGGTCGTCGCGGATCGCGATGCACACGCGCGCCACGCCCGGGGTGTAGGCCATCGAGAGGTCGTCGCGCGTCTTCAGCGGGTGCTTGTTGTGCTGCTCGATCTTGCCGCCCATGTGCAGCAGGAAGGTGCGGTCGGTGGTATCCACGACCTCCACGCCGTCGAGCGCCTCGATCGCCGCGAGGATCCTCACCCAGTGTTCGCGGTTGCCCGCGTCGACGACGATGTCGCGCACGCTGCCGCTGGCGTCGGCCTCGACCAGATCGATCGCACCCACCATCCCGCCGGCTTCGCCGATCGCGCTCGTCACCAGGCCGACGACGCCGGGCGTGTCGCCCATGCGGACACGGATGATCAGACGGTACTGCGCGCTGGGTGTGATGCTCACTGTGCTCCCGCTCCCTCTGTGACTGAATAACGAGGGGTCCGGCCGATCGGCTTGCGCCGGCTGCGCCACCCTCGTGAGTTGGGCTGCCATGTTATTGCTCCGGGAGATCGGGCCCCCACCCGCCCCCTGCCCTAAAGTCCCGGCTGTGAGCGAGGCCACCAATGGGAGCGAGGGGGAGCGCCGCCTTTTCCTGATCGATGGACCCAGCCTTGTCTATCGCGCCTTCTACGCTCTGCCCGAGTCGATCGCCACCTCCACAGGTGTGCCCACCAACGCGATCTTCGGCTTCGCCTCGATGCTCGTGAAGATCGTCACCGAGTACGGAGTGTGTCCCACGATCGTCGCCTGGGACGCCGGCACCTCCGGGCGCACCGAGCTGTTCTCCGAGTACAAGGCTCAGCGCCGCTCGCGTCCCGATCTGCTCAAGCAGCAGTGGCCGGCAATGGAACCGCTCGTGGAGTCCTTCGGCTACCGCAACGTGCGTGTCGAGGGGTATGAGGCCGACGATGTGATCGCCACGCTCGCCTCCCGCGCGCAGGCAGCCGGTGTGCCCGTGATGATCGTCACCGGCGACCGCGACGTCTTTCAGCTGATCGACCCCGACGGCCTCGTGAAGGTGATGGCCACCTCGCGCGGCATCACCGACACGAAGATCTACGACCGCCAGGCGGTGATCGACCGCTACGGCATCCCGCCCGAGCTGATCCCGGACTTCTATGGCCTGAAGGGCGACACCTCCGACAACATCCCCGGCATACCAGGCATCGGCGACAAGACCGCCAGCGACCTGATCCAGCGCTTCGGCTCGCTGGAGGAGGTGCTTGGCCACGTGCGCGAGATCGGCGGCGCCAAGCGCAAGCAGAGCCTGCTCGACCATGCCGATGATGCGCGTGTCTCCAAGCAGCTGGCCACCGTGCAGCGCGATGTCGCGATCGCCTTCGACCCCACGGCTGAGGCCGCGCGCGAGCCCGACCGCTCGCGTGTGCGCGAGGTCTTCCGCGAGTACGAGCTGCGCGACCCGCTGCGCCGTCTGGAGGAGGCGCTGGAGGACGCCGAGGTGGCCGCGCCCGCGACGCCGGCGGAGGTAACGCTGACGGCGACCGTGCGGCGGGGGGAGCCGGGTGACATCGCCAATCTCGCGGGCGGGAAGGCGGGCAGGAGAGAAACAGGCGTGGTGCAGTCCGGGGCGGGGGGAGAGGCAAAGGCTGGGGGGGAGGGCGTGGAGCTGAACGTGGTGGTTGCCCCAACCGAGGTCCCCGAGGGCGCGCTGTTCGCCGACGGCCCCTCGTGGCGCTTCGCCGTTGCGCTCGATGGCAACGTCCTCGCCGGAGACTGCGAAGGGCCGGAGGAGGTCGTGCGCGCCTGCGGCGAGCGTCCGGTGGTGGCCCACGACGCGAAGGCGCTCCGGTTGGTCCCGCCGGCGCTCGCGCACGACACGCTGCTTGGCGCCTACCTGCTGGAGCCAGCGCGCCGCGGCTACCCGCTCGCGGAGCTGTGCGAAGAGCGCGGCTGGGTGTGCGACCTGGAGGATCCCGTCGCCGCGCAGGCCGTACTCATAGGCGCCCTGGCCGCGTGGCAGCGCGAGCAGATCGCCGAGCGCTACCTGGAGGCAGTGATGAGCGACATCGAGCTGCCGCTCGTTGAGGTGCTGCGCGACATGGAGATCGCCGGCGTGCGCCTGAACGTGCCGCGTCTGCACGAGGTTGCGCAGCGCGTGCAGGAGGAGATCCTCGAGCTCGAACAGGAAATCT
>CAWGFQ010000008.1:0-335068 GCA_963821895.1 uncultured Solirubrobacterales bacterium
AAGCGTGAAAGCCGCACGCCAGCGCGCCGTCGTCGTCCCCGAAGGAATACTCCAGTTTGTTGCGATAGCGCCACTGCGCCAGGGCCGGCACGATGTCCTGCAGCTCAAAGCCCTCCAGATGACCGATGCGGCGCAGCGCGTCGCCGACCTGCTCCTGCTTGATCTGCAGCTGGCGCTCGTAGGGGAGCACCTGCCAGGGCACGCCCGGGTGCGCCGCGCGCGGCGCGATCCGCTCGGCGCTCGGCTCAATTATCTCCACTGCGCGTGCGTGCGCGTAGCTGCGTTTGGGCTTGTACACGAGCGCGCGCACCACGTCGCCGGGCACCGCGCCCGCCACGAACACCACGTAGCCGCCCGGGCCCCAGCGCGCCACGCCCTCGCCGCCGTGGGCGAGCGAGTCCACCGTCAGCACCAGCTCGTCGCCGCGCTTGGGGCGCGCCGCTTGGCGGGGGGGCTCCTCCTGCACGGGGGTGAGCGGGCTCATCGGCCCACTATCGCATCTCCGCGCCCGCGCGCAGGAGCCCCGTACACAAGCCCCGCCCGGGCGCACCGCGACCCGCCCGCCGCTCAGGCATCCGCGAGCAGCAGCTCAAGCAGCGCCTTCTGCGCATGGCGGCGGTTCTCCGCCTGATCCCAGATGCGCTGGCGCTCGCCGTAGAGCAACCCCTCGGAGATCTCCTCACCGGGGTGGGCGGGCAGGCAGTGCAGCACGATCGCCGCGGGGTCCGCCAGCGCGAGCAGCTGCTCGTCGATGCGGTAGGGCGCCAGCAGCCGACGGCGCTCCTGCGCGGTGTCCTCGTCGCCCATGCTGACCCACACATCGGTATACAGAACGTGCGCGCCCGCCGCCGCCTCGCGCGGGTCCTCGTGCAGGGTCACCTTGCCGCGCGCTTCGCGCGGACAACGGCACGCTGTCGAGCGCCAGCGCGTAGCCCGCGGGCGAGGCGACCGCCACGTCCATGCCCGCCAGCGTGCCCAGCACCGCCAGCGAGCGCGCCATGTTGTTGCCGTCGCCCACGTACGCCAGCTTCAGTTCTGCTGTCGCGCCGAAGCTCTCGCGCACCGTGAGCAGATCGGCCAGCGGCTGGCAGGGGTGGTGCTCGGAGGTGAGCATGTTGAACACGGGCACCGAAGCCCACCGCGCCAGTTCCTCCAGCAGCGCGTGCGGCCCCGTGCGCACGCCCACCGCCGCCACGTGGCGCGAGAGCACGAGCGCGGTGTCGCGCGGGGACTCCCCCCGCGAGATCTGCAGCTCATCGGGGCGCAGCACCACCGGCAGCCCCCCCAGCTCGTGCACGCCGACCTCAAACGACACGCGCGTGCGCGTCGAAGGCCGCTCGAACACCAGCGCCACGCTGCGCCCCGCGACGCCCCTGAGGACAGCGGCTGCGCCTTCAGCGCCGCCGCGCGCGCCAGCAGCGCGTCCAGCTCGGCGGCGCTCAGCTCGTTTCCGGTGAGGAAGTGGCGCGTCATGGGAGGGGACAGTGTAGGTAGGGTTAGCTGTGGGATGAAGCGAGGGAGCTTGACATCAGCGGCAGCCGTGGCGCTCACAGCGGTCGCGCTGGCCGGCTGCAGGCTCGAGCGCCAGCAGCGGCACGACCGAAACGACCACCGTCACGATCGGCGGCAGGACCACCACCGCCGTGCTCACCAACGGCAAGACCGCCACGCAGCCGCACAGCACCGGCCTGCAGACCGACACCACGCCCAAGTACGGCACGCCGGCATCGGGCGAAGCCGTGCAGAGCGGCGCCGTGCAGATCGCCTACCGCAACATCGCGATCAACCCCGATGTGCTCAAGGTCAAGGTCGGCAGCACGATTACGTGGACCAACTACGACCCGGTCGAGCACAACGTCACCAGCAAGGGCGGGCCATCCAGTTTCTCCTCCGGCAACTTCGGCGAAGGCAAGACCTTTGCGTTCAAGGTCACCAAGGCGGGTACGATCCACTACGAGTGCACCAACCACCCGACGACGATGAACGGGACGATAGAAGTCGTCAACTAAACGCGCGGCCCTCGCTCGGCGTCGAGGGCGTGGCGTAATCGCGACGCGGGATGCGCCCCGAGCCGAACGCCAGCCGCCCCGCCACCACCGCGTGGCGCATCGCCGCGGCCATGCCCACGGGGTCCTGCGCGCGCGACACGGCCGAGGACACCATCACGGCATCGCAGCCCAACTCCATCGCCAGCGCGGCATCCGAGGCGGTACCCACGCCGGCGTCGAGCACCACGGGCACGCTCACCGCCTCGCGCAGCAATGCGATGTTGTACGGGTTGCGGATGCCCTGCCCTGAGCCGATCGGCCCCCCGAGCGGCATCACCGCGGCGCAGCCCACGTCCTGCAGGCGCCGCGCCAGCACCGGGTCGTCGGTCGTGTAGGGGAGCACGACGAAGCCCTCGTCCACCAGTTGCTCGGCCGCGCGCAGCAACTCCAGGCCATCGGGCAGCAGCGTGTCCTCGTCGCCGATTACCTCGAGCTTGACCCAATCCGTCTGGAATGCCTCGCGCGCGAGCCGCGCGGTCAGAACCGCGTCGCGCGCCGTGTGGCAACCGGCGGTGTTCGGCAGCAGGCCCACGCCTGCCTCATCGAGCACGTCCACCAGCGAGCCGCGTGCCTGCGGATCGATGCGCCGCAGCGCCACCGTCACGAGCTCCGAGCCGCTGGCCGCGATCGCATCGGCCAGCAGCCGCAGCGAGGGAAATCTGCCCGTACCCAGGATCAGCCGGGATGCGAGCTCCCGCCCCGCGATCTGGAAGGGCGCGTCGGTCATCCGCCCTGCATCGCCGTCAGCACCTCGACCCGCGCGCCCTCGGCCAGCGCGAAGTCCCGCCACTGCCCGCGCGGCACCACGTCGTCGTCCACGGCCACCGCGACGCCGCGCGCGTCAGGCGCCAAACCGAGGCGCGCCAGCACGTCGGCCACGGTGTCGCCCGCGCGCAGCTCCGACTCGGCGCCGTTGAGGAAGATCACGAGAGCGCCACCGCCCCGGTCAGCTCGCGTGCCACCAGCTCCGCCGTCAGCGGCGCAAGCAGGATGCCGTTGCGGTGATGACCCGTTGCCCACACGAGGCCCGCCAGGGCACCCGGTCCGATCGCCGGCGCATTGTCGGGCGTGCTCGGGCGCAGGCCCACGCTCAGCTCTTCGATCTGCAGCTCCTCGATACCGGGCACCAGCTCGTGCGCGTCTCGCAACAACTCGTATATGCCGCCCGCCGTCGGGTGCAGGTCGTGGCCGCGCTCCTCCACCGTGGCACCAAGGACATAGCGCCCGTCGCCGCGCGGGACCAGATAGCCGCCGTGGTAGCGCAGGACCCCGTTCAGCAGCCCTGCCCCCGCGGGGTCGCGCAGGCGCAGGATCTGGCCCTTGACGGGGCGCACCGCAATCGACGCCTCCGAGGGCAGCTCAAGCTCCGACGTCCACGCGCCCGCCGCCAGCACGACATGGTCGGCCTCGACGCGCTCGCCTTCCCGCAGGCCGACCCCGCGCACCCGGCCCCCGGCGTGCTCGACCCCCGCCACGGGCGCGTCCTCGCGCACGAGCACCCCATCCAGCTCGCACGCCCGCCGCAGCGCCGCGAGCACCAGGCGCGGATCGACGCTGTGATCCTCCGGCGCGTGCAACGCCAGGCGCACGGTCGGCGCCAGCGCGGGCTCCAGCTCGCGCGCGGCGCTCGGCAGTAGCCGCCGCACGCGCAAGCCCAGCGTCTCGCGGAACTCCAGCTGGCGCTCCAGCTCGCGCGCCTCGTCCTCGTCGCGCGCCACCATCAGCGTGCCCGTGCGGCGCAGGCCCACCTCCAAGCCTGTGCGCTCCTGCAGCTCAGTCGCGAACTCCGGCCACAGCGCGGCCGAGCGCAGACCGAGGTCGAGCACGCGCCTGCCCGCCTCGCCGAACTCCACCTCCGACACCGGGGCCAGCATCCCGGCGGCCACGTGCGATGTGCCTGCGCCGACATTGCCCCGCTCCAGCAGGGTCACCGACAGCCCAGCTCCGCGCGCGCGCCAGGCGCAGGCGAGACCGATGATGCCGCCGCCCACGATGGCCACATCGACTGTGTCGTTGGACATGCTGTGATGCTAGTGGGGTGTCAGACTGGCGCCATGCCCGCGCTCGACCGCCGCGCCCGCCTGTCGGAGGCGCGCCTGTATCTGGTGTGCGACGCCCACCCCGGCGGACGCGACTTGCTCGACGTCCTGGAGGCGGCGCTCGCGGGCGGCGCTGACATCGTGCAGCTGCGCGAGAAGCAGATGTCCGACGAGGCGCTCACCGCGCTCGCGCGACAGGCGACGGCGCTGTGCCACGAGCACGATGCGTTGCTGATCGTCAACGACCGCCCGCACGTCGCACTGGCCGCGCAAGCCGACGGCGTGCACGTCGGCCAGGACGACATGCCGCTGAACGAGGTGCGCGCGCTCATCGGCGAGGAGATGCTGATCGGTCTCTCCACACACGCGCCCGAGGAGATCGACGCAGCGACGCAGGCCGACTACCTGGGCGTCGGCCCCGTGCACGCCACGCCCACCAAGCCCGGCCGCCCGGCTGTCGGCCTGAAGCTCGTGCGCTACGCCGCGCAGCGCGCCCCCAGGCCGTTCTTCGCCATCGGCGGCATCGACGCGGAGAACATCGACGACGTGCTCGCGGCGGGTGCCAAGCGCGTGGCCGTGGTGCGCGCGATTGCGCAGGCCGCCGACCCCGAGCGGGCTGCGCGCGCGCTGCGCGAGGCGCTTGAGGAGGACACACGGCCGCGGCCGCTGCTGGTGGCGACCGCCGTTGCCGTGCTGCTGGCCGCGGCGGTGCTCGTGGGCGCGCTGAGCGTGCACAACCTGAGCAGCCGCGGCGGCTCACTGCCGGGCGCGGTGTTCCTGGCGGCCGTGCTGCTCGCGCTGGCGGGGGGCATGTATCGCAAGCGCTACTGGGCGGTGCTGAGCTTCGAGGCGCTGCTGGCGTTTCAGATCATCGTGACCTCCCTGGCGCTGGTTGTCGCCTCCACGCTGCGCGCCGCCGTGGTGTGCACGCTTGGCATCGGGCTCAGCGGCTGGCTCTTCTGGAAGCTGGTCAAGGTCACGGGCCGCCTCCAGGCGCAGAACCTGCGATAGGCTCGGCCCGATGCCCGAGCAAAGCTACGACTGCATCGTGATCGGCGCCGGCCCCGGCGGCTACGTGGCGGCGATCCGCGCGGCGCAGCTTGGCAAGAAGACAGCGGTGATAGAGCGCGACAAGCTGGGGGGCAGGTGCCTCAACTACGCCTGCATCCCCGCCAAGGCGGTGCTGCGCTCGGCGGATCTGCTGAGCGAGATCAACGAGGCGGGCGACTTCGGCTTGAAGGTGAGCGGCGTGGAGGTGGACTACCCGGCAGTGCAGGCGCGCCGCGAAAAAGTCGTCGCCACGCTCGTGGGCGGCGTCGGCGGCCTGTTCAAGAAGAACAACATCGAGACGATCGCGGGATCCGCCACGCTCACGGGCGCCGACAAGGTGCGCGTCGGCGAGGATGAGCTCGCCGCGCAGACCATCATCCTCGCCACCGGCTCCGGCCGGCGACCGATCCCCGGGGTGCAGTTCGGCGGACGCGTGCTCGGCACCGAAGAGGCCTGGGCACTCAGCGAGCTGCCCGGACGCCTGGCCGTCGTCGGCGCAGGCGCATCGGGCGCGGAGATCGCCTCCGGCTACGCGCGCCTGGGCAGCGAGGTGCTGCTGTTCGAGATGCTCGACCGGGTGCTGCCCACCGAGGACGCCGACATCTCGCGCCTGGTGGAGCGCGGCCTCAAGCGCCAGGGCATCCAGATCCACACGGGCACGCCCATACAGGATGTGAGCACCAGCGACAGCGGCGTCAGCTTCAGCTATGGCGACGGCGAGCAGGCCGAGGTGGACTACCTGGTGATCGCCGCCGGCCGCGGCCCCGACATCGAGGGGCTGGGACTCGACGCGGCCGGCGTGGAGCTGGCGGAGAACGGCCTGATCAAGGTGGACGGCGCGCTGCGCACCAGCGCCGCGGGCGTGTACGCAATCGGCGACCTGGTCGCCGGTCCGGCGCTCGCGCACAAGGCCTCGGACGAGGGCATCATCGCGGTGGAGGACGCCGCCGGTCTGCCCACGCACCCGCTGTCGCTGATCGACATCCCCCGCGCGACCTTCTGCACCCCCAACGTCGGCTCCTTCGGCCTCACCGAGGAGCAGGCGCGCGAGCAGGGCTATGACGTCGTGGTGGGCAAGGTCCCCTACGGCGCGGTGGGCGGCGGCACCGTCTACGGCGACCGCACCGGACTGGTGAAGCTCGTCGGCGAGAGCAAGTACGGGGAGCTGCTCGGCGGGCACATCGTCGGCGCCCGCGCGACGGAGCTGATCCAGGAGCTCGTCAACGTGCGCCTGCTCGAGGGCGGCTACGCGGAGGTGGGGCGCATCGTGCACGGCCACCCCACCCTGTCGGAGGCCGTGATGGAGGCGGGTCGCGCAGCGGATGGCTGGCTCATCCACGGCTGAGGCCGCTTTCTACTTCGACCTGGCCAGCCCGCTGGCGTACCTCGCGGCGGAGAGCATCCTGCACGTACTGCCTGGACCGATCGAGTGGCAGCCCGTTCTCGCCACCGAGCTCGGCCCCGCGGCGGAGTCGTTCGCCAAGCGTTGCGAGAACGAGCTGGATGCTCTGCGCGAGGATCTCGCACGGCGCGCGGGCGAGCTGGGCCTGCAGCCCCTGCGCCTGCCCCTCGACTTCCCCTTCGACAGCGAGCACGCGATGCGCGTGGCCACCTACGCGAAGTCGATCGGGCGCACCGTGCCCTTCGCGCAGGCGGCCTTCCGTCAGGCGTTCGCGGGCGGGCACAGCCTGGCCAGCACCGACAACGTGCTGATCGCCGCCGCCGCGTGTGAGATGCACCCGACGGCAGTGCTCAAGGGCGCGGAGCTGGCCTCGATCCGCGCGCAGCTGACAACCGCCACCGCGCGCGCCGTGCAGGCGGGCGTGAGCGATGTGCCCGCGATCCGCCTCGGCAGCCGCGTATTCGCGGGCGAGCACGCGCTGGAGCACGCCCGGGCGGCGGCCAACCCATGAGAGCCAACCGCGCGTATCGCCTGATCGTGCGCCGCGGCGGCTGGATGCCGGCCGCGCTGGCCGACCCCGCACGCGTGGACCACATCGAGGTGGTGGAGATCGGCAGCGGCGAGGTGGTGCTGTTCTGGGACTGCCCGCCGCAGGAGGCGGCGCGCCTCACCAAGACCCTGCGCGCGGACCTCGCCCGCCTCGCAGACACGGAGTTCATCGCGCGCTGGGATACCGTGGAGGGGTGATGGACCGGCCCCTGCCCGACCCCGACGCGGCGCGCGAGTGGCTCTCAAAGATGCTGCTGATCCGCCGCTTCGAGGAGCGCGCGGGCGAGATGTACGCGCGGGCGAAGATCGGCGGTTTCCTGCACCTCTCGATCGGCGAGGAGGCCGCGATCGTCGGCGCCGCGCGGGCGCTGCGCGCGGATGACTACCTGATCGCGACGTACCGCTCGCACGGTCATGCGCTCGCGCGCGGCACGCCGCCGGAGCGCGTGATGGCGGAGCTGTTCGGCAAGCGCGACGGCTGCTGCAAGGGGCACGGCGGCTCGATGCACATGTTCGACTTCGACCGTCGCTTCATGGGCGGCTACGGCATCGTCGGCGGCAACCTGCCGATCGCCGCGGGCATTGCGCTCTCAAGCGACTACCGCGACACCGAGGAGGTGACCCTGTGCGTGTTCGGCGACGGCGCCTCGAACCAGGGCACGTTCGGCGAGACGCTCAACCTGGCGGCGCTGTGGAAACTGCCGGTGGTGTTCATGGTGACGAACAACCAGTTCGGCATGGGCACGTCGCTCAAGCGCCACAGCGCCGTGACGGACCTGCAGCGCAAGGGCGAGAGCCTGGGCGTGCCGGGCACGCGCTGCGACGGCATGGACGTGCTGGACACCCAGGCCGTCCTGCGCGAAGTCGTCGAGCGGGTGCGCGCGGAGCGCCGCCCGATGCTGGTGGAGGCGATCACCTACCGCTTCCGCGGCCATTCGATGGCCGACCCCGAGGAGTACCGCACGCGCGAGGAGGTCACGCACTGGCGCGAGCGCGACCCGATCCCGGCATTCGCCGCGCGGCTGGAGCGCGAGGGCGTCGTTGACGCAGAGGCGTTTAATTTTTTGGAGGAGGAGGGGGCCGCGCGCGTCGCCGCCGCGGTGGAGTTCGCCGAGGAGTCGCCGTTCCCGGCCGCTTTATCTCTTTACGAAGACGCGTACGTGCTGGACCGCCAGGCGCAGGGGCGCTACCACTGATGGCCGAGCTGCGCTACCGCGAGGCCCTCAACGCCGCCCTGCGCGAGGAGCTGCTGCGGGATGAGCGCGTGGTGTTGATGGGTGAGGACATCGGCGTGTTCGGCGGCGCGTTCAAGGTCACCGACGGGCTGCTCGAGGAGTTCGGCGAGCGGCGCGTGCGCGACACTCCCATCAGCGAGAACACGATCGTCGGCATGGGCGTGGGCGCGGCGATGACGGGACTGCGCCCGGTGGTGGAGCTGATGACCGTCAACTTCGCGCTGCTCGCGTTCGATCAGATCGTTAACCACGCGGCGCACATCCACTACATGTTCGGCGGCCAGGCCAGGGTGCCGCTGGTCGTACGCATGCCCCAGGGGGCGGGGCACCAGCTGGGTCCGACGCACTCGCACTGCCTGGAGGCGATGTTCCTGCACGTGCCCGGGCTGCTCGTGGCCACGCCCTCCACGCCCGCCGACGCAAAGGGCCTCTTGAAGACCGCGATCCGTGACGAGAACCCCGTGATCTTCATCGAGCACGAGTCGCTGTATGGCGTGCGCGGGGAGGTGCCCGACGACGCGGACCATCTGGTGGACTTCGGCCGCGCGGCCCTGCGACGGGAGGGGAGCGACGTGACAATCGTGGGCATCTCGCGCATGGCCGTCACAGCGCAGCGCGCCGCGGAGACGCTGGCGGGCGAGCACGGCGTGCAGGCGGAGGTGATCGACCCGCGCACATTGCGGCCGCTGGACCTCGACGCGATCCTCGCCTCGGTAGCCAAGACGAACCGCTGCGTCGTGGTGGAGGAGGGCTGGCCGCACGGGGGCGTGGGGGCGAACTTCTCCGCGCTGATATCCGAACAGGCCTTCGACGACCTCGACGCTCCGGTGAAGCGCGTATCGGGCGCGGACGTGCCGATGCCCTACAGCAAGCCGCTGGAGGACATCGCTTACCCGCACGAGCAGCAGATCGTGGCGGCGGCGCTGCAAGTCCTCGGGCAGAAGGCCCCCGCGGGAGCGAGCGCATGAGCGAGCCGATCGTAATGCCGCGCCTGTCCGACACGATGGAGGAGGGCACGATCCTGCGCTGGCTGAAGGCAGACGGCGAGCACGTGCGGCGCGGCGAGGAGCTGGTCGAGATCGAGACCGACAAGGCCAACATGACCTACGAGTCCGATCAGGAGGGCACGCTGCAGATCGTCGCGCAGGAGGGCGACACCCTGGCCGTGGGCAAGACGATCGCCCACATCGGCGAGGGTGAACCAAACGCGCCAGAGCCGGCCGAGGAGCGGGTGAAGGCATCCCCGGTCGCCCGGCGCGTGGCGAGCGAGCAGGGCGTCGATCTGCACGCCGTGAGCGGGAGCGGTCCCGGCGGGCGCATCGTCAAGGCCGATGTCGAGGCCGCCGGCGAGCGGACCGAGGCACCCGCCGCACCGCCACCGCCGCCCGCGGAGGGCGCGAAGGGCGAGACGACGACACAGGAGCTGTCGCGCACGCAGCGCACGATCGCCCGGCGCATGGCGGAGTCCAAGGCCACGATCCCCGACTTCACGCTCGCCATGGACGTGGACATGGAGGAGTGCGTAGCGCTGCGCACGCAGCTCAAGCAGCTCGCCCAGCCCGACGCGCCGACATACAACGACATGGTCGTGAAGGCATCCGCGCTGGCCCTGCGCGAGCATCCGCGCGCCAACGCGAGTTATCGCGACGGAGCCTTTGAGCTGCACGCGCGGGTGAACGTGGGCGTGGCGGTGGCCTCGGACGACGCCTTGGTCGTGCCGACGGTGTTCGACGCCGACACGAAGTCTCTGGGCGAGATCGCCCGCGAGACGCGCGCGCTGGCGGGGCGCGTGCGCGACGCCTCGATCACCCCGCCCGAGCTGGGCGGCGGCACGTTCACGGTCTCCAACCTGGGGATGTTCGGCGTGACGCGCTTCACGGCGATCGTCAACCCCCCGCAGGCGGCGATCCTCTCCGTGGGCGCGCTGGAGCCGCGCGCCGTCGTGCGCGAGGAGCAGATCGTGGCTCGCCACACGATGACGATCGTGCTCGCCTGCGACCATCGCATCCTCTACGGCGCCGATGCGGCCCGCTTCCTGGCGCGCATCCGCGAGCTGCTGGAGCAGCCCGCCGCGCTGACGCTGTGATGGTGGGCGCTAGGCTGGATGCAGCGATGACAACCGGCACGAAAGACGAGCTGTGGGTCTGCCAGATGGGCACGATCCCGTGGCGTGAGGCGCTTGAGATGCAGGAACGCGTCAGGGCGCGCAGGCAGGAAGGGGAGCTGCCGGACACGCTGCTGCTGCTGGAGCATCCGCCGGTGTATACGCGGGGGCGGCGCTCGCAGGCAGGGGAGCTGGCGTTGGGCGAGGAGCTCTACGCGGCGCGGGGGATCGAGGTGGTTGACACCAACCGCGGGGGGCGGGTCACCTACCACGGGCCGGGGCAGCTGGTGGGCTATCCGATCATGGGGGTGACGGACGTGGTCGCGCACCTGCGCACGATCGAGCGGACGCTCGTGGCCGCGCTGGCGGAGGAAGGGATCGAGGCGCGCAGCCGCGTGGACGACGGGCCCGACTGGACGGGGGTTTGGGTGGGGGAGCGCAAGATCGCCTCGCTGGGGGTGCACGTGTCGCGCGGCGTCAGTACGCACGGTTTTGCTGTGAATGTGGACAACGACCTGGAGCCGTTTTCTTGGGTCGTCGCGTGCGGCCTGCCCGATGTGCAGATGACCTCGATCGCGCGGGAGATCGCGCCGCGTGCCGCGGGCGTGCCCTGCTTCCGCAGGCGCGTGGCCTACCAGTTCTGCCAGGCGCACGGCCGCCGCCAGCGCCTGGTATCCCCACGGCGCCTGGGGCTCGACCGCCAGTTGGTGGCCGCATGACTCCGACCGAGGCACCCACGCAGGCGCCCCCCGAGCGCGAGCACTCGACGCGCTCGCGTGCGAACCCCGGCGGCATGGACGTGCTGAAGATTCTGGGCAGCGAGGTGCGGCCGCTGCGCGAGCGCAAGCCGCCTTGGTTCAAGGTCCCCCCGCCGGGGGGCGAGCGCTACCGCGAGCTGACGGAGCTGATCCGCGCGGAGAACCTGCACACGGTCTGCCAGGAGGCGGCGTGCCCGAACGTGGGCGAGTGCTGGGAGCGGGGGACCGCGACATTCATGATCCTTGGGGACACCTGCACGCGGCGCTGCGGCTTCTGCAACGTGAAGACCGGCAAGCCGACGTGGAACGACCCGCTGGAGCCCGCGCGCGTGGCGCGCTCGATCGCCGCGATGGGACTACGCCACGCGGTGATCACCTCGGTGGACCGCGACGACCTGCCCGACAAGGGCGCGAGTGCGTTCGTGGGCGTGATCCGCCAGGTGCGCCGCCAGGCGCCTGGCTGCAAGGTGGAGGTGCTGACCCCGGACTTCCAGGGGCAGGAGATGCCCTTGGCGAAGGTGATCGCCGAGCGCCCGGACGTGTTCAACCACAACGTCGAGGTGGTCCCGCGCCTCTACCCCGTCGCGCGCCGCGGCTCGACGTTCAAGCGCTCCTGCCGCGTGCTAAAGCTCGCCAAGGAGATGGGCGGCGCGGATGTCGTGACGAAGTCGGGCTTGATGGTCGGCCTCGGCGAGACGCACGAGGAGCTGGTCGACACCTTCGCCGCGCTGCGCGAGCACGGCGTGCAGGTGCTCACGGTGGGCCAGTACCTGCGGCCCTCAGAGCGCCACCTGCCCGTCGTGCGCTACGTCCACCCGGACGAGTTCACGGCATTGGAGCAGGCCGCCTACGCGCTGGGGTTCGAGCACGTCGCGGCCGGACCGCTGGTGCGCAGCAGCTACCACGCCGACGAGCACGTAAAGGTCAAGCAGACGAGTCCACGCGGATAGCCCCCTCCACCTCCGCCCCGCGCTGGGTGAGGCGCCAGGCGTTGGGGCCTCCTTTGGTGTGGCCGTTGCCGCTGTTCGCGATCAGGCCGAGGTTCGCCAGGCGCATCAGCAGCTTGGAGACCTGCCCCTGGTCCGCCACGCCCGCCAGCTCCGCCACGGTGCGGTTGCTCGCGCCGGCGTGTTCGGCGAGGACGGAGAGAACGCGCAGCGTGCGGTAGGTGAGCCGCATGTCAAGCCCCTCCAGCACGTCGGCGCTGCGCCGCGCGGGGCGGGCAGGGGGCGCTGGCGCGGGGCGCGTCAGCTCGCGCTCGGCCGCCGCAGGCCCCAGGTAGGGCAGCACGATCAGGCCCATCAGCTCGCCGAGCAGCGGGCTCAGGGGGCTCGCGTTGAGCGCCCGCGCGTGGATCACCGCGAGCACGGCCCCAACGACGCCCTCGCCTGCCAGGGGCGGGGGCGCCTTGCGCGCCTCGACCCGACCTTCTTCCACCGCGTCGATCAGCACCCGCAGGATGCGCGCACGGTGCTCCAGCACCTGCGGCCCGGCCGCCAGGGCCTCGACCACGCACACGGTGCGCAGCTCGGGCTCTTCGTCGAGCAGCGCCAAGAGCGCGGCGAGCCCCGCGCGGATTCGCTCGCGCCAGCCGCTCTGCCCTTCATACGCCCCGATCACAATGCGCGCGGCGTGCCCGGTCGCGTCGTCGAACGCCTCGATGAAGCACGCTTCGCGGTTCTCGAACAGGTCGTAGAAGGTCTTGCGCGAGACCCCGGCCTTCGCCACGACGCGCTCGACCGACATGCGCCCGTAGCCTTCGCTTGCCACTACCTGGCGCGCGGCAACAAGCATCCGCGCCCGCTGCACCTCCGACACCCGCTCGCGCGGCAGGGCCGTGTCCTCCCCGCCGGAGCGACGGCGCGCCCCGGGTTTGCGGCTGCGGGGGGACACGGTTGCCACTTACGCCTTCCTTGAAGCGCGCGCCCTCGCCCGGGCCTTCTTTGCCTTCGGCTTCTTCTTTGGTGCGGGGCAGCCGGTGACGGCGATCTTCTCGTTCTGCTTGAGCTGCGCGCCGTTCTGGCCGGTGATCGTGAAGGGCATCGACAGCGACGTGCCGCAGAGGCTGCCCTTTGCGCTCGCCGGAAGCACCGCCGTCAGCCCGGAGTGGGGGCCCTCGGGCAGCGTCAGCTGGAACGATGTGATCGGCGCATCCGGCACCGTGCCGAAGTCGCTGCTCGTGATGCCCTTCTTGATGTTCACACTGCCGACCAGGTCCACGGTGATGCCTTCGCCCTGCAGGATCGCCACGACATCCGGGAATGCCGCGCCACCGTGGGAGACCAGGTACGCCGGGCCCGACACGGGCGTGGCGAGGATCGGCGTGGTGGCGGTGGCGATCCCGATGTTCGAGCCTGCTGGGCAGCTCGCGGGGTTCGCCGCGAACGTCGCTTCGGGGCACGCCTGCTGGATCGTCGTGAGCCTTGCGGGGAGTTGCTTGGGGAGCACGACCGCAACGCTGTGGATGCCCGCCTCGCCCGCGGGGAATGTGCCCTTGACGGTCAGGCTCGCGCCGTTCTGCTTGCTGCTCTTCGCCTGCGTACTCACGTTGAACACGGGCTTGAACGGCAACGCCGCGCAGTTCGCGGCCTGGAAGTGGCTCGACACGTTCGCGCTCGCGCCCTGAGTGCTCGACAGCGTCCCACCGACCGACAATGGTTCGCAGTTGGTCGGGTTGAACATAAAGTTCTGCCGGTCAATAGCGACGCTCACCGTCTTGACCTGCAGGGGAATGCCATCCACCATCGAGGGCAACGGGTCACTCACGACTGTGATCTGCGCCGTGTGCGGATCGACGCTGATCGCCGCACGCACCACGATGTTCCCCAGGTTGAACGGCCCCGCGACCGCGGGCACCACCACGCTGAGACCGAACGGGGCGCCCTTGTACGGCCCGGTGAGGAACACCTGGCCACCCTGCGCGTAGAACGGGTGCGAACCGGCGCCCGTGAGCGCGCTGGCATGGCCGATCAGGCTGTTTGCGCCACACGTGCCCTGGCCGGCCTGTGGTTCGGGGCAGCGTTCCACACCCCTCAGGATCGCCAGCAGCCCCGGGGGCGTCGTCACGCTGACGCGGCTCAGGTCCTGTTCCCCGTCGGTGCGCGATGCGGTCAGGACAAACGGGCTGAACGCACCCGCCTGGTTGTTCGTCGTGCCCGATGTCGCGGACGGGGAGAACCCGGGGTTGCAGTTCGAGCCGATTTCAAACGAGCTAGGCGACAGCGCGGGGGGTCCCGACTCGGGGGCCGACCACGGCGTCAGGGTGCTGTTCGTCGTGAACGTCCCACACGACTGCGGCGTCGCCAACGGCGCCCGCGGACCGCCCTTCAGCGTCAAGGTGAGGTCCCCGAAGGGCTGCTGCGGGGCTTCCGGGAACGACGCCGTGAGCGCACCCGTGGTGGGGTCCACCGTGGTCGTACCGGGGACCTTCAGCACGATGCCCGAGTTCGGGGCACGCAGCTGCATGAACAGCCGCACCAGGTTGCCGTTCTGCGCATCCGAGAGAGTGCACGGGCCACAGTTGGGGGTCCCCAGGAACACCTGGCCTTCCAGGGGTTCACCCAGCACCGGGGTGTGTGCGACCACGGTCCCGACCTGCGACGCTTCCGGGCACGTCGCGGGCTGCTCGGATTCCTCCGCCCACTGCGCATCACTGCACGCCTGCAGGCCATCCGCCGAAGACGGAGAGAGCGCCAGGCCGGCAGGCAACGCGACCGTCGCGCTCCTCAAATCCGGCGTCGCGAGGGAGAGGTCGTTGTTCGGTGCCTGCGGAATCGCCAGATGCGACACAAGGCCCGTCGGCGAGTCCGCCTGCATCGTTTCAGGCGCCGCCGTCAGCGACGGGCTGAACTGCAGCATGTCGCAACCCGTGGTCGCGGGCAGCGGCGACTTCGCTTCAAGCCAGTTCGGGTCGCTGAAATCCGGTTCGCCATCGGCGTTGTAAGCCCCCTGCTGCGTCCACGTATCCACATGCACCGTCGTCGCCTGCGGCAAGCCCGAACAGTCCGAGGGATTCGTTAAGAACGGAGCCGATGGGATCCCGACGCTGTGCAGGCTCCCGCCTCCGTCTTCGGCCTCGTCTTCGGCCCCCGGGTCACCGAACAGCGTCAGCGTTATGCCCGCCAAGATACCACCCTTATCACCCAATCCTAGGAATTGAGATGGGCTGTCCGGGGATGTCACCCGCAGCACATAACCCGCAGACGTGTGCACAACACTCGCAAAGAGATGCACAGCGAAAAGACCGCCAATATCGAACACGTACTCCGCCGCATACCCGTGTTCGGGAACCATATTATACACGGGCGATAAGGCAAAGGTGTCGTCTATCAGCGACGAGGCGGGGCCGGCGGAAGCGAGGGTATGCAGCGTCACCTCACCGATTTGAGTATCCGCTGGACACCCAAAAGTATAAGTGCCTCCGTTTGGTGTAGGTGCCTCTCTCAAATCAGCCAGTGGACACCGAGGGGCCGCCAATGTGCTGCCGGCGAAACCCAACGGCAGATCCGTCACAACATCCTTCACAGCCTGCGACGGAGAATAATCTTCAGGATCAGCCGCGGCGGAGACAATTTCGCTCGTGAAATCAAGCGATGTGCTGACAGCATACGGGTGAGACCCGGCCTGTGTATCGGGCGCCCCGTCCAACCCGGTGACACCGAACCCGAATTCGTTGATCCCGAACGGCGCCGGGGTCTTACCGATCGCATTCTGAGCGTTTATCGTCACTGGAGCAGCCCCACCTCCCGTCACGGTCACGGTATTCGTGACTGGCCCTTCCGGTGCGGAGGCAGATACCCCCACCGGAAGATCCATCTCCAGAATATCGCCCGGGGGAATGACCCGATTCCAAACACAAGGATCGCCACAACCTATCGGCTCCCCTTCGTCTTCTTTATCCTTATAGTCGAAGAAATGTATTCCGCTGTTCTGCGTAACCCCCTCTGCTTCGGGCAGCGTGTCTGTGATCGTCACGGGACTACCGTCTGTCGCACGGCTGCCCACGTTCGTGACGAACACCCTGTAGCTCTGCGTCCGGTGTCCATTTTCGCCCGGCACGAAGTTCGTCGGCCCCGCGACCGACTGCACCGACCACGCCGGACCCGGCACCACAGCACCCGCAGACCCACACACACCCAGCAACACCAACAGCACAACAACACCACCCAGAAAAGCCCGCCTAACCGGCCTGTTGGTAGAACGCCGCATCACTTACCCCCCCTATCGCTCTTCACAGCCCTGGATGAATGCCCATACAACTTCTTCGCCTTCGCTTCGCACGTGTGACGCTTGTGCTTGGGCTGCTTGAAGCACGCCTTCAACGCCCGCGCCAGCTTCTGTGCCCTCGTCAACGCCCTCGGCGCGACCACCACCGTGGAGGCGGGCGGCGCGAGATTCCCCCCGCCGGCGAACACGGCACTCGACGGGACACCCAGCACCGGCGCAGATGTGGGCGGCCCCTGGCACGCATCGCCCACACACCCAGCCCGCACCATCGGTACTGGGAAGCCGCCGTCGATACGCGCGTCGTAGAAGTCCCACTGGGTATCGGTGTCCTGCGCCACCAACTGTTGCGTGGTCCTGAAGAACACATCCTCACCGGAGGCGCTCGTACCGACCAGTTCGCCTTCCGCGGCGATCAGCGAAACACGGCCTTCGTGGTACTCGTACACACCACCGTTGGTCGCCTGCGGCGTCAACGCCACCCCGCTCTGGAAGAACACAAACGCCCCATCGTCAGACATCGTGCGACCCAGCGCACCACCCCGCGCAGAGAAGAAACTGCCTTCTCCCTGGTGGATGATGGTCGCGCTGAGCCCGTTCGTGGCGTTCCCGTTGTCGTCGAAGCCTTCCAGGCCGATCGAGACACGCACCATACTCCCGGTCTGCGCGTCGTACTGGAACACCTGGCGGCCAGTGGCCGTGTCCCCCGCCGTCAAATGACAAGCACTCGTGAACACCACGAAACGACCATCCGGTGAGACCTGGCCATTACTCGCATCGCCGCACCCCGTGACGAACACGGTACGACCCGCGGGGTATTCCGCATCGCGCTCATACACATAAAGGTTTTCGCCACCCGCCAGGGCATGTTCACCCGTACTGTTCGCCCCGCTCGTCAACACGCCCTTCGCGTAGAAGTAGACGTGCGACCCGTCCTCGGAGACATACGGCACACCCTGCACTTCAGCCACGGGTTCTGAGACACTCCCATCCCCACCCGAGACACGCACCACCCGCTGGCCGGCCGGGGCATCGAAATCGTACTCGTAGAGGTTCCCGCTCGTATCATGCCCCAGCAGCGACTGCTTGGTCGTGAAGAACACCTTCGACCCGTCCGCCGAGGCACCCTGGAACACCGCATCCGCCGGCGCGCTCGTATCGCACAACACACAATCCGCTGTGGTGGGCTCGGAGATCGCTACCGTCCTTTCCTCATCGATCCGCGCGAACAACTCATTCACAGGCGGCTGCACCCCACCACAAGCATCACTGTCCGCGCCGACAGCCGTGAAGAACACCGTCCCCCCACCTTCAGAGACAGCATTACGCACTTCTTCTTCTGTAAAATGAATATTGTAACTACCACCGCGCCACGTCCCGCACTGACTGATCAACGCCGTACTACCAGCGCCGCCACTGACCCCTACCAGGCTCGGCGACGCATTACCCGTACCCCGATACTCATACAACGACTGCTGTCCGATCGTCGAGTCGAACGGCCACAAAAATCCCGGTTCCGTTATAGTAAACACAACCCCATTCACCGCTTCGGCCGCAGCACCAATAACATCAAAGGGCGACACGCCATTAAAACCTTGGTTCGGTCCGAGAGACGGCGGCCACACCGGGCCGATTTCACTCAACGAACCATCCACCCCACGCAAACGCAACCGCATCACACTCGACTGTTCCGCCGGCCCCCACACCGAATCCAAGCCCCCCAACCCAATACCCCAAAATTGGCCACGATAAGGAGTCAACGGAGTCGTCACCCAACCCAACCCAGTCCGCGAAAAACGATAAAAAGCTCTTCCCCCCGTAGGCAGTTCGTCATTGGTCAGTCCCCCGAATCCTTCCGCAGTCTGGCCCACCAGGCTTGACCCGTCAGCCGCCACCATCGGCTCCGTCACACGTTCCACATGGGCGCTGTTCTTATCCGACGGCGTGACCATCTCAAACGCCCGGCAATCCAGCAGCCCCAGCGAGTTGTTTTCCGCGCGCAGCTGTTCATTAGGGCACCCTTCGCCCGCCAGCGCTGCCCCCGGCGCCGTGGCAGCCACGAGCAGCGCCCCCACCAGCGCCCCCAGTGAAACGCTTTGCGTCGTTAACGCGCGCGAGTGACCAGCCCGGCGCCCGTCTCGGCGCCGAGCCGCCGCACCACGGCGGCCAACCGATCTAGCGGCGAGCCACCCCGGCCAAGAGAGAGAGAGAGAGAGAGAGATGCATCAGGATGCTGATGCATCTAGTCAAGGCACTGCCCGGGGCCCCAATGACCCCCATCACGCCGCTCCGTTGCGAACTCACGCGCTTTCCATCTCCCTCGTTGCTCGAAATCATGTCCCTCTCCCAAGGAAAACCTGCCTGCGCTTGCAGCCGGCCGCAGGGGCCAGACCCAAACCCGATCCTATGTTTTGCCCCGGGGACGGTTGAGACCCCGTAACAACGCATACCATACGCACAACCCCAGGGCTTGTCAACCCCCAACCATGAGATTCTCATGTCGGCCACCCCAGAGGACTCCGACTCCGCTCCGTCGATGGCCCATGACCACCCCATTGCACGCGACGTGCCGGAGCGTGTAGTAGGCTTGAGGACATGCACAGTGCTGGACACCGTCTGAACGTCACGCTCGACCCCGAACACGCCGCTCGACTGGCGCGGCTCGCCGAGCGCACACACGTGCAGGAGGGGACGCTCGCCCGGTCATTGCTGTCGATGGCGCTCGATGACGCCGACCCGGACGCGCGCCACGTGGCCGCGCTGCTCGACGGCATCCCAGGCGCCTACGAGCGAGCGCGCGAGGGACTGGAGCATGCCCGCGCCGGCCACACCATCGCCCTGGACGAGCTCTGATTTGACCGAAGTCAGGCTGAGCGCCTTTGCGGCCGAAGACCTAGATCGCCTGATCCTCACGCACAGCCTGCCGGCCAACACCAAGGCGCGTGTCAAGCGCTCGCTCCGCACGCTCGAGCTCTTCCCCCGCCTCGGGCGCAAACTCGAAGGACGTTGGCGGCCCTTCCGCTTCATCCTTGGGCCGTGGCGGTGGCTTCTCATCGTCTACCTCTACGACGAGCAGGCAGATCTGGTGCTGGTGGCAACCATCCAGGATGCACGCTCATCCGTTGCAGCCACCTCAGGCTGACGCGCCGCCGCACCAACCGCTGTACTGGGCGGTCGTGACCCGCGCCATCCTGCTCGCCCTGGCGATCGTGTTCGTCTTCGGCTTCGCCGCCCTGACCATCGACGCGTTTGCCGAACAGGGAGTTACCCTGCCAGGGGTCGTGTCGCTCTTTGTCCTCGTCCTGCTCGGCGTAGGGGTGCTAGGCGCCCTGTTCGGCAAGCCTCCCCGGGGCCCGCGCCCGTGAGCCGCCTCGCCAGACGCATCGCCGGCGTAGCCGTCCTCGGCCTCGCCGTGCTCGCGATCGCCCTCGCCGGGCGCCTCGGCTCGGGGTCCTCGCCGACGAACGCCGCGCGCCAGGCCGATGCGAGCACCGCGCCTGTCCACCACTACGCGACCCCCCCTCCCCTCCCCATCCAATTCCGCCGGCCTCCCCGCGCCGCCCTGCTCTTCGACGTGCGCAGCGGTCAGATCCTGTGGGCGATCAACCCGACGGTGCGCATGCCGATCGCGAGCCTCTCAAAGATGATGACCGCGCTGTTGGTGGCCGGCGAGCCCGCGAACGCGCACGTGCTGATCACGCACCGCGCCGTCAATGCCGCCGGCTCGAAGATCGGCGTGCTGCCCGTCGGCAAGCGCGTGCCCCTGGAGACGCTGCTCTATGGCCTGCTGCTGCCCTCCGGCAACGACGCCGCGATCGCGCTGGCCGAACGGGTGGCAGGCTCGGTCCCGCGCTTCGTCGCGCAGATGAACGAAGAAGCGCAGCGGCTGGGCCTGGGTTGCACGCACTACGTCTCGCCCGACGGCATCGAGGACGCCAACGTGTCCTGCGCCGCCGATCTCGCCACGCTGGCGCGCGCCGATCTGGCGCAGCCGCGCATCGCGCGCGTGGCCGCCACCGCGTCCACCGTGCAGCCGCTGCCGATCAAGGGCGGGCGCGTGTGGCTGTACAACAACAACCCCCTGCTGCGGTTCGCTTATCCCGGTGCGATAGGCCTGAAGACGGGTGAGACCGAAGCGGCAGGGCGCTGCCTGGTGGGGATCGCGCGGCGCGATGGCGTCACCCTCGGAGTGGTGCTGCTCGGCTCGCCCGAACTGGGGCGCCAGGCCGAGCGCCTGCTCGACGCGGGGTTTCACGACGTCTACCACCAGCCGCTCCCGCCTGCTCCACCCGTGCCGCCGGGTATGTAGTACGCTGTCGATTGACTGGTCAGTCAGCCAAAGGAGCCCCCGTGGATCTTGACGACACACCCGAGCAGGCGGCGCACCGCGCGAGAGTGCGCGCGTGGCTAGAGGAGCACAAAGGCGAGGCGCCCGTATTGCAGGGCCCCGGCGCGCTCACCGACGAGGATGAGATCGTCGCCGCGCGGCGCGCGTGGCAGGGCAAGCTGGCCGAGGCGGGCCTGGCGGGCGTGACGTGGCCGCAGGAGTACGGCGGGCAGGGGTTGGGCCCGATCGAGCAGGTCATCTGCAACCAGGAGATCGCGCGGGCGCGCGTGCCCGGAATCCTCGACGCGATCGGCGTGGGGATGCTCGGGCCGACGCTGATCGCGCACGGCTCTGACGAGCAGAAGGCGCGCCACCTAGGCGCGATGCTGCACGGGGACGAGGTGTGGTGCCAGCTCTTCTCCGAGCCCGCAGCCGGGTCGGACCTAGCGGCGGTGCAGGCCCGCGCCCGCCTGCAGGACGATGGCTCGTGGCGTCTGTCGGGCCAGAAGGTGTGGACGACCAACGCGCAGTTCTCGTCCTACGGCCTGTTGCTGGCGCGCACGGACATCGACGCGCACAAGCACAAGGGCCTGACGATGTTCATCGTCCCCATCGACGCCCCCGGCGTCACGGTGCGCGGCCTGCGCCAGATCTCGGGCGAGGCCGAGTTCAACGAGGTCTTCTTCGACGACGTCGCGCTCGACGCCGATGCCGTCGTGGGCGGAGTCGGAAACGGCTGGGGCACGGCGCTGACGACGCTGATGTTCGAGCGCGTCACGATCGGCCTCGGGGGCGAGGGCCTGGGCTTCAACTCCAACCGCTTCGCGCAGGCCATCGCCTCCGAACCGCACGCGCGCAAGGATCCGGAGGTGCGCCGCCAGCTCGGCGAGATAGCGGCCGACCTGCTCGCGGTGCGCTTCACCGGCTACCGCACGCTCACCGCGCTGCAGCGAGGCCAGATCCCCGGCCCCGAGGCGGGCCTGGCGAAGGTGACGATCGTCAACGGCGCGATCCACGCCGGCGAGCTGATCGCCGATGTCGTCGGGCCGGATGCGCTGGCGCAGGACAGCGAGTGGGCGTACATGATCTCCTTCCTGCCCGGCCTGAAGTCGGCCGGCGGCACCGAAGAGATCTTGCGCAACACGATCGGCGAGCGCGTGCTGGGCCTGCCGCCCGAGCCGCGCCTGGACAAGGGCATCCCCTTCTCCGAGCTGCGCGCCAAAGAGGCGGCGAAGGTATGAACCTCGCGCTCTCAGACGAGCAGGTGTTCCTGCGCGAGGCCGCGCGCGGCGCGCTCTCGCGCTTCAAGACCCTGGAGGCCGCGCGCGACGCGCTCGATGGCAAGGGCGAGCTGCCCGACCTGTGGCCCACCGCGTGCGAAGCCGGATGGCCCGGCCTCCTGATCGACGACGCGCACGGCGGCGCCGGCCTCGATGCCTTCGACGCGATGCTCGTGATGGGCGAGTGCGGGCGCGTGCTCGCCGGTGTGCCACTGCTCGGGCACCTGCCCGCCACGGCGATCCTGGGCGACTCCAGCGTGCACGCCGCAACTGCGCTGCTCCCCTCGCTGGCCACGGGCGAGCGGCGCGCTGCCTACCTGCCCGCCTGCCCCCCCAACGACCTGTTCGACAGCTGGTGCGTCGATCCGCGCCACGGCAGCGAACGGCCCTTGCCGCCGGTGGCCAGCGCCGCGGAGGAGGGCCACGCCACGGTCAGCGGCACTTTCGCCTTCGTCCCCGACGCACCGGGCGCCGACGTGCTTGTGGGTGTCGTCCTGCTCGATGGCGCGCCCGTGGGCGTGGCGATCGAGGCCGCCGGTGAGGGCGTCGCGGTCGAGGCCGTGCGCCGCTATGACGCCACCCGCTCGCTCGGCCACGTCACGCTGAAGGACGCGCGCGCCGCGCTGCTCGACGCGCCGTCCGAGTCGCTCGCCGCGGCCTGGCACCTCGCGCAGTCATTGCTCGCCGCGGAGTCCGTCGGCGCCGTGGAGACCGCGCTGGACGTGTCCGTCGCCTACGCCAAGGAGCGCCACACGTTCGGCCGCGCGATCGGCTCCTACCAGGCCGTCAAGCACTCGCTAACCGAGGTGCTGCGCCAGCAGGAGAACGGGCGCTCGCTGCTCTACTACGCCGGTTGGGCCCGAGGCGGCTCGCCGCATGAGTTTCCGCTCGCGGCCGCGGCCGCCCGCTCGGTTGCGGGCCATGCGCTCGACACGGCCGCGCGCACGATGATCTCCGTGCACGGCGGCATCGGCGCCACCTGGGAGCACGACGCGCCGCTGTACTTCCGCCGCGCGCAGCTCTCGCGCAGGCTGCTCGGGGGCACGAACAGCGCTACCGACCGGGTGGCCGGCGAGCTCTTGACGCAGGCCGCGCAGGCCGCTTAGCTGCAACGGCCGTCGCGGCCGCTTCGCGTTCGAGCGCTTCCTGCACCGGCGCGCCGTATGCGGCGTGCACCGCTTCCACCAGGCCGGGGTCGAGGCCGCAGTTGATGCAGAAGCCGTGCTGGGACCAGCCGATCGCCCGCGCGAGCACCTGATCGGCGTACGTCACCCCCGCTTCGTCGTGCCCGTAATAGTCGTACGCCGCGCCCCAAGCAGCACCGTCGAGCGCCATCGTGGCGCCATTCGTGGCCAGCAGGTGGGCGGCGGCCATGATCGCGTCGAAGTCGTCGTAGATCGAGGGGTGTTTGGCGGTCATGTGGTCGTAGGAGGCCGGCCGTCTGCCGTACAGATAGGAGTCGCTCACGAGCTTCCACGTGGATTGGGTGCCCGCCCCCCCGTTCGTGACGTTGAACTGCATCGGCCCGCCGCAGCAGCCGGCGAAGTTGAGGCCGTGGTAGGTCGTGACGGCCGTCGAGAAGGCCGACTCCTGGCGGTGGATCGAGGCCAGCAGCAGCCAGTCCACACCGAACACGTGCTGCGCCTCGCCGTAGATCGGGTAGAAGCCATCCATCCAGGCCTCGCTGATGTGCGTCTGCGTCTCCCCTTCCTGCACGAAGCTCGCCAGCGCGCGTTTCTGCCGGGGCGTGCCCGCGGGAGTCACGATCGCTGCGTCCGCCACGGCGTCGGCGGCTTCGCGCGCGTTCGCCGGGGCGGGCGCGGGGGTGCTTACGACTGTTATGACGGGCGGCGGTTCCACTGCCTGGCCGTGCGGGCCGGCGCGGCCGACCAGGCCCGTGAGCACCGCCACCAGCACGGCAACGCTGACGAGCACGGTGGCAGCGGCCGTGGCCCACGCGCGGCGCTCGGAGGGAGGCTTGGGCAGCTGCCCCTCCACGCTCACACCCTCAGCAGGCGGCGCAGCAGCCCATCGAAGGCGCGATCGGGCAACAGGCTCCTGGCGAGCACCATCGCCCGCGCGTCGCGGCCGATCAGATAGCGGGAGCGCATGCGCCGCGCGGTGAGCGCGCCCAGGATCGTGTCCGCCACCTGCGCGGGCGGAACGGCGCGCTCGGCCGTGTCCTTCAGCACCTTCGCCATCGCGGCGGGCACCGCGCCGTACTGCGGCTGCAGCTGTGGCGGGATGTTCACGCTAAAGCGGTCGAGCTCCTCGCGGCCCTTGTCCCACATGGGAGTGGCCACCGAGCCGGGCTCGATCAGGGCGACCTGTACGCCCGAGCTGCGCAGCTCCACGCGCAGCGCGTCGCCGAGCGCCTCGACGGCGTACTTGGAAGCGCAGTAGGGAGCCAAAAAGGGCGTGGTCACACGCCCGCCGACGGAGGAGACGAGCAGCACGCGGCCGCGTGCGCGGCGCAGGGCGGGCAGCAGCGCCTGCGTCGTGGCGATCAGACCGAACAGATTGACCTCGAACTGATGGCGCCAGTCGTCCATCGGCACCAGCTCCAGGGGACCGCCGATGGCGACGCCGGCGTTGTTCACCAGCGCGTCCAGCCCGCCACCGGGGGACAGCTCCGCCACGAGCTGCGCCGCGGCTGCCACCTGGCCGGTGTCGGTGACGTCGAGCTGGATAGGGGTCAGGCCGCCGCCCGCCTGTGCCCTCGAGGGCGCTCCCTCGGCGAGCAGCGCCTCGCCGGCGGCGGGATTGCGAACCCCCGCGAGCACCGTCCAGCCCGCGCCCGCCAGGTGCAGCGCCGTGGTCTTGCCGATGCCGGTGGAAGCACCGGTGATGAGCGCGGTGGGCATTACGCATTGACCCTAACGCAAGGCCCGCTCGCACAGCGTCGTCTGCAGGCGACGCGACACACAGGCAGGCACTCGGGTCTCAGGCTACAGCGAGAGCGCTGCGCTTCTGCTCCAAGGCCGCCAAGAGCCCGCCAAAGGCCTCCGCGAACTTCTCCACGCCCTCGCGCTCCAGCGTCTCCGTGACGTCGTCGTAGTCCACACCCGCGGCGGCCAGTTCTGCGATCAGCGCCTTCGCCTCGCTGAGATCATCCTCCAGGCGCACCTGCGGCCGGCCGTGGTCCTGGTAGGCGGCGATCGTCTCCTCGGGCATCGTGTTCACCGTGTCCGGGCCGATCAGCTCCTCCACGTAGAGCACGTCGGGGTAGGCGGGGTTCTTCGTCGAGGTAGAGGCCCACAGCACACGCTGCGGCGTGGCGCCCTTGCCGGCGAGGAACTGCCACGCGGGGCCGCGGAATGTCGCACGGTAGTGCTGGTAGGCCAGGCGCGCGTTGGCCACCGCGAGCTTGCCCTTCAGGTGCTCGTGCCCGCCGATCTCATCGAGGCGGCGGTCGGCCTCGGTGTCGATGCGCGAGACGAAGAAGCTCGCCACCGAGGCAACCTTGCTCGGGTCCCCGCCGCCGGCCACGAGGCGCTCCAGGCCGCGGACGTAGGATTCGGCCACCTCCGCGTAGCGCCGCAGCGAGAAGATCAGCGTCACGTTGATCGACTTGCCGGCGGCGATGGCGTCCTCGATCGCCGCCAGGCCGGGCTTGGTGGCGGGGATCTTGACCATCAGGTTGGCGCGGTCGACGACCTCGTGCAGGCGCATCGCTTCGGCGAAGGTGGCAGGCCCGTCGTAGGCCAGGTCGGGATCGACCTCGAGCGAGACGTAGCCGTCGCGCCCGGAGCCGGCCTCCCAGATCGGGCGGAACAGGTCGCAGGCGTCCTTGATGTCGCGCTCGGCCAGACGCCAGAAGACCTCCTTGCCCTCCAGCCCTTCGCCGGTGAGCTGCGCAAGCTGCTCGTCGTAGGCGTCGCCTTCGGTCATCGCCTTCTGGAAGATGCTCGGATTGGAGGTGGCGCCGACGACGGCGTCGCGGTCGAGCAGCTCCTGCAGGTGCCCGCCGCGGATCGAGCCGCGCGAGAGGAAGTCCACCCACACGCTCTGGCCGAGGGCGCTGAGGCGGTGCAGGGGGGAGAGGGTCGGGGAGGACATCGGGTCTCCTATGTCTTGGAGGGTACGCCGCTGAGCAAGGCGCGGGCGCGCTTGGCGATGTTCTCGGCATCGAAGCCGAATTCCTTCAACACTATGGCCCCCGGTGCAGACGCCCCGAAGTGGTCCAGGCCGAGCACATCGCCATGGGTGCCGACCCACTTCCACCAGCTCATCGTGGCGCCGGTCTCGACCGCCAGGCGAGCGCTGACATCGGGCGGCAGCACTTCGTCGCGGTAGTCGGGCGTCTGAGCTTCGAACAGCTCCATGCACGGCATCGACACCACGCGCACGCTCGTGCCCTCGCCCGCGAGCGCGCGGGCGGCTTCGAGCGTCGGGGCAACCTCGCTGCCGGTGGCGATCAGGATCAGGTCCAGCCCAAACGCGCCGTTGCCGGGGGCGCCCTCGCCCCCCGCCAGGGCGCCGTTGCTGCTGGCGCCGCGCGAGTCCCACAACACATACCCCCCTTGCTCCAGCTCGCTCGCCGCGCCCAGCCCTTCCCCCTCGCGGTCGAACACCGGCAGGTTCTGGCGCGTGAGGAGGAGGGCGACCGGCCCGTCCGTCCGTTCCAGCGCCACGCGCCATGCCTGCGTGGTCTCATTCGCGTCGGCGGGGCGCACCACCCACAGCTGCGGGATCGCGCGCAGCGCAGCGTAGTGCTCGACGGGCTGGTGCGTGGGGCCGTCCTCGCCCAGGGCGACCGAATCGTGCGTCCAGACCCACAGCACCGGCAGCCCCATCAAGGCGGACAGCCGCACCGCACCGCGCATGTAGTCGGAGAAGATCAGGAAGGTCGAGCCGTAGGGCTTGACGATGCCCCCGTGTGCCGCCATGCCGTTGACGATCGCGCCCATGCCGTGCTCACGGATGCCGAAGGGCACGTTGCGCCCGGTGTGCGGGCGCGAGAACAGGCCGAAGCCCTCGAAGTGGGTCTTGGTGGACTCGACCAGATCGGCCGCGCCGCCCACCATCGTGGGCGCCTGCCCGGCAAAGGCCGCCATCACCTTCTGCCCGGCCGAGCGCGTGGCGATGTCCTTGCCGGCGGGGAAGCTCGGCAGCGATGACTGCCAGCCCTCGTTGAGCTGCCCGGCCCAGACGCGATCCCACTCCTGCGCCAGCTGCGGCAACGCCGCGCGCCAGGCGTCGAAGCGATCCTGCCATTCGCGCTGCAGCAGCGCACCGCGCGGGCGCAGATCCATCTCCTCGTACACGCTCGGATCGACCGCGAAGTGGGCGTCGGGATCGAAGCCCATAACCTCCTTGGCGGCGCGCACCTCATCCTCGCCGAGCGGCGCGCCGTGCGCCTTGGCGGTGTCCACGGCATGCGGCGCGGGGTAGGCGATGTGCGAGCGCACGCAGATAAACGAGGGGCGCTCGTCTTCTTCGCGCGCCGCCACGAGTGCGGCGTGCAGCCCCTCCAGGTCCTCGGAGTCGCCGACGCGCTGCACGTGCCAGCCCTCGGCGGCCAGGCGCGCGGCGTGGTTCTCGCCGTCGAAGGAGATCGCGGTGCTGCCGTCGATCGTGATGCGGTTGTCGTCGTAGCAGACGACCAGCTTGCCCAGCCCGAAGTGCCCCGCCAACGAGGCGGCTTCCTGGCTGATGCCCTCCATCATGTCCCCGTCGGAGGCGATCGCGTAGGTGTGGTGGTCGACCGCCTCAAGGCCCGGGCGGTTGTAGCGCTCGGCGAGGAAACGCTCGGCCATCGCCATGCCCACGGCGTTGGCGAAGCCCTGCCCGAGCGGCCCGGTGGTGACCTCGATGCCGGGCGTGTGCCCGCGCTCGGGATGCCCCGGCGTGCGCGAGCCCCACTGGCGGAACTGCTTGAGATCCTCCAGGGTCAGGTCGTAGCCGACGAGATGGTGCAGCGAGTACTGCAGGATGCAGGCGTGCCCGGCGCTGAGCACGAAGCGGTCGCGGTCGGGCCAGTGCGGGTCGGCCGGGTTGACGCGCAGCAGGCGCGTGTAGAGGGTGTGCGCGAGCGGCGCCAGCGCCATTGCCGTGCCCGGGTGCCCCGCGTTGGCCTTCTGCACGGAGTCCATCGCGAGCGCGCGGATCGTGTCGATCGACAGCCGTGTGGCATCACGCGGGGCGGCGGGCACCCACCGGATGCTAGCGCCGACGGTGGCCGCGTGGTGAAAGGCCACGCGGCCAGGTCGGTCAGCCGACCGACGGGCGCCGCTGGTATGGCGGCAGCGCGCCCATCGTGTGCGAGCGTCCGCGCGCACACCAGCAGCGCGAAGGTCGCACGCGCACGAGCCAATGCATGTCGTGGCGCACGTGCGTCAGGCGGTACGGCCAGCGGGCGTGCAGCGAGCGCTGCATCCGCTGTTTGTTGCATGGGTGTGTCGTCATGGTGAACCTACCTCCCTGCTGATTCCCATCAAACCCGGCCCTCGGGCCTGCCAGCGGGTGTTGGCCGGGCAGGCCAACGACCTACTTGAACTTCTACCCGGGAGCACAGCTAATAGCACGGCGCCTACAGAGCGGGGGCGATCCTGCCAGACCGCAGACGCGTGTCGTGAAACCTCCTCTCCGACCGGTGCTGCACTGATGCTTCGACCCAAAACCTCTCGCCTCCATTGCTTTCGACCCATCGGATCCGCCACGGGTGGGGCGGCGCAAACCCGGCGGGCTGTTTCCCGCTACAACATATAAATCATGTTTTACGCAGCCTGTCAACTGGCAACCGCAACTTTCTGTCAACTGTGGAACACCTGTCAAATGTGTTGGCAGGTGTAGATCGGTCGTCTAAGCTGGCCATGTGGCCAGCTCTCGGGGAGACGGAAACGGGCGCCGGAAACCCCCCGGAGAGGCGCAGCCGGGGCCGGGGCGCCGGGGATTGCCGAGGGGGCCGCAGGCGCTGCCGCGCGCGCAGGTCGTGGCCGACCAGCGTGAGCGTCTGCTGCAGGCGCTCGTGGAGCTCGTCGACGAGCACGGCTGGGCGGGCGTGCGCATCTCCGAGCTCGTCGCCCGCGCGGGCGTCTCGCGGCGCAGCTTCTACGAGCATTTCCGCAACAAGGAGGAGTGCCTGCTGGCGGCCTTCGACGAGAGCGTGCGGCGTCTCACCGAGCGCATGGTCGCGGCGTACGACCCGCGGATGGAGTGGCAAGAGCAGGTGCAGGCGATCGTGGGAGCGGTGTTCGCAGCCACGCTCGAGCGCCCCAACGCGATGCGCCTGGTGTGCGTGGACATCGGCGCCGCCGGGCCCGCGGGGCTTGAGCGCTGGTCGCGCGGGGCGGCACTGTTCGAGCGCTACCTGCGCGAGGTGTTCGCGCAGGCCCCCGGGGAGGGCACGATCCCCGAGCCGGTGGCCAAAGCCGTCGTGGGCGCGCTGCGCAAGATCATGTACTCGCGCGTGGCCGAGGGGCAGTCGGGCCGGGCGTTGCGGGCGGAGCTCGATCGCACGCTGCCGGAGATGGTGGCTTGGATCTCGAGCTATTACCCCTCGCCGGCAGGGATCCCCGTGCGCCCGCGGCGGCTGCGCCGGAGCGCGGGGCAGAACGGAAACCGCGCGAGCGGGGGGCCTGGTGGCGTCGGGGCGGGTGGGCGGGCTCCTGGTTCCCTCGCCACGTTGGTGGCGGGCTCTCCGCGCGGGCTGCCCCACGGCGATCACAATTTGCCGCGGGGCTTCATCGAACACAACCAGCGCGAGCGCATCTTCGACGCGCTCGCCAACCTCACAGCCGAGCACGGCTACACCGCCCTGGGCCTGGAGGACGTAGCCGCGCAGGCCGCGATCTCGCTGCAGACCTTCTACAGCCACTTCGACAGCAAGGAGGAAGCGTTCGTGGCGATGTACGAGGTGGGACACGCGCGTACCGTGGCCATCTGCGCCGAGGCCTTCGCGGCGCAGGAGGACTGGACGGAGGGGGTGCGCGCGGCCGTGCATGCCCTGCTCGAGTTCCTCGCCGCCGAGCCCGCCTACGCGCACGTATCCTGCGTGGACATCGTCGTGGCCTTCCCGCGCATGACCGAACGCGTGGCGCAGGCCAGCAGCTCCTACGGGGAACTACTCGACCTGAACGCCGTCGGCGGCAGCGGCGCACCGTCGGTCGCCGGCGAGGCGATCGTGGGTGGCGTCTTCGAGCTGCTGCGCGACTACGTCTCGCGCGGGCTCACCGAGCGCCTGCCGGAGCTCGCGACGCACGCCACCTACATCGCGCTGGCCCCGTTCGTCGGCAGCGAGGAGGCCGCCGCCGTGGCCACAAAAAGCACCAGCGCAAAGGCTTAATTCCCTATATCGAAACACTGCCACCACTGGTCCGCGGCTTGTGGCAATTATCAAGAAGCCATCGGGCTTTGCCGAAAGCCCGAACGTGAAGGCATCGGTCGAATACGAAGGTATGCGCAGAGACGGGCGATACGAAGGCGTGCGCCGAGAGGGGCCTGAGGGCAGTCGGGATCCTCATCTTTTGCGCGCGCGGCGCACCGCAGCCTCGACGCGTGCCGCGATCGGCCTGACGGGCGTCCTGCTGGTAGCCGGCGAATCGATCCACGCGGCGCATCCGATCCTGGCGATCGGCGGGTTCTCGACGATCACCCTCAGCGCGCTGGTGCAGCTTTCGCTGCCGCGCATGTCGTGGCTGCTGATCGAGGAGTCGCTGGCGGGCGTCGCGGCGATCATGATCGTCGGCCTGAGCGACCAGCGCGTGACTGTGCTGAGCGTGCTGTGGCTGGCAGCGGTGGCAAGCGGCGTGGTCGCGCGCGGAGGCCGCGTGCACTGGATCGGGCGCACCTTCGTGCTCACCGCCCTGGCGCTGCCCGTGCTGCGCGAAGGGCGCCTGACTGGCGCCCACGCGGGTCTGTGCGTCGCGACGATCGGTCTGCTGCTCAGCTGCGGGCGCCTGACGCGCGAGCTGGGGCGCCTGCTGCGCCAGGCGCGCTACGACGCGGACCACGACGATCTGACGGGCTGCCTCTCGCGGGCGGCCTTCCGCGAAGTGCTCGAGAGCGCCACGCGGGGTGCCTGCAAAGAGCTGCCGGTGGGGCTTTTGCTGCTCGACCTGGACGGCTTCGGCGCGATCAACAAGGCGCTCGGGCACGCCGCGGGGGACGCGCTCCTGGCCTCGGTGGGCGAGCGGCTGCGCGGTAGCGCGGGACCCAAGCGCACGGTGGGGCGCCTCGGCGGGGATGAGTTCGCGGTGATCTTCCGCGGACGCGAGGACCCCGCGCCGCTGGCGGCCGAGTTACTGGAGGCGCTGGGCGAATGCGGCGATGAGATCCGCAGGGTGTCGGCGTGCGTGGGGGTGGCGCAGAGCCCGCGCGACGGCAGCGACGCCGATGCGCTGCTGCGCGCCGCGGACATCGCGCTGCGCGTCGCCAAGCGCAGCGGCGTGGGCGGGCAGGCGTCCTTCTACGCGGGCGGCCCGCTGAACGGCCAGGGCGCGCACAGCGCGCGGGGCGCCCTGACGCGGCTGATCGGCGGCGAGGGGCTGGCGATGGCCGTGCAGCCGATCGTCGACCTACGCGACGGCACGATCCACGCCTATGAGGCGCTCGCGCGCTTCGGCCAGGGCGGCACGGACAGCCCGCTGCACTGGTTCTCGCTGGCTGAGGAGTTCGGCGAGCGCGACGAGCTCGAGCGCTCCTGCCTGCGCGCCGCGCTGGGGCTGCTCGTGTCGCGGCCGCGGGGGGTCCGGGTGGCAGTCAACCTGTCCGCGCCGGTGCTGCTGGACGCGCACACGCTGCGCATGCTCGAGCAGCCGCGCGACCTGTCGGGTCTGATCATCGAGGTCACCGAGGAGGCGTTGGTGCAAAGCGAAGCGCAGCTGCACACCGCCATCGCGCCGCTGCGCGAGCGGGGCGCGCGCCTGGCGGTGGATGACATGGGCGCCGGCTACTCGGGGCTGCGCCAGATCACGATGGTGCAGCCGAGCTACCTGAAGCTCGACCGCTCGCTGGTGAGCGGCATCGACCGCGACGTCGCCCGCGCGGCGCTCGTGAAGGCGCTGGTGGGCTACGCCGAGCACGTGGGCAGCCTGCTCGTGGCCGAGGGCATCGAGCATCCCGAGGAGCTGGCCGCGCTGATCGAGCTGGGGGTGCCGTTGGCGCAGGGGTTCTACCTCGGGCGCCCGGCGGCGCCGTGGCCGGATGTGCAGCTCACCGCGGGGGAGATCAAGGGGGAGCTGCCTCTCGCCGTGCCGGACGCCGTGCCCGACGATGCGCGCACCCGCGCGAGCGCCGCGCCGCGCGGCTCGGCCAGGGAGGCCGTCCTGTCGTAAAACACCCCGGGGCAGTCCCCACGGCGGGGCTGCCGTAGGCTGCCGGGGCCATGGAGGTCCCGATCATGCGTTTGCGCGACTCCGCGCACGAGCCCACATACGCCACGCAGGGCTCGGTGGGGTTCGACGTGTGGACCTCGGAAGCGGCGGACATCGAGCCGGGGGCGATCGAGCTGGTGGGCACGGGCCTGGTGATCGCCACGCCGCCGGGCTGGGCGCTCTTGGTGTGCCTGCGCTCCTCTACGCCACGGCGCTTCGGCGTGATGCAGCCGCACGGCATCGGCGTGATCGACCAGGACTACATGGGACCGGAGGACGAGCTGCGCCTGCAGCTGCTCAACTTCACACACGCCACCGTGCAGATCCCCGAGGGCAGCCGCATCGCCCAGGGAGTGTTCGTGCGGGCGGAGCAGGCGACGTGGACGGTACACGCGCTCGGCGCGGAGAGCCGCGGAGGCTTCGGCAGCACGGAGGGCTGACGGGGCTGTAACACGTTGGGGGCTGGGCGGACTGAACCTCGCAAGCCGGTCCCCAATCAAGGAGAACCCCGATGAGAGCAATGACTCGTTTAGGTGCGGCTGCGGCAGCCGCGCTGGCAGTGCTGGCCTTTGGCAACGCAAGCGCAGGCGCATTCGGCAGGCGCCCGTTTGGCGGCCGACCCGCGGGCGTGGTGTTCGTGCAGACCGATAACACCGCGGGTAACCAGATCGTCGCCTACGACCGCGCCGCGGATGGCACCCTCACCCAGGTGGGCGTGTACGCCACCGGCGGCCTAGGTGGGCAGCTGATCGGATCGGCCGTGGACCACCTCGCCTCACAGGGCTCGCTCGCGTTCGACCGCGACAACGATGAGTTGTACGCCGTCAACGCCGGCAGCAATACGATCTCGGTGTTCGCGGTGCAGGGCGACCGCCTGGCGCTGCGCCAGGTGATCGGTGCGGGCGGGGACTTCCCGGTGAGCATCGCCGTGCGCGGGAACTACGTGTACGTGCTCAACGCGCTGGACGGCGGAACGCTTGAGGGCTTCTTCTCGATCTTCGGCCATCTCTTCGTGCTGCCCGGCTCCAGCCGCGCGCTTGGCCTGAACCCGACCGAAGAACCGCAGTTCACGCACACCCCCGGCCAGGTCGCCTTCTCGCCCGACGGCTCGCAGCTGATCGTCACCACGAAGGCAAACGGCAGCGACATCGACGTCTTCCACCTACGGGCCTTTGGCGAGCTGTCGGCGACGCCGACGGTGAACTCCGTGCCAGGGGCGGTGCCGTTCGCGGTCAGCTTCGACCAGCAGGAGCACCTGATCGTGGCCGAGGCCGGTACCAACGCACTGGCCGACTTCGCGCTGAACGGCAATGGAACCGTGACGCAGCTCGACGCCGTGGGCACGGGCCAGGAAGCTACGTGCTGGGTGGTCGCCGCGGACGGGCAGCTCTATGTCTCCAACGCCGCCAGCGCCTCGCTCAGCGCCTTCGGGTCGAGCGACGGCGGGCAGCTGCTCACGCCGCTGGGCAACACTTCCACCGACGGCGGCACCGTCGATGCCGCGGTCTCGGGCGACGGCCACTTCCTCTATGTGCAGACCGGCGCCGCCGGCAACGTCGATGAGTTCGCGGTCGGTGCGGGCGGAGCGCTGAGCCGCATCGGCACGGTGACCGTCCCCGGCGCTGTCGGCGGCGAGGGTATCGTCGCGGGCTAGTGGACGAGGACGCTGAGTTGGTGGCGCGGCTGCGCGCGGGCGAGGAGCAGGCGTTCGTCGCGCTGGCCGCGCGCCACCATGCCGCGATGCTGCGCCTGGCTCGCACCTATGTCGCGAGCCAGGCGATCGCGGAGGAGGTCGTGCAGGACACATGGCTGGCTGTGCTGCGCGGGCTGGGCGGCTTCGCGGGGCGCTCTTCGTTTCGCACCTGGCTGCTGGCGATCCTGGTCAACCGCGCGCGCAGCACGGGCGTGCGCGAGCACCGCAGCGTGGCGGTGGGCGACGCGGGGCCGGTGGTGGACCGATCGCGCTTCGACACCTCCGGCGCGTGGATGTCCCCGCCGCAGCATTGGGTGGAGGACAGCGACGACCGCATGCTCGCCGAAGGTGTCGCGGAGCGCATCCAAAGCGTGCTGCAAGATCTTCCCGAGCGCCAGCGCGAGGTCGTGATGCTGCGCGATGTCGACGGCCTCAGCGGCCAGGAGGTGTGCGAGGTGCTGCAGATCAGCGAAGCCAACCAGCGGGTCCTCCTGCACCGCGGGCGCAGCCGCCTGCGCGCGGCCCTCGAAGCCGAACTGGGGAGGGTGTGAGGATGCGGCTGTGGCGCAGGAACGAGCTGGTCTGCCAGGAGATGGTGGAGCTGATTAGCGACTACCTGGAAGGCGCCATGTCGCGCAAGCAGCGGCGGCGCTTCGAGCGCCACATCGCCGGGTGCGAGCACTGCGCGGAGTACCTCGAGCAGATGCGCGCCACGATCCGGCTGACGGGCGCGCTGCGCAGCGAGGATCTCACGCCCGAGATGGAGGAGGAGTTCACGGAGCTGTACCGGCGCTGGCGCGCGGAGGAGGAGTCGGCCTAGCCGGCCGGGCCCGGCGGCGGGCCCGCCATCCACCGGCTCACACGGGCAGCTGCTCTTCCAGCGAGCCGATCGCGTAGTCGGCGCCTGCCTCGCGCAGCTGCTCCGCGGTGAAGTGATGACTGCCCACGCCGATGCACGCCATGCCCGCGGCATGCGCGCCCTGCACGTCGTGCGGCGTATCCCCCACAGCGATCGCCTGCGCGGGTGACAGCTGCTCGCCGTACACGAGCCCGGCGCGCTTGAGCGCGATGCGCGTTATCTCTCCGCGCTCGGCCGCGTCCGATCCATAGCCGCCGAAGGAGAAGAAGCGGTTGAGCTGGGCGCGGTGGAGCTTCACGTGCGCCGCTGCCTCCACGTTCCCCGTCACCAGTCCCAGCAGATATCCCTCGTCGAGCAGCCGGGGCAGCAACTCGTGCACACCGGGGAGCACCCGGTAGTCATCCGAGTCGCTCACCGTCTCGTGCAGGTAGTACAGCCGGCGCTCCAGCAGCCGCGCGAACTCCCTGCGCTCCGGGTCCCTGTGGAGGACGGCGTTGAAGGTCTTGCGGCCGACCTCGGGGTCGGTCATGCCGGCGTCCGTGAATGAGCCGATGTCCGCTGGGATGCCATACAGCTCATCGAAGGCCATCCGCCACGAGGCCGCGCCGGCGCCGCCCGTGACGATGAGCGTCCCGTCGATGTCGAACAGCACGGCGATGCGGTCGGTGAGCATGTGCTGGTGAGTGTAGGGAGCAGCGGCCAGCAGAGATCACGCAAACGCAGATCATGCGAATCCAGATCACGCGAGTCCGTCACGCGCGACACGCCGGTTACGCGCGACGCGCTGAAGACCTGGTTCGGACCGCTTACCGTGGCGTAGCGCGTCGCGAGGCGGTACCGCGCTGCTGTGTGCGACTGTAGGGTGCTCAGCATGGCCGCAGAGGGTTTGCGCGCAGACCTGACCGAGCTGTTGCGGTTCGCTGTCCCGCCCGTGCCGGAGTTGGTCCTCCGCGCCGAACGAGAGCGGGATGGGTATGTCGAGCAGGTGATCGGCTACTCCGGCGAGGATGGCAACGTACCGGCGCTGCTGCTGGTACCCGAGCATCCCTGCGGCGCGGGCGTGGTGGCGCTCCATCAACACAACAGCCAGTGGCATCTGGGCAAGAGCGAGGTCGCCGGGCTGGCGGGTGAGCCGCTGCAGGCATTCGGGCCAGTGCTTGCGCGCGCCGGGATCGTGGTGCTCGCGCCAGACGCGGTCGGATTCGAGGATCGCCGCTACACCGGGCCGGGTATTGACGAGCGCGCGGACGACTGGCTTCAGTACTTCAACGAGATGGCCTACCGACTGGTGTCCGGTCGCCTGCTGGCAACGACCGTGCTCGACGACGCCGCTCGTGGGCTGTCCCTGCTGCTCGCCGATGAGCGCGTCGACAGCTCCAGAGTCGGAGTGCTTGGGCACTCTTACGGCGGCAATGTGACCATCATGCTGGCCGCGTTGGACGAGCGTGTGAGTTGGGCGTGTGCCAGCGGCAGCGCCTGCAGCTACAAGCAGCGGATGCTCGATCGGACCGGGATCGGGTTCGCGCACGTGATCCCCGGGATTCTCGAGCTGACCGACATAGGGCAGCTGGTCGAACTGATCGCTCCACGACCCTTGCTGCTGCTCTCAGCGACAGAGGATCGCTACTCGGCCGACACTCCGGAGATCGTGCAGGCGGCCGCACGCGCCTACCGCGAGACGGGAGCGCCACAAGCCCTGGAGCATTTTCGCGCGCAAGGCGGGCACGCCCTCACCACGCAGCGCCTCGACGCCATCGTCGATTGGGTGGTTGCCCAGTCTTCTTCCCGGCGAGAGGGCATCGCGTAGCGCTCTGTTGAGCGGCTGCTGCTCCAGCCTGGCGGTGTGCGTATAAGTTGCTGCCGGCGTGTCTGAGCTGCGCTCGTGTGCGAAGGCGAGCGACGCGCAGGCCTGGCACCGCTCTCGATTCGCTCGTGTTGCACGGGGGCTCCGAGCCGGCCCCTCCCTCGTCCACCACGGATCGCGGACGACGATCTCTCGGCCACCCCGTCCGCTGCGATGGGAGGCTTCAGTCAGCCTGCGCTCAGCTGCGAACCGCTTCGCGTCGCTTCCGGCGGACAGGTGTCACTTGAGCAGTCGGGATAGCCGGTAGGCATGGCGTCTCAGTTGCCCGATGGCTGTCGATTCCCAGTACTCCCGCAACGGCGTATGCGGCCAGCAGCTCATCGTGAGGCGCATGCCCGGCGAGAGCGATCACGGCTCCCTCGAGCGCGCCCAGCAACGCCACCGCCACTGCCCGGGCGGGCGGGCCCGATGGAGTCGAACCGGCTTTACGTGCGGCGTTGACGAGCTTGGCGTAGCGCTTGACGCCGGTCTCCCAGATCCGCTCGGTCTCGCGCCCCACCGGATGATCCTGACCGGCGAACTCCAAGCGCAGCGCCATCACGACGCGGGCGATGTCGCGCCGGCAGAAGATCGCGTGTCCGCGCGCCAGCGCCAGCAGCTCGGCGACCGGGTCGGGCTGCTGTGCGGCGGGCCGGCCGACCTCGCGCATCCAGTTCTCGTTGACCCACTCGATCACGGCCAGCGCCAGGTCCTCCTTGTCCTTGAACTGGTGGTAGAGAGCGCCCCGCGTGTAGCCGGCCTCGCGCGCCACCTCCTCGAGCACGAGGTTGCTGTAGCCGTAGCGCGAGAGGCCACGCGCGGCGGATTCGAGCAACGCGCTGCGCGAGCGGGCGCGGCGCTCAGCCTGGGTAAGGCGCTCACGCACTGGCGGTTTCGGTTTCGGTGTCGGTGTCGGTGTCGGCGTACTCGCGTAACTCATCGGCTTTGTACCGTCCGCTTCGTGGTGATACATACATGCACACATGTATGATAGCCTATGAGCACGATGCCCATGGCCTCACCCCAGCACGCCAACCCTCTCTCTTCGCGTCGTGACAGACGTGCAGCCACCTCGACCGTCCGCTGGCGCCGCGAGGTCCCCGGCCCGATCCGCTCTCTCGGCGCGCTTGCAGACAGTAATTACGCCGACATCGTCACCGCGACTGTTGATGAGACGTCAACAGACCCCGACCGGGTCGTCCAGGCAGTGTTGAAGAACCTACCGCGCAGCCTGGTCCTCATCATCCTATTCGTCCAGCGTGTCTTCCTCGGCCTTCGCCTTAAGCTGCGGCCTTCCCCGATCACCTGCTCGGGTGGAAGATCGCCGAACGCGGTGAGAACTGGATCAGGATCGAGGCTGCCTCGTGGTTCTTGACCGCCCACGTGGTCATGCACGCCGATCAAGGCATGCTGTCACTCGCCTCGTTCATACGCTACGACCGACGGCTCGCTGCGTTCGTCTGGCCGCCGGTGTCTCTCGTTCATCGTCAAGTGGCGATCGCCCTGGCACGCAGCGCGGTACGCGCGCAGTGAATCGAGACCCAGCGTCACATGTATGAAGGAACAAGCGAGACTCCCGAATAGTGCGCACACCGCCCAGCCCTGGCGAATCCATGAGCTGACCGCCGACTTCCGCCTCGAGGACGTCTGGCAGCTGCCCGGCGTCGGCGGTCCCGCGGACTTTCCCCGACTGGTGGCGCTGGCCGCGTCGCTTGACCCGGCGCAGGGCTCCTCCCACGCCGCCCGCGCTCTGTGGGCGTTGCGCTGGAAGCTCGGCGACCTGTTCGGCTGGGATCGGCCAGACGCAGGGCTCGGTACGCGCGTGCCGACGCTCCGCGATCGCCTGCCGCCCGATCTGCGCGACGCGCCCGTCGGACCGACCTTCGACGCCCTGCCCTTCACGTCGCTGTACCTGCTCGAGGACGAGTGGGCCGCCGAGATCGCCAACGGCACGATGCACGGGGTCATGCACATTGGGCGCGTGCCGCACGAATCCGGCGGCTTTGGTGCGCGCATGGCGGTCCTGGTGAAGCCCAACGGCATGCTCGGACACGCCTACATGGCGGCCATCAGGCCCTTCCGGCACCTGATTGTCTACCCGCCGATGATGCGCGACGCCGAACGGGCGTGGGAACGATCAGATCGAACTGGTCTCCCGCGTACCGGCGGTTCGCATTGAGTCCGGTTACATGGAGCCAACCGGGATCGAACCGGCGACCTCCTGCTTGCAAAGAAGGGCCCCTATATCCACCAGGGCCTGTTTTTTCCTGCAAATAAGCCAAAATCTCCATTAGCGCGACCTCGGCGATCCGGCAGTTTGGGCCCATTTTGGTCTAGTTTAGGCCCATGAATAGGCCCATGGCCTCAAACGTTCTGCCTCGCCGTTTCGAGCTTCGTCCCCACCCGCAGGCGCTCACGGGCGAGGTAGCTGATGACCCGCGCCCGAGCGGCAACAAGGGGGCCGGATAAAGCACTAGGGATGCGAACCGTGTGCGGCTCAAGCGCTAGGTCGCACGCTGGTTCAGCGCACACCCTGCTGCTTGACCCCAGAACCTGATCTGCCCCCAGCAGATCCGAGTATCACCGAGACGGCCGCCCCATTCGGCAGTCGCTTGCCGTGTTGGGGGTTCTGTCGGGTGACACGCAATGTCGAGGCATGGTGGCGTGGTCGGCTGATCTTGCCCAGTTGGCAGTGGGCCTTGACGAGAGCTCGCCGAGCCGTACTTAGCGAGTCGCCCTCCAATGATGGAACGACGCATACTGGGGCGACACGCGATGCCGTAGCTGCTTCTTCTTCCTCGCGCAGTTTGAGCGCGGCTGCTTCGGCGGCCCTGATCGCCGCTTCCTTTGCTTGCTGTTCTTGTTCTTCGTGTTCCTTGGCGTGGCGGCGTTCGGCTTCAGCGTTCGCAGTAGCGCGGTCCGCTGCTTCCTGGGCGGATGGGGTCCAATGGCCGGGTTCGCCTTTGTATGGTTCGTTTGTTGAGCATCCGTTGGGGCAAGCCCCGGGCGGGACAGGGGGGATATTGAGTATGTTGCTGCTTAGAGAAGTTTCGCCAGCGGAGTTGCTCGCGCGAACCCCAAACCAGTAGGTCCCTGGCTGAAGACCGGTCAGCGTAAGGCTGATTTCGCGGGCTTCGTAGCCGGCAGCGAGGTGTCCTTTTCTCCGCTCGCTAGGTATCGAGTCGCATGGCAGTGGCTCACCAGGCCCACATTCCAGTTCGATTTCGTAGATCGTTTCGAGGCCCTCGGGATTGATCTTTGCTCCCACCGTCACTTCGCCACCAACCCCTGCCGACATGCTTACGATCACGGGTCGCTTGCCTTCGGCCGCCAGCGCGGACGTGGCCGAGAATATGGTCGCACCGGACAGGATGCACAAGACGAGCGTGCGTCGAAGGGCGAGCAGTCGAGTAGCAGTTTGTCGTGCGTCAACACGTCTACGAGCATCTACGCTGCCCTCCCGCGTGGTCATCGTAGACAAAAGATTACATCATCCACATTTGGGCGGTAACCCCACCCGATCGGAGGACTCGCGTGGCGCCCCGGCCTGGGTGCGACGAGCGCCGACTTCGTCCGCGATGCCGTGGTGGCGCGACCGGTCAACAGGCCATGCGATAGCCTGCCCCGCCGGGCATGAAAGTTCCGATCAGCTAAACAAGCGTGATGAATGGCCACATCAAAATCGGTCGGGTGATCCGCCGAACGGTCGCGGTTTACTTCGGCGAGGCCTCTGTATTGCTGTCCGTGGCGGTCATCTGCGTGCTGCTGCCGATGGCGTTCGGTGGGCTCGTCCTAGGCGAGTCGTCCGACAGTCTGTCGGTGGACAGCGCGCGGTGGCTGGTGCCGATCGCTGTGGTGGTCGTGGTGGTCCTCGCGCTGGCGCTGTTCACGGCGGCGGTGATCGGACTGGTCGCCGATGCCCATGACAGCAGGGGAAAGGTGAGCGTGCGTAGGCGCTTGCGGAGTGTCAGCCTGCGGGTGCTGGGCAGGCTGATCCTGGTGGGACTCGTGGCGGGTGTCGTCATCTACATCTTGTTGACTGTGGAGTTTCTTTTCCTCGTTGCGCTGCTCCTCTGGGCTGTGTTTGGGCACGTCTTCGCGCTCGACTTCACCCCCGTGGGCCTGGTCTTGGGTGTGCTGGCGAGCACGATGATCTTGCTGATACCGGGCCTCATCCTCCTGACGGTCTGGTCGGTGGCGGCACCGGTCGTGGTCCTGGAGCGTCCGCGTGGCCTGCGTGCTCTGCGGCGCAGCCGGGAGCTGGTGCGTGGCAACGGCTGGCGCGTGTTTGGCGTGATCGCGGCTGTCGCTCTCGCCGTCAACATTGTTGGCCGTGGGATCGAACGGGGCGCGGGTTATGCGTTTGGGTTCGGCCCAGGCGTGGCCGCTGCGATCATCGTCTGGGTCCTCGCGCTGCCGGTCCCGGTGATCGTCGCGGCGGTCCTCTACTTCGAGCTGCGCGAGGCCACCGCCAGCGACCTGCCGGACGGCGCCACGCCGCCACAGACCCCCACCCCGCTGGACATGCCACTGCCCAGCACGGCGGCATCCGATCTGGCCTGACTGGCCGTGCGCCTGCCACGCATATCCTCAGCGGCATGTGTGGTCGCTATACGAACACCACCGGTGTCGCGGAACTGAGCGAAGGCTTGCGCCTGCCGATCCCTTCGCGTGAGGGCACGCGCCGTTTCAACATCGCCCCCACCGAGAACGTCCTGGCGGTCGTCGCGCCGCACGGTGAGCCAGAGGCGCGGCTGTTGCGCTGGGGTTTGATCCCGTCGTGGGCGAAGGATCCGAAGGGCGGCGCGAAGCTCATCAACGCGCGCGTGGAGAGCGTCGCCACGAAGGCGCCGTTTCGTGACTTGATCGGCAGGGCGGAACGGCGGGCGTTGCAGGTCGCGGACGGGTACTTCGAGTGGCTGGCCCCTGAGCATCAGCGTCGTGGTGAGCCGCGCCAGCCGTTCTACTTCCAGGTGGACGGCGGTGAGCTGTTCGCGTTCGCGGCATTGTGGACACCGGCGAGGATCGCGGGGGAGTGGGTGCACAGCGTGAGCATGTTGACGTGCCCGGCCGCCTCGAACCGCGTCGCGGCGGCGATCCATAACCGGATGCCGGTGATCCTCGCGGACGAGGGCGCCCGCCGCGCGTGGCTTGACCCGAGCCTCGACACGCAGGACGCCCTGGCGCTCTGCGAACCACTCCCTACGAGTCGCCTCAGCGCGCGGCCGGCGAACCCCGCGGTGAACAAGCCCGACCCGGCGAGCGAGGGCCCGCAGCTGCTCATCGCCCCGTAGCCGGTTCAGGGCGCGTGCCCCGCGCCCTTGCACCCCGGCCGCCGCCGAGCGCTCGTCGCGTCCTCGCTGCGCTCGGCCGCTCCCCCGCCGAGGCTCGGCGGCTCTCTCTCTTGCGACCACGCGCCCGCCCCCAGGCGCCCTGCGATCCCCGTGGCTTCACGCCCCCGGCTGCCCTGCGAGCCCGTTGCGTCGTAGGCGGTCCTGCCGCGGCGCGTCGCTGTCGCTCCGCTTGCGGCACACAATTGCACCAAGGTGCGAGAGCCGTTTGCTAACTTTGCTATTTTGGGATCAGGGTTTTGGGCTACGACGAGGAGGCAAGGATGCTTTCGATTGGCAAGATCGCGCATGGCCAGCACCGCTACTACGAGCGGCAGGTCGCGCGCGGCGAGGATGACTACTACTGCGGTCGTGGCGAAGCCCCGGGCGAGTGGGTGGGCGCGGGAGCGAAGGAGCTGGGCCTCTCGGGCCGGGTGAGCGCAGGCCAGTTCAACGCGCTGATCGCGGGCCTGGACCCGCGCGAGCGGACGCAGCGTTTGCGTGACGATGGGCGCGATGTGAAGGTCGCGGCGTATGACCTGACGTTCAGCGCACCGAAGTCCTTGAGCGTGTTGTTCGCGGTCGCCCGGGAGGACGTCTCGGGGCGCCTGGCGGGCTGCCACGAAGAGGCGGTGCGCGCGGCGCTGGGGTACTTGGAGGACACGGCTGTGAGGGTCCGCCGCGGCCACGGCGGCGAGCATGTCGAGCGTGCGGGTGGCCTGATCGCGGCGGCGTACCGGCATCGCATGAGCCGCGCCCTTGACCCCCAGCTGCACACGCACGTGGTCGCGGCGAACCTCGCTAGGGGCGGGGACGGGCGCTTCACGGCGTTGCACGGCGCGGAGCTCTACCGTGCGGCGAAGACGGCGGGGTACCTTTACCAGGCGCACCTGCGGGCGTTGGTGAGCGACCGCCTGGGGCTTGCGTGGGGCGAGGTGCACAAGGGCGCGGCGGAGCTGGCGGATGTCCCACCGGCGGTGCTTGAGCATTTCTCGAAGCGTCGCCACGAGATGCTGCGCGCGGCGGAAGAGCAGGGCGTTGCGTTGGACAGTCGGGACGCCGCGGAAGTCGTGGCGCTCAGTACCCGGGAGCGCAAACAGTACGGGGTGGAGACCCATACGTGGCGCGAGGAGGTACGCCGGCGCGCGGCCGAGCGGGGCCTGGATAGCATCGGTGTGGAGGCGCTGCTGCTGGTGGGCGACGGGGGTGTGCATGGCTGGGGCAACGGTCGCGATCCTGTGGATAGGGGTGCTCTGGGCCGGCGCTTGGCGGGCCCCGAGGGCTTGACCGAGCACGCCAACACGTTCGATGAGCGCGCGGTGCTGCAGGAGTTCGCTGCCGCCGCGAAACAGGGCGCGCTGGTGGAGGATGTGTGGGAGCAGGCGGAGCGTTTCATGGGCCGCGCGGATGTCATATGGACAGCGCGGGGTGAGATGACGACGGTGGATTTGGTGATGGCGGAGCAGCGTCTGATCGACGCCGTGGCGGAGCGCGCGGGCAATTACACGGCCGTCGTGGACCGCGCCGTGGCTGCGAACGTGATCGCCGCGAGCGCCCACTCCTTGACGGAGGAGCAGGCGCGGGCGGTGCTCGCGGTGACGGGCAGCGGGCACGGCGTGAGCACGATCGAGGCACTCGCGGGGACCGGCAAGACGTTCACCGCGGGTGTCCTGCGCCATGTGTATGAGGCCGCGGACTACCCGGTGCTCGGGGTCGCGCCGACCGGAAGGGCCGTGCGGGAGCTCGCGGCGACGGGCATCGCGGCGCGTACCCTCGACGGTGCGCTCGTAGACCTCGAGCGCTACGGCAGGAGCTACCTCGCGGGGGCGGTCGTGATCTTCGACGAGGCGGGGATGGCGGGCACCCGCGCGAGCGCACGACTGCTCACGGCCGCGCGGTGGGCGGGCGCGAAGGTAATCGCGATCGGCGACCCGGGACAGCTGCACTCGGTGCAGGCCGGCGGCTGGCTCGGCGCCGTCGGGCATCGCCTGGGTACGGTGCGCCTGACACAGGTGCTGCGCCAGCGCGACCCACAGGAGCGCCATGCGCTCGCGGCGCTGCACGACGGCGCCTCCCACACCTACTTGCAGTGGGCCGAAGGGGAGGGCCGCATCAAAACGTTCAACGACACCACGGACGCCCGCAAACAGGCCCTCGCCCTATGGCTGCGGAGCATCCCCACACCCGCGCACGTCCCGCAGAGCGTGATGATCGCGCGCGACAACGAGCAGCGCGACAAGCTCAACCACGCCGCGCGGGAGCACTTCAAAACCTACGGTCTGCTCGGCGCGGAGCACGACTACGGCGGCACCCCGATCGCTGTCGGGGACCGCATCATCTGCCGTCGCAACGACCGCTTGGTGGACGTAGATAACGGGACGCGCGGGACCGTCACCCAGCTCGACGCGCGCGGCATCACGATCGACACCGACGACGGCCACACCCGCGAGCTGCCCACCGCCTACATCCAAGAGCACGTACAGCACGCCTACGCCCTCACCGGCCACGGGATGCAGGGCGCCACCATCGAGAGCGCAATCGTGCTGGCGTCCCCCGGCGACCTGACTGCGGGATGGAGCTACACCGCGCTCTCCCGTGCCCGCGGCAGCACACGCCTGCTCATCCACCCTGACGCGCACGACCGCGACCGCAGCGAGTTCGCGCCACCCGGCCAACCCGACCGCCCGACCCACCCCCAGCTCCTTGACCGCATAAGGCAGCGCATGAGCGAACGCGACAGCGAAGACCTCGCCCTCGAACAACTCCCCACCCCCAGCGAGCACGCCCCAGCCGGCGGCCCCCGAGACCCCGACCTCGCCACCGCCCGCTCACTCCAACACGAACCCCACCAAGATCACGCCGCCCACCGTGCCGAGTGGGCCACCACCACCCTCGGCGAGCCCCCCGACAACGCACGCCAGCTTGAAGCGTGGGAGAAAGCGATCCACGCCACCACCACCTACCGCACCCGCTACAACATCACCACCCCCAACGACCCGCTCGGCCCCCGGCCAGAGCAACGCGGCCAGCAGCAACGCGACTACCAACGCGCCCAACGCGCAATCCAGCGCGCCCAACACCGCCTCCACCTCGTCCCTCCCCACGCTCACGAGCACGACCTCGGCATCGGGCTCTAGCCGTCCCTAGAGCGCCCGATTGCCAGAACTTTTCGCCGCATTTTGCGGGGCTTTGCTGTGCAGCATATTGACACTTGCCCTACTGTCCGTCTAGCGTAGTTCCAACAGTCAGCGTGGGGATCCCAGGGGGGTCGATGATGCACAAGGTCGTGAGTGCTGTGTGGCGGCTGGCGGGCGGTGGTGTTGTGGCGCTGTCTATCCGCTTGGGCGCGGGCTTGGCGTTGCTGCTTGCGTGGCTCGCGTTCAGTGCCGGGCCCGCGGCCTCGGAACCGACGTGTACGAAAACGTGGACGGGCGGTGCGGGGACCGCATCCTGGACGACGCCCGAAAACTGGTCGGGCGGTGTTCCTGGCTCTAGCGATGTGGCGTGCATCGGTTCCGCCACGGTGCAGGTCGGCTCAGGTGCGAACCACGTGCGGGTGGTGCAGGGCGAAGGCACGCTGGAGATCTCCGGTGGCTCGCTGGAACTGGCCGAAGAATCGGCCGTCTCCACTCTCGGCTCGCTCTCGTTGACCGGCGGGACGTTGAGCGTCTCCGGAACCGTGGACGTGACCTCCTCGCTGACGTCCAGTAGCGACGCGACAGTGGACGGCTCCGGGCATCTGGTCGTGGAGTCGGGTGCGTCGGGTTCGCTGGGTGAAGCGGGCTGCTCGTTGTTGACGTTGAGTGGTGTGACGCTCGTAAACGAAGGGACGACGACGTTGGGCGCGAGCGGCGGCGTGAGTGGCCAGCTCGATATGCAGGAAGGCGCGCGGTTGGAAAACACGGGTACGTTCAACGCGGATTCCTACCCGGCGGGTTGTGTGCCTGGGAGCAATAGCGCGGCGATCCAGAGCAACGGCGGCTCACCCGCGGTGAGCAACACAGGCACCTTCAACGTCGGCCCCGGGAGCGGGCATACCGCCTCGGTCTCGGTGCCGTTCAACAACGATGGCACCGTGCATGTTTTGAGCGGTGTTCTGAAGCCGTCTGGCGGTGGCTCCTCGACGAGCGGCACGTTGACGGCGGCGAGCGGCAGCGAACTCAGTTTCACGGGCGGCTCGTTCTCGCTGGGTGGGAACACGTGGTCGGGGGCGGGCACGATCGCTGTCGCGGGCGCCACGGTCACCGCGACGAGCTTGACTGCGACCGAAGCGGACCTGGCGGTCAGCAGCGGTTCGCTGACGATCCCCGAAGGCTCCACCACGACGGCTGCGTCGTTGGGTTTGACCGGCGGCACGTTGAGCGTCTCGGGGACACTGGATGTGGCGTCCTCGCTGACGTCGAGCGGGGAAGCGACGGTGAGCGGCGCGGGGCACCTGGTGGTGAAGTCGGGTGCGTCGGGGTCGCTCGGTGAAGCGGGCTGCTCGCTGCTGACGCTGAGCGGCGTGACGTTCGTAAACGAAGGGACGACGACGTTGGGCGCGAGCGGTGGCGTGAGCGGCCAGCTCGATATGCACGAAGGCGCCCGGCTGGAAAACACGGGGACGTTCAACGCCGACTCCTACCCGGCAGGGTGCGTCCCGGGCAGCAACAGCGCGTCGATCCAGAACAACGGCGGCTCACCCGTGGTGAGCAACACGGGCACGTTCAACGCTGGTGCGGGCAGTGGCCACACCGTGCTGGTCTCCGTCCCGCTCGACGACGAAGGCGCCGTGCACGTCGCGAGCGGCGAGTTGAACCCAACGGGCGGCGGCTCCTCAACTGGCGCCACCTGGACGACGGCCAGCGGCACCGAAGTCACGTTCACGACTGGCAGCTACTCGCTCGCGCACGACACTGCGTCGGGCGCAAAGCTCGCGCTCAGCGGCGGCACACTGACCATCGCGACGGGCACCACCACGGTTGGTTCGCTCGGGCTGACCGGCGGGACGTTGAGCGTCTCGGGGACGCTGGATGTCGCCTCATCGCTCGTGTCGAGCAGCGACGCGACGGTGAGCGGCTCGGGGTCCGTGGTCATAGGGTCGGGCGCGTCGGGGTCGTTCGGCGAAGCGGGCTGCTCGCTGCTGACGCTGAGCGGCGTGACGCTCGTAAACGAAGGGACGACGACGTTGGGCGCGAGCGGCGGCGTGAGTGGCCAGCTCGATATGCAGGAAGGCGCGCGGTTGGAAAACACTGGGACATTCAACGCGGACAGCTATTCGGCGGGTTGTGTGCCGGGCAGCAACAGCGCGGCGATCCAGAACAACGGCGGCTCGCCCGCGGTGAGCAACGCGGGTACGTTCAACGCCGGTCCGGGGAGCGGGCACACCGCGTCGGTGTCGGTGGCGTTCAACAACGACGGCGCCGTGCACGGCGATACCGGGACTCTGCAGTTGAGCGGCGGTGGGATCCCGGAACACGTCGCGAGTGGTAGTTGGGAAAAGGAAAGCGGTGCGTCGATTGTGTTGAGCGCGGGCACGTTCTTGATCTCCGAAGCTGTCGATCTCTCGCAGGTCGAAGTGACCGGGGCGACGGTCGAAAGGGTGCCGGCGGAAGGCCCGCCCTCGGGGTCGCTGTCCTCGTTGTCGTATGCGGCGGGGACGGTCGAAGTGGCGGGGTCGGGTCATGCCAACGGCGCGGGGTTCGCGAGCGCCGCGATCGAAGTGACGCCGCTGGGGGCGGGGGAATGGCATTCGCTGTGCGGCTCGCTGACCCCGGGTCTGGGTGGTGAATTCGGCTGTGCGTGGAACACCCTCTCAGGCTCCTACGCGGATGGCGACTACCAGCTGCGTGGGAGGCTGACCGACAGCGCGAGTCCGCCCGCGAGCGCCACGACGGCGGCGATCAGTGTGCTGGTGGATAACACCGCACCCACGGGGTCGTTGACGCCACCGTCGTATATCGGCTCTGCGAGCGCGGTGACGGGCATTGCGGATGATGCTGGGTCGGGTGTGGCGTCGTGGCAGCTTCAGATCACCCCGGCCGGGCACTCCGAATGGGCGGATGCCTGCGCGGCACAGAGCACGCCGAGCAGCGGCGATGACTACACGTGCACGGTGAATACGAGCGGGCTCTCCGAAGGCGGGTATGAGCTTCGCGCGGTGATCACCGACCGGGCGGGCAACACTCATACGACGAGCGCGGGCGAAACGACGCTCGACACGACAGCGCCGTCGGGGTCGCTGGGCACCATCACGGAATACGCGCGGGGCACGGTGAGCCTGGGCGGCACGGGCAGCGACGCGGGGTCCGGTGTCGCGACGTGGACGCCGCAGATCGCGGCCGTGGGGAGCAGCTCGTGGGCGAACGCCTGTGCGCCGCAGAGCACCCCGATCTCGGGCTCCACGTATGGGTGCAGCCTGAACACCACCGGCTACACCGACGGCGCCTACCAGCTGCGTGCGGTGATCGCGGACAACGCGGGGAACACCCACACCACCTCCGTGCAGGACACGACGATCGATAACACGCCTCCCACAGGGAGCCTCGACGCGTTGGGCCGTCACTCCTCGGGCACGGTCGAAGTGCGTGGCCCCGCGACGGATGCCCTTTCGGGGGTGGCGGGCTGGCAGCTTGAAATCAAACCGACGGGCTCGGGATCCTGGGAAAACGCCTGTCTCGCGCAGACGGCCCCGCTCGAAAGCGACATATATGGGTGCTCTGTCGATACGACCCTCCTCACGGACGGCTCCTACCAGCTGCGCACGACGCTGACCGACAACGCGGGGAACACCCACGCGACCTCGCCGGTATCCACCCACATCGACAACCACGGCGAAGAAGAAGGGGGCAGCGAAGCGGGCTGCACCGACGTGTGGACCGGCCTCGGCTCAGATGACTCGTGGCAGACCGCGGAAAACTGGTCGGCAGGGGTCCCCGGCAGCAGCGACCGCGCTTGCATCCCATCGGGCGCGACCGCACAGATCGCCAGTGGCACGAACCAGGTCGCGTCGCTCGCGGGCGAAGGCACGCTGCAGCTCACCGGCGGCACGCTCGAAGTAACCGACAACACCACGACCTCCGAACTGGCATCGCTGGAGGTCAGCGGCGGGACGCTCACCGGCGCCGGGACGGTCGAGATCTACGGCGGGCTGTCGTGGAGCGGCGGGGTCATCTCCGGTTCGGGAGAGACGGTCCTGACGGGCGAAGCGACGTCCTCGATCGACCCGACAGGCGGCAGCGGCCACGTCCGACTGGAAGAACACACGCTCGCCAACTACGGCACCCTCACGCTCGCCGAAGGATCGATCCTGATGAGCAGCTCGGAGATCGAGAACACCGGCACGTTCAAGGTCAACAGCGAGAGCAGCGGGTACTCCAGCCAGATCGAAGTCTGGTCGGGCACAAACACGCTCACGAACACCGGCACGGTCGAGAAGACCGCCGGCACTGGCGCAACGACGATCGGCATCCCGTTGCACAGCACCGGCACGATCAACTCCGCCAGCGGGCACCTCGGGCTCCCCGGCGGCACGAGCGTGACGCTCGGGACGGGCAGCATCCTGAAGGGCCAGCTCGACCTCGAAGGCGCGACCGTCACCACGACCGCCGACGTCAACGCCGAAGAAGCCTCGATCGCGCTCTCCGGCGGCTCACTAAACCTCGAAAGCGGCCGGACATTCACAGTCGGCCACTACACGCAGAGCAATGGCACCGTCGAAGGCGCTGGGACCCTCGCGCTCGACGAAGCGTTCACATGGACCGGCGGCACGATGGCCGGCTCGGGGCAGACGGTGATCCCAACAGGTCTGAGTGCGTCGATCGAACCGGGCGGCGGTAGCGGTCACGTGCGCCTGGAAGATCGGACGCTGGTGAACCACGGCACGCTGACGCTCGCTGAAGGTGCGATCTTGATGAGCGGCGCGGAGATCGAGAACACCGGCACGTTCAAGGTCAACAGCGAGAGCAGCGGGTACTCCAACCAACTCGAAAACTGGTCGGGCACCAACACGCTCCTCAACACCGGCACCGTCGAGAAGACCACCGGCACCGGCACAACCAAACTCGGTGTGACACTCACCAACGAAGGCACCCTCAACGCCGCCACCGGCCACTTCGCGCTCCCCAGTCCCACCAGCGTGACACTCGGCGCGGGCAGCACCCTGAAAGGCTCGTTCGCGCTGGAAGGCGCCAGCGTAACCGCGACGGCGAGCGTCAACGCCGAAGAAGCCACGATCGCGCTCTCCGGCGGCTCACTGAGCATCGCAAGCTCAAAGACACTCACCGTCGGCCACTACACGCAGAGCGACGGCACCGTCGAAGGAGCAGGAACACTCGCGCTCGACGAAGCATTCACATGGACGGGCGGCACGATGAGCGGCTCGGGGCAGACGGTGATCCCAACAGGTCTGAGTGCCGCGATCGAACCGGGCGGTGGCAGTGGCCATGTGCGCTTGGAAGACCGGACGCTTGTCAACCACGGCACGCTGACGCTCGCTGAAGGAGCGATCTTGATGAGCGGTGCGGAGATCGAGAACACCGGCACGTTCAAGGTCAACAGCGAGAGCAGCGGGTACTCAAACCAGCTCGAAAACTGGTCGGGCACCAACACGCTCGTCAACACCGGCACTGTCGAGAAGACCACCGGCACCGGCACAACCAAACTCGGTGTGACGCTCACCAACGAAGGCACCCTCGACGCCGCCACCGGGCACTTCGCGTTCCCCAGCCCCACCAGCATCACGCTTGCGGGCGGGAGCACCCTGACCGGCTCGTTCCACCTGGAAGGCGCGAGCGTGACCGCCGCCAGCTTCAACGGCACCCACGCCTCGCTCGCGCTCTCCTCCGGCACGCTCAGCATCAACAGCGGCGCGACCCCCACAATCGCCAGCCTCACCCAGACCGGAGGGACACTGCAGGGCGCCGGCACCCTGGAAATCAGCGAAGCGCTGACCTGGAGCGCCGGCACAATGTCAGGTAGCGGCGAGACGATCCTCGCCCCCGAAAGCACAAGCTCGATCGACCCAGGCTCCGGCAGCGCACACGTCATCCTGGAAGAACGCACGCTGCTGAACGAAGGCGCGCTGACATTCCCCGAAGGAACGCTCTTCATGGAGAGCGGCGCACAGATCCACAACGCGGGGTACTTCGACGCGAACTCCCAAACCGAATGGTATTCCAACCAGATCGAAGACTGGTCGGGCACCGTCTCGATCGATAACACCGGGACCTTCCAGAAGACTACGGGGACCGGCACGACCCGCGTCGGCGTGCCATTCAACAACGACGGCTCAGTCAAAGCCGACACAGGGCAGCTCTTGTTCACCGACGGCGGGATCCCCAGCGACATCGCGACTGGCACCTGGACAGCAGAAGAAGGCGCCACGATCAAACTCACCAACGGCACCTTCCTCATCGGCTCAAGCGTTGACCTCTCCCAGGTAGAAGTGAGCGGCGCGACCGTCACCCGGGAGGAAGGCAGCGGCCCACCACGAGGCTCACTGACGCCACGCTCCTACGCCGCTGGAAGCAGCGTGAGCATCGCCGGCACGGGAGAAAGCGTCGGCTCCGGGTTCAGCGCCGCCTCGATCGAAGTGACCCCGGCCGGTGAAAGCGCATGGCACTCGCTGTGCGGACCCCTAACCCCCAGCAGCGGCGCGTTCGGCTGCACGTGGAACACGACCGGCGGGTCCTACCCGGACGGGCACTACAGACTGCGCGCGCAGCTCAGCGACAGCTCCACACCCGCCAACACAGGGCCGACAGTGACGATCAACGTGCTCGTGGACAACACGCCGCCCACCGGCTCGCTCGTAACTCCCACCGAACCCCTCTCAGGCTCCAGCCTGATCACCGGCACCGCCAGCGACACGGGGTCGGGGCTTGCCACCTGGCAGCTGCAGATCACCCCCGCGGGCGAAACCGCATGGCACGACGCATGCCTCTCACAGAACACGCCGATCACCGGAACGATCTACGGCTGCTCCATCGAAAGCACCGAATACGCCAACGGCGCCTACCATCTGCGCGCGATCCTCACCGACAACGCCGGAAACACGTACACCACTGCGCCGATCGAAATTGAAGTCCACAATCCCGAAGTCGCGCCATCCAACACGTTACCGCCCGTCATCTCGGGCGAACCGAGAGTCGGCCACACACTGAGCGCCTCCACCGGATCGTGGTCTGGCAGCGCGGCTATCACATACGCCTACCAGTGGGAGCGTTGCGACGAAGCCGGAGGCAGTTGCAGCGAATTGTCAGGAGCGACCGGCGCGACCTACACGCTGACCTCAAGCGACTTGGAACACACGCTCAAGGTAATTGTCACTGCTACCAATAGTGTTGGCTCCGCAAGCGCCGTATCGGCGGCGAGCGCGGTGATCACACCGGCTTCGCCCCCTGTGAACACGGCGCTGCCGCTCGTTCTCGGCAGTGCGCGGGTCGGACAGACGGTGCAGGCCATCAACGGCTCCTGGTCGGGTGTCGTGCCGATCTCCTACAGCTATCAGTGGCAGAGCTGCGACAGCAGCGGCGAAGAATGCGCCGACATCGAAGGCGCCCAGGCTCATGAATACGAGCCGAAGACAGAAGATGTCGGGCACACCCTGAGAGTCGTTGTGAGTGCCACCAACGCCGACGGCTCAGCCACCTCAACATCTGGGGCCAGCGCCCTCGTCACAGTAGGACTGGCGAACGCGAGCGTCCCGACGGTCACGGGAGTTACCCAGGAAGGGGAAACGCTAACTGTTGAACTCGGCGAATGGACCGGCCCGGCGCCCATCACATACAGCTACCAATGGGAACGCTGCAACACGAAGGGCGAAGAATGCACCGAAATCTCAGGAGCGAACAGCCAAACGCGTGCTGTGGTATCTGGAGATGTCGGCAAGACACTGCGAGCGACCGTCACAGCGAGCGACTCCGCCGGCACACTAAACGCGATCACTTCGCCCACTGTTGTGATTGGTCAGACGGTGCCCGTGAACGTGACGCCGCCCACGGTATCCGGCACGCCAAACCTCGGGCAGGTGTTGAGTGCCGCCACGGGCGAATGGAGCGGCGGCGATCTTCACACCATCTACCAGTGGGAGCGATGTAGTGAATCCGGCGTGGAATGCACGCCCATCGAAGGTGCAACTTCACAAGAATACGAACTAGCCGAAGGCGACGTTTATAAGACGGTCCGCGTGATAGTGGAGATGCAGAACAGCGCCGGCTCGTTCGCCGTCGCGTCGGCTCCTTCCCAGCAGATAGACCAGGAACTCGAGCTCAACGATACCGCCGCGCCGAGTATCACAGGCATCGCCAAGGTTGGTGATACCCAAGAGGCCAACCCAGGAGAATGGTCAGGTGTGGGCGCGATCACCTATGGCTACCAATGGCAGCGGTGCAACGAGCACAGTGAAGAATGCGCCAACATCAGCGGGGCTGACGCCGCCACCTACACGCCCGTCTCGGGCGACACCAACAAAACACTCCGCGTGATAGTAAGCGCGACCGACAGTAATGGGCCGGCAAACAGCATCTCCAAGCCGACCCAACCCATCGCAAGCGAAGGGGCGCCAGTCCTCGACGAAGCGCCTGCGGTTTCCGGCAGCAACGAAGTCGGAGAAGAACTTACAGCCGAACATGGAACGTGGACCGCCTCACCGGAAGCAAGCTACTCCTACCAGTGGCAACGCTGCAACGAAGCCGGACTGGGATGCATATCAATCACGGGCGCAACCTCAAGCACCTACACCTCCACCATCGCGGACATCAGCTCGGAGCTGAATGTCATCATCGAAGCGACGAACACCGGCGGCACTTCTCAAGCCGTGTCGACATCCACCGAACCAATCTATCGCTCAACGCTTGAAAACGTCGGTACGCCAACCATCGCACGACTCCCCGGAAATCAACCTCGATTCCAGTCCACCGAGGGCGTTTGGGACACAAGCGGCACAGTCACTTACAGCTACCAGTGGCTGCGCTGCAACAGTGATGGGGAAAGCTGTGAGCCAATCAGCGGCGCTACCGAAGCGTCCTACACGCCAGCCGTAACCGACATCGCCGCCACCACGCTCAGAGCCGCGGTCACGGCAAGCGCCAGCTCGGGCAAGCTCACCGTCCAGTCCGACGCGACTCCGGTACATGAACTAGCCGGCACGGTATGGATCAAGGGCACCGCCACCGTCGGAAGCACGCTGGGTGCCGTAGTCGGCGTTGGACCCGAAGCCGGGATCAGCTTCGCCTACCAGTGGCAGCGCTGCAACGACACGTACAGCAGCTGCAGCAATATCTCCGGCGCAACCAACGAAACATACACAGTCACCGAAGCTGACCTAAACGCCTCGCTGAAGGTGGTGGTGACTGTAACCGCGCCCGGAGAAACGACCAACCTCTCCTCAAACGGCCTATACGTGGGCGCCCCAGTGCGCCCCACCTCGGTCACGATCTACCGCGCCGAAGGCGCAGAACTCATCCCAGGAACCGTCCTCCACGCATCCGAAGAAGGCCTGGTAGGCACCGAGCCAATCGCTCACGACTACCAATGGAAGCGATGCAACAGCGAAGCACCGAGCGAATGCGAAGCCATCTCAGGCGCAGTCGAACCGTCCTATGTCGTGAGCACAAGCGACCGCAGCTCGGTGATAAAGGTGACAGTGACCGACACCAACAGCTACGGCAGCGACACAAGCACCTCCGCAGCCACTGAAGAAGTCAAGGGCTCCAAGCCTGTAAATGTCTCGCCCCCTGCCCTGACCTGGTTCGGCGGACTGGAAGCGGGCAACACGCTCTCGGTATCCACCGGAGAATGGCTGGGGGATACGCCGACTACCTACACCTATCAATGGGAACGGTGCAGTCTCACGGGCACCTCGTGTAGTGCGATCAGCGGCGCTACCGCATCGACGCGGGTGGTCGCTGTAGGCGATGAAGAACACACACTTCGCGTCGCTGTCACAGCGACAAACGCGGAAGGCTCGGAAACGGTTAACATAGGCGGCACTGGCTACGCGGTGACTGCCGGGGCAGGAATACCGGTCAATTCGGCGAGCCCGAGCATCACTGGCACACCAATATCAAAAGATCTCCTCTTCGCACATCACGGCGCATGGTTCAACACGCCACCTGTGACATGGTATCGGTACGCATGGGAAGAATGCGAACGCGGCGTGGACGACCAGTCATATTGCACACAATTCGAGACTGGCGAAACAGTTGAACTGGGCCTTCGACAGGATCATAAAACTATCCGCATCAAGGTAGTCGCGGAAAACTCCGGCGGCTTGATTGGTGTCGCCTACTCCGCCAAAACAGCTCCCGTAGTGGTGAACCCGCCGGTCAACATCACGCCGCCAAGCATTACCGGCGAAGCCATCGTCGGGAACGCGCTCCACGCCAATAAGGGCGGATGGATCATCGAAGCGATAACCCCCGCGTATCGCTACCAGTGGAGCCAGTGCGACAGCAGCGGCAGCGAATGTACGACAATCCACGGTGCGACGGCAGCGGTCTTTACACCCACCGCCAGCATGGCGGGCTCTAGGCTTCGTGTCACGGTAACCTCCAGCACCTCCGGCGGTACCGTAAGCGAAGAATCGTCAGCCAGCAGCCTCATCACAGCGGCGACCTCCCCCAGTAACACTTCGGTGCCAACAATCACCGGCACGCCTACCGACGGAGATATGCTGAGTGCGAGTAACGGCAGCTGGACCGGCAGCCCCGAAATCGAATACACCTATCGATGGCAGCGCTGCAACAGCGGTGGCGACGAATGCGCAGACATCAGCGGCGCGACCACACCCAACTACGAAGCAAAACACACAGATGGCGGACATACACTGCGCATAGCAGTGACGGCCAGCAATGGCGGAGGAGCGACGACAAGCGTCAGCAGCGCCTCAACAGCCGTCAGCGCCGCAGGCGCCCCAGCCGAGATACACGCGCCGAGCCTGACGCTCTTCGCCGAAGCGGGCTACGGCCTCCCACTCACGATGGTCCAAGGCGTGTGGTCCGGTGACGCCGAAATCACCGAGCAGTGGCAGCGCTGCGACCAAACAGACCTCAATCCCGAAACACACGAACCGACGTGCGTGAACATCGAACACGCCACCGGCGTCAGCTACACGCCGACCACCGCCGACATCGGCTATGAGCTGCGCGCACACGAGACAGCGACCAACGAAACCGGAAGCGCCGGCGCCTACACCGAAATAACATCCCGGCCAATGAACCCGGCGGCCGTCGAAAATCATGGTGTCAACTACTCGGGCCTCGTCGGACAGAACCAGACGATCACAGCGTCTGCCCCCGTCTCGGTCGAACCAGATCTTCCAACAAGCGTCGAATACGTATTCGAACGCAAGAATCCGGGCACGGCAAACACTATGCTCCAATCCGGTGACAGCCCGAGATACACCGCCACTGCCACAGATGTAGGACACGAGATCGAAATCACCGTACACACAGCAATCATGAGAGCCAACGCGACGCACACCGTCCAGACGGTAACTGCCAGCACGGCGACCCCTGTGGTAAAGGGCGTTCTGACCACGCGTTCCATCCCATCGATCAGCGGGACCAACGCGGCAGGGTCGATGCTTACCGCCACTCACGGCGACTGGGCCAGCGAAGCAGAAGTCACGTACGCATACCAATGGCAGCGCTGCAACACAGACGGCGAGAACTGCCAGCCTATCCAGGGCGCCACCGGAGAAACCTATGAACTGACCGAAACGGACATCGCGGCAACCATTCGCGTCACGGTGACCGCACAAGATACCGAACGGCTTGGGATTGCGATCTCCGAACCGACATCGCCTATCGCGTCTGGCAGTGGACTGGAAAATACCTCCGGTCCGTCGCTCAGCGGCAGCGCGACAGAGGCAGACATGCTTACGGTCAATCCAGGCGAATGGACCGCCGGAGGCAGCATCACCTACACCTACCAATGGAGGATCTGCTACCCCGGCAGCGAACCGTGCGCCACTATCGCTGGCGCTACAGGCTCCAGCTATACGCCGACATCCGGCGACATCGGCGCGACCTTGCAAGCGGAAGTGACGGCGATAAGCGGCGAAAGGACGACCACTGCCACGACGACGATGACCAGTGCGATCACGGCAGCGCCCGAACCCGTCAACACGAGCGCGCCGCAAGTGATTTTGGTCGGGCCTGCGACCTCCGACGCGATCGTCGTTGCCACGGGCGGCACCTGGGAACATCTAGACCCCGGAAGCAGCCTGCGCTACCAGTGGGAACGGTGCGAACCAGACGGCGAAAACTGCCAGGAAATCGCCGAAGCGGCAGCAGAAACCTACGATCTGACCGCCGCAGACATCGGGTCGCGCCTACGCGTGCAGGTGACGGCGCAAAACGGCTCTGACGAAATAGCCGTCACGTCGAACTTGACCCCAGCCATCCAGGAGTCTCGGGGAAGCGCACAGCAGGAAATCGTATACAGCAGCGACGAAACGCTCTACGGCAAACCGCCTAGAGAAGAAGGAGCACGGACGATCCTCACCTGCTCGGACCTAGCGTTCACCGAAGACGAAGGTCACTGCACCTTCCTCCATCCGGCTATATCCCCCAACGGCCAGATGATCGCCGTGGAGGAGCGCCCGAAGGACGACCCGGCTACCTGCCCGGCCACCAACACCTGCCCGGAGGGGGACAATGCACCCGACGCCCACGTCATCCTCATGAACTACGATGGCAGCGACGTGCGCGCGCTGCCAAGCGAGGCAGGGCAGCCGACATGGTCCCCGGATGAAACCAGTCTGATGATCACCCATACCACCGAAACCGGCGGCTCTGCAACGAGCCAGCTAGAACTGATCAACCTCACGAACCCCGAAACGCGCACGCCCATCAGTCTTCCCGCCGGCACCGACAGCGCGCAGTCCCCGAGCTTCGCCGACGACGGTACCCGGATCGCCTTCACCGCGAAGGACGCATTCACCGGCGCCTGGCACATCTATACAGCGGAACCCGACGGTGGCGAAGCGACCGAACTCGCCACCTCAGGCCTGAGCGATCCCGACGAACCGACGATACTCCAGTCGAGCGATGAAGTGCTGTATTCAGCCCTCAGCCCCGCAGGGGCTGAAGCCAGTCCCAAGCGTCGTTCGCTCTATCTCAGCAAGACGCGGGAAGCCAGCGTGACCGAACTCACCCCCGCTACCGCCGATTACAGCGCCCCAAGGCTCGGGTCCGATGGCACCACTGTGGTTGCGACCAAGCGCGGCCCCATAGAAGGCTCAAGTGAACTCACAACTCACGCTTATGAAACCAACACCGCTGGCACGGACGGACACGAAGCCACCGGCTTCCCGCCCGAAGCAAACGAAGCAACCACCAACCCCAGCACTCAATACGGACATAACAGCCCCGGCGGACCAACCGCGCACGCGGCAGGTGCCACATACGACGCCCTTGCGCGCCAGTTCGACCCAATCCTGCTCATCGACAGGTCCGACGGATTCTTACCGATATCAGTCAAATGGATGCTTAGGCTGCATATGAAGAATGCCACGCCCGAAAACAGCCAGCGTTGCCATGAAAGCTCGTGTCACCTAGCCACATTCCCCCTCGGCCCAACCGAAGGCTGGAACGAACACATAAGCTACCCTTGGGGGGATAACGCCTCTGACGAGCGCCTTGCCACTGATCTGACAATGTGGGAATACTTAGACCCAGGCTTCAACAGCCAAAGCGCGAGCCAGCAGTACAACGTTGTGATCCATCACCCCGATCCCCAAGCCGAACCAAGTAACGAGCATGTCTATTACCTGCTGGCGAAGCGTCATGGCTTGCTCACCCTCGATTACTGGTACTACTACACCTACAACTATTACAACCACAACTACAATCCGTTCCACCACAGCGACTGCCAGAGTGCTGGAGGATGTGGCGAACTGGGCCATGACCTACACCAGGGTGACTGGGAAAATGTTGAGGTGGTCCTTAACCACAGCCGGCTAGGTAATTACAGACACAGTCCCTACCGAGCCACCGACTACTTCTTTTCTCAGCACGGCAAGATGATCGAAGTCAAGCCCAGCCAAGCCTCCAGCTTGGGCGGGCACGTCGAGGCCGCGGTAGCCCACGGCGATCACGCCATGTACCCTAGGTGCAATCCCAGCCCGGGTTATTTGCTACCTAATGAGGCCGGGGAAACGCTGGGGTTGCGTGACTACACCTGCACTACCGGCGAGGATTACGAAGCCGAAATAGCGGGCGAACACCGAGTCGGGCTTTGGGATGTCGGCTCGACATGGACCCAGCCCGAGAATCTAGCCGGACTAGTGGACAGACGTGAATTCTCGTGCTGGGCTGGGCGGTTTGGGGCACAATACGGCTCCGACCACCTTCTTTCACATCTCTACCCTGGGGCGACTGAGTTCTACGGATCGTCCCCCCTGGCACCCCTACGCCAACTCGACCAGAGCCTCGAAACACAACACCCTCTTTGTCCAGAACCTGGGCTGGACTAGCCAGCGGGGCCATAATATCGGTGAATGTCAGCAGATCCCGACATAGGTTCGTCCTCATGCTATCAGGGGTCGCCGCGACACTCGCCGTGGCGTCGGCGGGAGGGTTTACTACGTTTGCAATATCATTATGCCTGGGAGATGAACCCACCGAACTCCTTGTCTGCCAAAGACTGACTACATTTCAAATCGTGCTTTGGTGGGGGGCAGCCTTTATACCGGCGATCGTCACTGCGACAGCTGGCGTGATCAGCGTCATGCGACTTCGTGGGCGACTACTCGCGGTCACAACTGTCGCAATGCTTCTCACTGGACTTGTTGTTCCCCAGATATTGTGGAGCAACCTTGCCTGCCACAATGGCTGTGCCTGACACGGGTAGTGATGTGTCGTGACCGGGTACACAAGCTTGCGGCAGAGAACATGAAAGTCTGATGGGTCGTACGGTGGTCCACTTTAGACGGTCGATATTTGAGCGGGCGTCGGGCGAAGCCGACCACATGCCCATGGGCGTCCGTCGCTTCAGATCTCCCCGGACATCTGCACTCGTGGTTTGTCTTACGGCCATTACGTGCGGGATGGCCATTGCCTTGATCGGGCCTGCAGCTGCTCATCCACTCACTCAAAACGAACGCCTACAGCGACTGGTTCGCTACCCGACGGCGGCGGAGCGTGCTGGGCTATTGAGATTCGTCAAAGGCTACTACGACCGCCCACCGGAGTCTTACACAGGAACCCGCGTGGTCGGGTTTTGCGTGAGTCGTGCCCACCCGCGCCTGGCTGAGCTGAACGAAGTCATCAGGGGCGGGGCCGGTGGCCTGACGCCGATGTATCGCATCGGCAAGCTGACCTGGGTCATTCGAGCTGCACCAAGATCGCTCGCCAATGCTGGCGCACGTTTGAGCGAAGCCACCTCATTGTCTCCTTGCGGGCACACAACGGCGCACACGTTCCATCCCGTCGCGCGGTGATGGTCTGTCCTTGTCATGCCAGATGAGCAGTCCAGGCGGGCTCCGGCCCGCTCGACTGCGACGGCCTTCAGCCGGCGGGCCCTGATCGCGATCTCGTGTGTCGCCGTTCTGCTTGTGGCAGCGGCGAGCTTCTTTAGCACGCTGGTCGCCTCTTACGCATGTTTCGAGGGCGGGGGCTTCTGTGCTGTCGGGGGCATCGAACGCTGGATGCCGTGGGCGATGATCTTCGCTCCCCCCATTGCAACCATCGGGTTCGGCGTGGCAAGCGTACGCGGCGGAAGATTTACTCCCATCGCGGCTGGTGCGATCTTGTGCTTTGTCGTCGGAGTGGCCACGCCTGCGATCGTCACCAACGCCTAGCTCCCCGGCGACCACCCTGAGACGACCCATCCTCCGCCGACGCGTGTGACCCGCCCGAGCGTGACGTGCAGCGTTGCGGGTAGCCCGGCGTAGTTCCCGTCCCCGCTGGTCTGCTCCCGCGTAACGACGACCCAGTCTCCCCGTGCGGCTCCTTGCCCAGCGGCAATGGCAAGCACGCTGCCGGTGTTCCGCACCCGCTCCGCAACCAGCTGGGAGTTCGCGGCGAGCGCGCCGGCGGTCTGCAGCGCGGTGAGCCGTGCTGGTCCGACGGCGAGCGTCGCGAGCCACCGGAGGTGGGCGGCGAGGGTGGTGGCGTTCCAGTTGGTGTAGACGAGCGCGTAGCGGCGCAGTGCTTCCTGCGGCGTGGTGGCGGTGCCCCCGGCGGCGGGCGTGTCCTCCCCCTGGGCAACCCGGGGGGGTAGTGTCCCGTGGCGCTCGGGCAGGGGGTCCCCGACTGGGGCGGGTGCCGGCCCGACGGGCGTGCGCGGCGCGGTGATCGCGCGCCCGAGCTGCGTGCTCGTCGTGGCACCCTGGGCGCCGCACCCTCCGATGGCGAGCGGCGCGAGCAGCAGCAGCACAAGCGCGTGGATTGCCCGCGCGCGTTTCATAGCCCGGGTGGGTGCCTGACGGCGTAGCTGGTCCCGTCGGCGAGGTTGGCGAGTGGCTGTGTGCGCCAGCGTGGCCCAGACCCTGCAGGGATTGGCAGCCCGCCGTAGTTGGCGGTGTCGAATGCGATCCCGGCGATGACGATCCAGGCGTGTGCGCTGTTGGCGTAGATGGTGATCCAGTGTCCGGGTCCGGGCTGCCCGTAGCTCTCTAGGCTGGTGGAGTCCAGTGCGTTTGGCCCGAGTAGCCCTGCGGCGTAGAGCAGAAAGGAGGTGGCGCCGGAGCAGTCATAAGCGGGCCAGGCCCGGGCGAGCGTGCCGTAGTGAACATCCGGTTCGGGGTAGGGCAGTGTGTGGATGAGGTTCCCGGCGGCGATCGCGCGCTTTACGGCAGCGGGTGCTTTCACGGGCGCACTGGCCGCCCCGCTAGCGAGCACCTGGGCGGTTTCGCCGGGGCTGAGCCCGAGCGTGCCGTCGCCGAGCGTGGCGGGGCAGCCCGCGGCGCCCGCTTCCCCGCCGGCGGGCGCGGGTGCGACTCCGCCGAGGAGGTTCCCGGCGCCGGGCGCGGGCGCGGGTGTGACGGTGACCGGGCGCGTGCCCCAGGCGTTCTGGCTTGCGCGTCCGCGCCAGTCGTAGATATCGACGTGCCGTCCGACGATCGCGCCGCCGGTGTCCCCGGCGTAGAACGCGCTGCTCGTACCGAACGGGTTGGGCGTGATGTGCACATAGCCCCGCAGCGGGATGACGCGGGGATCGACGGCGACCTCATACGCGGGCGGCCCGGCGCTGAGGTCGAGGCCGGTGGCGGTGATACCGGAGCCTTGGATGCCGCCCCAGGGCGGCCCGTAGGCGGTGGCCACCCACCCGCCTGAGCCGCCACCGGCGGCGAGCTGGCCCCCCGGCGCGAGCGAGAGCGTGCAGCCCCCGGCCTGCGCGCTTGACCCGAGCACGGCGATCACGGCAAGCCCGAAGAGCACTCCGGGGAGCGCGAGCGTGGCGGCGATGAGCGCCTTCACGATTCCGTCCTGCCCCGTTTGCTAACTTTGCATTGTTGGCTAGATTTGCTAATTTGGTCAGCATAGCGAAGGGTTCCCAACACAAGGAGGTGTTTGGCAGATGTGGGCATTGATGGCCGGTTTTACGTTTCAGGTGACCCCCGACCCGACGGGCGCACCGGGCGCGAGCGGGATCCAGCACGCGATCGACGTGATCGCGGTGTACGCATTGGAGGCGTGCCTGGCGGGTTTCTTGTTGGGCGGTGCGGTGTGGGCGATCGGCGGGAGGATCGGTAACGAGCACACCGCTACCGGGGGCAAGATCGGGATGGCGGTTTGCGTCGGTGTGGCGTTCCTCGTGGGCGGCGCGGCGGCGATCCTGCAGTTCGCGTATGGGCTCGGGTGAGGGCGATGCGCGAGCAGGCGATCTCAATCGCAGCAGCCGCCGGGAGCGCGGCTGTGGTGTGTGTCGTGGCGCTGCTGCTGCTCGGCGGCGGCAGCGCCCGGCCGGGGCCGGCGGTGCGCGTGATCGGCGGTGTGCCGGTCGGCGTGGAGGATTCCCCCGCGGGCGCGCTGGCGGCGGCGGATAACTATGTCGCGCTGGCGTCGCAGTGGATCGAGCAGAACCCGGGTGTGTTCGCGGCGCTGGTGGCGCAGGCCTTCACGGCGTCCTCGCGTGCGGGTGTGCTGGCGCAGGCGCGGGCGATCCGCCGGGTGGATGTGGCGAACATGAGTGATTATGAGGAGGGGGGCCGCGCGGTTGCGATCCTCGCGGCGCGCCGCCTCGACGCCTACACGCCCACCAGCGCGCGGGTGACGAGTTGGCTCGGGGGGATCGTGTGGGGGCCACGGCTCTCTCCGCGTCAGACGTGGAACCTGATCGAAACGACGCTGCGCTGGCAGGCGGGGCGCTGGCGGGTGGTGGCGATGGACACGAGCGCAACACCCGCTCCGGTGCCCGCGATCGTGTACGTGGACGGCGGGAACGACCAGACGCGGGCGTTCGCGCGCTTGGACGGGATGAGCGCCCCGTTCTACGGGACGGCGGAATAGCGATGTCTGCGCTACGCCGCACCGTCCTGCTCGCGTTCGTAATACCGGCGGCCCTGGCGCTCGCGCCGCCGTGCGCACACGCCGCTGTGGCGCCCGTGGGCACCCAGGCCGGGCACCCCACCAAGGCCGGCGTGAGCGCCAAGCCGCAAGCAGAAAGCACGTTCTGCAAGATCGCCGGCCCCTTGATCGAAGGGATCGTCCCCGACATCGAGCGGCTCGCGGGCGACGGAGAACAGAGCGTCTGCGAAAAGGACGGGGAAGCGATCGGCAACGCCGTCGGCGAAGTCGGCAACAGCGCCCTCGACGGCGTCGCGAAGTGGATCATCGGCGCGGCGACGCAGGTCACGACGTTCATCGCCAAGGCGATCCAGGAAAGCAGCACGCCGCAGCTGCAGTCGAGGTGGTTTGGAGCGCAGTTCGCGCCGATGGCGGACCTCGGCGCCGCGCTCGCGCTGCTCGTGGCGCTCGTCGCGCTCGCCTCGGCCGCGGTCCGCCGTGACCCCAAGGCCCTCGCGGCGACCATCGCGGGGATCGCCCGTGCGGGGATCGGCACCGGCGTGATCGTCGCGCTGACGGTGATCGGCCTGGAAGTAGCGGATCAGATCAGCGCGGCGGTGCTCGCAAGCTCACCGCACGCGTTCTGGGAAACCGTCGCGCACGCGTGGGGCACGAAGGGCTGGGCAGGCCTGGGGTCCTCCGCGCTGGCGGCGCTGCTCGCACTGGTGGAGACGGTCGCGGCGATCGTCGTGTGGGTCGAGCTGCTGGTGCGCAGCGCCGCGATCTACATCGCGGTCTTGTTCTTCCCCACGGTCCTCGCGGCGTCGATCTGGCCCGCGCTGAGCGCGTGGACGGGGCGCCTCGCGCGGCTGCTGTTGCTGCTCGTGATCCTCAAGCCGGTCGCGTTGATCGTGCTCTCGCTCGCGGGCAACGCGGCCGCCGCGGGCCTGTCGTTCGGGTCGGGCATCGCCACGTCGGTCGGGACGATCCTGACCGCGATCGTGATCCTCGCGCTCGCGGCGCTGGCACCGTGGGCGCTGATGTATCTGCTCGCGGCGGAGGCCGAGAGCGGCTACGCCGCCGCCGGATTGCGGACCGCCGCGGGCGGCGCCGTGGCAGGCGGCGCGGGACAGATGCGCAGCCTCGCCGGGCTACGCAACGGCGGCGGGCGCACGGGCGCCACCGGCGGCGGCTCCGCGGGCAGCGGCTCCCTCGGGGGCGGTGGCTCCCCGGGGGGTGGGGCTGGGCCTGGCGGCGGCTCTACTTCGGGTGGCGGCGGCGGGGACGGTCGCGCGGAGGACCGGGGGGGTGGTGCGCGGGGCGTTCGGTCCGCGGGTGGTGGCTCGGCGGCCAACGGGGGCGGGGCTGTGGGTGGCGCTGCCGAGGAGAGCGAATGGACGCCCCCGATCGCCGCCGAGGCGGTGGGCGCGGGGAGCGTCGGTGCTGCCGCGGGCGTCCCGGCGCGTCCTGCCAGCGCGACCGAACGCCGACGGGGCGCTGACCAGAGCGGCGCGCCCTCCCAGCCCGGGGAAGCGTCCCCGCAGGGCGCGCCGCGATCCGCCGTCGGCGTACCGTCGCGCACCGCGCGTGCCGATCTTTCATTGACTGCTGGCGGAGCCACGCGGGCGCGCAGCGCGCAACCCCCCGCGGATGGCTCCGCCGGCGCTCCTACCAGGGAGCGCCCCCCGGCCCCGCCGCGCGCGCGGCACCTGAGCGTCGTGCGCGCAGGGGACCGTCCGGACCAGGACCATGACGTCGAGCCTCCGGAGGGGGTGGCGTAGGTGGAGCGCGAGAGCGCGTATCGGTTCGCGCCGCACCCCCAGCGCGGCTTTCTGCTCGGGCTGCGCGTGGGACAGCTGCTGGGGTGGGTCGCGGCGGGGGCGCTCGCGCTCGGCGCGTTGCGTCTCGGTGGCCTGGGGGGGTTGGCGCTCGCGCTGGGTGTGCTCGCCTTGGCGGGCGGCTTGTTGATGCTGCCGCTGCGGGGCCGCACGGTGGAGCAGTGGGCGCCGGTGGCCGCGGGGTTCTTGTTGCGCCGCCGTCGCGAGGCGTGTTTCCGGGCGCAGCGCGCGCAGGTGGGTCACGTCGTGAAGCTCCCGAGCGGCGCCCTGGACCCCAAGTGCCCGAGCGCGCCGGAGTCGGTGCCGGTGGAGCTGGCGGGCCTGGAGTTCCTGGAGGGCAGCTTGACGCGGTATGAAGGCGCGCGCTTCGGCGCGGTCAAGGACACCGCGGCGCGGACCTTCACCGCGGCGGTGCGGGTGCGCGGCGGTGCGTTTGCGTTGCTGGGGGCGCGGGAGCGCGAGGCGCGCCTGGCGGAGTATGGGGCGGTGCTGGCGGCGCTCGCGCGCGACGATTCGCCGGTGCGGCGGGTGGCGTGGGTGGAGCGCACGCTGCCCGCGGACGGCGACGCGCTCGGCGACCACCTGCTGCACGCCAAGCGCGCGGACGCATCGCTCGACGATCCACCCGAGGAGCTGGTGTCCTATCTGCGGCTGATCGGCCACGCGGGCGATGTCGCGGAGGAGCACGAGCTGCTGTTTGCATTGCAGATCGACGCGCGGCGCCCCGCCGCGCGGCGGGCGATCGGCCGGATGGGGGGCGGGGACCTCGGTGCGCTGGCGGTGCTCGCGGGGGAGCTGGGGCAGCTGATCGAGCTGCTCGACAGTGCCGCGATCGCCGTGACCGGGGTCCTGACGCGGCGCGGCCTGGCGGCGGCGATCCGCGATGCGTATGACCCGTGGGGCCGGCGCGACCGCGCACGGCGCGTGGACAGCGGCCGTCTGGACGGGGTGCTGCTGGGGGAGGAGGGCATCGCGCCACACATCGCGGGCCCCGTCGCGCGCGAGGAGCACTGGGGTCACATGGCGGCGGATGGGGCTTTGCACTGCACGCTGTGGGCGGCGGAGTGGCCGCGGATCGACGTGCGCGCGCTGTTCCTGCAGCCGCTGCTGATGGACAGCGGGGCGACGCGGACGATCGCGATGTGCATGGAGCTGGTGGGGCCGAGCAGGGCGATCCGCCAGGCCGAGCGCGCGGCGACGGAGAGCGCGACCGAGGAGAGCCTGCGCGCGCGCATCGGGCAACGCACGAGCCAGCGCCAGTCCCAGCGCGACCACGCGACAGGGCGGCGCGAGCGGGAGCTCGCCGAAGGGCACGCCGCGGTGCGCTACGCCGCGTATGGCATCGTGAGCGTCCCCGCCGGCGGGCCGGACGCGCTCGCGGACTTGGAGAACGAAGTCTCGCGGGTCGAGCTTGAGGCCAAGCGTGCGCCTTTGCGGCTGGAGCGGATGTGGGGGCAGCAGGCGCAGGCGTTCACGTTCGGGCTGCCGTTGTGCAGGGGGTTGCGATGACGTTGCGTTTCCCTCGTCCGGCGGAGCAGGCGGGGCATCAGGTCTCGACCGCGCACTTCCAGGCGGCGTACCCGGCCGCGGCGACCGCTGGGCTCGGGTCGCGCGGCGTGTACATCGGCAGCGACTTGCACGGCGGGTCGTTTGTGTATGACCCGTGGCTGCTCTACCAGCGCGGCCTGCTCTCGATCGCCAACACGCTGGTGCTGGGGATGCCCGACTACGGCAAGTCGGCTTTGACGAAGTGCTGGCTATATCGCTCGCGAGTCTTCGGGCGCCGCGCGGAGATCATCGACCCCAAGGGCGAGTACGCAGAGCTCGTGCAGGCCCTCGGCGGCACGATCCTGCGCCTAGCACCCGGCGGCAGCACGCGCCTGAATCCCTTGACGCGGATCGGGACGCCCGAGCTACGCGAGGGCCTGCTCCAGGCGGTCGCGCACGCGATGCTCGCGCGGCCCTTGCGCCAGGTCGAGGCGGTCGGGTTGACCGAGGCGCTTGCCGCGGCGGACGAGAACGAGAGCGGGGAGGTGTGCATCGGGCACGTCGTTGAGCAGTTGCGCGACCCCGCGCCGCGCACCACGACCGCCCTGGACATGACACGCGAGGGGGCGCGGGAGGAGCTGCGCGAGGCGGCGCTTGCGCTGCTGCGTCTCTGCCACGGCCCGCTGCGCGGCATGTTCGACGCGCCGACGAGCGAGAGCGCTGCCTGGGACGCGCCCGCGTTGTGTCTTGACATCTCGCACATCGCGGCCGGCGCCAGCGGCTCGGACCTGGCGCTGGCGATCGCGATGGTCTGCGCGACCGCGTTCCTCGACGCGCGGCGGATCAAGCGCGCCGAGCAGGCCCAGCGCGCGGGGCGGGAGGGCGAGAAGACGATCCGTGTCAGCGACGAGGGCTGGCGCGCGCTGCCGATCGCGGGCCTCGGCGAGTACTACCAGGCCGCTTTCAAACTGGGGCGCAAAACGGGGGTGCAGCACTGGATGGTCGTGCACCGCCTCTCGGACCTCGACGCCGCGGGCGACGCGGGCACCCGCCGGCAAGCGCTCGCAAAGGGCCTGCTCGCGGAGACGGGGACCGTGATCGTCTACCGCCAGCACCCCGAGGAAGCCGCCCCCACGAGCGCGTCGCTCGGGTTGAGCAGCACCGAGTCCTACCGCATCGGCCACTACCCCCAGGGCGTCGCGCTGTGGAAGGTCGGCGGGCGCTCGTATGAGGTGCGCCACATCCGCAGCCCCCGCGAGCGTGTCCTGACCGCGACCGACGCCGCGATGGCCAGCCGCGAACCACGAGCGGGCGCATGACGGCGCCGCGGGCACACCTCGACGCCCCGGTCCTGGGCGGCCCCCCGCCGCTGGCACTCGCGCTGCTCGCGACGATCGCGCTGCTCGGCGCCGTGGCCCTCGCGATCGCATGGGCCGGCACGCGCAAACATCGCGGCGCGCGGCGCTCGCGCGCGGCGCGCTTTGCTACCGGCAGGGACCTGAAGGAGCTGCGCGTACGCGCGCCCCAGCCCGGCAGGGTGACGCTCGGCACCCACGGCGGCCGGACGATCGCGGCGGGGGCGCGCGCGTCGGTGCTGGTGCTCGGCCCCTCCCAGTCGGGCAAGACGACCGGCCTGGTCGTGCCCGCCCTGTTGGAGTGGGCGGGGCCGGTCCTTTCCACGTCGGTGAAGAGCGATGTGGTGCACGACACGATTAAGGCGCGCGCCAGGCGGGGGGAGGTGCAGGTGTTCGACCCGACCGGCTGCACGGGCCTGCCTCACACACCGTGGTCCCCCGTCGCGGCGGCCACGACGTGGGAGGGCGCACGCCGCACGGCGGCGCGCCTGCTGAGCGTGGGGGAGCAGGGCGCGCGCTCATCGGATGACGCGTTCTGGCGCCCTGCCGGCGCTCGCTTCCTCGCGCCGCTGCTGCTCGCCGCCGCGCACGGGCAGCTCAGCATGAGCGAGGTGCTCGCCTGGGTCGCGGGCATCGAGGAGCAAGAACCCGGCGATCTGCTGAGCAGCTGCAAGGACCCCGGCGCGAAACCTGGGCTCGAAGCATTGGAGTCGGTGTGGGAGGCCGACCCGCGCTTTCGCTCAAGCCTCGTGCAGACCGTCGCGACGGCGCTCGACCCATGGCAGGAGCCAAAGATCGCCGCAGCCACAGCGGGCGCCTCGCGCATCGGCTCAGATCAGCTCCTCGGCGGCGAGAACACCCTCTACTTGATCTCCCCCGCAGACGATCAGCGGCGCCTGCGTGGCCTGTTCACCGCGCTCGTCGCGGACATCGCAGCCGGGGCGTTCCGGCGCAGCGCACAGACGGGCAAGCCGATCGCGCCACCGCTGCTGCTCGCGCTGGACGAGGCGGCGAACATCGCGCCGCTGCCGCAGCTGGATGAGATTGCTTCCACGGGACCGGGGCAGGGCGTGCAGCTCTTGACGGTGCTGCAGAACGTGAGCCAGGCCAGTGACCGCTGGGGCCGCGACCGCGCGGAGACGATCGTCGCGAACCACCGCGCGCGGGTGTTCTGCTCGGGCATCGGCGACCGCGCGACGCTTGAGTACCTGCGCGCGACGCTCGGCGATGAGGAGATCCCCCGCCACTCCACCAACCGCGCAGGCCCCTTGCGCACGGGCTCGAAGACGAGGAGCCGCGACTTCCGGCCACTCGCCCCCGCGCAGCGCATCCGCGAGATGGACACCACACAGGCGCTGCTCGTCTACGGGCGCCTCCCGCCCGCGTGGCTGCAGTTGCGCGCGTGGTACGCGCACCCCGCCTTGCGCGCAACCGCAGAAGCGGTTGCTCCCCGCCGCGCGGTGGGGCGGCTGCCTTGCCCGAGTTTCGCCGCCATCCGGCGGCGTTGGGGTCGGCGTCAGCCGCCCCACCTAGATCACACACCCACACAGGACAACTCAAAGGACGGATCCAAATGAGCACCTTCTACATCAACAGGGCGATCGTGACGGGCAACCTGACGGCCGACCCGCAGCTGCGCAGCACCCGCAACGGAACACCCGTGTGCACGCTGCGCGTCGCTAACAACACACCCCGCAAGACCGCCGATGGCGACTGGGTCGAGCAGCCCAACTACTTCGACATCACCGTGTGGGGCACCCCGGCCGAGAACGCCGCGCGCTACCTCACCCGCGGGCGGCCCATCGCGATCGACGGCCGCCTGGAATGGCGCGAATGGGAAGCCCGCGACGGCAGCAAACACCAGACGGTGCGGATCGTCGCCGACACCGTGCAGTACCTCACGCCCCTGCGCGCGCTCGACACCCACCACGAGGACGCGGCCCCCGAGGAGGAGCCGATCCCCGAGCGCCGCGCCGCCGAAATCCCCACCCCGCCCATCACACCAAGGAGCCCGCAGTGAGCGATCCCGAGACGAACTTCGCCAACACGCTGATGGAGGGGCTCCTCGCGCGCAACGCAAGCCGCGAGGAGCAGCGCCGCGCGCTGTGGGCGATGAGCCCCACCGAGCGCGAAGCAGCCATGTGGCGCGGCGAACTGACAAACGCGCAGCTGTGGGAATGGGCCAGACGCCGCCCCGACGAGGTCCCCCAGATCAACGACGAGTGGGCATTCATCGCCCTCAACACCCCCGAGATCGCCGAGCTCACACCACCCAGCCCGGCGTCCCCAACCCAATCGACCCGCCCCCGACGCACAAGGAGCCACGATGCGACCGACCACGACCTGTCCCGCTGAGCGCTACCTGCGCATGCTGACCGAGCTGGCCCCACCAGACAGCCTGCTCGACGTGCGCTACGCCCTCCCCGACGGAGGCATGGCCCGCTTCTTCCTGAAAGCCAACGTCAACCCCCACGACGCCGCGCAGACACTGACGCGGATCGGCCGCAACACCGACGTCTACATCGGCTGCGCACCGCGCACGCGCCCCAGCGGCACCCGCCAAGACATCGCGCCAACCCCACTGCTGTGGGCCGACTGCGACGGCCCCGACGCCCTCGACGCGCTCGCGGACTTCCCGATCGCCCCCAGCATGATCGTGACCTCCGGCACCCCCAACCCCAGCGCCCCCGGCGCGAACGGTGCGGCGCCCCGCGAGAACGCGCACGCCTACTGGCCCCTGACCCAACCCCTCGACCTCGACACCCTGGAGCACACCAACCGCCGCCTCGCGCACGCCCTGCACGCCGACCCCAGCTGCACCGACGCCGCCCGCATCCTGCGCCCCCCGGGCACCCTCAACTTCAAACACAACCCACCACGCCCCGTGGCACTGCACCACTACAACCCGATCCGCCATCACCCCAAAGACCTCCTCGCAATCCTCCCCCAACTGCCCACCCCGCCCGCGCCGCCGGTCCACCACGTGACCCGCCGCAACCAGGATCCCGCCCGCGGCACAGACCCCCTTCAAGCGATCGCCCCCGGCCACTACATCCGCATCCTCACCAGCCAAACCCCCGCCCGCAACGGCAAGATCCACTGCCCCTTCCACGACGACAAGCGCCCCAGCCTGCACGCCTACCCCACCCCCGCGCAAGGCTGGACGTGCTTCGCCTGCACCACCACGACGGGCCGGCGCCTCGGAGGAGACATCTACACGCTCGCGTCCCTGCTCTGGAGCATCCCCAACCGCGGCAAAAGCCACTACGAGCTACGCGACCGCCTCGACGAACTTTTCGGGATCCGTAGAGAGGTTGAGGGCGAGCAAGCCAGGAGGAAAACACGATGACAAACGCGCCCGCTCTACCCGCGACCGGCCAGTCGGGCACCGTCTACCTGGTGCACCTGGAGCACCCCTACCACCACGCCCGCCACTACCTCGGCTGGGCGCTCGATGTCGACCAGCGCCTGACAGAGCACCGCGAGGGCCGCGGCTCCCCACTGCTGCGCGCCGCCACGATGGCTGGCATCGACTTCCGGATCGCTCGCACGTGGCCCGAGACCGACCGCTACTTCGAGCGGCAGCTGAAGAGCTGGCACAAGAGCAGCCAACTCTGCCCCCTCTGCCAGCACCACGCCCCATCTGCTGAGCCGGCTAACGTTGGCAGCCATGGACCAACGCACCCTGATCCCCGTCACGATTTCGATCGACGGTGTGCAGATGCGTTCTGAGACACGCCTGGCGCCCGCCGGCCCCTACGCGCTGGCGCTCTGCAGCGTCCTACCCGACCACGCCACCGAGCTGCACTCCACTTACCTCGGCCACCCCGGCGCCCCGACGCGCGTGAGTCACCTCCTGCTCGCCCCGGGCATGATCGAAAGCGAAGCCGTCGAGCGCGACGAGGACTCGATCCCCGTGATGTTCGCCCGCCGACGCTGCCTGTACGACCACCTGCAACAACTGCAGGGCTCCCTCCAGCGCCTCGGGCACCCGGACCCCAGGATCCCGCTCGACGAGGACGCGCTGAGCGCGATCGAGCGCTAGCGACAACCCGCGGGGCCGACCGGGGTGTGGAGCGCGGGGCCGACCCCTCCCGATTTTGGCACGCCTTCGGCGTGCTGGTGGTCGGGGAATCGGCCCCGCACCGGGCGGGGCTGCGAGCGAACGGAGGGACGTAATGGCGATCCAGAAAGCCAGCTGCTTCTCCCACGGTTGCCCCGCATACGCGGGCGTGGGCTCGCGTGGCACACCAGGGCACGTGCTGGAGCTGATGGAGCGCGTCGCAGCAGCACTGGCGGCGCGGCGTTGGGTGCTGCGCACAGGCATGGCGGGCGGCGCGGACCAGGCGTTCTACCGCGGCGCCACGGCACACGGGCCGGTCGAGCTCTACCTGCCGTGGCCGGACTTCGAGTCACCGGCGCGCATCGCGGACACACGGGAGCTGGTCCTCGAGCGCCCCACGCGCGCAGCATTCGAGCTGGCCGCGCAGTTTCACCCCGCCTGGGAGCGGCTGGGCAGCGGCGCACGCTACCTACACGCGCGTAACTGCCACCAGGTGCTGGGCGCCGACCTCACAACCCCCGCGCGGTTCGTCGTGTGCTGGACCCCCGACGGCAGCCTCGACGGCCGCGGGCCGCGCGTGGGCGGCACCGGCCAGGCACTACGCCTCGCCCACCACTCCCGCGTGCCGGTATACAACCTCGCACGCCCCGACCACGAAGCGCGGGTCCGCGCGAAACTCGCCATGTGGGAGGACGCAGCCTGACCCCGCGCCTACCTACCGGGGCGCCGACGTCGCATCGTGTTGTCCGCAACTCCGAGGGTGGTGTGGCGTTGGTCTAGGCGTGAGGAGGGTTTGCGAGGGGCGGCCGGTGGGCCGCCTGCCGATGGGGTCGCTCGCGATGTGCGTCGTGCTGCTGCTGTTGTTGCTGGCGGCGGCGCCCGGTGCGTCTGGCGGTGCGCCGCGGCCGAGGCTGGTCGGCACGGCGGTGACGAGCCTGTACAGCGATGGTGTGCGCTGGGCTGCGTATGAGCCGATGCCGGGCACGACGCGGATCATGGACGCGAGGACGGGCCGGTGGACCACGCGCCGCGACCCCGAAGGGTGCGCCCGTGGGCTGGTGGCGGTCGGGTCGGGTTACCTGTTGTACTGGTGCGGCACGAATCGGCCCTGCCAGGTGGGCTTCGCGGAAGACGGCGGATGCGCGCTCGTGAACGCCCACGAAAGCTATCTCTACACCAACTACGTGGTCGAGGACATCGCGACCGGTGTCGCGCTCCCGGTGGCCGGAGACGGTGTCTGCCGCTCGATGACTCGCAGGAGACCGGCAGTGCCTCGCTGACCGCGGTCGGCGGCGAGTGGGTCAAGGGTGAGACCAGCTCGATCTACAGCGGCTGGGTGTTCTTCCTGAACTGGCACACCGGCGAACTGCACAACGAAGACTTCCCGCAGCCACCGGGCGGGTTCCCCACGTTCGAAGACCTCGACAGCCCCGCGCTGGTACAGCCGATCTGCGCGCCCGTGACGCGCTGGTCCGCGACCGGGATACACCGCTGGGGGCCGCTGCCCTTCGCATACGCCGCCCCATTCGCCGCGGAGATCGGCGAAGCGGGCGAACCGAGCCTGAGACGATGCGCAAGTCCGCTCGCGCACCGCCTGCCCGGAGAAGGAGCCAGGACGCTGCAGATCGGGGCAGGCGTCCTCTCGTGAACACGCGACCCGCATCTACGCCCTGCGAATCCCCTGAAGGCACTGCGTCCGCGAGGCGCTTGAGCGGTGGGAGCGTGAAGGGAGCGTCCCGACGGACCGTCCGCGTACGCGCTTTCGGCTGGGTCCGGTGTTCGACCGGGCGCATCGCGATTCGCCGCGACCTGGCGGTGAAAGCGCAGGTGCTGACGCTCGCGCACGAGCTTGTTCGTGGCCGGGGTCTAGCGTTCGATGCCGAACTCCTGTTCAGCGCGGACGCTGGGCGACTGGGCGGGGGCGCTCGCGGGCGCACTGCCGGTCACCGTTGTGGGTGGCGCCGCGGGTGTGTATCGCGGCGACCGTGTGGGTGCCTGGTAGGGCTGGGGGGCGTGGGTGGTGCTTTTTTTGGATTTGTGGGGCCGCGCGGGGGATTCCGGCGCGATGGTCGCGCTGCCGGGTGGTGTGTTCGAGAGGAGCGCGGGGGGTCGGGGTGTCGCGCCGGCCTGGCCGTGCAGCGCGAGGAACGCCAGCCCGACGGCCACGGCAGCGGCGACCCCCGCGAGCGCGGCGCGCAGCGCGCGCGGGGAGCTGCGGTGCGCTGGCGCCCCGACATCAGGAGCGGACTCAGCGTCGGGGGCAAGCCCAGCGTCCGGGGCGGGTGCGGTGTCGTCGGTGCCGGGCGCCGATGTGTTGCGGCGGCGTGGCAGCGGCGGGTCTGAGGAGGGGTCCCACAGTGTGTGCTCGCCTGGCTGGGTGTGCTCGTCGGTGGGCTCCTCGTCCTGGAGTTGTGTCTGGTCCGGGGCGCGGTGGCGCATGGGGATGACGTGTGCAAGCAGCTCGTCCTGGCTGCTGGGGCTGTCGTTGTTTGTGTCGTGGGTCATGGTCGCCTCCTTGCGTTGGTTCACCCCCGACTTGCCCTATGATAACAAAGACACGCAAAATGCTTTGCTGTTTTTGCTGATGTTTGACGAGGATTATCTAACTTCCGAGCAGGTCGCGCAGGCGCTGAGGGTGACTCCGCAGACGATCCGCAACTGGATCAAGCGGGGCGATATCCCGGCCGAGCGCTACGGGCACGTGTTCCGCATCCGCCGGGTGGACTTCGAGGCGTTCGCGGGCGCACAGCTCGACGGCGCGCCGATGGGGAAGGCGCGCGGCGATGTGTGGGCGAGGGACGGCGGGGTGCTGCCGCGCCGCCGCACGAAGCGCACGCAGTCGGTGTGGGACGGGGCGGACGTGGCGCTGCCCCGCAAGCGGCCCTGAGTGGGCTTCAGGCTGTGCGCCGCGCGCGTGCCCGTGTACGCGGCCGCGATGGGGTGCTTGCGTGTGCGCGGTCTTCGCGCTCGATGGCCTGCATGAGTTTGGTGGCGGCCTTGGCGAGCTCCTCGTAGGCGACGGCAACGGCGAGCATGTCCTGTCCCTCGGTCGCGTGCCCGAGCTGCTCGACGGCCTCGTCGAAGCGCCGCCAGAGATTCTGGGGTCCGCGCCGTCCGGTTTCTGGCTGCAGCTCATAGGGGGGTTGCCCGGCGCTGTGGGGTACCCATTCGTAGTCGGGCGCGGCGGCGCGGTGCACGCGGGCCTGTTCGCCGGCGGCAGCGGCGAGACCCGCTAGACGCGCGGCGAACCCGGCGTCGGGTGGTGCGAGGCGATGCGTTTCAAGGGCTTGGCGCCAGCCGGCAAAGCTCTGCTGAAGCTCGTCCGGCGCTATCTGATCCCCCCCGGCTTGTTTGCTAGTTTTGCTCATTTGAGAAGCGTATCAGACGCCTCCCCTGGCCGCGCGCAGACAGTCGTCTCGCCGGCTCCGCGGGGGCAGTGCACGGAACCGCACGACTATCGGCCACGGAAGGAGGAGCAGATGGACTCAAGGTTCGACTCAAGGCCCCCGACGCTCAAACAGCAGCGCTACCTGCGGCTACTGGCGCAGAGGACGGGCACGACATACACGCCGCCCCGCACGCGGGAGGAGGCGAGCGCCACGATCGAGGAGATGAAGGCCAGACGCCACTCACCGCGCGGTGAGATAGGACGCGACCGCGCGCTCGTCGCGCGGGACATGGCAACCCGCAGAGGAGACGCCGCGCAAGTGACATCGCGCGAGCTGAAGGGCTACGGCTCAAGCGCGACGTGGGCGGGCCTGCCCACGATCGGCCCGCAGGTGGTGCACTGCAAGCGCGAGGAGTACGACGTGTATGTCGGGCGCCTGCCGGTCCCCGATAGCGCGCCGCCGGGCTCGGACGGCTTCTGGGGCAACCCGTGGAAGTCAGGGCGCGACGGCACACGCGCACAGGTGATCGAGCGCTACGAACAGTACCTCCTCAGCCAGCCGCAGATGCTCGCACGACTCCCGCAGCTGCGCGGCAAAACACTCGGCTGCTGGTGCGCACCAAAACCGTGCCATGCGGACGTGCTGCTGCGCCTGGCAAACGAACGCGAGCTGCCAACACCAGGCCGGACCCCCGGGCGCGCCAACCCGAGGCGCGACCCTCCCGTGGAGGGTTTGGGCTTGGGCTAAGAGAGGCGGTGCCTGTTGAGCGACGCATGAGCAACCCTTTGGACATGAACTCTCAAACAGCCTGGGAAGAGCTATGATGCGTGGTCGCGCCGCGCGTTGTCTTCGCGTGGCCTTTTTCACGTTATGCGCACCTATGTAGCCAAGCCCACCGACCGCGAGCGCAACTGGCTCGTAGTGGACGCCAACGGCAAGACGTTGGGCCGTCTGGCGACGCAAATCGCCGATGCGCTGCGCGGCAAGCGCAAGCCGCAGTACACGCCGCACATCGACACCGGTGACTTCGTGGTGGTCGTCAACGCTGAGAAGATCGTGGTCACGGGCAAGAAGCGCACCGACAAGCGCTACTACCGCCACTCCGGCTATCCGGGCGGCCTGCGCTCGCGCAGCTTCGAGGAAATGCAGGCGCGCCGCCCCGAGGAGATCATCCGCCTGGCGGTGAAGGGCATGATGCCGCGCAATCGCCTTGCGCGTAAGCAGATAACAAAGCTGAAGGTGTACGCGGGCCCGGATCATCCGCACGTGGCACAGAAGCCGGAGCCGATGGAGGTGCAGGTCTGATGGTCCCCGACGAGTCCGAGACGCCCGAGGTGCCGGAGGCACCGGACGCGCCTGAGACCCAGCAGGAGTCAGTCGAGTCCGCCGCCGAGGTGGAGGCCGAGGTTGCCGCGGAGGCGGTTGCCGAGGCCGAGGCTGAGGTTGAGGCGGAGGCGGTTGCCGAGATCGTTGAGGCCGAGGTTGCCGCGGAGGTGGTTGCCGAGGTCATCGAGGTTGAGCTGGAGGCGGAGGCGGTAGCTGAGGCAGTCGAGGCTGAGGTCGAGGTGGAGGCGGAGGTGATTGCCGAGGCTGTCGTGGCCGAGGTTGAGGCCGAGGAGGATGAGGACGAGGAGGAGCCCGCCCCTCGCGTCAAGCCTGCCGTTCCCGGCGCCCACCTCGAAGTTGACATTGTCCCCGAGGGCGTCGATCCGCTCGGTCGCAATGAGCCCGCCGACCCCTATGCGGCGGTCTATGAGGAGGAGCCGCCAGAGGAGGCAGTCGAGGAGGAGGAGGTTCTGTCAGAGCCAATTTCCACGGCTGCCATCGATCTGGCCGCCGGCGCGCGCTATCGCGCCACGGGCAAGCGCAAGACCGCTGTCGCGCGTGTCATCCTGCGCCCCGGCAAGGGCGAGTATCTGGTCAACGGCCGCACGCTCGCACAGCACTTCACGCGTGAGACCCTGCAGCGCAATATCCGTCAGCCGCTTGAAACCGTTGGCTACCAGGATCGCATGGACGTCATCGCGCGTCTGCAGGGCGGTGGCATCTCCGCGCAGGCCGGCGCGCTGCGCCACGGCATCTCGCGCGCGCTGCTTGAGGCTGACCCCAACCTGCGAGGCGAGCTGAAGAAGCGCGGTTTCCTCACGCGCGACTCGCGCGCCAAGGAGCGCAAGAAGGCCGGTCTGAAGAAGGCGCGCAAGCGGCCGCAGTTCTCCAAGCGCTAAAGAGGGGCTGGGCGGCGTGGCTGGCCGGCTGTTCGGCACCGACGGCGTTCGTGGTGTCGCGGGCGAGCTGCTGAGCGCCGAGCTGGCGCTCGCGCTGGGTCAGGCCGCCACGAGGCAGACGGGCGCAGAGCGCCCACAGGTGCTGATCGTCCGCGACACGCGCGAGTCCGGCGAGATGCTCGAGGCCGCCATGGCCGCCGGCATCAGCGCCGCCGGGGGGGATGCGCTCCTGGGCGGCGTGCTCCCGACGCCCGCCGCGCCATTGCTGATCGCCCGCTATGGCTTCGACCTGGCGGTCGTGCTCTCCGCCTCGCACAACCCCTACCGCGACAACGGCATCAAGTTCTTCGCTGCCGACGGCTACAAGCTCAGCGACGCCGCCGAGGAAGCCATCGAAGCGGAGCTGGCGCTGGGTGGGGCCGGCGCGGGGCAGGGCGGCAACGGGGGCGCGGGGCGCGGCGAGGAGGAGGGCGGGGTCGCCGCGGGGCTGCGCGACGGCAAGGGCCAGGCGGGCGGCAGGGGCGAGGTCGCAGCGGGGTCGGGTGGTGGCTCCCAAGGGCGTGCCTTCGGTCACGTCCGCGAGCTGCGCGGCACGCACGAGGACTACCTGCGCGAGCTGCACGTACGCTTTCAGGCCCTGGATCTGAGCGCCCTGGATGTGCTCCTGGACTGCGCCAACGGCGCCACTCACCGCGTCGCCCCCGAGATCTTCAGGAGACTGGGTGCGTCCGTCACGGTCGTTGCCGACGCCCCCACCGGCCGCAACATCAACGACGATTGCGGCTCCACCCACGTCGAGCAGCTGGCCGAGCAGGTGCGTAAGGGCGCCCATGCCATCGGCTTCGCCTTCGACGGCGACGGCGACCGCGTGCTGGCCGTAGACGACAAGGGCCAGGTCGTAGACGGCGATGAGCTGATGGCGCTCGCCGCGCTGCACCTCAACGCCGCCGGTCGCCTCCCCGGCGCCGGTGTGGCGGTCACCGTGATGACCAACTACGGCTTCCACACCGCCATGGCCAGTGCGGGCATCAACGTGTGCTCCACCAGCGTCGGCGACCGCTACGTCCTGGAGGAGCTCCGCCGCCGCGGCTGGGTACTGGGAGGCGAGCAGTCCGGCCACATCATCGAGATGGGCTTCAACCGCTCCGGCGACGGCATCGCCAGCGCCCTGCTGGTGCTGGAGGCGCTCGCCGGTCGTTCCCTAAGCGAGCGCGATGCGATGCAGAAGCTCCCCCAGCGCCTGGTCGGCGTGCGAGTCAAGGATCGCTCCGCCTACGACCAAGCCGACGATGTCAAAGCGGCCGTGCAGAGCGCCCACGACGAGCTGGCCGGTCGCGGCCGCGTGCTCGTCCGCCCCAGCGGCACCGAGCCGCTGATCCGCGTCATGGTCGAGGCCCCCACCGACCAAGAGGCCGAGACGATCTGCACCCGACTCGCCGACCTCGTGCAGCGCGAGCTAGCCTGAAACACCTCCCGCAGAAGCTGATCCTGCGGATGGCCTCGGCCTAGGCCGAGTGAGAGTGTCGTTTACGGGTGCGGGGCCGACCCCTCCCGATTTTGGCACGCCTTCGGCGTGCTGGTGGTCGGGGATCGGCCCCGCACCCCGCGGGCGCCACACCCACAGGAGGAACGGCATGAGCGCCATCGCACCCCCACGCCCCACGACACACCGCAAGCGCAGCCACAACAGCAGCCCCCAGTCGCAGAACACGTGGCTGGGCAGTTACACCGACGAGAACGACCACCGCCGCGAAGTCATCAGCACCCCCGCGGCCGCCGGCAGCACGCTGGTAATCGACCGCGACGCCTCAACGCACCAGGATGAGCGCCTCGTCGCGCACCTCCCGGCGGACGAGCCCGCTGTGAACCAGTACGTGATGTGCGAGCTGTATTTCAACGACAGGCAAGGCAGGCACTGCCGGCGCGCCACCCGACGCGACCGCGAAACGCCCCAGCCCACTGTCGAGGCCACACCAACCCCCGACGCGCAGGACGACACCCAGCCGCTGCTGGCACTCATCGCCAACACCCTGCGCATCTCCCGGCCCCAGCCCGCCTGACCTGGCCGCGACCCGTGCCGCTGCTCCGGCGCGGGCCCGGCCACTCCTCCTGGATCCCGCACCAGCCCCTAAGGCCGCGGGGTTCGGCCGGGTCCACGCAGGCGCAGCGGCACAACCCCACCCCCAAAGGAGAGCTTTGCTTGTTTTGCTATTTTGGGCACCATGCTCGCAGGCACGGAAGCTAAACGCAGAGCAGCCGACGGGGTGGCCCCGTGACGCTCGACCACGAGGACATCGAGGCAATCGCCGGCCGCGTGGCAGCACTGCTCAAAACCGCCCCGTCAGCCGGCGGGCTGCTGAACCCCAAAGAACTCGCGGACGCGCTGAACGTGTCCATCGACTACGTGTACGAACACGCCGCCGACCTCGGTGCGATGCGACTCGGCGACGGACCAAAAGCCCGCCTGCGCTTCGAACTGCACACCGCAAAACAGACAATGCGCGAACGCAAACAACCACCCAAAGCTAACCCGATGCACCCACACCGCACACCCCGACACCGGCGAGCACGCTGATGGCACGTCCCAACACCGGCGAAGTCACAGAACGCCCTTGGAGCGACGGCAAGACCATCACCTTCGGCGCGCGGGTCTATGCGTACGGCAGACGTCACCGGCTGGTCTTCGGCACCAACACCCAGGGCTGGAACACCACACGTGCTGAGATCGAACTCGATTCGATCCAGCAGCAGATCGCGCGCGGGACATGGGTGCCCCCGGAGAGGAGAACGACGGTCAAGCCGCAGAAGACGGTTGAGGGCGACGGCCGTCAGTCGTTCGGAGTGTTCGCCCGCCAGGTCGTCGAGGCGAAGAAGAGCCACGGCCTCGACGAGGACACGATCGAAGACCTCGACTGGCGGATGGGCCACCTGCTGGGCCACTTCGAAGCGATGGAGCTGGTGGAGATCGACGTCGCGCAAGTCGACCGCTTCCGCGACAGCCTGGCGCAGCGTTCGCGCTTAATCCGCGAGGCGGCCGCTCGCGGCGAGCCGCTGATGGTGATGATCAAGCAGCCGGGGAGAAAGCCCTATGAGCGACCCCAGCGCCCGCTGTCGAACTCCTCCATCAACAAGATCCTGGCGTTGCTCGGCCGGATCATGCAGCGCGCCGTCGACTATCGCTACGTCGGACTGAACCCGCTGAAGGTCGGCGCACACAAGGACCGCTATCTGCCGGAGGCCAAGCCGAAGAGGACGTTCCTCGAGGTCGACGAGCTGCACGCGCTGCTTGACGCCGCCGGCGAACTCGACCAAGCCAAACGCCTGGACCACCGCACGGGGCGCCGCCCCGCCCTGGCGGCGCTGACGCTCGCCGGCTTCAGGATCTCGGAGCTGTGCGACTTGCGCTGCGCGCAGGTGGACCTCGCGCGAGACCGCTTCAAGGTCCCCGACGCCAAGACCCCGAAGGGCATTCGCGAGGTCGAGATGACGACCTTCCTGCGACGCGAGGCTGGCCGCCACCACGAGCAGCGCGTGCGCGACGGCCTACCGATGAACGCCGAGGACCACTTCTACGGCGTCAAGGCCGGGGGCCGCCGCGACCCCAACAACTTCCGCAAAGAGGTCCTCAAACCCGCCGTCACGCGTGCCAACAAGAACCGCGCCGAACAAGGTCTCCCACCCCTCCCGGCCATCACACCCCACTCGCTACGCCGAACCTGGGCGATGCTCGCCGCCCAAGCAGGCCGCGACCCCCACTGGATCTCCGACCAAATCGGCCACGACTCAGCCGCGTTCACCCTACAGGTCTACCAACAGACCCGCAACCGCCGCCTCACCACCGAAGAGCGCCAAGCCATCTGGGAACTGATGCGCTTCGCTGACGAGCCCACCGAATGCCCCTTCGCCCGCCAAAGCACCCGCAGCGCCGAGGAGCGAGTTTAGGCCCGATGCCATTTACTCACGGGCTGTGTCGGCTTCCGCTCCCGGTAGAAAAGAGCGGCCAGCCGAGGGCCGACTCCGGCTTTCGCGGCTCGTCCGAAGCGACAGAACTGAGCCAGGCGCCCCGCGCGCTCGCTTAGCTGCCGAAAGCAGCGGTCGGGGATACTCAATGCAGGATGCCCGATGAGTCCACGACCTCCGACTTGGAGGAGAGGACGCGCGCCATCTTCGAGCGTATCGCGCGCGGCCGCTACCAGCTGCCGCCGCTGAGTCGGGCGATGAGTTCGATCATCGCGTCAAGCGCGGCCTCTAGCGGCTTGGTGTCGCGTTTGACCTGTGTGAGGAGCAGGCCGCCCTGTAGGGCGGCTAGGAGCGCGAGGGCGAGGGTGTCGGGGTCGGTGTCGGGCGTGAACTCGCCTCGTGCGTGCATCTCTCGTAGACCGCTCTGGATGGTGGCTTCCCATCGTTTGAAGCCCTCGGCGATGTGAGCTCTTGCGTCGGGATCGGTCTCGGCTAGCTGGCCTCCGAGAGAGCCGATTGGGCAGCCGCCGATGCAGTGGTGCTCGCGCTGAGCCGCGATCAGGAAGTCGCGCCAGGATCGGAGGCCATCCAGCGTGCTGAAATCGAACATCTCCTGCCCGCCGGCCATTGTCTCGGCCTGGTGGTCAACGACTGCCCGGACCAGGGCCGGCTTGTCGTCGAAGTAGTGGTAGAGCTGTGAGCTTGAGACGTCCGCCGCCGCGCGTACGTCCTCGATCGTCGTGTGGGCGACGCCTTGCCGGAAGATCAAGTCGGCGGCCGCGTGAACGATGCGCTGACGGGTCTCCTGGCCCTTGCGCGTCAACGGGCGAGGCGAGGGGCTAGTCGTGGTCATGCCGCAGATTCTACCAACGGAATGGATTGCCCTATCCATTCTGTGTTAGAGTGGAACGCCCGATCCATTTACGGGTCGCGACAACCACTCAAAGGGAGAACGCGATACATGTCACTCCAAGGCAAGACCGCCCTTATCACCGGCGGCACATCCGGGATGGGTTCCGCCACCGCACTGGCGATGGCCGAGAAGGGCGCGTCGGTGATCATCACCGGCCGCGACGAGACCCGCGGCGCGAGCACCGTGGAGAAGATCCGGGCGGGTGGGCACGATGCGCAGTTCATCGCCGCTGATTTCTCGGAGATGTCCGAGGTGCGGCGCGTTGCCGACGCAGCAGGCGAGATCGATGTTCTGGTCAACTGTGCCGGCTTTGCCGCCCTCGCACCGACGGCTGACACCGACGAGGCGGCGTTCGACGGGCTGTTCCAGATCAACGTCAAGGCGCCGTTCTTCCTCGTCGCCGCGCTCGCCCCGAAGATCGCCGCCCGCGGCGGCGGATCGATCATCAACGTCTCAACGATGGTCGCGAGCTACGGCCAGCCAGGCATGGCTGCCTACGGCGCCTCGCGCGCCGCGATCGAGCTGCTCACCAAGGCGTGGGCCGCCGAATACGGGCCGCAGAACGTCCGCGTCAACGCGGTCGCCCCCGGTCCGACGTTGACCCCGACATTGGAGCCGAGGTTGGAGATGGCCAAGGAGTTCGCCAAGACGATTCCGCTCCGCCGCGTCGCTGAAGTGCACGAGCTGTCCGACGTCATCACGTTCCTCGCGACCCCGGCTGCCGGCTACATCAACGGGGCGATCATCCCCGTCGACGGCGGCCGCCTCGCAATCTGAGAGGGCAGGAGATGACTCAAATGCAAACCACCGCAGGAAAGACAATCCTCATCACGGGCGCCAATACCGGCCTCGGTAAGGAGACGGCAAGGCAGGTGGCGCTGCGCGATGATTTCGAGCGGATCTATCTCGGCTGCCGCAATGCGGAGAAGGCGGAGCGCGCAAAGGACGACCTGGAGACGATCAGCGGGCGCAAGATCTTCGAGGTAGTGATCATCGACCTGGAAGACCTTGCGTCGGTACGTGCTGCGGTGGCCACGATCGCCGCTCCGTTGAACGCGCTCGTAATGAACGCCGGCGGCATCGGCGGCCCCACGCCAGCATCGTTGACACAAGACGGGGTGACTGAGATATTCGCCCAGAACCTGCTCGGTCACGTGGTTCTACTCGAGAATCTGCTGGCAGCCGGGCTGCTCACGGACGTCGCGGTCCTCGTAGGCAGCGAGGGGGCGCGCGGAATCCCGAAGCTGCGGATCGCCCGACCAACGTTCACCGATCACAGCTCACAGGAGTTCGCGTCGGTGATCGACGGCTCGTTCTTCCGAGGCGGCAAGTTCGACGTGATGCTCTCCTACGGCCAGATCAAGTACCTCGGCGCGCTGTGGATGGGCGCGATGGCCCGCATGCACCCCGAGCTCAGGTTCATCACGATGTCGCCGGGAAACACCGCGGGAACCGACGTGCTGCGCGACCAGCCCGCGCCCGTGCGGATCATCGCCAGCCGGATCCTGCTCCCGTACCTCGCGCCTGCCCTTCGCATCGGGCACAAGCTGGACGTTGGGGCCGAGCGACTCGTCAAAGCCGTCACAGACGCGTCACTGCAGAGCGGCGTCTTCTACGCAAGCGCCGCCAAGACGATCACCGGACCGGTCATCGACCAGGCCGAGATCGTTCCCGACTTCCGCGACCCCGAGATCCAGGACCACGCATACGAGGCGATCCAGCGGTTCGTACCGAGGCCCGCCGCGACTTGACCGCTCTGCGCACGGGTGCCACTCCAATCGCCACGCCACGCGTCGCTACCGCATTGCACTGCATAGCAAGTGCGACGACAGAAGCCGGCGAGACCGCTGGTGCGGACGACGACCAGCAGCCAAGCCTGCGTTCCGTTGTGCGCTTGCTCTCCGCACGAAGCAGCAGCCTGCCGGCGTCCGCTCGTCGGTCAACGGTGCTGAGTTTAGGCCCATGAAAAGGCCCATGAACGATTTCGGCACCATCGCGGGGCTCAAGCAAGACCACCACCGCCGTTAAAAGATGCTATTTTGCAGGCGTTTTATCTATGGAGCCAGCCGGGATCGAACCGGCGACCTCCTGCTTGCAAAGCAGGCGCTCTCCCAGCTGAGCTATGGCCCCGCGCGCCTATCCGAGTCTAGGGCAATCCTGGCGTCCACCAGGCTAGGGATGCAGGCTACTTGTCAAAATCAAAGTCGCGCGGCGGCTGCTGCTCAAACCACAGGCGCTCCTGGTCGGGGGTGTCGCGCAGGAAGTCGGGGGTCTCCTCGAGCACGTCCTCCACCACGTCCTCCTCCTCGACGGCCGCGCCGTCCGCCTCCTCGCCCGCACGCTTGCGTGCACCCGACGCCGTACCGCCGGGAACCTCCCATTCCAGAGAGTCGCCGGCGGCGGCCGCTGCAGGCGACTCGGCCTCCAGCTTGAGCACTGCGCGCATATCCAGCTCGGCGGTCTCCTCGCCGGCATGGACGGAGTCCGCTCCAGCGACAGGGCGATGGCTCGCCGCTGCGGGCTCGGTCGACGTCTCGCTCCCCCGGGCACGGTCCCCAGCAGCATCCGCTTCTCCCGTCGGCACTGTGCTGTAGTCGCGAACCACCGGGCCGAGTGCCTCGTCCTCCAGGCGAGCGACATCATCCGGATCGGCGCCGTGCTGGCGTTTGAACTCCAAGTGCTCGCGGATAGCGTCGTCGAGCAATCCCATTGCGCCCGCAAACCATACCTCCCGCGGCGAACGCCTTCGCCGAACGCGGGCCAGCGTGGCGCTATCGCACTCCCGAGGCGAGGCCCGCGGGCGCGACTCACCGCCAAGCCGCTCTGCCACTACACTTGCTGAACCGCGCACCTTTCTTACCCGAGAAGAGCGTGGGGCTATAGCTCAGTTGGGAGAGCGCCTGGATCGCACCCAGGAGGTCGGGGGTTCGAGTCCCCCTAGCTCCACTGGCATGAAAGCCCTGCAAATTGCAGGGTTTTTGTGTTTTGAGACACGGGCTTTGGGGAGCTGTCGAGGGGCCTAAATCGCTCGTTGGCCCAATGGTTGGCCCAATGGGCTCAGCGAGCTGCACGCGTAGGGCCGCCGTGCAGGCCGATTCGCTGAGAGCGGTTTCTCGACATCTGCGGTTCCTTCATTGTGCTACTGGTCGTCAGGAACCGTTGGCGGTTCTTCTGGGAAATCTCGCCGAGCGTTCTCTAGGACTTTGCGTGGTGCATCAACGCGGACGTCGAACACCGTGCCATCAGAGCTGATCGAGCGGACCTGCTCGAAGTCCGTGTCACTGGCGGTCTCCAGCGCATAGCCCTCGGTGATGCCGCCGCGACGACGTCGAAATGCCTGGGTCTCGCGGACCGCGGAGTTGTCGGCGAGAGCTCCGCGCACATCGCGATCGAGACCGAAGAACACCCGGAGCGCGATTCGAGGAGCCAGTCGCAGCTCTACCTCAGTTCCTTCGTAGCGACTGCCGGTAGCTCGGTCATCCGTACGCGTAGCTGCGCCCGGGAGCCGGGAGATGTCCGGCGACTCGAGTCGGGGTGCTGCACGACGCATCAGGCTCGCGGCGTCCTCGATGAACCCGGCGTAAGCCAACAGGCACGATCTGCTGACGTCATCGAGGCATCTCGCGAACGAAGCGCGGTCGCGAGCCGACCATGCCCCGCCGCGCCGCTGCCATACAAGGGCCTTGCCGCCCTCAGGTATATCGTTGGAATCGGTGGGTGGGTCAAGCGCAAAAAGCGCAACTCCATTCTCGGGCACCTGACTCAGGCGGGGCCATGCGGAGCTATGTTCAGCGACCACAGCGCATGCCATCCAGCCGTCGAGCGTAGCCCCGCCGACTTCGAGCGATCGCACCTGGACCCGGGCGTCAGCCAGAGCGCTGAGCATCTCACGTGGCTGACGCTTAACCGCGCCAGTGTGGCATCCCTTGGCCTCCAGCGCCCTGAGGTTTGCCGCCGCGCTCTTAGAATCGACGGTGAACGCGATACCGTCAGGCATCAGACCACCTAGCCTGCGCACCGGCACAGGTTTCGTGAGGGAAGGATCCTTGAGCCATGCAAGCTTAATGGCTCGTTCGGTATCGGCGATGCGCACGACCGTAGACTCCCCATACAAGGCAAGGTAGCGCCTCTCCGTCAATAGCCAGGTCAGGCCCAGCCCAAGCTGCTCGCTGAACAGCGTCTTCTGGTGGAAGGCCAAATCACGGGCATCCTGAGAAACTGTGAGCTGACCCGCGCCGCCAGCGAAAGCCCACAAATAGCGCACCAAAGCCCACAGCGAGCTAAGCCCGGCGAAGCCAGCGTATGGTGAGGTCGTAGCCTTGCCCATCGCGTGCAGCAGCTGCGCGGGCGAGACCATCATCGGATTTGCGAGCTTCTGGATAGGCCCGAGTTGCGCCTTGGGGGCTACCAACACGAGCGGCGGTTGCCCTGGAACGGCCTTCGTGCCCTTTTTCGAGCTCCTGCCTTCGACTTCCTTTGCCAGCAAGGACGAGGACTCAACCGGGACTTCGCGCTCCCGACCCAGCGTCCTCATCAAAGCCAGTATTTGGCCCATCGCTGCTACCGCTGAACTGTGCATTATCCCCAAGCGTAATGAGCGAAGCGGCGAATGAAGCTCGACGGCATATCCATACTTAGGAAACAAGCTAGCTTCCAGAACGTCGCTGGGAGAGCCTTCCTGTGTGACGTCTATCGAAAGCCCCAGGGCACGCTGTAGCCCGGGGCCGGGAGCGCTGGGAGGGGCGCGCTAGTAGAGTGTCCGTCTCGGGATGGGTGGCCCGTCGCAGCCGAGGTTGCAAAACGCCGACGATCGGCGCGGGGGCGCGTTCTATGACGACCCCCAGCTGTTCGAGCGCTACCGGCAGCACCGCTCCTGGCCGCTGAATCCAAACACCACGATGGAGGGCCCGGCGCTCTCCGACGAGCTCGGCGCGGTGGCGGGACTGCATGTGCTCGACCTGGGCTGTGGCGATGCCGAGATCGGACGCGAGCTGCTGGCCGCGGGTGCCGCGCGCTATCGGGGCATCGACGGGTCCGCGCAGATGGTCCAGGCCGCGCAACGCACGCTTGAGGGTACGAGCGGGGAGGCCGTCCTGTGCGACATCGAGGATCTGGCAGAGCCGGCCGAGTCCTTTGACCTGGTGCTCTCGCGCATGGCTCTGCATTACGTCGCCGACCTCGCAGGAGCGCTCCGCGCATGTCGCGCATGCCTCGCCCCGGGCGGCCGCGTGGTCTTCACGGTCGTGCATCCAGTGATCACCTCGCACGACGCCCGGGAGAATCGCGCGGAGCCGCGTCAGAACTGGGTCGTGGACGGCTACTTCCTCCCTGGTCCACGCGAGCAGCAATGGCTCGGCACCAGCACAATCTGGCAGCACCGGACCATCGAGGAATACGTGACCGAGCTGCACAATGCCGGCTTTGCGCTAGTCAACCTGCGCGAGTGCCCGCCCCGCCGCGAGCGATTCGACGACGATGCGGAGTTCGAGCGCCGCCGCCGCATCCCGCTGGTGCTGCTTCTCGCCGGCGCCCGCGCAGCGAGCTAGAGCCCCCGGCGCCCCGGCTCCCGGCGCCCCCCCCAGCGCATCATCGAGCTGAGATGCCGCAGCCGCACGCTATACCCATGGCGCCCCTACGGGCAAGGCGCCGCGGCGCGAGCGCTGCTCGTGGAGCCGTCGGCGTAGGTGAACTCGGCCGCGAACGGGAAGCCGCCTGCCGGGCAGCGCCGGGGCACGATCACCGTGTTACGGGCGCCCCCGGCGCCCGGCCGCGGCGAGCCGATCGTCAGCGTGAAGTCCACCGTCGAGGCAGAGGGCTCCATGGGCAGCGTGGCGATCGGCGGTACCGTCATCACCAGCTCTTCCCCGTAGGGAGCATGGCCGAAGAGCATTTCGCCGGTGATCACCAGGCGCTCTTCCAGCGGCGTGTAGCCCAGGCCGAGGATCTCCAGCGTCGAGCGGCCGTCGTGCACGGGCCCGATGAAGGCCTGCAGCGCGATGCCCTCGGTGACGCTGACGGTGCTCGGATGTATTTCCGTGAGCGCCCGCCCTCCGCCCATGCGCGTCGAGGCCGGACAGCCGCGCGCGCCGCGCGCACGCAGGCTCGCCGGCGCGCAGCCGCGCAGGTTCGGTATGTCCGGCCCCATGCCCGCCGGGAAGCGCACGACCACCCTGCTGACCGGCTCGGGCACCAGTGGATCCGTCAGCGACGGCCCGGCCGTGCCGCCGAATTCGCCCTTGTAGTGGAGCGCCAGCGTCACCGCCCCCCGCGCGCCAAGGCGGTCGGGCACGAAAGACGGCGTCAGGCTGGCGGTCGTGCTCGCCCGCGCCGGCGCTCCTCCCGCCAGCGCGGACATCGCCGCGACGGCACCTGCGGCCAAAAGGGAAGTTGCGAATCGCACCTTCACCACGATAGCCGCCACGCGCATCCCGCTCGCCGCCACCCGCAACTCTGGTTCGATCCTATGCCCCGGACGGACAAGGGTAGGAGCCCTTGTACGTGGTCGAGGTTCCGTCCTGGAAGCCGATCGTCACCTCGTAGGGAAAGCCCCCGCGCGGGCACGTCTTCGGCACCACGATGCCCCGCACATGCACGAGCTTGCGCTTTCCGTGCACCTTCTCGAAGTAGGCCACCTTGCTGTCGCCGATCGTGAAGAAGGTCTTTTCCGCCGACACCGCCGACGCCCCCGGGAGCGTCTGGATTAGGGGGACTTCAAACGTCACGCCCCAGCCGTAGGGCTTGGGTCCCTGGACTTCCGTGGCCGGTATCGCCACCTGGTAGGAGACCGGCGTGCTGGCGTTCACGTAGATCAGGATCACCACGTGCCCCGCTTCCTTGGGTCCAAGGAAGAATTCGAGCGTAAACGGCTCGTGGATCAGTTCCTTCGCCAGTTCCAGCACCCCAGTGCCCCCGCCGAAGCCGATGCGCGAGTTCGCGGGGCAGCCGGCAGGACCTTCGGGGCCTTCGAGCACGGCGACCGTGCAGGTGCCCGCCCCGCGCGTGTCCACTTCCAGGCCCGCCGGGCCGTAGGCCGTCACCTTGCGGATCGGCGAGGGCAGGCCGCCGGTGCTGGAGCCCAGCGTCGCCGTGGCCGACAAGTTCGTCGGGGCGCCCAGCTTGTCGGGGCTGAAGCGGGTGTAGATCGTCAGCGTCTCCGTCGCCCAGGCCAAGGCGGCGACGGTCAGACACGCCCCCACCACCAGCGCCACGAGCCCGGCGCGGAACCGGAACGTCAGTCTCGTTTGCCTTTTGCGCATCGTCATGACTCCTCCTCGTGTTTCGCTTTCAGTCCAATGGCATCAGTCCCCCTCCTCGGCGCTCGCCGGCTTGCTCTCACCAGCAGTCGCAGGCTTGCTTTCCCCGGCGCCCGGCGGACCGCCCTCTCCGGCCCCCGCCGGCTTGCTCGCCCGGGTGCGCGCCGCCAGCGCTTCGTAGAGTCCCGCGAGCTCATCGCCGGTCGGGATCGCCGAGGGATCGAGCAGCGCCTGCAGCATCAGGCCGTCGGAGATGGCCAGCAGGAAGGACGCAAAGATTTCGAACACACGCTGCGGTGGCGGCTCGCCGTGCGTGGCGGCACGTATGTGCTCGATCGCCAGCCGCCGCTGCTCGGCGTAGTGCGCCGCCAGCTGGCTGTGCAGCTCCGGGGAGCGCTGCGCCTGCAGCAGTGCCTCCAGCCCGATCACAAACAGCGGCAGCCGCTCGGGGAACTCGTCCACCGTCGGGCGCGCCTGGGCGGCCATGATCTCCAGCGGCCCCGCGTCCGGGTCGGTGCTCGCCATGCGATCCGCCACCGCGCCGACGCTGTCGGTCCACTCCAGGAAGGACTCCAGCACCGCCTGGTTCAGCAGGCTCTCGCGCGAGCCGAAGTGGTAGCTCACCGCCGCCAGGTTCGTCCCCGCCGCCGCCGCCAGGTCGCGCACACTCGTGCCCGCGTATCCGCGCTCGCGGACAAGCTGCTTGGCGGCCTCCAGCAGCGCTGTCTTGGTTGCGTTCCCGTCGGCCATGCCGTGTGAGCGATCCTACCATTCATACGATCGTATCAAACAAACGATCGTTTGACTAGCCTTGTCTCCTGTTCCCCCCGAGCTGCAGCTCTTCATCGGCGAACTCGATCCCCAGCGGCTCGATCAGCACGCGCCGCGGACCCTCCTCGACGGCGCCCGCCACGATCGCCTCCAGGCCCAGACGGCGCGCGGTCTCCACTACCGGGCCGCCGCTGCCCGCGGCGCAGTAGACGGCAAAGCCGCAGCCCATGTTGAGCGTGGAGTAGGCCGCGCGCTCGCTCATGCCTGTCTGCTCGGCGAGATAGCGCAGCACCGCCGGCACCGGCAGCAGCTGGGTGATCCGGTAGGTCAAGTCCCGCGCAGGCCGCATCAGCTTCAGGAAGCCGTGGCCGGTGATGTGGCTCAGATACGAGACCGGCACGCGCGCGTCGAGCAGCGTGTCCACCAGCGGCGAGTACAGGAACGACGGCGTCAGCAGCGCCTCGCCCAGGGTCTCGCCGCCGCCTCCGCCGGCCCCGCCACCCCCGCCGGCTCCCGACCCAATGACCGCCAGCGTCGTGGCAAACCCGTCGGGCAGCTCCCGCGCGACCATCCGCGCGAGCGACGAGCCGTTGGCGTGCAGCCCGTTGCTGGCGACGAGCACGATCTCATCGCCCGCCGCCAGGTCCTGCCCGAGGATCGGCGCGCACCCAGCGGGGACGACCCCCACGGCACTGCCCGCCAGCTCGATATCCCCCTCGCTCACGAGCCCCGGCAGCGAGGGCGACTCGCCCCCGCCCCACACGCAGCCGGCCTGCGCGCAGGCTGCGGCCCAGCCCTCGATCAGCTCCCGATGCCAGTCCTCGTGGCTGAACCACGCGGGCGTGCCGGTGGCGAAGTAGGCGTTCAGCACCAGCGGCCGTGCCCCCACGCAGCAGAGGTCGTTGACGATCGCCGCGACGGAGTCATATGCAACCGCGCGAAAGCGGTTGACCCCCTGCTGCTCGGCCACCATGCGCGCGATGATCGACTTCGTGCCGAGGCCCTCCAGCACCAACGCAAGCGTCTGCCCCGCGAGCTCGAATACGAACGCCGGCTCGCCGCGCGACTCGTCCAGCGCCCGCCCCCCGCGCGCGGCGAGCAAAGAGGACGTTGCCAGCGCCGAGTCGATCGCCAGCCGCTTGCCCGCATCCAGCACGGCGTAGTCGATGCCGGCGCTGCGATAGGCGTCCTCGCCTCCGTCACCGCCTGGGCCGCCGCTCACGCGTTGTAGTTTGACGCAAAAGCGAGAGACCCGGCTCGCCCAGCTCTAGGCCGGCGCCACGCGCAGGTGCCAACCCTCGACGCGCTCCAGCTGCGCCGCCAGCGACAGCAGCCGCCCCTCCGTGTTGGCGGGCCCGAGCAGCTGCGCTCCCAGCGGCAACCCCTCGCTGTTGAGCCCCGCCGGCACGCTCACGCCCGGCCAGCCGAGCACGTTCCACGGCCACGCGTAGGGACAGGCCCCCGCCACCACCTGGTCGGTGGCGAACCCGCTGAGCCCCGCGGTCGCGCCGATCTCAAGCGGCGGCAGGGCCGTGGTCGGCGTGAGAATCACATCCACGCGCTGGAACACCGCTTCCGCGTGCCGCGCGAAGAACGACTCCAAGCGACGCGCCGGCCCCAGCAAAGGCCGCCCAAGGAAGCGTCCCACCAGCGCGCTGCTGCGCGTGATCGGGTGCAGCAGCCTGCGGTCGGGCACCTGCGCGCTGGCCCATTCGTACACCCCTGACTGTCCGCGCGCCACCAGCGTCAACCCCATCAGCCCGTAGCGCTGCTCGTCCTCGATCACCGTGTGGCCCAGCTCGCGCAGCACACCCCCCAGGCGCTGCACGGCCGCGCGGATCTCCCGATCCAGGCGCACCGGCGCGGCGCTGAACGGCGCGCGCAAGGACAGCGCGATGCGCAGCCGCCCGGGCTCGCGCGCCGCCGCATCGACATAAGGCTCGGGCGGAGGCGGCGGCGTGTGCAGGTCACCCGGGTGCGAGCCGCTGAGCACATCGAGCATCAAAGCCGTGTCGGTGACGGTGCGCGTGAGCGGCCCCAGGCAGGTGAGCCCGTTGAACGCCTCGGCTTCGGGCCAGGTCGAGATGCGCCCGCGCTGGGGCTTGATCCCCACCAGCCCGCACCACGCCGCCGGAATGCGCACACTGCCAGCCCCGTCCGAGCCCGTGGCCGCCGGCACGATCCCTCCCGCCACCGCCGCGGCGCTGCCGCCGCTGGATCCCCCCGGCGTGTGTCCCAGGCTCCATGGATTGCGTGTGGCGCCGAACGCCAACCCCTCGGTGAACGGATACAGCCCGATCTCGGGCGCATTGGTCTTGCCCACCACGACGGCCCCCGCCGCGCGCAGGCGCCGCACCAGCTCGCAGTCCTCGCGCTTGGCCGGAAACTCGCCCGGACAGCCGAACGCGGTGGGGTGCCCGGCGACATCCACATCGTCCTTCACGGCCACCGGCACCCCGAGCAGGGGCAGCCGCTCGCCGGCGGCCAAGCGCCGGTCCGCCACGGCGGCATCCGCGCGCGCCGAATCCTCGAACACGACGCGGAAGGCGTTCAGCGTGGGCTGCGTCGCGTGGATGCGCGCCAGCGTGCGCTCCACCAGCTCCCCCGAAGTGACCTTGCCGTCGGCGAGCGCGGCCACGCACTCGACCAGGCTCATCGGCGTGGCCTGCGAAACAGCGGCAGTGGCAGCCTCGGTCATCGACATCCCCCATCTCCTGGCATCACGAACAGTAGCGCCCTCGCGCCATGGCGCCATGGCGAAAAGCGCCCGCCCCCGCGGCAGCTTGCCACCTCAACGCGAAAGCCAGCCGCCGTCGATCGGCAGCGTCGCGCCGGTGATATACCCGGCGTCGCCCGAGGCGAGGAAGCAGATCCCCGCGGCCTGCTCCTCCGGCGTAGCCATGCGCCCCAGCGGGATCGCCGCGGTGAGCGCCGCCGCGCGGATCGGATCGGCGCGCAAGCGCGCGTTCATGCCCGTGATCGTCACCCCCGGCGCGACGGCGTTCACGCGGATGCCGTATGGCGCCAGCTCGAGCGCCAGCGCGCGTGTGGCCATCAACAGCGCGGTCTTGGAAGCCGTGTAGGCGGCGTGGTCGGAACCCGCGACAAACGACTCGATCGAGCAGACATTGACGATCGCCCCCGGGATCCCCGCCTCGATGTGTGCCCGCGCGAACTCGCGCGCCAGGCGCAGCGGCGCCTGCAGGTTCACCTCCAGCGTGCGCCGCCAGGCATCGAGCGGGTGCTCCAGCAGGCTGTGGCGCTCCAGAATACCGGCGGCGTTCACGAGCACGTCCACCGCCCGCGCCTGCGCCGCGGCGTCCGCACCGCGCACGTCCTCCACGAGCGAGTGCCCACCGGGGACCGCATCGAACGCCTCCTCCAGCGGATCCTCCCCGCGTGTGTCCAACCCGATCACCACGGCGCCCTCCAGCCCCAGCCGGCGCGCGACCGCGCGACCGATACCCGAGGCGGCGCCGGTGACGAGCGCGCGCTGACCCTCAAAGCGCCGCGCAACCGCATCCGGCTGCCCCCGCGGCGGGCCGTCCTGCGTGGGCGGCGTGCTCATCGCAGCAGGTACCCCCCGTCGACGTACACGATCTCCCCAGTCACATAGCGCGCGCCCGCGGAGACGAGGAAGGCCACCGCGTCGCCCACGTCCTCGGGCGTGCCCGGCTGCCCGCCGAGCGGGATCGCCGCCGAGAACGCGCCCGGGTCCTCGCGCGTCATCGCCGTGGCGATCGCCCCCGGCCCGACCGCCACCACGCGGATGCCGTGCGCTGCCAGCTCCAGCGCCGCCGCGCGCGTGAGCCCGAGCAAGCCGCCCTTGGTGGCGGCGTAGGCGGCCTGCGGCGGATCGGCCCAGCCGACGTGGGACTCGATCGAGCAGATATTGACGATCGTGCCCGCGCCGCCCGCCCGCACCCAGTGCCCAGCGACCACCTGCGTCAGCAGGAAGGGCACCGTCAGGTTGAGCGCCAGCATCGCCTCCACGTCCGCGTCGCCCTGCTCCCAGCATGCGCCCTCCAGCAAGAGGCCCGCGTTGTTGACGAGCGCATCGACGCGCCCGTGCTCGGAGAGCGCTGCGGCCAGCACCCGCTCCGGCGCGCCCGCCTCCGTCAGATCGCAGCACAGCGCAACCGCCTCCCCGGGAGTGCGGGCCACGCCGAACACGCGCCAGCCGTCGGATGCCAGGCGCCGTGAGATTCCCGCCCCGATCCCCCGCGAGGAGCCAGTGACGATCGCGACAGGGTCCTCAGAGGGAGTTTTGGGGGGAGGGGAGGGGGCCGCGCGCGGCCTGCCGGTGCTCACGTGCAGGTCGTGATCTCGTGGATCGGCCAGCGCGTAAGCAGTTCCACCCCGCCCTCGCGTACCACGACCATCTCCTCGACACGCACCCCCTGCCCGTGCCCGTCGCGGTCCTGCGTCTCCACGGCCATCGTCATCCCCGGCGCATACACGCTCGCCCCCTCCGCGGAGGCGCCGCGCCAGGTCAGCGGGATCTCATACAGCGACAGGCCGATCCCGTGACCCCAGTGGTTGGTGGTCATCTGCCAGGCCTCACCCGCGGAGTAGTAATCCCAGTACTCGCCCCTGGCATCTGGGAAATGCTTGGCGGCCTCTGCTGTCGTGACACCCGGCGCGATCGCGTCGAGCACCGCGTAGAGGTTCTCCACCGCGCGCCTGTGCGCATCCTGCGTCTCGGGTCGCGCGGCCCCACAACTGAACGTGCGGTAGTAGCAGCTGCGGTAACCGTGGAAACCGATGTTGTAGAGGTCCGAGTACACGACATCTCCGGGCCGGATGATGCGGTCGGTCGTGTCGGCCTGGCTCTTGGGCCACGTGTTCGGCCCGCTGGAGATGTTGCCGCCGCCGTGCTCGCCGCCCAGTTCGATGATGCGCGCGACACCCTGTGCGAACACCTCGCTCTCGCGCGCGCCAGGGCGGATCGCTTCGCGCATCGCCTGAAAACCCGCCTCGCAGACGGAGGCGCTGAGGCGCAGGCACTCGACCTCGTCGGCGGTCTTGACCGCCCGTGCCAGCGCCAGCGCCGCCCCCGCACCCGCGTCGACCTTGTAGCCGTAGCGCTCCAGCAGCTCCATCAGCCCCGGCTGCCCCACGTCCAGGCCAATGCGCCCGGAGAGCACGCCGTGATCAGACAGGGCCGTGGCGATCTCCTTGGCCATCTGCTTGGCCAGCAGCTCCGCCGCCGGCCCGGGGCCGAGCGCGGCAGGGACGATGCCGATGCCCGGCGCCGCGTAGCGAATGTCATCCAGCCACGGGCAGGTGCGCCGCTCGTGGATCGCGTGGTCGGCGCTGTCCCAGTGCGTGATGCGCCCGCCACCCGAGAGCAGCGAGTAGTGAAAGCCACCCGCGCCCGACACCGAGGTGGTCGCCACGGCCGTGACATAGCGAATGTTCGGGTCCGAGAGCAGCAGCACCGCGTCGTAGCTCGCCGCCGCCACCGCCTCCTGCGCGCGGGCAAGGCGCTCCGTGCGCATGCGCGCCATGTCGATGCGGCTCTCCCAGTCGACGGCCATCGGCCCGCGCGTGCCCTCCATGTAGCCGGGCTCGATGATCGTCACGGCGTAGCCGCCAGCGCGAACGCGCCGTTCTCGATCGCTGCGTCCGTCGCCGCAGCGGGCCACGCCACCAGTCGCCGCACCGCCGCCGCCACCGACTCGGCGGCGGGGTAGACATACCGCTCGCTGCTCCCGAACGGAGTGGGCCAGTGCCGCGCCCCCAGCCGCGCCACCACCGCTCCTGGCGCCGCCTCTTGCACGGTCGCGACCAGCGTTGCCGTGACGCCACCAAGCAGCGGATCGTCGCCGAGGCAGAGCACGCGCCCAGTATGCCGAGCGCTCTCTCCGATCGTCCGCTCGTCCAGCGGCGAGAGCATGCGCAGGTCCACGACCTCCAGCTCGATGGCGTGCGCTGCTAGCTCCCCCGCCGCGGCCAGCGCGAGTGTCGTGCCGAAGCCGTAGGCAAGCACCGTGGCGTCGACGCCACTGCGCACCACACGCGCGCGCGGGATGCTGTCCGCCACGGCCGGCGCGCCCCCGCCCCGGTCCAGCACCCCCTTCGTCCTATACAGCCGCATGTCCTCAGCAAACACCACCGGATCGCCCTGCCGCAGCGCCCAGCGCATGAGCACGTATGCCTCCTGTGCGTCCGCGGGCGCGCAAAGCGCGAGCCCCGGCACCCCCATTAGCCACGCGTGCTGCGCTTGCGAGTGCTGTGCGGCGAACCCCCCCAGCGCCCCCTGTCCCACGCGCAGCACGAGCGGCACGCGCAGCTGCCCGCCGCTCATGTAGCGCAGCTTCGCCGCGTTGTTCACCAGCTGGTCGAGCCCCAGCAAAAGGAAACCCGCGAAGTCCACCTCCACCACCGTGCGTCGCCCCATAATCGCCGCGCCGATCGCACAGCCCATCGTGGCGGCCTCCGAGATCGGCGTGTCGCGCACGCGCTCGCTGCCGAAGCGCTCGGCCAGATCGCGAGTCGCGCCGAAGGGAAAACCGGCGGCTATGTCCTGCCCCAGCAGCAGGATCGACTCGTCCTCATGCATCGCATCCTCAAGCGCGCAGCGGATCGCCTCGGCGAAGGTGAACTGCTTTTGAGAATCGTCAGGCATCAACGCGACCCCCTCCCCCTCCCAATAAATCCCAAAGGCAAGTCATCCCCATACGTCCCCCGCCAATTCAGTCAGTGTTGGGCGGGGCGCCGCGCGCGCCCACTCGACCGCCCGCGCGATCTGCGCCTGCGCCTCGCTTTCCAGCTGCGTGCAAGTCTCGGCGCTAAGGCCGGCGCTCTGCGCGAGCACCGCGAGCGGGTCGCGCCCCTGCCACTGCTGCACCTCCGCGCGCGTGCGGTAGTGCCCGTGCGGCGGGTCGCTGCGCGAGTGGCCGAGAAAGCGGTAGGTGAGACACTCAAGCAACGCCGGCTGCCCCGCGCGGGCCTCCGCCACGAGCGTGCGCGTCGCGCCCGCTACCTCCTCCACGTCCTGCCCGTCCACGCGCAGTGCACTCAAGCCGAAGGACTGCCCCCGTGCCTGCATCCCCTCGCCCGCCGTCACCCTGTGCGCTGGTGTGGTAATCGCATAGGAGTTGTTCTCACACACAAACACCACCCCCAACTTCCAAATCGCCGCGAGGTTCATGCTTTCATACAGCACCCCCTGATTCACCCCGCCGTCGCCAAAGAACACCACGCAAACGCCCTCGCTGGCAAGGGCAACGCCGACTGCCAGCGGGATCGAGCTGCCGACGACCGCCAGCGACCCCAGGAAGCCGCTCTCCACATCGGCCACGTGCATCGAGCCGCCCTTGCCCCCGCAGACGCCGCTCGCGCGCCCCAGCAGCTCGGCCATCAATCGTCCCGGGTCCACCCCCTTCGCCAATGCGTGCCCGTGGCCGCGGTGGTGGCTGAGCATCTTGTCACTCTTTTCCAGCGCCGCCGCCACCCCCACGGCAACCGCCTCCTGTCCGGTCGAGGCGTGGATCGTGCCCTCCAGCTCGCCGCTCTCATACGCGCGGTACGCCGCCCGCTCAAACTCGCGGATCAGCGCCATCCGCGCATACATCTCCTGCGGCGTTTTCACTCCTTCAGCCCGTAATCGCGCGCGGCCGACTCGCGGCTGACATACCCCAGGCGCACGTCGCGCTCCACGCTTGAGCGGTCGCGCCAGCGCGCATCCCCCCAGCCGCCGCCGCCGGCGGTCATCTGCACGACCACATCCTCAGGGCGCAACGGCACGCCCGCGGCCTTGCTGCCAAAGCGCGGGGCGGGATTGATCGGCTCGCTGCCGGCGCGCAATATGCGGTACTTCGCCGCCGCGCCCTCGCCCCCGCCCTCCAGACCCCAGGGCGGCACCATCACGCGGTTACCCACAATCGACACCTCCGCGGCGTGATCGAGAATGCGGTGATCGCGGCGGATGCCGAGTCCCCCCCGGTGCTGTCCGGCCCCCCCGCTGTCCTGGCGCAGCTCATAGCGCTCCACCCGCACCGGGAAGCGCCGCTCCACCACCTCCACCGGCACGTTCCAAGTATTGCCCGCGATCGAGAACACCGCGCTGAGGCCGTCTCTGTCGGCGTTTGCCCCCCAGCCGCCCTCGGGGTACTCGTACAACACGTAGCGCCCGCCCCCGTGCGGACGCATGCCCGAAATCAGCAAATTGTTGGAGGAGCCCTGGTCGCAGGCCATCGTGCGCGCGCCCTCTATCTGCGCGAGCGCGCGGAAGATCGCCGCACTGATCACGAACACTGTCTCGTTGCCCCCCGTGCACGGGGCCGGGAAGCGCGGGTTAACGATGCTGCCCTCCGGCGCGATCACCTCGATCGGGCGGTAGCACCCCGCGTTGGGCGGGATGTCCGGGTCGCTGCCCGCCTGCAATGTCATGTATACGCCCGAGCAGGTGTACCCCAACACGCTGTTCAGGGGACCGCGCGTCTGCTCGCTGGATCCGCTGAAGTCCACTTCCACGCGCTCGCCGCGCACGCGCAGTGTCACCTTTATCTCCTTCGGCTCGTCCTCGATGCCGTCGTTGTCCAACCAATCCGAGGCCGTATAGTCGCCGTCGGGCCAGCCGGCGATCACCGCGCGCATGCGCCGCTCAGAGTAGTCGAGCGCCTCCTCCATCGCCGATTTCACCATCCGCGTGCCGTAGCGTTCGTGCAGTGCCTTCACGCGCTCGATGGCGGTGCGGTTGGCCGAGACCTGGCTCTCGAGATCCACCCGCATCTGCGCCGGCAGGCGCGAGTTCTCTGTGATCAGGTGCAGCAGGCGCGCGTCGCGCTCACCCGCGCTGAACAGCTTCATCGGGCTGATGCGCAAGCCCTCCTGGTAGTTGTCCGTCGCGCCGCTGAAGAAGCTGCCCGGCATCGTGCCGCCGACATCGAGGTGGTGCGCACGGTTGGCCGCCCACGCCACCAGCTCGCCCATGTGGAAGATCGGGCTCACCATCGTGATGTCGGGGAGGTGGGAGCCGCCCAGGTAGGGGTCGTTCATGATCACCGTATCCCCCTCCTTCAGCCCCTCCCCCGCGAAGGCCGCGCGCGCGTGGAACACGGAGAAGGACAGCGCACCGAGGTGAATCGGCAGGTACTCGCCGTGCGTCACCAAACGGCCCTTGGCGTCGAACAGTGCGCAGCTGTAGTCGTTGCCCTCGTTGAAGATCGGCGAGCAGGAGGTCATCCGGAGCGTCACGCCCATCTCGCGTGACACCGCCGTCAGCGCGTGGCGGATCACCTCGTGCGTGACCATGTCGCCCTTGGTCATCGGCACCCGCCGCTCTGGCTCATCGGCGCCCCGCCGATTGCGATTCGACCGGTTCCCGCGCGGCCGCCACGGTCTTTTCGTCGGTCAGGATCAGGCTGCCCGACGGATGCGCCGTGGCCACCACGTCCGGCGGCACCAGCACCGTGGCGTCGAGCTGGTGGATCACCAGGGGCCCTTCGATCTCCTGCTCGGGCTCGATTTCGCGGCGACGCAGCACGCGCGTGTCCATGAAGTCGTCCACCTCGTGGAAGTACACCTTGCGCGGCGCGTCGGTGCGCAGGTCGGGCGCAAGCGTCATCGACCAGTCCCACCACATCGACGGGCTCGGCTGGATGCCGTGCGCCGTCACGCGCACGTTCACCAGCTCCACCTCGAGCTCCGGGAAGGAGTGCCCATACAGCTGCTGGTGCTGACGGTGAAAGCGCCCCACCGCCTCCGCCAGGACCGTCGCGAACGCCGGCGCGTCGGCGGGCGCGGCCGGAAACGCCTCCGCGCAGCGCACCGGAAGCTCGTGCGCCTGCCCCTCATAGCGCAAGTCCAGCCACAGCTCAAGCACCGACTCGTTCGCGCGGAAGCCTTCGCGCGCGAGCGCTGCCAGCGCCTGCGCGTGCATGCTCTCCACCGTCACGTGCACCGTCTGCGCGCGCACGTCGCGCAGCGGCCGGCCCACCGTGCGCACCAAATCGTGCCGCGCATCGGCCACCACCGCGCCCAACGCGCTCGTGCAGCCCGGGCAGGGCGGCACGAGGATGCGCCCGATCCCCAGCTCGCGCGCCACGTCCGCGCCGTGCACCGGCCCCGCCCCGCCGAAGGCCACGAGCGTGAAGTCGCGCACGTCGCGCCCGCGCTCCAGCGAGATCGCCCGTACCGCCCCCTCCATGTGCGCGTTGACGATCCGCACGATCCCCGCCGCCGCCCGCTCGACGCTCATGCCCAGCGGCGTAGCGATCGCCCGCTCGATCGCGGCGCGCGCCAGACTCTCGTCGAGCGCGAGGCGACCACCCAGCGGGGCCGAGGCGTCGTAGCGCCCCAGCACGAGGTTCGCGTCGGTGACCGTCGGCTGCTCCCCGCCCTGCCCGTAGCAGGCCGGGCCGGGGCTGGCGCCCGCCGACTGCGGCCCCACGCGCAGCACGCCGCCCGGGTCGATCCAGGCGATGCTGCCGCCGCCCGCGCCGATCGTGTTGATGTCGAACGTCGGGTAGCTCACGGCGAGGCCGTCGAGCTCGATATCCAGGCGCTCGTCGGGCACCCCCTCAAGAATGCCCGAGACGTCGCAGCTGGTGCCGCCCATGTCGAGCGTCAGCACGCTGTCGATACCCGCCTCGAACGCCAGCTTGTGCGCTCCCGCCACGCCGCCGGCAGGGCCGGAGAGCAGGCTGGGGATCGGAGCGAGCGCGATCGCCTCCGAGCCGAGCACGCCGCCGGAGCTCGTCAGGATCGACAGCCGCCCGGTTGCGAGGCCCTTGCCCTGCAGGCGCTCGCCCAGGTCGGCCAGGTGCGCGCGCATCGCCGGCGCCACATACGCCGCCATCGCCGTGGTGGAGGTGCGCTCGTACTCGCGGTGCACGGCCAGCACCTCGCTTGAGACGAACACCGCCTCCGCCCCGCCCTCGCGCTCCACGATCTCCTTCGCGCGAAGCTCGTGCGTGGGGTTCTCAAAGGAGAACAGGAAAACGATCGCCAGCGCGGTGACGCCCTGCGCGCGCAAGGTACGCCACGCCGCGAGCACGCCCTCCTCATCCAGCGGCGCCACCACGTTGCCCTCAGCGTCCATGCGCTCTGTCACCTCCAGGCGCCGGTCGCGCGGCACGAGCGGGTCGGGGATCTGCTCGTCGAGGTCGAACAGGCGCGTGCGGTGCGTGCGGCGGATCTCCAGCACGTCCCTGAAGCCCCTGGTGGTGATCAACCCCGTGCGGGCGCCGCTGCGCGTGAGCACCGCGTTGACGCCCAGCGTGGTCCCCACCTTCACGTGCGAAACGTCGCTCAGCGCCACCCCCGTGGCGGCCAGCGCCTGCAGCACGCCGACGGCCGGCTCGCGCGCGTTGGTGGGCAGCTTCTGCCACGAGGTCGCGCCGCTGTCCTCGTCGAGCACGACCACGTCGGTGAACGTGCCCCCCACGTCCACGCCAATCCGCATCATTGGAAGATCGCTTCCTGTTGGAGAGGCATCTTGTGAGTAGGGTAGGCACATGAGCGTCGCCGCGCCGACAGCCACCCCCGCGGGCGAGTACGAAGGCCGCTGGCGTCGGGCGCTCCAGGAGTGCAGCGCGCGCGGCCTCGACGGCCTGCTGGCCGTCTCGCGCGGCGCCACCAGCATCGACTCCTACGCCGACGTCTTCTACCTCTCAGGCCACTACGGCAACATCGGCTTCACGCCCGACTTCCAGGACTACTGGATCGCCCGCTCGCACTCCGCCGTACTGCTGGCCCCCGGCCGCGAACCGCTGCTGATCGTGGACGGCGCCGACTACCGCCGCGACCTGGTGGGCATCGACGACGTGCGCTTCGCGCTGGACTTCCCCGCGGCCGTAGCGCAGGCGCTGCGCGACCTGGGCCTTGAGCGCGGGCGCGTGGGCGTGTGCGGCCTGAACGTGATGAGCGCCCGCGCCTTTCGGCTGCTGGCCTCCGCCGCGCCGGGGACCACGTGGGAGGACGCCGACGATCTCGTGGAAGCGCTGCGCGTAATCAAAAGCCCCTTCGAGCTGGAGCGCATCCGCGCAGCCGTGCAGGTCGGCGACGCGGTGGTAGCCGCGATGATGGATTGCGCCCGGCGGGGCGAGGTGACCGAGGCGCAGGCCGTGGCCGAGGGATACAAGGTGGGCATCGCCGCGGGGGTGCACTTCTTCGACACCTCGATCGCCTCCGGCCCGCACAGCAACTACTTCACATGGAACCACCTGCCCTCGTGGTCGCAGCGCGTGCTTGCGCCGGGGGAGTTGTTTCATGCCGACTCCTACGGTGCGGTGGAGGGCTACCTGTTCGACTTCGGGCGCACGTGTGTGGTGGGATCGGGCGACGGGGCAGGGGCCGGGGCCGGGGGCAAGTGGGTCACCAGAGCCGAGCAGGCCGCGCTCTGCCAGGGTGCGATCGACGCCGTGCAGGCCGGCCTCGCCGTCGTGCGCCCCGGCGTGCCCGCGAGCGCCGTGTTCGAGGCCGTCCACGGCCACCTGCTCGCCGCGGGCCTAGCCGTGGAGGACGGCGCCGAGATGGACATGGAGAACGCCTCCGCGCTGTCGATCGGCTTCCCCCCGCACGGCCACGGCTTCGGCCTCGGCTGGGAGTGGCCGTGGATCCTGCCCACGGAGGAGCGCCAGCTCGCGCCGGGCATGTGCCTGGCGGTGGAGGCGATGCCCACGCAGGCCGGCCTGGGCTCCTCCTACTTCGAGCAGGACGTGATCGTCACGGCAGAGGGCTGCGAAGTGCTCACGCGGACGCCTACGCAGTGGTGGTAGCGAGCCGCCGCGGCTTCCAGCCTGGCCGCGGCACCGAGTCGAGCAGCAGGCGCGTGTAGGGGTCGGCGGGGGAAGCCAGCAGCTGCTGCGTGGCGCCGCGCTCCACGACGCGGCCGCGGCGCAGCACGATCGTCTCCTCGCTCACCTTGCGCACGACGGCCAGGTCGTGGGAGATGAACACGTAGGCCGTGCCCGTCGCCGCGCGGATGCCCGCCAGCAGGTCGAGGATCTGCGCCTGCGTGGCCACGTCCAGCGAGGACACCGCCTCGTCGAGCACGAGCAGGCGGGGCTCCACCGCCAGGGCGCGTGCAAGGGCCGCGCGCTGGCGCTCGCCGCCACTGAGGGTGCGCGGCAGGGCGCGCGCGTGCTCCTGAGCGAGGCCCACGCTGTCGAGCAGCTCGGCCACGCGCCGCGCGCACTCCTGCGGGGTGGGGCGGAAGTGCAGGTCGAGCGCCTCCGCCACGGCGTCGCCGATGCGCTGGCGCGGGTCCAGCGAGGAGTAGTTGTCCTGGAAGACGATCTGTGCCTCGCGACCGCGGGTACGGCGCTCGCGCCCGCCGCGCGGTGGGCGGCTGCGCGGGTTGCCCGTCACCGCGATCGTGCCTTGCGTGGGGGCCGCGAGGCCGACGATCATGCGCGCGATCGTCGTCTTGCCCGAGCCGCTCTCGCCCACGATCGCCAGCGAGCCACCCGCGGGGACCGTGAAGGAGACGTCGTCCACCGCGAGGAAGTCGCCGCGGGCGCCGTCGCCGCCGCGCACGCGGAATGCCTTGCGCAGGCCCGCGACTTCGAGCACCGGGGGCTGCGGCGCAGAAAGGCCGGTGGCCGCGTGGCGTGGAGCCGCCGGAGCGGGTGTCTGCCGCAACAGGTCTCCGTGCGTGATGGGGCGCTCCTGCACGATCTCGCCGGCGCGCATCGTCACCGTGCGCTCGCACACCGCCGCCGCCAGGTCGAGGTCGTGCGTTATGAACAGCAGTGCCAGACCACGCGCTCTGCGCACCTCGTCCAGCATCGCCATCACCTCCGACTGCGTCGTCACGTCGAGCGCGGTCGTCGGCTCATCCGCGATCAAAAGCCGTGGCTCGCACGCCAGGGCCGCGGCGATCATCACGCGCTGCAGCTGGCCGCCCGACAGCTCGTGCGGATACATGCGCAGACGGCGCTCCGGCTCGTCCACGCCCGTTTCGCCCAGCAGCCGTGTCACCTTCGCGGTCGCCTCCGCGCGCGCCATCCCCTGCGTCAGCACGAGCGCCTCGGTCAGGAAGTCGCCGATGCGCCGCACCGGGTTGATATGTGCGCGGGGGTCCTGGAAGACGATCGCCACGTCGCCCGCGCGGTAGCGCAGCAACTCGTCGCGGTCCATCTCCAGCACCGAACGCCCGGCGAAGCGGATCGCGCCGCCGATCTCCGCGCCCGGCGGCAGCAGGCGCACGATCGCGCGCGCGCTCATCGTCTTGCCCGAGCCGCTCATCCCCACCAGGCCCACGGCTTCGCCCTCGGCCACCTGCAGCGATACGTCCTTCAGGATTGCGCGGGTACCCTCGCCTGCCGGCAGCGCCACGCGCAGGTGCTCCAGTTCGAGCAGCGGCGGCGGGGGCAGGGGCGATCCGCTCACAGTTCCCTTCCCGCACGATCGCCCAAGCGACGTCCGAGCAGCATCACGCACAGCACCACCAGCACGAGTGCGATCCCTGGGTATAGCGCCTGCGCCGAGTGGCCCGCCAGGATCGCCGGGCGGCCTTCGGCGACCATCAGCCCCCAGTTGCTGCTCGGCGGCTGCTGCCCCAAACCCAGGAAGGAGATCGCCGCCAGGTCGATCGTGGCGTAGCCGAACATGATCGCCGTCTGCGCGACGATCAGCGGCCACACGTTCGGCAAGAGGTGGCGCCCGACGATCCGCCGCGCCGGCAACCCCAGCACGCTCGCCGCGGCGATGTACGGCAGCTCGCGTTCGCGCATGGCGCTGCCCCGCACCACGCGAGCCATGATCGGCGTGTAGGCGATGCCGATCGCCAGCACCGGCGCGCCCAGCCCCACGCCGAACACGGCCACCGCGATGATTGCCAGCAGGAGCCCCGGGAAGGAGAACAGCACGTCGATCACGGCAGAGAGCCCCGTGTCGACCCAGCCGCCGAACCAGGCCGCCGCCAGCGCGATCGACACGCCCAGCACGATCGCCAGCGCGATCACGCCCAGCGGGCCGAGCAGGCTTGAGCGCGCCCCCCACATCACGCGCGAGAAGATGTCCCGCCCCGACGCGTCCGTGCCGAGGGGATGTTCCAGCGACGGGCCGAGATATGCCGAGGAGAGGTTCACTTCCGTCGGCGAGTGCGGCGCGATCAGCGGCGCGAAGATCGCCACGAGCACCACCACGAGGAGAAACGCCACGCACACCGCCGCCAACCGGTCGCGCCGGGCCGCCCCACGCAGCGCCGTCCAGCTCATCTGCCCTTCCTCAAACGGGGATCCAGCAGCAGATACAGCACATCCACCACCGCATTCACCACCACATACACAACCACCAGGATCAAACAGATCGCCTGCACCACCGGGAAGTCGTTGCTGCTCACCGACTGCACCAGATAAGCCCCGATGCCCGGCAGTTCATAAGCGGTCTCCACCACCGCCACGCCCGCCACCAGGCTGGCCACGGCGATGCCCGACACCGTGACGACCGGGATCATTGCGTTGCGCACCACGTGCCGCCGGATCACAAGCCCCTCGCGCAGCCCGCGACCGCGCGCCGTGTCGCTGTGCTCGCTGCCCATCTCCACACGCACCGCGGCGCGCGTGATCAGCGCGACGTATGCCACCAACCCCAACGCCAGTGAAATGGCAGGAAGCGTCAGGTGCCACAGCCGATCCCCGAACCCGCTCCCCGTCCCATAAACTGGAAACCACCCCAGCTTCAGCGCGAACCAGTTGATGAGAATGGTCGCCGTCACGAACGAGGGAATCGCCATGCCGATCGTCGTGCCGGCCAGCACCGCCCCCTCCGTGCGCCGGCCGCGCACGCCTGCCAAAACGCCCAGGAAGATCCCGCCCACCACGATCAGCAAGGCCCCCATCGCCACCAGCGTGAACGTCACCCCCAGGCGCGGTGCCAAAAGACTGGTGACCGGTTCGCGCGTGATGGTGGAGCGGCCCAGGTCACCGTGCAACACGCCTGTCAGCCACAGCCAGTAGCGCTCCAGGAACGGCTTGTTCAGGTGGTACTGCGCTTCGATCGAGTGAATCGCCGCCGGCGAGAGCGTGTGACCGTGCGTCAGGTACCCGAGCGGGCTACCCGGCGCGAGGTACAGCGCGGCGAAGATCAGGAAGCTGGAGACCAGTAGCGTCCCCAGCGCGCGCAGCAGCCGCCGCGCCACCGCCCTCTCAGGTGCCGCCGAGCTCAGCTGCCCACGGGTAGTAGAGGAAGGTCGAGAACGACGCCGGCGCGCCCGTGATGCGCTTGTTCATGAACAGCCGCTGCGGAGAGATGTACAGCGGGATGTTGTTCACCGGCTTCACCCACAGCTGCAGCGCCTTGATCGCCAGCGTCGCGCGCATTTCGGGGTTTATCTGCGCGCGCGCCTGCGCAAACAGGTTGTCCACTTCCCTGTTGGCGAAGCCGTCGAGGTTGTAGGGAGAGTTGCTGCGGCCCCAGTAGTACAAGACCTGCAGCGGTTCGGCCTGGTCGATGTAGTTGTTGTTGCCCGTGGTCCAGTCGATCCCTTCGCGCGCCTTGGCGGAGAACACCAGTTCCACGTACTGCGCCGTGGGCAGCGTCTTGATCTGCATGCTCAGGCCGATCTGCGCAGCCGCCGACTGGATCGCTGTGGCGACGGCCAGCGACTGCGGGTCGCCCTGCTGGATGCCGATCGTCATGGACGTCTTCGGCGAGCCCGCTTCTGAGACGAGCCTGCGCGCCGCTTCCAGGTTGGCGCTCTTTGGCGTGCCCACGCTCAGATACCAGTCCTGGTACTGCTGCGTCGCGTAGGAGAACGAGTCCGGCGGCACCGCCGCCAGCTCCGGCACCGCGAGGCCCGCGAAGATCGTCTTGGCGATGCCTTCGCGATCGATCGCCAGCGACAGCGCTTCGCGGATCTTCTCGTTCGCATCCAGGCCCGTGGCCTGGATCGGCTGCAGGATGCCCTGGTTGGTGCTCAGGCCGTAGTAGACGTTGCCCACTTCCTTCAGGTGCGCCACGGCCTGCACCGGCACTTCATACGTGCCGTCGATCGCGCCCGACTGCAACGCGGCGGTGAGCGTGGTGGGGTCGGTCAGGAACTTGAAGATCAGCGTGCTCACCTTCGGCTCCAGGCTCGCGTCCCAGTAGCTCGGGTTGCGAGTGAGCGTGATCTGCTGGCCGCTCTGCCACGACTTCAGCTCGAACGGACCGCTGCACATGATGCCCCCCGAGGGCGTGCCGTAGGTCGAGCCCTTCGCTTCCGCGAACTTCTTCTCGATCACCGTGCCCAGACCCGAGGCCATCATCTGCGAGACGATCACATCGGGGATCTTCGTGGTGAGCTTCACTTCGTCCGTGCCCGTCTGGGTGACGCTCTTGATGTCCGCGACCCACGCGGTGTAGAAGGTGCCGAGGGCGGGGTTCAGGTGGCGGTTGAGGCTGTACACCACGTCTTCGGCAGTGAGCGGCGTGCCGTCCCAGAAGTGCACGCCTGCACGGATCTTGAACACCCACGTGGTGGGCGTGGGATGCGTCCAGCTGCTCGCCAGGCCCGCCTGCAGCTTCAGGTTCGGGCCGGTACGCAGCAGCGCGTCGCACACGTTCGACAGCACCGTGTTTTCCGGGATGCCGTAGGACTTCAGCGGATCGAGCGACGGCGGTTCGCCGTAGGGCTCGTCCCACACCACCTGCGAGACGCTCGTGCTCGGGGCCGGCGTCGTGGGGGTGATCGCCACGCCCGCCGGGTGGAAGGGGTTGTTGGAGGACGTGGTGCTGGTGGTCGTCGTCACGCTGCCGCAGCCCGCCAGGGCCAGCACGGCAAGGACCGCGATTACTGCGATGGAGCGCATATTCAGGAACCTTCCTCCAAGGGACGGCAGGGCTCGTCTTTCTGCCCTCACTCTAACGGTTGGCCGGACAGGACAGTTTTGACAGTCGTTATCGCCTTTTCCACATCCGCCTCGCTGTGCGCGCCGGAGGTCACGGCCGGATGCCCCGGCGGCCACAGCACCCCCCCGGCGACCATCGCCAGCTGGAAGGCGTGCGTGGCCTGCGTGTCCGCGCGCAGCACGTCACGGCGGTTGCGCGCCTGCTCGATGCCGAGGTGGACCTGCGCGATCGAGGCCATGCCCGTCACCGCCGCGCGCACGCCGTGCGCGGCAAACTGCTCGCGCAACCCCGCGCGCAGCAGCTCGCCCGTGCGGTCGGCCTGCGCCAGAATCGGCTCGCTCTCCAGCACATCCAGCACCGCCAGGCCAGCCGCCATCGCCAGCGGGTTCTCGGTGAACGTGCCCGACTGAAAGATCTGCCCGTCGGGGTGGGCCGGCTCCTTGTCGTCTGCCGGGTGGGGGGGTTCCTCATCTTCGGCCCGAAGCGCCGCCTCCATCAGCTCGGCGCGCCCCCCGAACGCCGCCAGCGCCATCCCGCCGCCGAGCGCCTTGCCGAGCGCCGCCAGATCCGGCGTCACCCCCAGCCACGCCGGCGCGCCCGCCAGGCCCAGGCGGTACGCGCACAGGACTTCGTCGAAGATCAGCAGCACGCCGTGGCGGGTGCTGGCCTCGCGCAGCGCCCGCGCGAACTGCGGCGTGGCGGGCATGCCGCCGCCGCTGGAGAACGCCACCGGCTCGACGATCACGCACGCCAGCTCCTGCGCGTGCTGCGCGATCAGCTCGGCTGCCGCCGCCGGGTCGTTGTAGGGGAGCACCAGCACGTTGCGCTCGATGCCGGGCAGCAGACCCGGGCAGTCCACCACCGGCTGCGGGCGCTCGTCGCTGCCCGGCGTCGCGTGCGCGTGCGCGCTGACGAGGAACACGTCGTCCGAGCCGTGGAAGGCGCCCTCGCACTTGGCCACCAGCCCGCGGCCTGTCACCGCGCGCGCCACGCGCACGGCGGAGCGCGTCGCCTCCGAGCCGGTGTTCGCGAAGCGCAAGCGCTCCATGTAGGGCATGTGCCCGCGGATGCGCTGCGCGAGCTCGAGCGAAAGCGGGGTCGGCAGCATCGGGTTGGTCATCACATCGAGCTGCGCGCGGATCGCCTCCAGCACGCGCGGATGACCGTGGCCGAGCAGCATCGGCCCCGCGCCCATCAAGAGGTCGATGTATTCGTTGCCGTCCACATCCTTCGCGTGCGCGCCCTGCGCCGAGGCGATGAACACGGGAAAGGGCGCGTACCACTTCGCCGCCCCGCTCACGCCCCCCGGCAGCACGCCGCGCGCCTGCTCCCACAGACGCTCGGAGCCGCCGCACCGCGCACGGTAGCGCTGCAGGGCGCGGGCGGCCATGTCGGCGGAGCTGTCGCAGACAGCCATGGGGGCGATGGTATCCATGGGAGGATCGAGGCCATGCCTCGCCAAAGAGCCTGGCCACCGCTTGACAGGCGCGGCTATGATGTCAGGCAGGAGGGGTCATGGAAGGAATGGGTCGTTGATTGGGGACGTGGCATCGGAGATCCAGGCTCGCCGTCTGCCGCGCGCCGATGTGGCGTTCCTGCACATGGACCGGCCGACCAACCTGATGGTCATCAACTTCGTGATGCTGTTCGACGAGCAGCTCGACCACGAGCGACTGCGCGCCGTGATCGACGCGCGCCTCGTCAAGCGCTACCCGCGCTTCAGCCAGCTCGTCGTGGAGAGACGGGGCGGGCCGGCGTTCGCCCCGGACCACAACTTCGATCTCGACCGCCACCTGCTCCGCCACGAGCTGCCCGACGCGAGCGATGCCGCCTTGCAGGAGCACGTCGGCGAGCTGATCGCCGCGCCGCTGGCGCGCGCCAAGCCGCTGTGGGAGATGCGCCTGCTCGGCCGCCCCGGCGGGCGCTGCGCGGTGCTCGTGCGCATCCACCACTGCATCGTCGACGGCATCGCGTTGGCGCAGGTGATGCTCTCGCTGGCCGACGTCACACCCGACGCACCCGTCGATGCCCCGCCCGGACCGGACCGCCTCGTGGCCGCGCGCAGCTCGCATGTGCGCGCCTACCGCCGCGGCGAGCTGGTGCGCGGGACGACGGCAGCCGCCCTGGCCAGTGCGCGCGCGCTGGGGAAGCTGCTCTTCACCCCGCCCGACGCGCGCACCGCCCTGCGCGGCAAGCTCGGCGTGCCCAAGCGCGTGGCCTGGACCGGCCGCCTGGACCTGGCGCAGGTGAAGGCCACCGCGCGCGCGCAGGGCGCGAGCGTCAACGACGTGCTGCTGTGCGCGATATGCGGCGCGCTGCGCCACCACCTGCTCTCCCGTGGCGAGCGCCCGCGCGCGATCCGCACGCTCGTGCCCTTCAACCTACGCCCCCTGGAGGAGCCGATCCCGCGCGGCCTGGGCAACCGCTTCGGATTGGTGTTCCTGACGCTACCCGTGGACGTGGCCGGGCAGCGCGAGCGCCTGCGCGAGCTGACGCGCCGCATGGCCGCGATCAAGAGCTCGCGCGAGGGCCCCGTCGCCTACGTGGTACTGAAGGGGATCGGCATGACCCCGCGCCGCGTGGAGCGGCGCATCATCGACATCTTCACCGCCAAGGCCAGCGCGATGACGACCAACGTGCCCGGCCCGCGCGAGATCGTCTACATCGCCGGGTCGCCCGTGCGCGCGGTGCTCGTGTGGGCGCCCGTCTCGGGCAGCGTGGGCATGACCGTCAGCATCTTCAGCTACCACGACAGCGTGACGATCGGGCTGCTGGTGGACGCCGGCCTGGTGCCCGACCCGCAGGCGATCGTGGAGCGCGTCGAGCAGGAGCTTGCGGAACTGGCGGAGCTTGAGCCGGTCGCGAGCGGGCCCCAGGACCTCCTGCGCGCCGTGGTTGCCGGTCCAGCCCTTCGAAATTAACCGGAGATAGCGGCAAGACTGCGTGCAGCGCTGGAATCCATCCGCCAACGCTGCAAGCCTAGAGGGCGAGGGATCGACCGCAGTCCGAGAAGGATCGCCCGCAGGTTCGTGGAGAGCGACCGCAGCGTGTCTGGAGCGGCAGTGGGTTCGTTGATATTCATTTTGGGCCCCGTGATCGGGGTCATGTTTCTGGCAACCGTGTTCGTGATCGCGCTCGGCATCGTCGCCGCGCGCGCGGACGAGCACTTCGACCAGCAGCTCGCGGAGGAGCGCGGGCGGGTGGTGTCGGCGCTCAGCGGCTACGGGTCAGGCGGGCGCTATTACGCGCCGCCGCCGGAGGTAACGACGGCCATGGCCGTCGCCGCCACCACCAGCACCGCGGAGATGGCGATGACCAGCCGCTGGCCGGCGGCGTTCCCGGGAAACGCGGGGCGGCGCATGCCGACGCCCATCGACACCCCGAACGCCCAGCAGATCAAGAGACCGCCGGCGATATAGAACGGCACCTTGCTCTTCGCCGCGGCCAGCACCGGGGTCAGCTGCGCGAGTGTGGCGAGCATGCGCGGAGTATATGCTCGGCAGGCGATGACCGACTTCGTGCGCACGCCTGAGGAGGCGCTGGAGGGCCTGCCAGACTTCCCCTTCGCCGCGCAGTACCGCGACGTGCAGGGGCTGCGCCTCGCGCACATCGACGAGGGCGAGGGCAGGCCGGTCCTGTTCCTGCACGGCGAGCCCACCTGGTCGTTCCTGTGGCGCAAGACGATCCCGCCGGTGCGCGACGCCGGTTTTCGCTGCATCGCGCCGGACCTCGTCGGCTTCGGGCGCTCGGACAAGCCCACCGACATCGCCTTCTATACCTACGAGCGCCACGTCGAGCTGGCGGCGACGCTGCTGGAGGACCTCGACCTGCGCGGGGCGACGATGGTCGTGCACGACTGGGGCGGGCCGATCGGATTGCGCCTCGCCGTCGAGCACCCCGAACGCATCGAGCGCCTGGTGATTCTCGACACCGGTCTTTTCACCGGCCACCAGCCCATGTCTGAGGCGTGGAACCTCTTCCGCGACTTTGTGGAGCGCACCGAGGACCTGCCCGTTGGCTTCCTCGTGAAGGGCGCCTGCAAGAACGACCCCGGCGATGAGGTGATCGCCGCCTACGACGCGCCCTACCCCGACGCGGCGTCCAAGGCCGGGGCCCGCGCCTTCCCGCTGCTGATCCCGCTGACGCCCGATGCGCCCGGCGGCGAAGCCGGCCAGCGCGTGCTGGAGGCGCTGCGCGAGGACCGCCGCCCGACCCTGATGCTGTGGGCCGACTCGGACCCGGTGCTGCCGCTCGCGACGGGCGAGCGCTTCGCCGCGGCGATCGGGCAGGAGAAGCCGCGCACGATCGAGGACGCCTCGCACTTCCTGCAGGAGGACCAGGGGCCGCTGATCGGCAGCCTGATCGCGGACTGGCTCACTGCGGCGAGCTAAAGGACCTACTCCGCGCCGCTGCCGATCTGCGCGGGCTCCTCGCCCGCCTCCAACCCCGGCTCGGAGTGCGAGGCGCGCAGTTCATAACCCTTGCGCGAGGCAGAGTCGGCGCCGGCGAGCACGCGGTCGGCCTTCATCGCGCGCGCCATGCCCTCGGACAGGCGGCGCGGCAGCAGCGTGCCGAGCGTGTTCGTGCGCTTGGCGGACTTCGGCACCCACACGTCCACGATGCCGTGCTGCAGGGCGTCCACGATCGCGTCGGCCACCTCGGAGGGCTGCAGCGTGTTCAGGCCGCGCGCCTCGCCCAGGCCTCTCCCCAGTTCGGTGTTGACCACGAACGGCATCACGTAGGCCACGTCGATGTGCGCGCCCATCAGGTGCAGCTCGCCGCGCACCGCCTCGGTGAGGCCGACGACGGCGTGCTTGGTGGCCGAGTAGGTGGCGCCGCCGGGCGCGCCGAACTTGCCGGCCTGCGAGGAGATGTTCACGATGTGCCCGCGGTCGCGCGGGATCATGCGCTGCAGCGCCAGCTTCATGCCAGTGATGACGCCGTGGATGTTGATGTCCACCATGCGCCGCGCGGTCAAATCGTCCTCGTCGATGAAGCGCCCGATCTGCATGATCCCGGCGTTGTTGACGAGCACGTCGAGCGGGCCCAGCTGCGCTTCGGCGTCGTCGAGGAACCTGGCGAAGGACTCGCGCTCGGTCACGTCCACCGGCAGGGCCACGGTGCTCGGACCGAGCTCGGCGGCCGTCGCCTGCGCGGCGGCAAGATCGACGTCGCCGATCGCCACGCGCATGCCCTGGCGCAGGAACGCTTCCGCCGTGGCGCGGCCGATGCCGCGCGCGGCGCCGGTGATCGCCGCGGTCTGTCCGGCGAGGATGCGGGGCTGCTTGGCCATTCTGTCCTCCTCGTGCTCGAAATATGTGCCCAACCGTCACGGCAAAGCTAGCGCACCTTCCATAACGCCGGGGGGTTTCAACGGTGGTCACCTGCACGAGGACGGCAGGGGCCGCCGGAGAGGGGCACCGGCCCGGGCGATTCACGGCGTCGCCCGGGCCGGGAGTAGTACGCTCCACCCCGTGGGGGAGTTCCTTTTCGAGGATCAGCGCATCGCCTACACGGAATACGGGGGTGGACCGGCCGCCGTCACCGCGGGTGGCAAACGTGGGCGCACTGCCCGCGCCGCGCCGGCCAAAGCGCGGCCCGTGATCCTCGTGCACGGCCTGCTGCTCTCGCAGGAGATGCACCGCCCGCTGGCCGAAGACCTCGCCGCGCGCGGCAACCGCGCGATTACCGTCGACCTGTTGGGGCACGGCGAATCGGATCGCCCGCGCGACATGTGGCGCTACTCGATGGCCTTCTTCGCCGAGCAGCTGATCGCGCTGATGGACCATCTCGAACTGGAGCAGGCGGTCGTGATGGGCACCTCACTCGGGGCCAACGCGGCGCTTGAGATCGCGCTGAAGGCACCCGAGCGCCTGCGCGGCATGGTGATCGAGATGCCGGTGCTCGACAACGCGCTGCCGATGGCCGCGATCACGTTCACGCCGATCCTGCTCGCGCTGACGTTCGGCGAGGAGCCGATGAAGCTGCTCTCGCGCGTAACCAGCGCGATCCCGCGCCGCCTGGTGCCCCACTACGGCAACGTCGTGCTCGACACCGTGCGCCAGCAGCCGGGGCCCGGCGGCGCGCTCCTGCAGGGCCTCTTCTTCGGGCGCATCGCGCCGCACCGCAACGAGCGGCGCACGTTCCAGACGCCCGCGCTCGTGATCGGCCACCGCCGCGACCCCGTGCACCCCTTCTCCGACGCGGGGCAGCTGGCCGAGGAGCTGCCGCACGCGCGGCTGTTGCAGGCCGACTCGCTGGTGGAGCTGCGCCTGGCCCCCGAGCGCCTCACCGAAGAGATCGCCGGGTTCCTGGATGAGGTGTGGGAGACGCCGCGACCCGACACCCGCAGCAGGGAGCGGCGCTCGGGCGCAGCCACGCGGCGGGCAGGCGCCAGGGCCAAGCGCTCAGCCTGATGCCGGCGGGTACGGCACCACTTCGCCGAGGCTGACCTTTTCCGGCGAGGAGGCCGGGGCCTTTGTCAGCCACAGAACGAGGTAGCGGTAGGACTTGCCGCCCGTGCCCAGCTTGATCGTGGAGGTCTTCTTCTTGACCACGCGGCTGGGGGAGAGCTTTTTCCAGGCGGGGTCGGTGATCTGTTCGGGCAGCTTGCTGCCGTTCGCACCGAACACTTCCACGGTGAAGCCCGGCGTGGAGGTGGTCACTTCCAGCGTGCCCAGATGGTGGGACGTCTTCATGTCGAGCGCCAGCCCCGCGGCCATCAGGGGGGCGACCTTCGGTTCTGCCTGCGCCGTCCAGGAGGTGCTTGGTTCGCCGTCGATCGCCAGGCCGGGGTCGCCGAAGTAGGAGGCGGGGTAGCCGCCAGGATTGTAGGTCGAGGCCGCGTCGGTGTCGAGCAGGATCGGTTCGGGCTTCTGGCTGGAAGGGGTGCTCGTGCTCGTGGTGGTCGTCGTGGTCGGCGTCGTTTCGACGGGCGCGGGGATGCTCGGCGTGGGGATCGGCGTCGTCGCCGTGCTTTTGGGGGTGGGCACCACCGACGGGAGCTTGGGCGGCTTGATCGTGCTCGACGGCTGGCCCGTGGAGCTGTGCGTGCTGGTCGTGCCAAAGGCCCCGCCGGTGCCCGTGGTGGGCGTCGTGGTCGCCCCCGGCGTGGTCGTGGTCCCGGGGGTGCTCAGGGTCGAGCCGGTCGCGGGCGTGGTCGCCGTCGCCGGCTGCACCTCCGCGATCAGCACGTGCGTCGGCGGTTTGGCCGGCGTCTGGTTGAGCGCCGCGTAGGCGGCCGTGCCCGCCCCCGCCAGGAGGATTGTGCCGGCGAGCGCCAGCACCGCCAGCGGGCGCCAGTCCGCTTCGCCGGCGAGCCTGCCGGGCACACCGGCGCCGCACTGCAGGCACCACTCCTGCCCGGGAGCCAGCGCCGCGCCGCAGCTCTTGCAGCTGCTGCTGGGCTCGGGCGGCAGTTTCAGTGAGTCCGTCGCGGGCGCAGAGTCCACCGGCGCGGAATCCATCGCAGAGTCCATCGACCCCAAGTCTACCCGCGCGGCGCCGGCGGCCCGCCGGGCACTATCTCGCGCCCCGTGGGGCGCAGCTGCTCATCCAGCTCCAGCTGCCAGTACCAGCGCGTGAACGTGCGCCCGGCCTGGAACTCGCCGACGTGCGGCGCGACCGTCTCCCCTGCGGCCATGCGCACGATCAGCTCGGGGTAGCTGCGGCCCGCAAGCGCCGCGTAGGCCGGCGCGGGAAAGGCGCCGCCGAACCGGGTGTTCACATCGGTGATGCCCAGCCCCACCTCGGGGTCGCGGAAGACCTGGATCGTGGCGGGGCCTCGCACCTGCAGCGCCTCCATCGCGCGGGCGCCCAGATCGATCAGCTCCTCGTCACGCACGACGCGCCCCTTGATCGACTCGCCCCCGCGCGACTCTTCCATCGTGCGCGGGATCGCGTTCAGGCAGCGGCCGTCCGGATCGCCGAGGCAGTCGATCGACAGCTCCGGTCCGCCCATCGCGCGCTGCACCATCGTTGGCTCCTTGACGTACCGGACGAAGAAGTCCACCTCGGCGCGGGAGTGCGCAAGGTGGATCGAGCGCGCACCGGAGCCCTGGCGCGGTTTGACCATCACCGGATAGGAGTCGGGCTCCTGCTCGGGCAGGACCGTGGGGGGAGAGGGGAGGCCCAATTCCTCCAGCAGCAGGTGCGCCTCGTACTTGTCGTACGTGCGGCGCGCCACCTCCGAGGAGGGCACGAGCGCGGGCAGCCGGCCTTCCTCGCGCGCGTGGGCGAGCACCTCGATGTCGAGGTCCGTCAGCGGGATGACCGCCCCCACGCCGTGCTCCGCGCACAGGCGGGCGAGCGCCGGCACGTACTCGGGGTCCTCGATCAGCGGCACGGCAACGCGCACGTGCGCGGCGTACTGTGCGGGCGCGAGCGGGTTGGGGTCGGCTGCCACCACCTTTGTGAGGGCGGCGAAGCACGAGACGATGTCATAGCGCTTGCCGACCCCGGTGAGCAGGATCGCGGGGGTCGGGGGGATCGCGGGCTTGGCGCCGGGCTCGCTCACGCGCTCCAGCCCCCCGTCTGGCCCTTGTACAGGCCGCTGCCGCCCAGCACCATCGCGGGCGTGCGCCGCAGGATCTCCAGGTCCAGGCGCAGCGAGCGGTGCTCGATGTAATAAAGGTCGAGCTCGATGCGCTCGCTCCAGGGCAGCGCGGCGCGCCCGTTGACCTGCGCCCAGCCCGTTATCCCCGGCCGGATGGCGAGCCGCCCGCGCTGGTGCTCGCTGTAGGAGGCGACCTGATGGGGCAGCGTGGGGCGGGGGCCGATCAGCGACATCTCTCCCCGCAAGACGTTGAGCAGGTTGGGCAGCTCATCGAGCGAGGTGCGCCGCAGCAGAGCGCCCACGCGCGTGATGCGCGCGTCGTCCTCGTTCACCGCCAGGCCCGCGCCAACGTGCTCGGCCCCTTGCACCATCGTGCGCAGCTTGAGCACGTCGAACTGGCGCCCGCGCAGACCAACCCGCCGCTGCCGGTAGATGGGATCCCCATGCGTCTCCAGACGGATCGCCAGCATGGACGCCAGCAGCAGCGGGGCGCTCAGCACGAGCGCAGTCGCGGAAACGGCTATGTCGATCGACCTGCGGATCACCGCGGGCATTCTCTCAGGCGCCCGCCGCGCCGCCCCGCCCTCCCCCCTCACCGCGTGCCCTCCGCGGCCTCCCACGACGCGCTTGTCCCGTGACGCAGCCAGTCCCACAGGCCGAGCGCGAGCGAGGCAGTTGTCAGCACGTAGTACCGGGCGATCAGCAGGAGGCGCAGCTTGAAGACGCCCCCCAGGCCCGCGGCGGCGAACAGGATCACCTGGAGCGTGAGCGTGACGAAATACACCTCGCCCGCGCCGCCAGCCGTGCCTGGCTTGTAGGCCCACACAAGCGCGAGGTTCGCGGCGAACGCGATCACGTGCAGGAAGGGCGTCACGTAGCGCAGCAGCCGGTGGCTAAGAATCATCAGCGCGTACCCGACCCCGTAGCCGCGCGGGGAGAGCATGCCGCCCTGAAGGACGATCGGCCAGGTGTGGCTCATCATGCGCCGCTTGCGCGCAAGCTCGCCCTCAAGCGTTGGCACCATCTTCTCGCTGGCGCGGGCCCCCGGCACGTACACGGCCCGCCAGCCGCGCTTGACCATGTTAAAAGGGAACGAGAGATCGTGGCCCATGATCGGGTCGACGACCATGTAGGACCCGCGCCGCGTGGCATAGATCGCCCCGTTGCCCGCGGTGATCGAGCGCAGCCGCGACTCGGCCAGGCGCACCGCCATCTCATAGCGCCAGTACACCCCCTCCTGGTTGGTCGCCCCACGCCCACTGGCAGCCTGCACGAAGCGAACCTGCCCGCAGGCATAGCCCACGCGCTCATCCGCAAAGGCGCCAACGAGCACGCGCAGCGCGTCGGGCTCCCACAGCGAGTTGGCATCCGAGAACACCATCAGCTCGCCGCTGGCGCCCGCCACCGCGGTGTCCTGCGCGCGGATCTTGCCACCGCGCGGGAGCTCCAGCACGACGTCGGCCCCAGCCACGCGCGCGCGGGCGGCCGTGGCGTCGCTGCAGCCGTCGCACGCGACGATCACCTCCAGCAGCGCCCGGGGGTAATCGAGCGCGAGAGCGTTGTGGACCTTCGCGGCGATCACGTCCTGCTCGTCGTGGGCGGCCACGATCAGGGAGACTTTTTTTGGATTTGAGGGGGCCGCGTCGTTGCCCCCTCGCGCCGACGGCAGCACCCGCGCGAGCAGCGCGAGCACGAGCGCGTAACCCAGCTGGGTCCACACGATCAGGGCGAGGGCGACCCACACCACGATCTCCAAGGCGATGCGCATATTGCGCAGCATTCTCGTGGAGAGAACCCCGGGATGCCGCGCCGGCAGCGCTAGCCGGTGGTTTGGATCTGGATGGCGTCGCCGACCTGCTCCCCTTTGCTCGTAAGCTGCCAGGCGTTGGGCTCCCCGCGCACGGGCCCTGCGCCAATGTTCTCGATCAGGCCGAGCGATTTCAAGCGGGAGAGCAGCTTGGAGATCTGGCCCTGGTCGGCCACACCGGCGGCGTCGGCCAGCGCGCGGTTGCTGGCGCCCGGGGTCTCCGCGATCGCCAGGAGGACGCGGACCGTGCGGTAGGTGAGGCGCATGTCCAGGTCGCGCAGAGGGTCGCGGCCCTGCCCCGGTGGCCGCTCGCGGCGAGGGGGACGCGGACGTGCGACCTCCTTCGTGGCGGCAGCCGCGCCGTGGTAGGGCAGCACGATCATCGCCATCAGGGGCCCGAGCAGCTCGGCGAACGAACCCTCTGCGCGCGGGTCGGGTTCTGCCAGGCGCGCGTGCAGGACAGAGGACACGGCTCCGATCACGCCCTCGGCCGTCAGCGGCGCGGGCGGGTTGCCGGCCTTGCTCTCGCTCTCGCCTTCTTCCAGGGCGCGCTTTACGACCGCGGTAACGCTCGCGCGGCGCTCCAGCGCGCGTGGGCCCGCGGCGAGCGACTCCACGATGCACAAGCGCCCGGCGCGGGGTTCCTCGTCCAGGCAGTCGAGCAGCTCCGCGAGCGCGGCGCGAATCTTCTCGCGCCAACGACGCTCACCCTCGTACGCAGGCACCACGCGCATCGCGATCTGCCTGGCGGCGTCGTCGAACGCGGCGAGAAAGCAGGCTTCGCGGTCGTCGAACAGTTCGTAGAACGTGCGCCGGGAGACACCCGAGCGGGACACAACGTGCGCGACGGTGACGTTCGCCGCCCCACGCTCGGCGGCGACCTCAGTCATCGCGGCGAGGATGCGCGCCCGCTGGATCTCAAAGACCTTTTCGCGCCCCACCCCACTGATGTCACGCCCACTCGCGCGACTCGACGCGGCCTGCGCCGTCTTGCCGTGCGCCCCTCGGGTACGCGCCCCGGGCTTCGCCTCGCGAGAAGAGGACATGAACACAGCCCCTGGCCTACTTCCTCGCCCCACGCGCCCGGGCCTTTTTCGCCTTGGGCTTCTTCTTCGGGGCGGGGCACCCAGTGACGGCAATCTTCTCGTTCTGCTTGACGACCGCGCCGTTCTGGCCGGTGATCGTGAAGGGCATCGACAGCGACGTGCCGCAGAGGCTGCCCTTTGCGCTCGCCGGAAGCACCGCCGTCAGCCCGGAGTGCGGACCCTCAGGCAGCGTCAGCGCAAACGAGCTGATCGGCGCGTCGGGCACCGTGGCGAAGTCACTGCTCGTGATGCCCTTCTTGATGTTCACGCTGCCGACCAGATCGACGGTGATACCTTCGCCCTGCAAGATCGCGACGACGTCGGGGAACGCCGCACCGCCGTGGGACACTAGATACGCCGGGCCCGACACCGGAGTGGCAAGGATCGGCGTGGTCGCGGTGGCGATCCCAATGTTCGACCCCGCGGGGCACGATGCGGGGTTCGCGGCGAAGGTCGCTTCGGTGCATGCCTGCTGGATCGTCGTCAGGCGCGCGGGGAGCTGCTTGGGGAGCACGACCGCGACGCTGTGGATGTTCGCCTCCCCGCTGGGGAACGATCCCTTGACGGTGAGGCTCGCACCGTTCTGCTTGCTGCTCTTCGCCTGGGTGCTCACGTTGAACACGGGCTTGAACGGCAATGCTGCGCAGTTCGCGGCCTGGAAGTGGCTCGACACGTTCGCCGTGGCTCCCTGGGTGCTCGTGAGGGTCCCGCCGACCGCGAGGGATTCGCAGCTGGTCGGGTTGAACATGAAGTTCTGGCGGTCGATCGCCACGTTCACCGTCTTCACCTGCAACGGAATGCCATCCACCATCGACGGCAGGGGGTCGCTTACGACCGTGATCTGCGCGGTGTGCGGATCGACACTCACAGCAGCACGCACCACGATGTTCCCCAGGTTGAACGGCCCGGCGACCGCGGGAACCACGACGCTCAACCCAAACGGCGCGCCCTTGTAGGGGCCGGTGAGGAACACCTGGCCACCCTGGACATAGAACGGGTGCGAACCCGCACCGGCACCGGCCGTGGCATGCCCGATCAAGCTATTGGCGCCACACGTGCCCTGCGACGCCTGCGGTTCGGGGCAGCGTTCCACGCCCTTCAGGATCGCCAGCAGCCCCGGGGGCGTCGTTGCGCTGACACGGCCCAGGTCCTGTTCCCCGTCGGTGCGCGATGCGGTCAGGACAAACGGGCTGAACGCACCCGCCTGGTTGTTCGTCATGCCCGACGTCGCGGACGGCGAAAACCCCGGGTTGCAATTGGAGCCAATCTCAAAAGAGCTCGGCGAGAGCGCCGGCGGCCCAGACTCCGGTGCGGACCACGGCGTCAGCGTGCTGTTCGTCGTGAACGTCCCACACGTCTGCGGGGTCGCCAACGGCGCCCTGGGGCCGCCCTTCAGCGTCAGCGTCAGATCCCCGAACGGCTGCTGCGGGCCTTCCGGGAACGACGCCGTCAACGCACCCGTGGCCGGATCGACCGACGTGGTGCCCGGGACCTTCAGCACGATCCCCGAGTTCGGGGCACGCAGCTGCATGAACAGACGCACCAGGTTGCCGTTCTGCGCATCCGCTAGGGTGCACGGCGAACAGTTGGGGGTCCCCAGGAACACCTGGCCTTCCAGGGGTTCACCCAGCACCGGGGTGTGTGCCACCACAGTCCCGACCTGCGAGGCTTCCGGACACCCGGCGGGCTGCGTGGATTCCTCCGCGAACTGGGCATCGCTGCACGCCTGCAACCCATCAGCCGCGGACGGTGAGAGCGCCAGGCCGGCAGGCAACGCGACCGTCGCGCTCCTCAGATCCGGCGTCGCGAGGGAGAGATCGTTGTTCGGGGCCTGCGGGATCGACAGGTGCGTCGTCAACCCCGTCGGGGAATCCGCCGCCGTCGTGTCGAGGGCCGCCGTCAGCGACGAGCTGAACTGCAACATGTCACAACCCGTGGTCGCGGGCAGTGGGGACTTCGCTTCAAGCCAGTTCGGGTCGCTAAAGTCCGGCTCCCCATCCGCATTGACGCGGCCCTGCTGCGCCCACGTATCGACATGCACCGTCGTCGCCTGTGGCGAGCCCGTGCAGTCCGTAGGGTTCGTGAAGAACGGAGCGGACGGGACACCAACGCTGTGCAGGCTCCCACCGCCATCTTCAGCCTCATCTTCAGCCCCCGGGTCGCCGAACAGCGTCAGCGTGACACCCGACAAGACGCCACCCTTATCACCCAGCCCCAAGAAATTCGACGGGTTGTCCGGGGACGTCACCCGCAGCACATAACCCGCAGACGTGTGCACAACACTCGCAAAAAGATGCACAGCGAAAACATCACCTATATCGAACCCGTACTCCGCCGCATAGCCATGTTCGGGCACCATATTATACAACGGCGAGAGGCTTGTCACGTCGTCTATAAGCGATGACATCGGAACACCGGCAAGAAGAGTGTGCAGCGTCACCTCACCGATTTGGGTATCCGCAGGGCAGGCAAACTGATAGCTTTCGCTATTTGTTCTCACCTCCCAGAGGTCAGCCAGCGGACACTGGGGAGCCACCAGCGCGCTGCCAGCGAAACCCAACGGCAGATCCGTCGCTATGTCCTTTACAGCCTGCGACGGCGAATAAGCTTCAGGACCCGCGGGATGAGGGACAATTTCGCTCGTGAAGGCAAGCGATGTGCTAACTGCATACGGGTGAGAGCCGGCTTGCATATCTGGAGCCCCGTCTAGACCAGTGATACCAAGCCCGAATTCGTCGATCGCAAACGGCGCCGCAGTATTGCTGATCGCATTCTGGGTGCTCACCGTCACGGGAGCCGCCCCACCCCCCGTCACGGTCACGATATTCGTAATAGATCCTTCTGGTGCGGACGCAGACACCCCTACCGGAATCTCCAATTCCAGGATATCGCCCGGTGGCGCCGGCGCGTAATCCGTGCACGACAGGCCCCCACAGATCAAATTTTCCTCTGGAGTGTTGAACAGCTTATAGTCATAAGAGCTATGCACGTGTCCGCTGACTCCCTGTGCTTCGGGCAACGTGTCCGTGATCGTGACCGGGCTGCCATCCGTCGGACGGCTACCCACATTCGTCACAAACACACGATAACTCTGTGGCCTTACTTCATCTCCTTCATAGCCCGGCACGAAGTTCGTCGGTCCCGCGACCGACTGCACCGACCACGCCGGACCCGGCACCACCGCACCCGCAACACCACACACACCCAGCAGCACCAGCAGAGCGACAGCGCCACCGATACACAACGCCCGCCCAAACAACAATCTGCCGATCAACGCGCGCATCACTTGCCCCTCCTGTCACTCTTCACAACCCTGGATGTATGCCCATACAGCTTCTCCGCCTTCACTTGACACGCGTGACGCCTGCGCGTGGGCTGCCGGGAGCACACCTTCAATGCCCGCGCGAGCTTCTGCGCCCTCGTCAACGCCCTCGGCGCAACCACCACCGTGGAGGCGGGCGGCGCGAGGTTCCCCCCACCGGCGAGGACCACGCTGGAGGGGGCGCCAAACACCGGTGGCGCCCCGGGCGACCCCTGGCATGCATCACCCGCACACCCAGCCGGCGGCACCAAGGGTGCCGGGAAGCCACCCGCGACACGCGCATCGTAAAAGTCCACCTGGGTATCGGTGTCCTCGGGCACCAGCCGCTGCGTGGTTACGAAGAACACGTCGCCACCGGAGGCGCTCGTGCCGACCAGTTCGCCTTCCGCGGCGATCAGCGAAACACGGCCTTCGTGGTACTCGTACACACCACCGTTGGTCGCCTGCGGCGTCAACGCCACCCCGCTCTGGAAGAACACAAACGCCCCATCGTCAGACATCGTGCGACCCAGCGCACCACCCCGCGCAGAGATGGATTCGCCTTCTCCCTGGTGGATGATGGTCGCGCTGAGCCCGTTGGTGGCGTTCCCGTTGTCGTCGAAGCCTTCCAGGCCGATCGAGACACGCACCATACTCCCGGTCTGCGCGTCGTACTGGAACACCTGGCGGCCAGTGGCCGTGTCCCCCGCCGTCAAATGACAAGCACTCGTGAACACCACGAAACGACCATCCGGTGAGACCTGGCCCTGGCCCGTATCGCCGCACCCCGTGACGAACACGGTACGACCCGATGGGTATTCCGCATCGCGCTCATACACATAAAGGTTTTCGCCACCCGCCAGGGCATGTTCACCCCTACTGTTCGCCCCGCTCGTCAACACGCCCTTCGCGTAGAAGTAGACGTGCGACCCGTCCTCGGAGACATACGGCACGCTCTGCACTTCAGCCACGGGTTCTGAGACACTCCCATCCCCAGCCGAGACACGCACCACCCGCCGCCCCGCCGGGGCACTGAAATCGTACTCGTAGAGGTTCCCGCTCGTATCGTGGCCCAGCAGCGACTGTGTGGTCGTGAAGAACACCCTCGACCCATCCGCCGAGGCACCCTGGAACACCGCATCCGCCGGCACACTCGTATCGCACAACACGCAATCCACCGCGGAGGGCTCAGAGATCGCGACCGTCCTTTCCTCATCGATCCGTGCGAACAACTCATTCACCGGCGGCTCAATCCCACCACAAGCATTGCTATCCGCACCGACAGCCGTGAAGAACACAGTCCCCCCACTTTCAGAGACAGCATTACGCTCTTCCTCCTCTCCAAGGTAGCTCTTGCCGCGCAACGTGCCGCACTGACTGATCAACGCCGTGCTGCCAATCCCCCCACTGACCCCGACCAGGCTCGGCGACGCATTACCCGTACCCCGATACTCATACAACGACTGCTGTCCGACCGTCGAATCGAACGGCCACAAAAACCCCGGCTCACGAACGGTGAATACAACCCCATTCACCGCTTCGGCCGCAGCACCAAGAACTTTGAAGGGACTGTAATCTTGGTTGGGTCCGAGAGACGGCGGCCACACCGGGCCAATTTCACTCAACGAGCCATCCACCCCACGCAACCGCAACCTAGCCACACTCTGATCTTCCGCCGGTGCCCAAACCGAATCCGACTCTCCCAACCCAATACTCCAAAGAGAGCCGCGATAAGGAGTCAACGGAGTCGTAGCCCAACCCAACCCACTACGCGAAAAACGATAAAACGCGTCTTCTTCAGTAAACTGTTCGTCATTCCCCAGTCCCGCAAACGCTTCCGCAGTCCCGCCGACTAGGCTCGACCCGTCAGTCGCCACCGTCGGTACCGTCACACGTTTTACGTGGGCGCTGTTCTTGTCCGCCGGCGTGACCATCTCATAAGCCCGGCAATCCGGCAGCCCCAGCGAGTTGTTTTCCGCGCGCAGCTGTTCATTGGGGCACCCTTCCCCCGCCAAGGCCGCGCCGGGCGAACACAGGCCCACCGCGACCAGCAACCCGGCGCAGCACAAAACCGCCCCAGGCACCCGACCCACGGCGGCAAAACGGCGAGCAGCCCTAAATCTGGGCCGAGCCGCTAAGAGAGAGAGAGAGAGAGAGAGATGCACCAGCCATGCTGTTGCATCTAGTCAAGGCCCCGACTGGGGCACTAAAGACCCTCGGCACGTCTGCTCGAAACGAACTCACGCGAACACCATCTCCCTCTACGTTCGAAATCAAGTCCCTCTCCCCGAGAAACCCTGCCAAAGCTATGCAGCCGGCCACAGGGGCCGGACCCAAACACGTTCCTATGTCTGCGCCACCACCCACAGCTGGGTGTTGCGGCGTCTGCGAACATAATAAGCAGACTGAGCAGCAGTTGTCAAGCCCAACGATGTACGAAAGCGCGGGCTATGGTCAAACAGGCCCGAAGCGGCTCAGCGCCGCACCTCGAACGCCCGCTCGCGGCGCAGCCCGTAGCGGTAGATCGCGAAGTGGTCGTCGAAGCTGACGACGCTCGATACCCCCAGGCGCTCCATCACCGCGAAACTCGTGCGGTCGACGATCGAGAAGTCCTGATCGGCGAAGACCTCGCCGATGCGCCAGGCGACGTCCAGGTCGCCGGGAAGGACTGTTTCAATTGTGGCCAGGCCACCACGAACGGCTGCCCAGAAGCGCTCCGCGATGGCATGGCCGCCACGAACGCTTATCAGCGACCATGTCTCCACGATCACGTGGTCGGTTGTGAGGAGATCCCGCCCAGCGGACAGCAACTCGACGGCGCGAGCGTGCGCCTGGTCGCCGGTGTCGGTGATCGCGTAGAACGCCGACGTATCGACGAACAGGCTCAACGGTCTGCCTGGCCGGTCTCCCGCAGATGCTCCCGCCAAAGCGCTTCGCCGATGTACTCATCCTTGTGGTTGGCGATATCGGACCCGCCCGAGTCGAACAGGCCAAAGATGGCCGAGATGTCCCCCTTGGGCTCCTCGCCAAGATCGCGGTCCACCATCTGGCGAAAATACTCCGCCAGAGAGATCCCTCGCTCCGCGGCGCGGCGCTTGGCGCGACGATGCGAATCCGCTTTGAGCGTCACCTGAGTTCGTACCATCATTGTGGCACCATCATAGCAGCACCGCAACGGCTGTCTCTCACCGCGATTCTCGCGCGCGCCTCCGCTCACCCCACGTGCAGCACGCTGGCCCTGACCCCCGGCGCGCCCGCGATCCCGCCGTCCAGCGTCAGCAGCGTGGCGCGCAACCGCTCGGCCAGCGCGACATACAGCCCGTCGTAGAAGCTGAGGTTCGCCCGCAGCGCCCACGCGCGGTCGAGCAGGCCGCGGTGGGGTGCCCGGCGCAGGGGGAGGTCCGCCAGGTCCTCCAGGGCCGCGCGCGCGACGCTCGCGCGCAGCTCGCCGACGAGCACTCCCCGGCGCAGCACGTGGCCGACCTCGGCGTCGACGAGGTGCGGCGCCCACAGCGCCTCATACGGCGTCAGCAGGTGCAGGCGCACCTCCTCGGCGTGCTCGCCGCTCGTCAGATAGGCGACCAGCGCGGAGGCGTCGACGACGAGCACCGGCTCAGCCCTCGCGCACCTCGCGCAGGGCCGAGACGATGGTCTGTGCGCGCACGCCGGAGGGACCGCGGGCACGGATGCGCGCGTCGATCTCCTCCATGCTCGGGGCCGATGCCGACTGCACCAAGTCGCGCTTGATGTAGTCCGACAGCGACATCCCGGCGGAGGCGGCCCGCGCCTTCAGCGTGCGGTGCACTTTGTCGGGGACGTTGCGAACCTGGATCATCGATGTGGATGGCATGTGGAGCACATTAGCACGTGTGACGCACACCGCTGCGACAGCGTCTCCGGCGCTCATCTTTGCAGCAGCTGCTCGTACAGCCGCAAGTGCGCCCGCGCGATGCGCTCCCACGAGTAGCGGCCGGCCGCGGCGGCGCGCGAGGCGGTGGCCAGCTCGGCCAGGGCTGCAGGATCGGCGAGCAATTCCTCAAGCGTGTCGTGCAGCGCCGCGGGGTCGCCTGCGGGCACGGTGCGCGCCGCGCCCGTGGCGGCGATCTCGGGGAAGCCGCCGACGTCGCTGAGCAGCAGCGGCTTGCCGAACGCGAGCGCGGTGAAGAGGACGCCCGACTGGTCGATCTCGCGATAGGGCAGCACGACGAGATCGGCGCGCTGGAAGTAGGCAGGCAGCTCCGTGTCGCCGATGAAGCGCGCATCGAAGCGCACGTTCGGCGGGGCCTTGGCCTGCAACGCGGAGATGTCCATGCGCGGCAGGCCCGCGATCCACAGCTCGGCATGCTCGATCCCCTGCCACGCCTGCATCAGCACGTCGAGGCCCTTGTAGGGGCGCATCAGGCCGAAGCACAGCACGACGGGTCTGTCCGTCTCGTGCGGAGGCGGCAGCGGCGGCCCCTGCGCGAGGTGCGCAAACGCGCCGTGGGGGATCGTGTGCACGCACGCGGGGTCGATCCCCAGCTCGCGCGTCAGGCGCCGACGCCCATGCTCGGAGTGCACGACGATTGCGTCAAAGCGCTCGTACAGCCGCTGCTGCGCCGTCAGCTGCCCGGGGCGCGGCTCGCGCGGCAGGACATCGTGGGCGGTTAGCACGAGCGGACGACCGCGGGGCAGCAACAGCCCGTCGAGATGCTGGACCGTCAGCCACTGGAAGTGCACGACGTCGGCCGCGGAGGCGGCGCGGCGGTAGCGCAGCATGTCCGGCAGGTGCTGCGCGAGCTTTGCCAGCATCCGCGTGCGCGAGCCCTGCGTGCCGAAGGCCCTGCGGTAGAAGAACTCATTGCGCACGTAGCCCTGCGCAGGCGCCACCGGTCCGTAGGCGAAGTGGCTCGTGTAAAGCTCCACGTCCACCCCGATCTCCGCCAGCGCCGCGCACAGCGCGTGGTCGTACGGGGGCGTGTAGGCGGAGGGGTCCACGACGTGCACGCGCATGGACGGAGACAATAGGCGCGTGCCGGGCGTCGAGCTGACCTATTGCGTCGTGAACACCTCCCAACGTGAGCTGCTGCTGCGCGGCCTGGACGCAATCGGCCGTGAGCGCGCGGCGGTGCCGTTCACGACCGAGGTGCTCGTGCTAGACAACGGCTCACGCGACGGCTCCGCGCAGGCGGCACAGGAGCACCCCACGGTGGATGAGGTAATCGCGCTTGGCGAACGCCGCGGCAAGGGCCTGAACGACTCCGAGCTGCTGCGCCGCGCGCAGGGCCGCTACGCGCTGCTGCTCAACGAGGACTCCGAGCTGCAACCCGGCGCGACGCGCGCTCTGCACGAGGCGCTGGAGCAGAACCCCGCGGCGGCCTGCGGCGGCGCCAAGCTGCTGCGCCCCGGCGGCCTGGAGCAGCCCTCGGCCTGGCGTTTCCCCACCCCCCTGACTGCGCTGGCGGGCGCGCTGTTCCTGCACCGCACGTTCACCGTGCAGAGCAAGGGGACGCAGACGCGCGAGGTGGACTGGTGCCAGTCAGCCGCGCTGCTCGTCCGCCGCAAAGCCGCAACCCAGGTCGGCTACCTCGACCCGGCCTTCTTCGTCTACTCCGACGAGGTCGACTTCGCCCGCCGCCTGCGCGACGCCGGCTGGCGCAGCCTGTGGGTGCCGTCGGCCGTGGCGATCCACCACGAGCAGCTCTCGACCGCCGCCGTCCCCGAGCGGCGCATCGTGGAGATGGCGCGCAACCGCGATCTGTACATGCGCAAGCACCACACCCATGCGGCGGCGCTGACCGTGCGCGTGCTGACCGCCTGGGCGTACGCCGTACGCGCGCTCGCGGCCCTGGCGCTGTCCGGCCACTCCCCCCGGCGCTACTGGCGCCACGTCACAGCCACGCTCATGCCCTCCCGAGGCCAGGGCCTGCGCGAGGCCGCGGATGACTACAACCGCGCCGCCGCTTCCTCGTGAGAGTTTCGTCTCAGGCGCGGCGTACGCTCGTCGTATCATGCAAACCGTGAGCAGACAGGCCCATGTGACGCTCAGCGGCGACATCGCTGGGGACTATGTGGTTGAGGACAGGGGCGCCGATGGGCGCCTTGTTCTTACACCCGACCTCAGCGTCAAGGCCATCCTCGCCCGTCATGGCGAGCGACCGATGAACGCTGAGAACTTCGAGCGTCACTTCGGGGATCTGCCCACCGACGACGAGGGCTGATCCGTGGCAGACATCCGGCGCGAAGCGATCGTGCCAGCGTACTTCGATGACGAAGCGATCGAACACGACCTCGCCTCCCTCCCTCCCTCCGCCGCACTCGCACTTCAGGCGTTACGTCGCGACATCGACAAGCGTGGCGGGCTGCGCTTTTCGTATCTGAAAGGCTGTCAGGCGGAGGGCAGAGACGGCACTCGGCTCGACGGCTGTGTGAAGATCTACGCACCCCAGCCAGATGGGCAATACGGCCTTGTACTAAAGGCGACCGAACACCCAACCCGCCCATGGGCGTTACGGGCTATCGCCTTCGGCATTCGCCATCATCCGAGCGACTCCCACGCGCTCACCGTCTATCAGATCGCCGACCGGCGGCTGCGCGAATGACGCCACTGGCACCGGCGAGGAGCAACCGCGCCTGCGTCAGCTCGGAGGGCACGAAGAAGCGCGTGACCAACAGCAGCGCTGGGATCCACGCCAGCCACACGATGCGCGCCACCAGGCCCGCAAAGCCCGCGGTGGGCAGCAAAAGCTCGCCGCTGACCGCGACGCCGCCGAGGATCAGCGCGGTGAGGGTCAGGCGCCACCAGTCGAAGGCCACCGGGAACACGCGGTGCGTGAGCAGGCGCAGGACGGTGAGCATCGCGACGTAGGCGCCGCACAGCGCGAGGCCCGCGCCGGCGATGCCCAGGCCCGCGCCGGAGTTGGGAACCAGCAGCAGCAGCAGCGCGATGTTGACGACCAAGCCGGCGAGCGCCGCGGGGAGGTTCAGGTGTGTTGCGCGCGCGCGGCCGGTGATCACGATCAGCACCTGGTAAAGGCCGTACAGCGTCCAACCCAGAGCCAGCCACGGCAGGGCGGTATGCGCGGGGAAGTATTCGGGCGCGGCGAGCAGGCGCACGATCCAGCGGCCGAGCAGGGCAACCGCGCACACGACGGTGCCGGTGGCCAGCACAAAGAATGTGGTCACCAGCGAGTACAGGCGCGCGGCCACGCGGTCGCTCTTGACGGAGTAGGCCAGCGGAGGCCACGCGTACTGGAAGCCGCGCACGAACACGAACACAACCGTGGCCAGCTGCAGCGCGATCGAGTACTGGCCGGCCGCGCTGTGGGAGTAGCCGCGGTAGATATAGATGCGATCGACCACCTGCAAGCCGTACACGCTCGCTTCGGCGGGCACCGTGGGCAGGCCGAAGTGGAGCATCGCGCGCAGGTCGGCGAGCTTGGCGCGCAATGAGAAGCGCGCGCGCAGCACCCACCACAGCCCGAGCACGACGATCGCGCTGGCGCCGAAGTTGCCGAGCAAGAGGCCGCGCGCGCCCTGCCCGGCAAAGACGACAAGCACGATCGTGAAGACCACCGTCATCGCCACGTTCGCCCCCGCCGCGCGCACGTACACGCCGACGCGTTCGTCCACGCGCAGCTGCGCGTAGGCCATCTCGAGGTTGGTGAAGGCCCACAGGCCGACGACGGCGCAGTCGAGCAGTTCGGTGTTGGTGGTGCCCAGCAGCAGGTGCGAGAGCGGCCCCGCGAAGGCCACCGCCAGGAGCGCCGCGATCGTCGTGGTCCAGGCCACGGTGGCGGTGACCGTGCGCGCGATGCGATCCCGTCGCGCGCGGTCCTCGTCCTCGAAATAGAAACGCACGAACGCCTCGCCGAGTCCCACGCGCAGGAAGATGCTCGCGAGGATCACGCTCGTCAGCAGCGTGTTGTAGGCGCCGTATTCGCCCGAGGAGACGTGGCGCGTATACAGCGGCAGGGTGAACACCGCGATCGCCTTGGCGACGATGTCCGCCGCCTGGTAGGCGGCGCCGGTGCGCAGCAGCCGCTTCAGGTAGTCGACCATGGCGTCAGGCCAGGGCCGCGCCTATGCCCAGCAGCGTCCAGGTCATCGGGTCCTCCAGGAAGTCGGCGTATGTCCAGGTGTGCAGGACGAGCGCGGCGAAGCAGGCCGCCAGCGCGATCCGCGGGGGCGAGCGGCCGGCGCCGGAGAACAGCGCCATGAAGGCAACGATCAGCAGCGCCACATACAGCGCGAGCCCCACGATCCCCTGCTCGGCGGCGACCGTGATGGGGATCGTGTGCGAGGCCGAGGTCGCGTTCTGCGCCACGGCGCCCCTCGTGTTGTGCGCTTTGTAGGCGGTTTCAAACGAGCCCGATCCTTGTCCCTGGAGGGGATCTTCGGCGAACAGCGACAGGCCGCCAGAGACCAGCTTCGCCCGTCCGCTGGTCGCGTTGTTGGCCGAGCCCCCCGCGCCCTTCAGGCCGAGGTGCAGGCTGGCCGGCGCCAGCAGCGCGACCACGCCCGCGATCAGCGCGAGCGCCACCGAGACGTAGAGCGTCGAGCGCACGTCCCAGCGCCACGCCGCCAGCACCGCGAGGCCGAGCAACAGCGCGGCAATGCTCGACTGCGAGAAGCTTGTGATCAAGCCGCCGAGCAGCCAGGCGAGCACCGCGGCCCCCACCCACACGTCGCGGCGGCGCTTGGTCCACAGCACGACCGTGGTCACCGCCAGCATCACGAGCGCGAGGAAACGCCCGTAGATGCTCGGGTCAAAGAACAGCGAGTTCACGCGGAAGTAGTTGTCGTACTGGTTGGCCGCCACCACCTTGGGGTTGAGCAGCAGTTCCTTGCGTCCGTACTCCACGAACCCGATGCCCGCGAACACCACGGCCTCGGCGACGGCGATCCCCAGGCACTGCAACAACAGCTCGCGCGTCCAGCGCACCCGGCGCAGCAGCAGGTACAGCAGGCCGAAGGGGATGTAGAAGAACGCAAGGTTCTCAAGCGCCTTGGTGTGGTCGCTGGAGTAGGTGGCCTGCAGTGCATACAGCACGACGCTCGCCAGCAGCAGCCAGTCGAGGTAAACCGAGAAAGAACTGCTCCTCGCCTTTCGGGCACTCGCCTTTCGCGTGTGGGCGGGGCGGCCCAGCAGATCCAGCAGATAAGCGAGCGTGCCCGCGCCCACGACCACATACAGCGGGATCAGCAGGTTCACAGTTCTGCCGTCTGCGGAGATCGGCAGGCGGAACGGGACCGCGGCGATCGCCAGCAGCGGAAACGCCCGCGGGCGGCCACGCAGGAACAGCGCCAGCGCCACGACGACCGCGATCCCCGCCACCCCCGCGATTGCGTAGCTCATCGCAGTTCAAAGCTCCGCGGGGAAGGGACGGTGCGGTCCTGCTGGAGCAAGTGCACCCGCACGCGGTATTCCCCGCGCGGCGCCAGCGCTCCGTGGTCGATCGGCATCAGGCGGTCGTGCGGGGTGCCGGCCGCAGGCGCCGGCGGCGTCGTCGGTCCACGGCGCCCGTCCCACTGGTAGGAGAGCGTGGTGTAGCTGTGCAGCGGGCGGTTGTGCAGCAACGTGGCCACGACGTTGCCGCTGGAGTCGATGATTTCCACCGTCACCTCGTCGCTCTTGGCGATGCGGAACGACAGCGCCTCCACCCGGTGCGGGCCGGGAGGGCCGGAGGGTTCAAATACGTAAGGCCCCTTGAAGTCCTGCACAGCTGAGGGCGTGTGCTTGAGGTGCTGCGTGATCGCAAACGCCGCGAAGCTGGCCACGACGAGCGCCGCGAACACGATCCGCGCCAGCGGTGCCGCCGCCCGGGCGGGGGGGCTCGCTGCGGCCGGCTGCGCGCTCAAGCCTGTTGCCCGTCCCGTGCGAAGTGCCCCACCGTCTCCGAGCGCAGCCCCAGGCGCAGGGTCTCCAGCGAGAGCACTTCGTCGGGCGCGATGTTGCCGAGGTTGCAGTTGGCGCCGAAGAACTTGAGCAGCCACGCCTGCTGGTCGCGGCGCGGCGCCTCGAAGATCATCCGCTCCGGGTCGATCGCGTGCGCGATCTCGTCGATCAGCCCGCTGCGCACCTCGCCGTCGGCGCGGAAGATGCCCGCCGTGCCCGACTCGCGCGCCTCGGCGATCACCTTCCACGCGCCCGCCTCCAGGTCCGCTTGGATGCGCTCGATCCACACGTACGGCGCCATGATCGCCGCCGCATCCTTGCTGCCGACCTCGGAGAGCACAGTGAATTCGCCGGCCAGCCGCTTGATGAGCTCGTGCTTGGCGTCCTGCTCGAGCTCGATCGTGCCGTCGGACACCTCCACGTGGCGCAGCCCCAGCTCGTGCAGCCAGCGCACGAGCCCCTCGACCTTGCCCTGGCGGATGGCCACCTCCGTGAGCGTGCCCCCAAGGACAACCGGTACGCCGTGCGCGGCGTAGCGCTCCAGCTTCGGCTTGAGGTTGCCCGTCACGACGGCCGTGCCCCAGCCGAGCTTGACGATGTCCACGCTCTCGCCCGCGGTCTCCATCAGCCCGTCGACGGCGGCGATCGAGAGGCCGCGGTCGATCACGTGCGTGAGCCCCCGCTCGCGCGGCTTGGCGGAACGCTCGGGGATGTCGAGGAAGGTGCCTATTGGTTGGCTCACTGGCCGGTGCCACCGGACGCTTCGCCAGTGCCGCCGCCGGTTTCGCCGCTCGCGCCGCTGCCCGTGCTTTCGGAGGCGCCGCCCGTGCTGCTCGTGCTCGTGGCGTTGCTGTTTGCATTGGTGCCGGCGACGACCACGACCGTGGCGCCGTTTGCCATCCCCGCGAGCGCCGCGTCGAGCTTGTGCACGGGCGCGCCGCCGAGCGTCTGCGCGACGTGTTCGGCGTCGACCTTGTGCCCGGAGGCGTACTCGACGGTCGTCGCGCTATACGTTCCGCCCGGGGGATTGCCGCTCTGCGCCACCGCCAGCGTGTAGCCGCTCTGCTGGAGGTTTTCCGAGAGGTGGTGCGCGAGACCCTGCGTTTCGGTGCCGTTGAACACAACCACGTGCGTTTCCGAGGGGTTGCCCGCCGGCAGCGCCGTTTCGCCGTGCGCGGTGGATGTGCCCGCGCCGCTGCTCGTGCCCGCCGGCTTGCCACCGCCGGAGGAGCCGCCGAGTCCGAGCGCGAAGACGGCCACGAGCGCCACGACGACCACGACGGCGCCGCCAATCAGCAGCAGCCGCCCGCGACCCGAGGATGGCTCCTCGCGCAGGAAGGGCGGCCCCGGGGGTGGACCGCCGCGACGGCGGGACGGAGGATTGGGGGGGAGCTGCCCTGCGCCTTTCCGGCGAGCGCGGCCGTTGGCGGCCGGTGCGGAGGGATTGGGGGGGGACTGTCTCGCGCCTTGCCTGCCGGGGGCGGAGCGAGGCGCGATCGGCGGACGCTCCGGGGGGATCGGTGCGCGCGGCGCCGAGGGTGCGGCGGGCGGTGCAGCGGAGGCTACGGGTGCGGCGGCCGCGACGGGGGCGAGCTCGGGGGCCTCGGGGGAAAACTCCGGGGCGTCGGGTGCGGGGGCCTGCACCTCCACGTCAGACAGGACCGCCCGCGCGCGCACCGCGGCTGCCACGGGCAGTGCCTCCGCGAGATCGGGCGAGACATCGTCTTGCGGCTTCTCCTCCGCGAGATCGGGCTCGATGTTCCCCGCGATCAAGGCTGGGGCAGCGGGCAGGAGGGCAGGACCCGGCGCCCGCTCGGTCGGAGGTTCGGACACGACCTGCGTGGCGAGCGGCGCTGCGCTCACGGCCGCGGCGCGCGCCTGCGCCACGGGGCGCGCCGGCTGCGCGGTGGCGCGCTGGATGCGCATCGCCATCGCGCTCGATAGGCGGTGCTCGAGCTCGGCCATGCGCGCGGGCTCCTGCTCGCTCCATTCGCGCAGGCGCTTGAGCTCGCGCGCCTGCGCGAAGAACAGCATCGCCAGCAGCGCGATGCCGAGGAACGCGGCGAAGGCGACGATGGCGCCGACCTTGGTGAAGGTGTCAGACAGGGAGAGCGCCAGCGGCACAGCGGTCACGGTCATGAGCTTTGAGAGTGTATGAGGGGCGCAGGCGCCTGCGCGTCACCCGCGGAGGGCCCCGGGGGCGGGGACACCTCCGCCGGCTCGGCAGCGCCCGTCAGCGCAGTCTGCGGGGCCGCGCGCACCGTGGACAGCTCGGATACCTTCGTGGCCAGACCCGCGGCATCGCCTTCGAGCACGAGCAGGTTGATCTCCTCGAACATGGCCTCAACCGTGCCGGCGTCCAGCGGCGTGCGGTCGGCGAGCATGATCTTCTCTGCCGCCGTGCTCGTACAGCGCTCGAAATCGTTGAACAGCTCCTCGTGCAGCTTCTCACCCATGCGCTTGCCGACGATCTCGATATCGATGTCGCGCCCTGGCTCGAGCCCCGAAAGCTCGATCATCGCGCGCGCGAGATCCACGATCTTCACCGGCTCGCCCATGTCCAGCACGAACACCTGCGCGGCGGTGGCGACGCTCGCCAGCGAGCCCGCGCGGATGATCAGCTGCACCGCCTCGGGAATCGTCATGAAGTAGCGCGTCATGCGCTCGTCGGTCACGGTCAGCGGCCCCCCCCGTGCGATCTGGCGGCGGAAGATCGGCACCACGCTGCCGCTGCTGCCGAGCACGTTGCCGAAGCGCACCGCCGTGTACACGGTCTGCGGGAAGCGCGCCGTGGCGGCCTCGAGCGCACACTCGGCCAGCGCCTTGGAGGCACCCATCACCGTGGCGGGCGCGACAGCCTTGTCGGTGGAGACGAGCACGAAGCGCCCCACGCCGTGCTCGCCCGCGACGTGCGCGACGACGCGCGTGGCGATCGCATTGTTGCGCACTGCCTCGACGGGATTGGCCTCCATCAGCCCCACGTGCTTGTAGGCAGCGGCGTGGAAGACGACCGTGGGCGCGTGCTCGGCGAACACCTCGCGCATGCGCTCGCCCTCCTTGCAGTCGGCCAGCACGGTGCTGAGCACGGTGGGCGAGATGTGGCGCTCGTCCAGCAGCTCGCGCTGGATTTCAAACAGGTTGTCCTCGGCGTGATCGAGCAGCACCAGCCGTCGCGGCGATACGCGCGCGATCTGCCGGCACAGCTCGGAGCCGATCGAACCGCCGGCACCGGTCACGAGCACGGTGGCGTCCCGCAGATAGGCGCCGACGCTATCCAGCTCCATGACCACAGGCTCGCGCCCGAGCACGTCCTCGACCTGCACCTCGCGCACCTGGCGCGCGTCCATGGTCCCCTCGCCGGTCTGCAGCAGCTCGAACACGGTCGGCAGCGTGCGCACGGGGATGCCGCGCTTGCGGCACTCGCGCACCACGCGCGCGCGCATGCTGCCCGGCGCGGAGGGGATCGCGATGATCACCTCCTCAGGCTCGGCCTCCTCCAGGATGCGCGGCAGATCGCGCTGCGTATCGCCGCGCACGCTGACGCCATCGATGCGCAGCCCGCGCTTGCGCGGATCGTCGTCGAGAAACCCCACCGGCGCGAGCCCCAGCCCGCGATTGCGCACGATCTCGCGCAGCACCAGGCGCCCGCCGTCGCCGGCGCCCACGATCAGCACCCCCCGCTGCCCCTCGCCCACGCCGCGGAAGGCCGCGAGCGGGCGCCCCTCGTGGATCGAGCGCGCCACCACGCGCACGCCGACGAGCAGCACCACGCACAGCAGCAGGAACAGCACCACCACCCCGTTGGGCAAGCCCACCGCGATGATGCGGTGGTGCGAGGGGATCTGCACCGGGCGGATCACGGCCACCGCGACCACAGTCAGCAGCACGATCGCCCCCACCCCGCGCACTATCGCCCAGTAGTCGCGCTGCCCCGAATAACTCCAGCTGCGCTGGTAGCTGCGCGTGAGCGTGAGCACCACGACGCCCCCCAGGACGACCCACCAGATCGTGCGTTCGCGCAGATCCAAGTACGCCCCGTGCGGCCCGTTGTCGAAGCGCAGCTGGAAAGCCAGCCAGTAGGCGAGCGCGACCAGCGCCCCGTCCACAGCCAGCTGGGGGAGCGAGTGGCGGTGCAAGAGCGGTGTGGCCACGGAACGGATCCTGCGGCGCATCAGCTGGATTGTACGGGGGAAAGCAGCAGGTTCACCAGTACGCGCGGATCGCGGCGGGTGCGTTCGGCGCGCTCGCCCTGGGGGCGCTTGGCGAGGTGCAGCTCCGCCGGGTCGTGCAGGCGGCGCATGCGGCCCTCCGCGATCAGGCGCTCGTCCACCGCGCCGGGCCGACCCTCGAAGGTGGTGCAGACGGGCGTGCCGAGCGCCACCGCTTCGCGGTTCATCGTGCCACCCGCGGAGATCATCAGGTCGGCGTGGGCGATCAGCGACTGCGCGTCGATCGCGCGCTCGGGCACCATGAAGCCCGCGCCTGTCAGCTCTGTGCGCTGCTCGGGCGTGCGCGGCAGCACGACCGCCTGCACGCCATCGGTTGTGGCGGCAGTGCGCAAGCGCTCCAGCACGCGAGCGAACAGATCGTTCTCGAAGCGGTGATACAGAGACACCTCCGGCGGGGTGCGCACAACCACGATCGGCCGCGCCGCGTCGAGCGCGAGCTCGGAGAGCACCGCCGCATCGGGCTCGAAGTCGGCCAGGTAGTACTCCTCCTTCAGCCCCGCATACGCGCGGATCTTGCCCTTTGCCCCGTAGCGGTAAAGACGCTCGGGCGGGATCGCATCGGGCACCACCACCGCCTGCGCCAAGCGGCAGTTGACATGGTGCTGCACAGCCGCCCACTCGTAGTCGAACATCGTTGCGCACGGGATGCGTAGGGCGCGGGCAGCCACGCTGATGTCGTTGGAGCCGTGGCCGAGCGCCACGTCGAAGCGCCGTGCTCGTGCCCAGCGCGCGAGTGCGCTCGAGCGCTCGGCCAGCCCGATGGCCTTCGCCCCCAGCCGCTCGCCACGGTGGCGGCCAATCGCCGTGTGCGGGATCGCAAAGCGCTCCAGCAGACCGAGCGTCTGGGCGAAGTCGCGCGCGGTCACCTGCACCTCGTGGCCGTCCTGCCGAAGCAGCTCGATCACGGGCCGCATCACGAGCACGTGGGGGCTGTTGGTCAGGTCTATCCAGACGCGCATCGCGTAGGACGGTATCTTGGCCCCTCCATGTTCGTCATCGCCTCTATCTCCGAAACGGTCGTCAACGAAACCGCGCACTTCGTACGCGAAGGCGGCCTGCCCGCGATCTTCGCGCTGATGGCGCTCGGCTCAGCGTGCATCCCGATCCCCTCCGAGGTCGTGATGCTGTTCGCCGGCTTCGCCGTCGCCGACCAGTCCCAGAGCGGCGCCCAGCACCACCTGACGATGACCGGCATCATCCTCGCGGGACTGCTCGGCACGCTCGTCGGATCGTGGATTGCCTATGCAATCGGCAGGGGCGGTCGCTTGGAGCTGTTTGAACGCCACGGTCATCTGGTGCATATGGGGCCGGCCCAGATCGACCGGGCAGACCGCTGGTTTCAGCGCTACGGCCAGCCGGCTGTCCTGTTCGGCCGCGTGATCCCGCTGGTGCGCGCCTTCGTCTCGCTGCCAGCCGGCATAGCGCGCATGCCCCTGGGCCGCTTCACCGTGCTCACCACGATCGGCTCGATCCCCTGGGTGGTGGCACTCGCCTTCGCAGGCAAGGCGCTCGGCAGCGAATGGGAAAACGCGCGCAAATACTTCGAGTACGTCGACTACGCAATCGTCCTGGCCGTGATCGCGGGGGTCGTCTACCTCGTTGTGCGACGTCGCGCTGCGCGCCGGGCCGCGGCTTGAGCGAGGGGCTTCCTCTCCGCCACGCGCTCCTGCTGGGCTTGCTGCAGGGGCCGACCGAGCTGCTGCCGGTTTCTTCCTCAGCACACACCGTGCTGGTCCCCGAGCTGCTCGGCTGGCCCGCCGCGCAGCTGCCGCCCGAGCAAGCCAAGACATTCGAGATCGCGCTTCACTGTGGCGCAGCTCTCGGGCTGATCATCGCGATGCCGCACGAGCTGCTCGGCGGGCTGCGCCGTCCGGTCGTGCTCGCGCTGTCGCTCGTGCCCGCGGCAGCCATCGGCTTCACCTTCGAGCGCCCGATCGAGCGGCGCCTCAGCGGGCCTTCCACGATCGCAGCCAACCTCTTTGTGGGCGGCCTCGCCATGGCGGTTGCCGACAAGCGCGGCGGGCAGACGCGGCAGGTCGCCGACGCGCGCGGCGGTGACGGCGTGGCGCTGGGCCTGGCGCAGGCGCTCGCGCTGCTCCCGGGCGTCTCGCGCAACGGCGCCACGCTCACGGCGCTGCGCGCGCGTGGCTTCTCGCGCGCCGACGCGCAGACGCTCTCCTGGCAGGTCGGCCTCCCCCCGATCCTCGCCGCCACCGCGCTCAAAGGCCGCCGCATGGCCAGCGAGGGCGTCCCCCCCGGCCTCGGCCGCCCGCTCGTCGCAGGCGTCGCCGCGGCCTTCGTCTCGACACTCGCCTGCTCCCCCCTGCTGTCCCGCAGCCGCCGGGCCCGCCCGCTGCTCGGGTTCGCCCTCTATCGCGCGACTCTCGCCGCGCTCGTCGTGATCGCCAAGCGGCAGCGCGAGCACCCACGCGGCCCCCTCAAATCCAAAAAAAAGGTCCCCCTCACGCGCTTCTAAGCTGAAGGCGGTGAGCACGGTTCTTGGCAGTCTTCTCGGCAGGCGCTATCGCCTGGACTCGCGCATCGGGGCCGGCGGGATGTCGACCGTCTATCTCGCCTTCGACACGGTGCTGGAGCGCCCCGTGGCGATCAAGCTGATGCACCGGCACATCGCGTCCGACGCCGATCAGCTGGAGCGGTTTCGGCGTGAGGCGCGGGCCGTCGCGCAGCTCAACCATCCGCACATCGTCACCGTCATCGATGCCGGCGAGGAAACCGAGGAGGGGGAGGCCGAGGCGACCCCGTACATCGTCTTCGAGTACGTCGAGGGCGAGACGCTCAAGGCGCTCATCCGCGAGGGGCCGCTGGAGATCACGCAGGCGCTCGCGTATGCGATCGAGCTTGCGCGCGCGCTCGGCGCCGCGCACGAGCGCGGCATCGTGCACCGCGACGTCAAGCCGCACAACGTCCTGCTCAGCGGCGAGGGCAGCGCCAAGATCACCGACTTCGGCATCGCGCGGCAGCTGGAGCAGCAGGGCCTGACGATGGACGGCCGCGTGCTCGGCACCACCGACTACGTCTCCCCCGAGCAGGCCCTGGGCCAGGTCGTCACCGGCCAGTCGGACATCTATTCGCTCGGCATCGTGCTGTACGAGATGCTCACCGGCGAGGTCCCCTTCAGCGGCGACACCCCCGTGGCGGTCGCCATGCGCCACGTGCGCGAGCAGGTGCCCGACGTGCAGCGGCTGCGCCCCGAGGTCTCCGCCGCGACCGCTGCCGTCGTCGATCGCGCCACCGCGCACTCGCTGGAGCGGCGCTACCCGGACATCCCGCACCTGCTCGCCGACCTGGAGGAAGCGCTCGCGATCGAGGCCGCGCGCACCGGCCAGGCCACCGGCGAGGTCACCTCCGTGCTGCGCTCGCTGCCGCTGCGCACGCGCCGCCGCCTGCCGTGGCGGATGCGCCACCGCGCGCGCTGGCTCGGCTCGTTCGTTCTGCTGGCGCTGGTGGTCGCCGGGGTGCTGCTTGCGCTGGCCGATCACACCCACAGCGGCACCGGCGTGCCCGTCGGGGTGACCGCCAAGCCGGGGTTGGTCGCGGTCTCGCTGGGTCAGAACGCCGCCTACGACTACAACCCGTTCGGCACCGGCCCTGAAAACCACGAACAGGTCGACCTCGCCGTGGATTCCGATCCGAACACCGCCTGGAGCACCGCGCAGTACTACGACGACACGCTCAAGAAGACAGGCGGCACCGGCGTGGGGCTGTATGTGGACGCCGCGCCCGGTGTTGCCGCGCGCCAGCTCGTGCTGCTCACCCCCACGCCCGGGTTCGGGGTGCAGATCTATGGTGCCAATCACATCGATCTGGAACTGGCGTATGGAAGCTCCACGCCGTTGACGCAACGCGGCTGGGTGGGGCCGCTGGGCAGTGCCGCGTCTGTGGGCGCGCGGCAGCGCATCGCGGTGGATTCGGACGGGCGGCGGTTTCGTTATTACCTCGTGTGGATCACCACGCTGCCGCCGGGGCAGAACTACGCGTCGATTGCTGAGGTGACTTTGTTTCGGTGAGGCTGGGAGCGGTCAATACAAAAATGCCTTGCGGCTCTCGTGACGCTCCAGCCCCAGCCGACACAACCGCTCCACCACTTCAGGATAAGTGACACCCGAAGCACCCAACAACTTTGCATAGACGCTGGTGGGAGTGAATCCGGGCATCGTATTCAGCTCATTGACCAAAACCCGCCCGCCGTCCACGAAGAAGTCCACGCGCGCCAGGCCTGCGCAGCCCGCGTGCACGAAGGTGTCGAGCGCCAGCTGCATTACGCGCTCGCGCGCGATGGCCGAGATGCGGGCAGGCACCACCAACTCCATGCCGCCCTCCGCGTACTTGGCCTCGTAGTCGTACCAATCGCGCTCAGCGGGCAGCACGATCTCGCCCGGCTCGCTCGCCTGCGCCGGGGCGCTGGGAGTTCCGTCGGCCCCGTCAAGCCTAGACTGCCCGAGCACGCCGCACTCGACCTCGAGGCCCGGCGCCATCGCCTCCACGATCGCCAGCTCATCGTGTGCCAGCGCCTCGTCCAGGGCAGCCACCATTCCCGCCCGCTCGTTCACCTTGACGATGCCCACGCTGCTGCCGAGGTGGGCGGGCTTGACGAACACCGGCAGACCCAGTGCCTCCAATTCGGTGAGGGTCTCCAGGGGGAGCTCGCGCCAGTCTGGAGCGCGTAGCGCCCGATAGTCGACCTGCGGCACCCCCGCCGCCGCCATCAGCTGCTTGAACAGCACCTTGTCCATGCACACCGCCGACGCGGCCACACCCGCGCCCACGTAGGCCACGCCGAGCGTCTCCAAGGTGCCCTGTACGGTGCCATCCTCGCCGAAGGGTCCGTGCAGGACGGGGAACACGACGTCGGCGCCGAGCAGGCCCCGGCCGGGGGTCACGCTCAGCGGCTCGCCCTCCCAGCGCCAGGTGCCATCGCGATCGATCTGCACCCACAGGACATCATGGCCACCAGCTTCCAAGCCCGTGCGCACGGCAGCGGCCGAGGCGAGTGAGACGTCGTGCTCGGAGCTGCGGCCCCCGGCGAGCACCACCACAGTCAGAGCGTCGCTCATGGCACGGGTGCCGCGGCCGTGGTCGTGGTCGAAGTCGTCGTGCTCGACGTCGATGTCGTGGTGGTGCTCGTGCTCGTAGTGCTCTGACCGAGTACGCCGACGGCGATCGTCACCGTGGAGCCCTTCGCGGCGTTGTGGCCGCCCGCCGGGCTCTGCTCGACGACGACGCCCACCTGCGACGGTTCTGCCACCGTGCGCGAGACCGATTTCGCGTTGAAGCCCGCCTGGCCGAGGGCGGCGGCGGCCTGGGTGGCGTTCTCGCCCACCACTTCGGGCACTTCCACTTCTTTGGGCGCCTGCGCAACCGTCAGGTTCACCGTCGCGCCGAGCGGCAGCGAGGCGCCCGACGTCGGCGACTGCGAGATGACCGTGCCCGCCGGCTGGCTCGCCGTCGTCTGCTGCACGATCGTCCCCGCCTTCAGCCCCGCCGCCTTCAGCGCGGACTTGGCGTCGGCGAGCGGCGACCCCACCACTTCCGGCACGCCCGCCTGCTGCGGGCCGCTGGAGACCGTCAGCGTTACCGCGCTGCCCACGCTCGCCTGCCCGCCCGCTGCCGGGCTGGTGGAGATCACGCTGCCCTGTTTCACCGCCGCGCTCGTCGCACTCTGCGTCGTTGTGTGCAGGCCCAGCCCCTGCAGCTTGGCGGTTGCCTGCGCGCTCGTCTGCCCAACCACGTTGGGCACTTCCACGCTGCCCGGCCCGCTTGAGATCACGATGCCCACATGGCTGCCCTTGCTCACTTCGCTGCCCGCGCGCGGCAGCTGGCTGACGACGCTGCCGAGCGCAACGGTGGTCGATGCCGCTTGGCTCGGCGTCGCCTTCAGCCCAGCGCGCGTGAGGTTGGCTTCGGCGAGCGCCTCCGGCTGGCCCATCACGGCCGGCACCGCCACCTTGCTGCTGTTCGTCAGGATCAACGCGAGCGCCGCCGCGAGCACCACCAGCAACGCCACGCCGCCCAGCACCCACCAGCGGTGGCGCTTGAGCCAATTGTCGCCGTCGCCGTCTGTGCCGTCGCCGTCGGCCGCGGGGGCCATCGTCAGCACCCCCCACTCGTTCGCCGGGGCCGCCGGTAGCGGGCGGGTAGGGTCCGTGGCCGGGCTGCCGAAGGGCGTCGGGCTGCCGGGAGCCGTCGGTCCCGGCGGGAGCACGCTGCCGGGCAAGCCGGTGGCGCCCGGGGGGATGTTGCCGCCGGGAGGGACCGGCCCGCCGGGGATCTGCCCGAGCGAGATCGCCCCCGCCAGCGCCGCGGCGGCGGCCGTCACAGAGGCGGGCGGGAGCGAGGCCGGAGACCCGATCTTCGTGCGGACCTCCTCCAGCGCCGCGATGAACTCCGCCGCGCTCGCAAACCGCTCCTGCGGCCCCTTGGCCAGCGCGCGTGCCACCACCGCGTCGAGCTCCGGCGTCACCGCCGCGTTGCGTGCGCTGGGCGGCGGCGGCTCGGCCGAGACCTGCTGCAGGGCGATGCTCACCGCCGTCTCGCCGTCGAAAGGCACCGTGCCCGTGAGCAGCTCATACAGCACGATCCCCACCGCATACACGTCCGAGGTCTCGCTCACCGGCTGCCCCTGCGCCTGCTCGGGGGACAGATACTGCGCCGTGCCCATGATCGACCCCGTCAGCGTCATGTCCGAGGCGCCCGCGCGGGCGATGCCGAAGTCCGTCACCTTCGCGCGGCCCTCCTCGTCGAGGATCACGTTGTGCGGCTTCAGGTCGCGGTGGATGATCCCGCGCTTGTGCGCGAACTTCGCCGCACGCAGAATCTGGATCACGATCTCGATCGCCTCCGCCGGCGCCATCGGCCCCTGCTCGCGCACGACCGTCTTCAGCGAGCGGCCCGGCAGGTACTCCATCGCGATGTAGTAGGTGCCATCCCACTCGCCGCGGTCGAAGATCGCCACCACATTGGGGTGAGAGAGCCCCGCGGCGCTGGAGGCCTCGCGGCGGAAGCGCTCCACGAACTCCTGGTCTTCGGCGAAGCGGTGCTGCAGGAGCTTCAGCGCCACCTGCCGGCCCAGCAGCTCATCGCGCGCGAGGTACACATCGGCCATGCCGCCCGAGCCGATGCGCGAGAGCACCTCGTAGCGGCCGTCGATGACGGTGCCGGGCTCGATCATCGTGCGCTCCGTCTCTGCGGCCGGGAGGCCGCTGCCGAGCTGAGGGTGGCGGGGCCAGGGTCGATCATCCACCGCTCCCGGGGGTGTGCAGCAGCGCTTCCATGACCCGCTTGGCTACTGGAGCCGCGAAAGCGGCGCCCTGGCCGGGCACGCCCTTGAGCGTCACCGCGATCGCCACGCGTGGGGCCTTCGCCGGGGCAAAGGCGATGAACCACACGTTGTTCAGCGCACTGCCCACCTGCGTCTCCGCCGTGCCCGTCTTGCCCGCAACCTGCACCCCCGGGATCTGCGCCGAGGTCCCTGTGCCTTCGTTGACCACCGCTTCCATCATGCCCGTCACCGCTGCTGCAGTGGAGGGCTTCATCACAACCGACTGCACACGCGGGGCGATGCTTTCCACGACCCGCCCGTCGGGGTCCACGATGCGTGCGGTGAGGTGGGGCACCATCAGCCGCCCGCCGTTGGCAACGGCTGCCGCGACCTCGGCCATCTGCAGCGGCACCACGTCCAGCTTGTCCTGCCCGATGCCCATGCGCCCCACATCCACGCGCGGGCTCAACGGCGAGATGAGACGCCCGTCGTAGTACTCGCCGCTGGCTGACATTTCGTCCGCCGGGTAGTCGAGCAGCGGCTTGCGATCGAAGCCGAAGCGGCGCATGTAGCGGGCCATCGTTCCCTTGCCCAGCTTCACCGCCACCTGCGCCCACACGGTGTTGACCGAGTGCGCCAGTGCCTGCGTCAGCGTCAGCAGGCCGTAACTATGACCTTCGTCGTTCTGCAAAGGCACGCCCGAGACGATCACGTCGTTGCGTCCGCTCACGGTCGATTCAGGCGTGAACTGCCCCGTGTCAATCGCCGCCGTGGCAGTCACGATCTTGAACGTCGAGCCCGGCGGGTAGCCGAACTGCACCGTGCGATTCACAAGCGGCGCGTTGCGGCTGTCGTTGGCAAGCCGCGCGTGCGCCGCTTCAGAGCGGATCGCATTGGGGTTGTAGCTGAGCGAGGAAGCCATCACCGTCACCGCCCCCGTGCGCGGGGCGAGTGCCACCACCGCGCCGCTGTAGCCCGCCAGCGCGGCCGTGGCCACGCGCTGGGCACTCGGGATGAGCGTGGTCTGCACCTCATCGCCCTGCTTGCGCTGCCCCTGCAACTGGTTGAGGATCGCCTGCAGTTCGCTCGTGCTGCTGCCGCTCAGCACGTTGTTGCGGTAGCGCTCAAGCGCCGTCTGCCCGGGGTTCACAAACGAGTAGCCGATCGCGTTTGCGAACAGTTCGCCCGTGGGGTATATACGCGTGTAGGTGCCTTCGCTGCCGCGCACGCTGCGCGCAAGCGTCAAGCCGTTGGCGGCCACGATGCGCCCGCGTTCGATCCGCTGCTGCTCCAGCTGCGCGCGCTTGTTCAAGGTGTTGTCGCGCAGCGACGCCGCCTGGAAGATCGTCCAGCGCGAGGTGAAGCCGATCAGCACGGCGAACAGCACCACCACCAGGCCATACAGGCGGACGATCGGGCGGTTCATCCTTCGCTCAACTGCCCCAGTTCGAGACTGCGCATCAGCGCCGTGGCGTCTTCTTCGGAGCGCAGCGAATGGCTCAGCAGCGTGTGCCTGCGGGCGGCCGTCAACGACGCGGCGCTCACACCGGAGACGAAGTCGCTGCTGTACAGCTTGATACCCGCCGGCAGTTCGTAGGGCACGCCCTGATAGAGCGTCACGAGCCCCTGGCTGTTGGTGCCGATGAAGTACACCGACTGCGAAGCCAGCCAAGCGCCCGCGAGCAGGATCGCGAGGATTGTGAGCGCAAGGGTGGGCGCCAGGGCGCGGCGCGCCAGTGAGCGCTTGGGTTTCTGTGCGGCGGTGGTGGGGGGGCGGGGTTGGCGTGGAACCACAGAGGGGACAGCGCTCGCCGGCGCGTGCCGCGCGGTGTCACTCGGCGGCGGTGTTGCGCCATCGCCGTCGATCCCCACCTCCTCCAGGCGCAGCAGGATCACCGTGATGTTGTCGCGCCCCCCCGCCTCGTTCGCCGCGGCGATCAGCGCCTCGCCGGCTTCGCGCAGGCGCGAGTTGGCCTGCAGGATCTCGGCCAGCCTGTCCTCGCTGAGCATCGTCGTCAGGCCATCGCTGCACAGCAGGTAGACGTCGCCGGCGCGCGCGTGGAAGCTGCGCGTGTCCACCTCCACGGCCGCTTCTGGCCCCAGTGCGCGCGTGATGATCGAGCGCTGCGGGTGGTCCTCGGCTTCCGCGGGCGTGAGGCGCCCCTGGCGGATCAGCTCGTCCACCAGCGAGTGATCGTCGGTGAGGCGCTCAAGGGCGCCTGCGCGCAGGCAGTAGGCGCGGCTGTCGCCCACGTGCGCGATCGACACCTCGCGCTCGCCCACATACACCGCCGTGAGCGTCGTGCCCATGCCGGCGCGATCGGGGTCCTCCTGCGCCAGTTCGTAGATACGTGTGTTGGCGGCAAGCGCGTGCTCGGCGAGGCTCTGCTCGGGAGCGGTCGTATCGCCGAGGCCTGCGCCGAAGGACTCCACCGCGATACGCGAGGCCACCTCGCCCGCCTGCGCACCGCCCATCCCGTCGGCCACCACGAACAGCGGGGAGCGCGCCAGCAACGAGTCCTCGTTGGCGCGGCGCTGCAGACCCGTGTCGCTGCCCGAGTACTGCTCGGCCACCCTCAGCATGGCTTGGCCACCCTCAGCATGGTTTGGCCACCCTCAGCATGGTTTGGCCACCCTCAGCATGGTTTGGCCACCAACAGCACGGTCGGCCACCCGCAGCGCGTGGGCGGAGGCGAAAGGGGTGGCGCTCATCAATCCACCTCGAAGGCGAATTCGCTGTCGCCGATGCGCACGCGATCCTCGGGGTGCAGCGGGCGCGGAGTCTCCAGCAGCTCCTCGTTGAGGTACGTGCCGTTGGTCGAATGGAGATCCTCGATCACCACCGCCCCGCCCTGCTGGTAGATGCGTGCGTGACGCGAGGAGGCAAAGGGATCCTGCAAGCGGATCTCCGCACGATCGCCGCGCCCGAGCACGATGTCGCCGTCGAGGTCGTAGATCATCCCCGGATCGTGACCTGGCGCGCGCTCCACCACAAGGCGCGGAGCGCGGTGGGTGAGGTCCACAGGACCGAGCGTTGAGGCCGAGTGCAGGCCGGTGGCGCCAGGGTCGAGTGCCGCTCCGGCAGCTCCGGTCGCCGCCGGCGAGCCGCCAGCGTGGGCTCCATAGCCGGCGCCCACGGACGGGTGGGAGCCGGGTCGGTGGGAGCCAAATCCGCGCAGGTCGCGCAGCGCGCTGCGCGAGACCCACAGCAGGAACAGATACATCACGGCGAGGAAGCCGAACTTGAGCGCCACCGACACGGGCTGCAGCGTGGTCATCGAACCTCGAACACCAGCTCTGTCGCGCCCATCTCGATGCGGTCGCCCAGGCGCAGCTCGTGCGTGCCGCGCAGCGCGCGATCGTTCACGCGCACGCCGTTGGTGGAGCCGAGGTCGCTCAGCACCCAACCGTCTTCGGTGGGGCTGATCTGCGCGTGGCGGCGCGAGACGCCCGCGTCGTCGAGCACGATGTCGCACTCGCGGCTGCGGCCCAGCACCGCGCCGCTCGGCGGCACCAGCACACGGCGTCCGTCGGTGAGCAGCATCGCGCGGGTTGTGCGGCGTGCACGAGACTCCTCGATCGGCTCGCGCACGCGTCCGGAGCTGCTCTGGATCATTGTTTCGCCACCCTGTTTGCGCTCCGGAGCCGCGGGCACGACAACCGACTCCCGTTCCTCGCCAGCCGGCGGCGGCGGCGGCTCCTGCTCCTCCGCGCGCACCAGGCGCGCCTCGATGCCAAATTCTCCGAGCGTCAGCTGCTCGTCCGTGTGAAACACGATCTGCGGGTGCGAGGCCAGCATCAGGTTCTCGCGGCGCGCGTGCTCCAGCAGATAGGCGCACAGCTCTTCGATCAGCTCCACCTCCACGCCCTCATACAGCGCGCGATCCTCCGGCGAGAGCCACACCGCGTACTCGTTGGGCGCATACACGCGCGACACCGATTGCGTGCGGTGGGCGTCCATCTCGCGGGTCAGGCGGCGCGCCAGCTCCATCGGGCGCACCTCGGAGCGGAACAGGCGTCCGAACGTGCCCTCTACGAGGTTGGAAAGCGTTGTCTCGAGAGTCTTCAGAGGATTCATGGAAGCGGCTGCACCGGACGAGTGACGGCCAGGGAGCCAGGCACGCGCCAACCCCCGTGGATCATGCTAGTCAGACTGGAGCCACCGGGCCGCGCAGTGCCCGCGCGGCGACCGCCAGCGCACCGCCCAGGATCGCCGCGAGCAGCGCGTCGCGCGGCAGCGGCCGGCCCTGGGTCAGCGGCAGGCCGTGGTCCAGCAGTGGCTCGGCCGCAAGCAGCGCCGCTGTCCAGACCGTCGCCGCCACCAGGTCCAGCGCCGCGTGGCGTCCACGCACGAGCCACGGCAGCAGCAGCGCCGCCAGCGCCCATAGCAACGCCCCCAGCAGCACGCCCGTGCTCAGCAGCGGGACGAGCACGTGGTTGAACGCCCCGTCGAGCGAGCCCTCCCAGGCGGGAATCGCGCCAGTATTCGCTGCCACTGCGGTTGCGACGCCGGCATTCGCTGCCGCCGCGGTTGCGCGCAGGCCTGCCGGCGGGCCGAGCCACAGGCGGCGCGCCAACAGCGGCTCGGCCAGACACAGCCACCAGTAGCCCAGCGCGCCCAGTGCCACGCGGTCGCGCCAAGCCGCCGCCTGTCCCGCCACGGCCGGATAGACCCCAGCGAGGCCCACCGTGCCGAGCGCCGGGGCCAAGGCTGCGGTCAGGGCCAGGGGGGAGGTGCGGCTCGGGATCAGCAGCGGCGCGGCGGCGGCGAGCACGAGCAGCGCCACGCCGGGGCGTCCGGCCGCAGACTGCCAGACGACCAGGGCGGCCGTGGCGAGGAGCCAAACGGCGCGGGGGACTGACATAGAGCGCCGGCGATCCGATGATTGAGCAGGAACTGCTCCTCGCCTTTCCGGCTGGGGCCGGATGGGTTGAGCAGGAACTGCCCCGCGCCTTTCCGGCTGGGGCGCAGGGTAGGGCAAGGCTGTAGGGGCATGAACGGGGCGAGGGGCGATCGCCGGGCGCGCAGCGATACGTCGGCGTGTGGGCTCCGCTGTTTCGCCCTCGATGGCCTCTTCCAGCGACTTGCGCAGCGCGGCGAGCGTGCCGCGGTCCCGGGGCGCCGAGGCCAGGGCGATGTCGAGCGCGTCGATTAGCTCGGCCGGCAGGTCGCGGCGGTAGCGTTCGAGCGAAGGCACTTCGTCACCGATGCGCCGCGCGGTGTCGGCGGGGTTGGCGCCGCGCACGGGGTTCACCCCGCAGAGCGCCTCATACAGCACGAGCGCCAGCGAGTAGAGATCGGTCTCAGGGGTGGCTTCGCGGCCTTCGCTCTGCTCGGGCGCCATGTAGGCGAGCGTGCCCAGCACATCCCCGGTGCGCGTGAGTCCATCCTCGCCCACGAGCAGCGCGCCACCGAAGTCCGTCAGCTTGGCGACCCCCAGCGCGTGCTCGGCCGGCTCGTGCGGCACGAGGATGTTGTGCGGCTTGACGTCGCGGTGGATCACCCCGTGCGCGTGGGCGTGTTCGAGCGCCGCGGCCAGCGCTGCGCCGATCCGCAGCACCTCCTCGTCGCATAGCTCGCCGTCCGCGAGCAGGGCGCCCAGGGTGTCGCCGTGCACGAGCTCGGAGATGAGGTAGAAGGCCTCGCCCTCGGCCTGTGCTTCATACAGCGCCACAATCGCCGGGTGCGAGAGGCGCGCCGTCGCCTGCGCCTCGCGGGCGGCGCGCTCGGTGGGAGGGTCCTGCGGCGAGGAAGAGGGTCCTGCGAAGCGTCCCTGATGCCCCGCAAAGCGCCCCTGGTCTCCGGCGAAGCGCCCCTGGCGCTGCTGGCCACCGCTCGCCCCCTCGGGATCGAGCCAAATGCGCTTGACCGCCACCTCGCGGTGCAGCTGCTCGTCATACCCACTCCACACGACCCCGAAGCCGCCCGCACCCAGGCGCTCGCGCAGGCGATAGCGCCCGAGCACAAGCTCCTCGGCGCGGGGGACCACCAGCGTGTCGAGCGATTCCACCGCCTTGAGGTTCGCCGTGGCCTTTCCCCCCACCTGCTCGCGCGGGGCAGGAAAAGCCGCTGCGAGCGGGAAATTGCAAGATCGACGGGGAGGCGGCCGCCGGCGCGGTCATACTGGGGCCTTCTCCAAATCCCTGCAAGGAGAGCATTTCTTGTCGTTCTTCGACGATGACGAGGACGAGGCAACGGCGCAGACCCCTCGCGCGCCGCGCACACGCGCGCGCCCGGCCCCGCGCCCCAGTCCGCGCCAGCCCCAGCGCGGTGATGGTGGTGGCGCGGGCAGTGGGAGCGGCGGCGGCGATCGAACCACCATCCACCCCGGCGCGCACGACCGCCGGCAGCTGCTCATGCGCCGGCGCATCGCCGCCGGCGTGGGCGTCGTGCTGCTGATCCTGATCGTGCTGATCGTCAACGGCTGCCTGAAAGGCCGCAAGGAACAGGCGCTGAAGGACTACACCCAGAGCGTCAAGCAGCTCGTCAACAAGTCCGACGAAGAAGTCTCCCACCCCATGTTTGCCACGCTCGCAGGCGCCTCGGGCAGCACCCCGCAGGCCGTCGAGCAGCACATCAACGAATACCGCGAAGTCGCCAAGAGCCAGGCGCAGAGCGCCGAACACCTCAGCGTGCCGGGCGAAATGACCTCGGCGCAGCGCAACCTGCTGCTGCTGCTCAACCTGCGCGCCGAGGGCGTGCACAAGGTCGCCGAACAGGTGCGCACCGCGCTCGGCGGGCAGAGCCAGCAGGCCATCACCTACATCGCCGGGGCGATGGAGAACTTCCTCGCCTCCGACGTGATCTACTCGCAGCGCGTCGCGCCGCTCATCCAGGAAGCACTGCACTCGGCCGCCATCAACGGCGAAGCGCCACCAAGCACCAGCAACTTCCTGCCCAACATCGGCTGGCTGGAACCCACCACCGTGCAGGACCGGCTCACGGGCAAGTCCTCGTCGAGCTCCAGCAACGGCGCGATCGCGCCAGGCACACACGGGCACGCCGTCACCGGCGTGAGCGTCGGCGCCACCTCGCTCCAGACCTCCGCGACTGGCACCGTCAACCACGTGCACGGCGGCACCAACCCCACCTTCACGGTGATGGTCGAAAACGGGGGCAGCAACCCCGAGACCAACGTCAAGGTCGAAGTCTCCGTGGAAAGCGGCGGCAAGACGGTGAAGGCCACGCACACGATCAACAAGACCGAACCGGGCAGCACCGCCTCGGTCGACATCCCCGTGGAAGGCGTCACCGCCGGCGCCGCCTCCAAGGTGACGGCGTACGTCAATCCCGTCCCCGGCGAGACGAACGTCGAAAACAACAAGCAGACCTACGACGTGGTGTTTGAATAGCGCGTGGCTTCGCGGCCTGCCGGGGTAGGGGCTAAGTTGTGTCGATGGCAGCCAGCTCGCTCACGACCACGCAGGGAATCGTCGCGCTCGCCGCTGCCGCCGTGGCCGTGCTGGCGCTGATCGGCTGCCTCGCGGCATGGATCGGACTACGGCGCCTGCGCGCCTCCCAGCGCGTCGTACTCGGCGAGGGCGAGCGCGATGTCGTCGCCCATGCGGCCGAGCTGCAGCACGCCTTCGGTGATCTGAGCGACTACGTCGGTGACGTCGCGCAGCGCCTGGAGGAGCGGCTCGGCGCCGTGGAGCAGGCGCTGCAGGGCGCCATCTCGCACAGCGCGCTCGTGCGTTACGACGCCTACAACGAGCTCTCCGGGCGCCAGTCGGTGTCGATCGCGCTGCTCGACGGCACGCGCACGGGCGTGATCCTCACGTGCATCCACCACCGCGAGCAGGCGCGCGTGTATGCCAAGCAGGTGCAGGGCGGCAGCAGCGAACTCGAGCTCTCTCCCGAGGAGGCCGAGGCGATGCGCCTGGCCCTCACCGCCCCGGCAGGCGATGTCCGCGCAGCGTCGGCCTGACGCCCGGCGCGTCGGCTACCTCGGGCCGGCGGGGACCTTCACCGAGGAGGCGCTGCTGGCGAGCGCTGCGCCGGACCCCGCGGTCGAGCCGGTGGCGTTCGTCGGGATCTACGAGACCGTCACCGCGCTACGCGAGGGGGATGTCGAGTGGGCGCTCGTGCCAATCGAGAACTCGCTCGACGGCTCGGTGACCGTAACGCTGGATCTGCTCGGCGACGAGCAGGGGGGGCTCGCAATCGTCGGCGAGGTGCTACGTGCGGTACGCCACTCTTTGATCGCGCACGAAATGGTCGAGTTGGCGGAGATCGACACCGTGCTCACGCACCCGCAGGTGCCCGGCCAGTGCACGCGCTTTCTGCGCGGCCAGCTGGCGCACACGCGCATCGAGCCCACCAGCTCCACGGCGGAGGCCGTACGCATCGTCGCCGGCGGTGAGCGTCCCGGCACGGCCGCGCTGGGTACCCGGCTCGCGGCCGAGATCTACGGCGCCGTGGTGGTGCGCGCCGGCGTGCAGGATCGTGAGGACAACGCCACCCGCTTCGTCTGGCTGGCGCGGGGGGGGGAGACCGGAACCCGGAACCCGACCGACGCGGCGCGCCCTGCGACACCCCCTCCCATGCGCTCCCCTGACGGAGACAAAGGGCGCAAGACATCGCTCGTCTTCTGGGGCGCCGGGGCCGACAGCCCCGGCTGGCTGGTGCACTGCCTCGACGAGTTCGCCCGCCGCGAGATCAACCTCACGCGGATCGAGTCGCGCCCCATGCGCGAGCGTTTTGGCCACTACATGTTCTTTGCGGACCTCCAGGGTGGCCTTGAGGAGCCGGTGGTCGCGCAGGCCGTCGCGGGGCTGCGCACCTTCTGCCACGAGGTGCGCGTGCTCGGCTCCTATGCGGCTGCCCGACAGGGCCGATAACAACCTACCGTCCTCAGACGGGCTTGCTCGTCGCTACACTGCGGCCTGCGATGGATACCACAGTCCCACCAGCGACAGTGGGGTCCGCGCCGTCCCCAGAGCACCGGCGGCGCGGGCGTGACGGTGGTCGTGTGCTCGTCCTCAACGCCACCTTCGAGCCGATCAACGTGTGCTCGGTGCGGCGGGCGGTGGTACTCGTGCTGAAGGCCAAGGCCGAGCTCGTCGAGCGCGGCGGCTGGGAGCTTCACTCCGAGCGCGCAACCATGTCGCGCCCGGTGGTGATCCGCCTCGTCAGCTACGTGCACGTGCCGCGCGACGCCCACCGGCGCAAGATCACCCGCCGCGCGGTGTTTGCGCGCGACGGCTGGGCCTGCCAGTACTGCGGCTCGCGCTCCAATCTCACGGTCGATCACGTCATCCCCCGCTCCAAGGGCGGTAGCTCCAGCTGGGAGAACATCGTCGCCTCCTGCGCGCCCTGCAACCGCCGCAAGGGCGACCGACTGCCGCGCCAGGCCGGCATGCACCCGCGCCGCGTCCCGCACACGCCGCGCGCGGAGATCTTCATCCACGTCGCCAGCCCCACAATCCCGGCGGCCTGGCGGCAGTATCTGCCGGCTGCGGCGTAGCCCCGCCGGGCGCTGAGTCGGCGCTTGTACGGCGTCGCAGTCAGCCGAAAATGCACGAGGGGCGCCGCTCGACTACGACGCCCCTCGCACGTACTGACCTGACTGGAAAAACCGAGACTCTCGTCCTGCTACCGGAGGGACCAGGTCCGGCGATCGTCTCGGGGTGTCCCGGGTTGGATTCCGCTAAGCGGTCCAGCCTTTCCGACCTAGCGGCCGGTCACCTCCAGGGTCCCGCGAAAACTGTCACCTAACGTTTGGACCACCTCCTTTCTCTGGTCCAGCCAGAGTAGCGAATGGAGGGGATGCTCGGCAAGGGGGAGTTCTCCCCCACCACGAGAGGCGCTATGGCCGGCTTCAGGCCTCCCCGCCGCTGCCGTTCTCCTCACCCTCGCCTGTTTCTGTCAGCGGACCATCGGCCCCCGGTGCCTCGGCCCCCGGCGCCTCCGCATCCTCGCTGCCTTCCACCACCAGCGCGATCGCCGACACGGTGTCGTCCTCCTTCAGGTTCATCACCCGCACCCCCGTAGCCGAGCGCCCCTGGCGCGAGATACCGCCGGCGGCGGTGCGCTGCACCATGCCGCCGACGCTGATGAACACCAGCTCCTGGTGCTCGCGCACCACAAGCGCGCCCGCGAGGCCGCCCTTCTGCTCGGTCAGGCCGATCGTCTTCACGCCTTTGGCGCCGCGGTTGGTCTTGCGGTACTGGTCGATCAAGGTGCGCTTGCCGTAGCCGTTCTCGGTGATCACGAGCAGATCCATGTCATCGCGCGCCACGTCCATCGCGATCGTCTTGCCCTTGGCACCCACGTCCATGCCGCGCACGCCCGAGGTGTCGCGCCCCATCGGGCGCACGTCGGACTCGGCGAAGCGCACCGTCAGCCCCGCACGCGAGACCATGATGATCTCATCGCCCGAGTCCACCGCCCGCACGGCCAGCAGCTCGTCCTCGTCGCGGATCTTGATGGCGATGATCCCGTCGGCCTTGATCGGCGTGTTGTAGGCCAAGAGCTCCGTCTTCTTGACCGTGCCGTCGCGTGTGGCGAACACCAGATACTTGGCCTCTGTGAAGTCGCGTGTCGAGAGAACAGCTTGCACGCGCTCGCCCTCGCGTAGCGGCAGCACGTTCACGAGCGCCCGTCCCTTGGCGGTGCGCGAGGCCTCGGGCAGGTCGTACACCTTCGAGCGATACACCTTGCCGCGATTGCTGAAGAACAGCAGGTAGTCGTGCGAGCTGCACACGAACAGGTGCTCGATGAAGTCGCCGTCCTTCATGTCCATGCCCGTCACGCCGCGCCCGCCCCGCTGCTGCTGGCGGTAGGTGGCCAGCGGCAAGGACTTTATGTAGCCGGTGTGCGTGATCGCGATCACCATCTGCTGGTCGGCGATCAGATCCTCGATGTCGATTTCATCCTCTGAGTGTGTGATCTCCGAGCGGCGCTCATCGCCAAAGCGCTCGCGGATCTCTGCCAGCTCCTCCTTGATCACCGCCAGCACGCGGCTCTCGTCGCCAAGGATCGAGCGCAGCTCGGCGATGCGCTCGCTCACGTCGTCGTGCTCCTGCTTGATCGAATCGGCCTCCAGGGCCGTCAGCTGGGAGAGGCGCAGGTCGAGAATCGCCGTCGCCTGGATGTGGCTCAGCTCAAAACGCTCCACCAGCTGCTCGCGCGCGGCGTCGCGGTCGCGCGAGGCGCGGATCAGTTCGATGATCGCATCGAGGTTGTCAAGCGCGATCAACAGCCCCAGCAGGATGCGCGCGCGCGCCTCCTTCTCGGACAGCTCGTGCTTGGTGCGCCGCACGATCACCTCGCGCTGGTGGGCCACATAGTTGTGGATCACCGCGCGCAGGTTCAGCGTGCGCGGCACGTTGTCCACCAGCGCCACCATGTTCACGCCGAACGTGCTCTGCATCGAGGTGTGCTTGTAGAGCTTGTTCAGCACCACCTTGGGCAGCACGTCGCGCTTGAGCTCGATCACCAGGCGCATACCGCGCTTATCCGACTCGTCGCGCAGATCCGATATCTCGGGGATCTTCTTCTCGTGCACGAGGTCGGCGATTTTCTGGATCAGCCCCCCCTCGCCCCCCTTCTTGACCATGAATGGCAGCTCGGTGACGACTATTGCCTCCTTGCCGTGGGAGAGCGGCTCGATGTGCGCCTTGGCCTGCACGCGCACGCGCCCGCGCCCCGTTTCGTACGCGTCGCGAATGCCCGCCCGCCCGAGGATGATGCCGCCGGTGGGAAAGTCCGGCCCCTTCACGTACTGCATCAGCCCCTCGACCTCGATGTCGGGGTCCTCGATGTAGGCAACGGTCGCGTCGATCGTCTCGCGCAGGTTGTGCGGCGGGATGTTCGTCGCCATGCCCACCGCGATGCCCGAGCTGCCGTTCACCAGCAGGTTCGGGAAGCGCGCCGGCAGCACCAGCGGTTCCTGGCGCGAGCCGTCGTAGTTCGGAGCGAAGTCCACCGTGTCCATGTCCAGGTCGCGCAGCATCTCCGTGGCGATGCGCGCCAGGCGCGCCTCGGTGTTGTGGCTGACAAAGCCGTCCGTCAGGAACGAGTGGTCTTCGGTGTCGACCCGCAGCGAGTAGACGGCCTGGGTGCCTGCGGACTCGACGGAAGCCACCTCGGCGTAGTAGTGATCACCGCTGACCAACGGCTCCACAACACGTTTAACCTCATCTGAGGCGATGCGCTCGAGGATCGCCGTGCGATCTCGCTCCCAGCGCTCGATGCGATCCACGTTGTGGCGCCGCAGCCAGTCCCGATCGGCCCACGATCCACCAGCCTCGCTGCGGATGTAGCTGGAAACGAACGGCACGCAGTCGCTGCTCATGGCTCTGCTGTGCAGAGGGATCGCTCGCAGATCGCGGATCAGCTTGCGCTGCTTTGCACCCATGAAGCCGACTCGCTCGGCAAATAGGCGCGCCTCACGCCGGTTGGTGATGACGGTCTTGTACTCGCCGCGGGGCGAGGGGCCGCAAAGGCGGCTGACAATCCCGAACTCCAACAGCAGCTTCTGAACGTCGGAGCACAAGCCATCGCTGCGGGAGGAATAGGAAATCTGGATCGTGCTTCGAGGCAGCAGCGACGACGAGCCATCGCCCATGAAAAGCGAGCGCAAGAAAATGCGCTTGAAGGCAGCCGATCCCTGCCACACGAGCTCCGGAACGCGCTTGGAGGCACTGCGTCGGCCGATCAGCGAGGCAAGGGGGCTCCCGCGAAAGGCCGACATGTTCTGAACATCGAGCTCGAATAACCGACTACCGGAGTCGATCGTTCGCTCGTTCAGGTATCGCGTACCCCCGACGTGCTCGTCGAAGGCACCGACCACGGCACCAAAGTAGTGAACATCGACGTTGTTGAAGCCGGCGCGCTTGGCAGATGCCCATCCCTCGGACACAAATGCGCCCAACAGCAGTGCGAGCGAGCGCTCGGACTCGTCCTGCTCGTACCCGGGCATGCGCGGCGTGCGGTTCATCACCACTCGATCGCCGATCTTCAGCTCATCGAGTCGCTTCCACAAGAGCAGCGGCACGCCCGCCATGTCAACCAAACACAGGACCGGGTGGTTATGTGTTCCACACAGCTCATATCCCTCCTTGGTCCGCAGCCTCAGCGTCGGGTGCTCTCCCGAGTGGAAGATACGCGACGCATGGACCGGACGAGCAAGGCGATCGAGCACCCGGATGTCCACGTCCCGCTCGCTGTCTGGGGCCAGACCATCGGCCAAGTCGGCGATGCGTACGGTGCCGCCGGGCAGCTGCACGCGCGTATCTCCGACAACGCAATAGCGCATCGCGGCTGCCGGATCGTCGTCCACCGAGCCGAAGTTGCCCTGGCCGTCCACCAGCTCGTAGCGCATCGAGAAGTCCTGCGCCATGCGCACCAGCGTGTCGTAGATCGCGCTGTCGCCGTGCGGGTGATAGTTGCCCATCACCTCGCCGACGATCTTGGCGCACTTCGCGTAGGGCCGTGTGGGGCCGAGGCCCAGCTCGTTCATCGCGTAGAGCACGCGGCGGTGCACCGGCTTCAGGCCGTCGCGCACGTCGGGCAGTGCGCGGCCGACGATCACCGACATCGCGTAGTCCAGATACGCGGTGCGCATCTCCTCCTCGAGCGCTCTCGGCTCGATGTTGCCGCCGCCGATTACGTCAGCGCTTGCCATGCGTCACCCCCTCGTTGCCGCAGATCTCTTGGTCCCCACACATCCCTCGCTCGCCGCCCATGCCTCGCTCACACATCCAGATTGGCTACAGCGCGTGCGTTGTCCTCAATGAACGCCCGTCGCGGCTCGACCTGGTCGCCCATCAGCATCGAGAACGTGCGATCTGCGGCGGCGGCGTCCTCCAGCGTCACCTGCGCCAGCGTGCGCGTCGCCGGGTCCATCGTCGTGTCCGCCAGCTGCTCGGCGTTCATCTCGCCCAGCCCCTTGAAGCGCTGCAGCTTCGTGCCCTTCTGTGCGACGTTCAGCACCGAGGTGCGCAACGCCTCAAACGAGGGCGCTGCGTCGCGGATGTCGCCCAGGCGCACCTCAAACGCCGGCACCCCCGCCAGCTCGATCAGCTGCTTGTGCACGCTCGCCAGCTGGCGGTACTCCTGCGAATCGAACAGCGCGCGCTTGATGCGGTGCGTGCGCGCGAAGCCAGTGCGCACCTCCACCGCCTTCACGCGCAGCTCCAGCGGATCCTGCTCGACCAGCTCGGTAGCGTGCGTCTCGCCCTCCACGCCGGCGCGGGAGAGCAGCTCGATCGCCGCCTCGGCGCTCATCACCTGCTCGCCCAGCAGCGAGGACTCCTCCAGGAACTGCACCATCTCGTGGCCGTGCGCCGCGCGCAACGAAGAGGCCCAGCCTTCGTACTGCTTGAGCAGGCGCGTGAAGCGCTGCCAGCGGTTGTCGGTGAGCTTGAACTGCGTGCCGTGGCGGTCGAACACGACGAGCCTGTCCCACTTGTCTGAGAGCAGAATCTCCTCAAGCTCGGAGTCCTTCTCGATGTAGCGCTCGCGCGAGCCCTGCTTGAGCTTGTACAGCGGCGGCTTGGCGATATAGACGTAGCCGGCCTTGATCAGCTCTTCCATCTCGCGGAACAGCAGCGTCAGCACCAGCGTGCGGATGTGTGCGCCGTCGACGTCGGCGTCGGTCATCAGCACCACCTTGTGGTAGCGCGCGTTCTCGATGTTGAACTCGTCGCGCACGCCCGTGCCGATCGCCGTGATCAGCGCCTGCACCTCCGTGTTCTGCAAGACCTTGTCGATGCGCGACTTCTCAACGTTGAGGATCTTCCCGCGCAAGGGCAGCACCGCCTGCGTGTTGCGGTCGCGGCCCTGCTTGGCCGAACCGCCCGCGGAGTCGCCCTCGACCACGAACAGCTCCGCCAGCGAGGGGTCCTTCACCGAGCAGTCCGCCAGCTTGCCCGGCAGCGTGGAGTTCTCAAGCGCCGACTTGCGCCGCGTCAAATCGCGCGCCTTGCGCGCCGCCTCGCGCGCGCGCTGCGCCTGCACGGCCTTCATGATCACCGCGCGCGCCTCGCTGGGGTTCTCCTCCAAGAACTCCGCCAGCCCCGTATTGACGATCGACTCCACGAACCCCGCCATGCCCGGGTTGCCGAGCTTGGTCTTCGTCTGCCCCTCGAACTGCGGGTCGCGCAGCTTCACCGAGACAACGGCTGTCAGCCCCTCGCGCGCGTCCTCGCCTGTCAAATTGTCCTCCTTCTCCTTCAGCAGCCCGTGATCGCGCGCGTACTTGTTCAGCGTGCGCGTCAGCGCCGAGCGGAACCCAGACAAATGGGAGCCGCCCTCGCGGGTGTTGATGTTGTTGGCGAAGCTGTGGATCGACTCCTGGTAGGAGGAGTTCCACTGCATCGCGATCTCCGCCGCGCCCTCGTCGCTTTCGCCTTCGAAGAAGACCACCTTGCGATGCACCGTGTCCTTGTTCTCGTTCAAGTAGGCGACGAAGTCCTCGATGCCGCCCTCGTACTGGAACTCCGCCGCGTGCCCCTCCGCGCGCTCGTCCACAATCGAGATCTTCAGGCCACGCGTGAGGAAAGCCGTCTCGCGCAGGCGCTCTTCGAGGGTGTGGAAGTCAAGCTCCAGCGTCTCGAAGATATCGGCGTCGGGCAGCCAGGTGACGGTCGTGCCCGTGCCCTCGCCGGCCTTGAGCGTGGCACCCTGCTGCAGCTCGTTCTGCGGCGCGCCGCGCGAATACTCCTGCGACCATACGTGCCCGTCGCGGCGGATCTCCACGCGCAGCTGTTCAGAGAGCGCGTTCACCACCGACACTCCAACCCCGTGCAGCCCGCCCGAGACCTTGTAGCCGCCGCCGTCGCCGAACTTGCCGCCGCTGTGCAGCACCGTCAGCACCACCTCCACCGCGGGCCGGCCCTCTTTCTCGTGCATCGCCACGGGGATGCCGCGACCGTTGTCCACGACCGTCACCGAGTTGTCGGGGTGGATCGTCACGGAGACCTCCGTGCAGTAACCCGCAAGCGCCTCGTCCACGGAGTTGTCCACCACCTCATACACCAGGTGGTGCAACCCCATGACCCCCGTCGAGCCGATGTACATACCCGGCCGCTTGCGCACCGCCTCCAGCCCTTCGAGCACGGTGATGTCCTGCGCGTCGTAGCTCGCGCCCGCCTCCGTCGCCGTATGGGCGACTTTCTCCGCGTCGCCGCGGGGGGGCGCCTTCTCAGGGCTTGAGTCGTCTGTGGCCAATGGTCCTCCGATGACGTGAGAACGCCCCGAAACCGGGCGCAATTGGCGCGGTCCGGGGCGAGTGCGTTGAGGGTCTCAATAGTAGCACAGCGAGGCCCTCCAGCCGGGGCCGGCGGGGGCCTCAATCGCCTGCAAACAAGCCAAAAACAGGGGTATTGGAGTGCTCACGCCCGGCGTCATCCCGTGCGGCAGCGCAACTCGCGCACCAAGCCCTCGCCGAGGGCCGCATTAACGCGCTCGATCAGCCCATCCGCCATCAAGGTCAGCTCCTGCGCCCACACCGCCGCCGCACAGGTCACGGTGAGCACCCCTCCGTGCTCCGCGGTCGGCCGCGCTTCGCGTGCGATCGCCTCGCCCGCGGCGCTCCCCCACACTTCCTGCACCCTCGCGAGCGGCGTAGCCGGGGCGATCGCGCGGGTCAAGCCATCCAGCGCAAGCGCGAAGCTGCGGGGCGCCCGACGACTCATGCTGCCGGCCACCGGCTCATGCCGCCAGCGCCTCCCGCAGGATCGCCCCCCCGCTCACACGCAGGCGCGCCGTGCGCGCGTCGCCCGCGGAGGGCACGTGGCCGAGGTCGGTGGTGGCGATCACGCTCTGCCCGCCACTGCTCAGCTCGCCCGCGAGCAGCTCGCGCCGCTGCGCGTCGAGCTCGCTCATCACATCGTCGAGCAGCATCAGCGGCGTATGGCTGCGCTCCTGCGCGAGCACCGCGCGCTCGGCCAGCAGCAGCGCCAGCAAGGCCAGGCGCTGCTCGCCCTGCGAGCCATACGTGCGCAGCTCGCGCCCGCCGCGCGCGAACACCAGCTCGTCGCGGTGGGGCCCGTGCGTGCCAAAGCCCCGCTGCAGCTCGCCCGGCAGACGCTCGCGCAGCTCCGCCTCGAACTCCTCCGCGCTCTCCGCCCGCGAGCGAGGCCAGTACCGGAGCGTCGCCTCGCCCTCCAGCCCGAGCGCCTGCGCCCGCTGCGCAAACGGCTCCACTACACGCACCACTGCGGCCGCGCGGTCCTCGCGCAGCGCCACCGCGTGCACCGCCAGCTCGCGGTCCCAGCTGGGCAGCGTCTCGCGCGAGGCCCTCCCTGCGCGGATCGAGGCCAGCAGCGCGTTGCGCTGCGCCAGGGCGCGCGTGTAGGCGCGGCGGGTGGCGGTGCGCAGCGGCCAAAGCGCCGCCACGAGCGCGTCCATGTGCGCGCGGCGCAAGGCGGGGGTCCCCTTGATCAGCTCCAGGCGATCCGGCGCGAACACGCTCACCAGCGGACGCACGTCCACATCCAGCAGCCGCTCCACGGGCGCCCCGTCGGCGCGCATGTGCTTCACGGGCTTGCCCTCCCCATCCGCGGACACGCCATACCCCACGCTCAGCTCGTGCCCATCGCGGCCGTCGTGCGTGCGCACCACCACGCGCGTGCTCGCCTCGCCGAAGCGGATCAGCTCACGCTCGTTGCGCGCCCGCAACGGATGCCCGGTGCAGCCGAAGTACAACGCCTCCAGCAGGTTTGACTTCCCCGCGCCGTTGGGCCCGTGCACAACCGTCAACCCGTCGCCCAGGTCGGCCTCGGCGCGAGCGTAGCTGCGGAAGTCGCGGAGCTTGACACTGACGACGCGCATCAGGCTGGTCCCACCCGAGCAATCAGACGTTCAGACGGATTGGCATGATGAGATAAACAAAGTCGGCGCCGTCAGGGCTCTCGATCAGCCCGGGCCGCAGCGGACTGATCAGCTTCAGCATCAGCTCCTCAGACTCCACGCTCTCCAGCCCGTCGCGCAGAAACTCCGGGTTGAAGCCGATCTCAAACGGCTCGCCGTGGAAGGGCACCGGGATCGACTCGCTCGCCTCGCCCACGTCCGGTGTCTGCGCCGAGACCGTCAGCTCGCCCTCGCGGAAACCCAGTCGCAGCGGCGCGTTTTTCTGCGCCATCAGGCTGATACGCCGCACCACCTCCGTCAGCTCGCCCGTGGCCACGCGCAGCTCGTGCTCCACGGACTCCGGCAGCAGCTGGCGGTAGTTGGGGAACTGCCCATCGAGCAGGCGCGAGGAGAGCACGATACCGCCGAGCTCGAACACCACCTGGTTCTGCCCCACGCTGACGGCCACCTCCGCAATGTCGGGGCTGCCCTGGGCGACGCGCACCAACTCCTGCAGCGCCCGCGCCGGCACGTTGGCCTCCAGTGTCCCCGCCAGCGGCTGCTCCAGTGCGGTCTGCTTCACGCTCAGGCGGTAGGAGTCGGTCGCCACCATGCGCAGCTCGCGATCGGCCGCGGACATCAGAATGCCGGTGAGGATCGGCCGTGTCTCATCCTTGGAGGCCGAGCGCGCCACGCGCGCGATCGTCTGCACGAAGGCCTCCGTCGGCAGCGCCACACGTGTGTCGTCGCTGGGGCCCGGCAGCGCCGGAAAGTCCTCGACGCGCAGCGTGCGCAGATGGAACGTGGCGTTGCCCGAGATCAGCTCCACGTCCTGCTCGGCAGGCCGTAGCTCAAGACTCGCGCTCTCGCCTGGCAGCGCACGGACGACGTCGAGCAGCAGGCGTGCTGGCAAAACGACCTCGCCAGGGCGCTCGGTGCTCGCCTGCAGCGGTACGCGTAGGCCAATATCCATGTCGGTGGCCAATAGCTCGGCTGCATTCGCGGTGGCGGTGAGCTTTACGCCGGAGAGTGCCTGCACGGCGCTGCGCGTAGAGGCGACACGCGTAGCGGTCTGCAGTTGCAGGAGCAGCTCGGCTGTGGAACAGGAAATCTTCACAAGGGCACCGATCGATAGCTAATGGCTTGTGTTCTTAGAAGTCGTAGTGGTTGTGGGGGATGGGGATGGGGTTGGTGTGTTTGGTGTCAGGGCGCGTGGCGCTGTGGACGGTAGGGGCCGAACTGAGGAAGTGTTTCAGGCGCGGCGGTCAACTGGGGGAGTTGTTCAGGGACGTCAGCAACTTGTGCACAGCCGCACGGCTGGGAGGGTCGTTTGAGATGCGCTCTCCTGTGCGGCGCCACGCGTGCAGCACGGTGGTGTGGTCGCGCCCGCCGAAGTGGCGCCCGATCGCGGGCAGCGACTCGGAGGTCAGCTCACGCGACACGTACATGGCCACCTGTCGCGGCCAGGCTACGCGCGCGGCACGACTGCTGGAGAGAAGCTCCTCGGGTGAGATGCCAAACTGCGCACAGGCCGCTTGCTGTATGTCAGCCAGCGAATGCGCGCGCGGCGGTGGCTTGGGGTAGAGCCCGTCGAGCACCTCCCGCGCCAAGTCGCAAGTCAGCGCTCGGCCCGTGAGCGAGCTGTAGGCGACAACGCGGATCAGCGCGCCTTCCAGCGCCCGTACGTTGAGTGCCACGCGCTGCGCGATGACCTCAAGCGCCTCGGGCTCGGCGAGCGTGACGCCGTCGTGGTGCGCGCGTTTGCGCAGAATCGCCAGGCGCGTGTTGAAGCCAGGCGCGCGGATGTCCGCCACGAGGCCGGCCTGGAAGCGCTCGCGCAGACGGTCCTCCAGCGCCTGCAGATCCTTGGGCGGTCGGTCGGATGTGAGCACGACCTGGCTGCCGACGTCGTGCAGCCAGTTGAAGGTGTGGAAGAACTCCTCCTCGGTGCGCGTCTTGCGCTCGAGGAACTGCACGTCGTCGATCAGCAGCACGTCCACGTGGCGGAAGCGAGCCTTGAAGCCGTCGAGCCGCCCTTCGCCAAGCGCCAGCAGGAACTCGTTTGTGAAGGTCTCCCCGGTGCTCACGCGTACCACGAGCTCCGGGCTGTGGCTGGCCAGCAGCGTGGCGATCGCGCGCAGCAGATGCGTTTTGCCCACCCCCGGCGGCCCGCAGATGAACAGCGGGTTATAGGCCTGCGCCGGCATCTCCGCCACGGCCAACGCGGCCGCATGGGCGAGGCGGTTGCTGTCGCCGATGATGAACTGGTCGAACGTCAGCTTGGGGTTGCCGAGCAGCTCCGGCTCGGGTGGGGGGGTGCGCTCGTCGGGGGCGGTGACCGTGGAGCGGCCCCGGGCGTCAGTGGCGCCAGTGCGCCCGTACCCGGAGGGACCCGTGCCCGTTCGCCCCGTAGCGCCTGGTGCGGGCAGCGTGCGGATCTCCGCCACGTCCACGGCCACATCCGGCCCCAGGGTGGCGGCCACACAGGTCTGCAGCAGCCGCCCAAACCGCTCGCGGATCCACGCGCACGCATGAGGAGGAGCCTCCACCAGCAGGCGCTCCTGCGCCAGTTCGCGCGCGCGCAGCGGCTCAAGCCACATGCGATATGTGGGCTCGTCCACGGCCGCGGCAAGCTCGGCTTGCACGCGTGTCCAGATGTGCTCCAGCTCAGCGCTCACGGCAGCGTTTGACCCGCTCCTCCCGGGAGAAAGTTCGACTCTCATTCGATTGGGGTCCCAAGCGGACCCGGCGCAGCGAATATAGCCAAACGCGCGCGGCGCGCGCAGGCGCTGTGCCCGCAAATGGCGGGAAAAAGCGTTCCCGACATGGCGGCGCGCCTGGCCCTCGCCGCCGGCGGTGGCACAGAGGTATACTCCAGTCTTCACGGCGCCCCGCGCTGTGGCTGACAGGCGCGTTCGCAGGCCGTGCGCGGCCCCCTCCTCTCCCCCAAAAAATCCGAAAATGAAGCGGACCTACCAGCCTAAGAAGCGCAAGCGCGCTCGTGCACACGGGTTTCGTGCCCGCATGGCCACGCGGGCCGGGCGGCTCACACTCAAGCGCCGGCGCGACAAAGGCCGCAGCCGCCTGTCCGTCTGACGGCGGGCTGATGAAGGCGCCAGCCACCCGTCGCGGTCGTCTCTCGCGCAGCGCCGAGTTCGAGCGCGTCTATCGGCAGGGTCGCTCCTGCGCCAACCGGCAGCTCGTGCTGTACACATTCCCCAATCCCGCGGCGCAGAACCCGCGCCTGGGGCTGTCCGTGTCGCGCAAGGTCGGCGGCGCCGTCGAGCGCAACCGCATCAAGCGCCTGCTGCGCGAGGCGTTCGACCACGCGCGCGGGGGCGATGGGGTGGCCGCGGGCCACGATCTCGTGGTGGTCGCGCGGCCCGAGGTCGCGGACCTGGCCGAGCGCGAGGGCCTTGCCGGGGTCGAGCGCTCGCTGGAGGAGCTGCTCGTGAAGGCCGGTCTGCGGGGCGCCACATGAGGGCTATGCGGGCCACGGCTGCGCAGCCCGTGACCGGGTCGCGTATGGAGCGCTTCGCGCGTACCTGCGCCAAGGCACCGATCGTGCTCTATCAGCGCTTGCTCTCTCCTGCCCTGCCGCGCCGCTGCAAGTACGAGCCCACCTGCTCGCGCTATGCCGTGCAGGCGATCGGCCGCTACGGCGTGCTGCGCGGGGTGGTGCTGGCGGGCTGGCGGCTGCTGAGGTGCAACCCGTTCAGCCACGGCGGCTACGATCCGGTGCAGGCGCAGAGGCTCTTCCACAGCGCACATCCACGATGACTCCAATCCTCGCAACGAACTTCATCGAAGAAGCCTTCGGGCCGCTGATCACGATCTTCGAGGAAGTCCTCGTCTTCATCCACGAACACCTCGGCTTCAGCTGGGGCCTGGCGATCGTCGGGCTCACCGTCGTGGTACGCGCCGTGATGCTGCCGCTCACCGTCAGCCAGTTCCGCTCGATGCAGCGCATGCAGGCGCTCGCCCCGCAGATCAAAGCGCTGCAGGAGAAGTACAAGGACGACAAGCAGCGCCAGCAGCAGGAGATGATGAACTTCTACCGCGACAACAAGGTGAACCCGTTCGCCTCCTGTCTGCCGCTGGTGCTGCAGCTGCCGGTGTTCATCTCGCTCTTCTACATGCTGCGCGCCGATCTGAAGCTGAACATCTGCGGGCAGGGCCTGCGCCAGCACTTCCACGTGCTCACCAACGCCGCGATCACCGCCCACCACGCCAGCGAACTGCAGACCATCACCTGCAACCAGGTCGCGCCGGGCTCAGCCAAGTTCCTGTTCATCCCCGACATCACCGCCAAGGCCACCGGCATCGTGCTGATCGTGCTGCTGGCGCTCTACATAGGCTCGCAGCTGGCCTCCACGCTGATGATGAGCGCCACCGCCGACAAGACCCAGCGGCGCATGATGCTCGCGCTGCCGCTCGTGTTCGTGCTGTTCATCTTCCGCTTCCCCGCCGGCCTGCTGGTGTACTGGATCACCACAAACACCTGGACGATGGGGCAGCAGTACTTCGTGCGGCGTGGCGCAGGCCCCCCGCCGGTGGCGGTGGGCAGGCAGCTCGCCGGCAAGGACTCCTCCGGCGGCGGCGGGTCCTCCAACGGCAAGGCGTCGGGCTCCTCCGGGGGGAAGCTGGCCGGTGAACCGGCGCTCGCGGGTGTCGGCACGCCGGGCACCGCAGCCGCGCCGCCCCCGTCGCCGCGCAAGAAGAAGAAGCGCTCAGGGCGGCGGCGATGAGCGAGGCGGGTTCGGGCACGAATGCCGAGGAGCGCCCCGGCGAGCAGGATGGCGGCGATCCGCTGGAGCTGCTCGGGGAGTTCCTCGAAGAGATATCCGATGCCATGGGACTCGATGTCGAGGTGGATGTCGAGGAAGCCGACGGGGTGCTGACGGGCTATCTGTCCGGGGACGATGTCGGCCTGTTCATCGGCCGGCGCGGGCAGACGATCGACGCCGTGCAGCATCTCGCGCAGCGCATCGTCTTTCACGGCGGGCCGATGAAGGCGCGCGTGGTGATCGACGCCGATGGCTACCGCGAGCGCCGCGCCACGCAGCTGCGCGAGGATGCAGACGATGCGGCTGAGGAGGTGCTGCGCGAGGGCACTCCCGTGGAGCTCGATCCGATGCCCGCGTCGGAGCGGCGCGTCGTGCACGAACACCTGCGCGATCGCGGCGACGTGCAGACCCACAGCGAGGGCGATGAACCCGAGCGGTATCTGGTCGTCTCGCCGCTTGATGGCTGAGGGCCCCGAGCGGCCAGCGGGTTCTGAGCAGAGCGAGGGCCTTGAGCAGGCCAAAGACTCTGAGCAGAGCGTTTCACGGGAAACATCGCGGCTGGCTGAGCTGGGCGCGCGGTATGGGCTGGATGAGGGCCAGGTTGGGCAGTTGGCGGCGATGCTGGCCGAGTTGGCAGCCGATGAGCGGGCGCCGACGACCGTGCGCGATCCGGGCGAGGCGGTGGATGTGCACATGGCGGACTCCCTCGTGGCGCTGGAGTTGGATGCCGTTCGGGGGGCGACGGCGCTGGTCGATGTGGGTGCTGGGGCTGGTTTTCCGGGGCTCGCGCTCGCGGTTGCCCTGCCGCGCTGTGAGGTCGTGCTGTTGGAGAGCCAGGCGCGCAAGTGCGCGTTCGTCGAGCGGTTGCTCGGGGCGGCAGGGGTGGCGAACGGACGCGTCGTGTGCACGCGTGTGGAGGAGTGGCGGGAGGGGTTGGGGGGCAGCGATGTCGTGACGGCGCGCGCGCTGGCGCCGCAGCCGGTGGTGCTGGAGTACGCGGCCCCGCTGCTGCGTGTGGGCGGTGTGTTGGCGGATTGGCGCGGGCGGCGGGATGAGCTTGAGGAGGCGGCCGCGCGGGCCGCCGCCGCTGAGGTGGGGCTGCGCGTTGTGGAGATTCGTCGCGTGGAGCCATATGCGGGGGTGCGCGATCACCACCTGCACGTCTACGAGAAGGTGGCTGCGACGCCTGCGCGCTACCCCCGCAGGGCGGGCGTCGCCCGCAAGCGCCCGCTCGGTTGCTAGCTTCCCCCGCAGATGGCAACGATCTACGCGATCGCCAACCAGAAGGGCGGGGTGGGCAAGACGACGACGGCGGTGAACGTCGCCGCCTGCATCGCCGAGGCCGGCCGCGCGACGCTGCTGGTCGATGTGGACCCGCAGGCGAATGCCACCGTGGGGCTGGGGCTGGAGCGCACGCACGCGCCGGGGCTGTATGAGGTTTTGACGGGGGAGAGCACGGCCGAGGGCGCTTTGGCGCAGACGCGCGTGCCCGAGTTGCTGATGATCCCGGCGGGGGCAGGGCTGGCCGGGGCCAACGTCGAGCTACCGCGCATCGATGGCTTTGAGGGGCAGCTGCGCGAGCGCCTGGCGCCGCTGCGCGAGCGCTTTGAGTACATTCTGCTCGACTGCCCGCCGTCCTTGGGCCCCTTGACGGTGAGTGCCCTGGTGGCCGCCGACCGCGTGCTTGTGCCCGTGCAGACTGAGTACTTCGCGTTGGAGGGGCTGGCGGGGCTGTTGGAGACGCTTTCGCTCGTGCAGCGCGAGCTGAACCCAAGGCTGACGGTGGCGGGGATGCTGCTGACGATGCACGACAGCCGCACGCGCCTCGGGCGCGATGTGGAGCGCGAGGTGCGCGAGCATTTTCCCGAGCTGGTGTTCGACACGGTGATCCCGCGCAACGTGCGCGTGGGGGAGGCGCCCAGCTACGGGTTGCCCGTTACGCACCACGATCCGCACAGCGCTGGAGCCGAGGCGTACTTCGAGCTGGCCAAAGAGCTGGTGGCGCGGTGAGTGGGGGGACGAAATCGTCGCGGCGCGGGATGGGCCGCGGGCTCGAGGCGATCCTGTCGGTTTCGAGCGCCGGCAAGGAGGAGGTCGGGGACGAGCTACGCGAGCTGCCGATCGAGCTGATCTCGCCCAACCCGCGCCAGCCGCGGCGGCACTTCGACGAGGAGGCGTTGAACGCGCTCGCCGAGTCGCTCGGGGAGCGCGGGGTCTTGCAGCCTGTGCTGGTGCGGCCCAAGGCGGGCGGACGCTACGAGCTGGTTGCCGGCGAGCGGCGCTGGCGGGCCGCGGGCATCGCGGGCCTGGAGACGATCCCCGCGCTCGTGCGCCCGCGCGAGGACGCGGTGGCGCTGGAGCTGGCGCTGATCGAGAACATGGCGCGCGAGGACCTCAATCCGGTGGAGGAGGCCAACGCTTGCATGGCGCTCGTGGAGGAGCTGGGGCTGACGCGTGAGCAGGTGGGCCTGCGCGTGGGGCGCAGCCGCGTGGCGGTGTCGAACCTTTTGCGGTTGCTGGAGCTGCCAGATGAGGCACTGGAGTTGATCCAGGGCGGAGTGCTCAGCGAGGGGCACGGGCGGGCGCTGCTGCTGGCCAAGGACCACGGCGCACGTCGCACGCTCGCGCGCAGCGCCGCGGCGGGCGGGTGGTCGGTGCGGGTGTTGGAAGAGCGCGCGCGGCGGGCGAACGCCGAGGGGGGGCTGGGGAAGGGCGCGCGAGGTGGGAAGGGCGCGGGGAGCAGGGGGAGCGCGGCGGATGCAGGGGGCGCGGCGGGCGGTGCGCTGGGGGCGCAGCCCGGGCGCAGCTCGGGGTTACACCCCGATCAGGAGGCTGCCGCACTTGAGATCGGCGAGGCCCTGTCGCGGGCGCTCGGGGCCGAGGTCCAGGCGCGTGGGGTGGCCGGCGGTGGGTACCGGGCGGAGCTTTCGTTTGCCACGCGCGGGGAGGCGCTGGAGTTGGCGCGGCGGGTGCGTGGGGGTAAGGGCGGGCACTAAAAGGGGCGCAACCAAACGGTTGCATCCCTGGTTTGCCACCTGTCGGTGGCTTGCTATATTTGCTACCGGACAGTTGCAGAGGAAATTGCCTTGACCATCCAATCGATCAACGACCTGGCGGCGGCGGTACGCGGTCGCCGCACGGACTTGGGCATGAGCCAGGCCGACCTTGCCAAGCGCGCCGGCGTCTCGCGTAAGTGGGTCTACGAGTTCGAGGCCGGGAAGCCCACGGCGGAGTTGGGGCTCCTGCTGCGCCTGCTCGACGTCCTCGACCTCAACCTCGACCTGGCCCCCGGGGATCGTCTCGGGGATGGTGAGGGTGGGGCCGCCGCGGGCACCGGACCCGCGGCCGTGGACCTCGACGCCGTCATCGCGGAATACCGCGCCTGATGGCTGACGTACTAACGGTGCTGCTCGACGGCCGGATCGCGGGCACCCTCACCCGGCTTGCGGGCGCTCGCCTGCGCTTCGACTACGACGACGAGTACCGTGCCGACGCAGACTCGACACCCCTGTCGGTCTCGATGCCCACCAGCATCCGGTCTCACGCGGACGCGGTCGTCAGTCCCTGGCTCTGGGGACTGCTCCCCGACAACGATGCGGTTCTCAGGCGCTGGGCGCGCGACTTCCATGCTTCGGCGTCGCCATTCTCGCTACTCGCAACCCCGGTCGGCCATGACTGCGCGGGCGCCGTGCGCTTCGCCACACCCGACGCCGCGGAGGAGCTGCTCGCCGCGCCGGGGTCGGTCGCGTGGCTCACGGAGGGGGAGGTCGCGCAGCGCCTTCGCGATCTGCGTGCGGACTCCACCGCATGGCTCGGCGGCGATTTCAGCGGCCAATTCAGTCTCGCCGGCGCCCAGGCCAAGACCGCTCTTCTGCACCGGGACGGGCGTTGGGGTGTGCCGTCCGGGGCGAGCGCGACCAGCCATATCCTCAAGCCCGCCGTCGCCGGTTTCGACGAGCACGATCTCAACGAGCACCTGTGCCTTGACGCGGCCCGCCGCGCGGGCCTGGTGGTCGCGCGCACTGCCGTCACCCAATTCGAGGGCGAGAGCGCGATCGTCGTCGAGCGTTACGACCGCCGCTTGCTCGATGGCCGCCTCCTGCGCATCCACCAGGAGGACGTCTGCCAGGCTCTCGGAGTTCGCCCGGACCGCAAGTACCAGAACGAAGGCGGGCCGGGACCGGGCGACGTGGCCCGCCTGCTGCGCCGGGTCATGCCCCCCCGGGTGGCGGACGACGCCGTGTGGCGGTTCCTCGACGCACTCGCCTGGAACTGGCTGATCGGGGGTACCGACGCGCATGCCAAGAACTATTCGCTGCTGCTCGCGGGCCGGCAGGCGCGACTCGCGCCGCTGTATGACATCGCTTCGGCGCTGCCTTACGGAACCGACGAGCGCAAGCTACGTTTTGCGATGAAGATTGGCGGGGACTACCGACTGCATCCCTTCCACAGCACGTGGCCGACGGCGGCGGGTGAGCTTGGCCTCGACGCCGAGGCTGTCGCCGATCGTGTGCTCGCGCTCGCGTGCCGGGCGCCGGATGCGTTTGCGGACGCCGCGGCCGCGCCCGCGGTCACCGGGCTCGGCCGTGCGCTGCCGGGTACGCTGGTCGACCTGGTTGCGGAGCGCTCGCGGTGGTGCATCGCGCTCCTGGAAGGGGTGTGACGCCTTGCGCCGGGCAAGGTCGAACCTGCCTCGACGCGGTTGGCGCGGCGAGACCGTGCTCCACGCTACGATTGCGGGGCTGTCCAGTGCGGGAGAGCGAGTGCTGGTTGTTCGATCGAAGGTCAGATCCCATCCTTCGAGTCTCGGTCGGTCTCGGTCAAAACCGTCACTTGCGGTGCAAGGGCGATTAGCTCAGTTGGTTAGAGCGCCTCTCTGATAAGGAGGAGGTCCCTGGTTCGAATCCAGGATCGCCCATTGAGTTGGTTTGGCTTGGGGGAGCGGTTTCTGGCGGGGGTTGGCAGGCGCGAGGTTCCAATTTCGTTCCGTTTGTGTGTGGCCGCGCCCCTATACGCCTTCCACGAGCGCTCTGACCTGGCGCAGGGAGGCACTCACCTCGTCAGGAGTCGCGGCGTCCCTGCGCCACCAGCTCGCTGGTGTTCTCCATGATCCGGAAGAGGGCGATAAACAGCTCGAGGATCACCCGCGCATAAACGAGGTAGAACAGGGACATAATCGGGGCGACGATAAAGAGCACCGCTACACCGGCGGCAGCGCTTCGGTGGAATGCCCCGACGATGAACAACAGTGCAGTGAGCCCGATCAGGACTATGGAGAGGACATAGAGAACCTTTATGATCCGGGTGGCCACCAAGGATGTGAAGGACAGGTCGAAGAGCGAGCTGAAGAAGCTACCCTGCGTCAGGAGGAGGGCATTCTGGCCAGTGGCGCTGGCTGGCACTGGAGGGTAGGGCGTGCTCGGCGGCGTGGACGTCTTTGTGCCACAGTGCGCGCAGTAAGCTGAGGTTGGATCCAGCGCTTCTCCGCATGTGGTGCAGCCTGCGGCTGTGTCGGCCATCTGCCTGTCCTCCTCCAAGATTGTATGTGCGGAACGAGTCGAGTATCGGCGTTTGCCCGAGTAACCTAAAACGCACCCTGGGGGCGGGGGTGCGGGTCCGCCCCGTTCGCCCCGATCTGCTTTGGTATGAGGGCGTGAGGCGTGTAATCACCCTCCCAGCCGGCCGCCGTGCGAAGTGGCTCTACGCCCTGGGGTGGCTCTTGGTCGCGCTGATCGCCGGCTCCTTCGCGAGTGAATTCCAGGGCGCCCAGCGCAACGATCCCTCCTCCTACCTGCCCGGCAGCGCAGAGTCCTCCAAGGCGCTGGCGCAGTCCAAGGCGATCACCGGCGGGGACGAGGTGACGGACACGATCGTCATCTACCACCGCGGCTCGGGCCTGCAGAGCGGCGACCTGGCAGCGATCGAAGCCGATCGCAGGAAGCTCAACGACGAGCTTCCCCCCGCCACGGTGCCCTCGCCGCCCGCGGTGCGCTCGCGCGATGGCAGCGCGGCGCTGCTCAACTTCGGGCTGCGCCTGCACGGCGACAGCAAGCAGCTCAACGACCAGGTGGGCTTGATCCGCGAAGTCGCGCACTCCGGGCCGGCGGGTCTGGAGGCGAAGGTGACGGGGCCCGGCGGAATCTCCTACGACGGCGGGAAGGTCTTCGGGAGCATCAACGGCACCCTGCTCTACACCACCGTGCTGCTCGTCTTCGTGCTGCTGATCCTGATCTATCGCAGCCCGATCTTCTGGATCGTTCCGCTGGCGGCCGTGGGTTTCGCCGAGGTTGTCTCCGAGGGTCTCGGCTACGCGCTTACGCAGGCCGGCGTCACCGTCAACGGACAGTCGGCAGGCGTGCTCACGGTGCTCGTGTTCGGCGCCGGCACCGACTACGCGCTGCTGCTCGTCGCGCGCTACCGCGAGGAACTGCGCCGCCACGAGGACCGCCACGACGCCATGCGCGCTGCGCTGCGCCGGGCGGGGCCGGTGATCTTCGCCAGCTCCTGCACGGTGATAGCGGCGCTGCTATGCCTGATCGTCGCCGAGGTGAACGGCACGCGCGGGCTCGGCCCGATCGGGGCGATGGGCGTCGCGCTGGCGATGCTCAGCGCGCTCACGCTGCTGCCCGCACTGCTGGTAATCGCCGGGCGTCGTGCCTTCTGGCCGTTCATCCCCCGAGTCGGCAGCGAAGGCGCCGACGCCGAGCACGGCCTGTGGCGGCGCATCGCCGAGTTCGTCGATCGGCGCCACCGCGCGATCGCGCCCATCGCCGTGCTGGGGCTACTCGTGCTCTGCCTGGGCTTGTTCGACTACGACACCAACCTCACCAACGGCAACGAATTCCGCGGCGAAGTCGAGTCCCAGCAGGGGCAGACGCTGCTCGCCGAGCACTACCCCGCCGGGGCCAGCGCGCCGGTGCAGGTGATCGTGCCCGAACTCTCGCGCGTGCCGGCGGTGCGCGCCGCGGTCGCCGCCGCCCCCGGCGTCGCACAGGGGCCGAGCGCGCTCGGCCCCACCCAGAGCCGCGGGCAGCTCTCGCAGTTCACAGCCGTGCTCGCCGCCGACCCCTCCAGCCAGAGCGCCTACGCGCTGATCCCCGGCATCCGCCAGGCGGCCAGGGCGGCCGGCGGACCCGGCGTGCTCGTCGGTGGGACCACCGCGCAGGAAGTCGACCTGCGCAGCGACAGCAAGCGCGACAACAAGGTGATCGTGCCGCTCGTGCTGTTCGTCGTGTTCGTGATCCTCGCGCTGCTGTTGCGCGCGCTCGTGGCGCCGGCGCTGTTGATCGCGAGCGTCGTCTTCTCCTTCGCCGCCGCGCTCGGCTTCGGCTCGTTCATGTTCAAGGAAGTCTTCGGCTATCCAGGCGAGTCCCCCGTGCTGCTGCTGTTCGCCTTCATCTTCCTCGTGGCGCTCGGCGTGGACTACACGATCTTCCTGATGGCGCGCGTGCGCGAGGAGACGCTGCGCGTGGGCACGCGCGAAGGAGTGGTGCGCGGGCTGGCGGTCACCGGCGCCGTCATCACCTCCGCGGGGATCGTGCTCGCCGGCACGTTCGCCGCGCTCGCCTCGCTGCCGCTCGTCAGCTTCACCGAGATCGGTTTCACGATCGCCTTCGGCGTGCTGCTCGACACGTTCCTCGTGCGCACCGTGCTCGTGCCATCGCTCGTGATCGAGCTGGATCGCCGCGTGTGGTGGCCATCGGCGCTTGCGCGCGCCGGGGCCACGGAGCGCGTCCTGCAAGACGTCCGGTGAATCGCGTCCAACATCGCTAAGGCCCGGCGGGGGTGCTGCCGATGAAGGGGCCGTGGCACATCTCCCCCGCCTGTCCGCCGTGCGCGGCGCTCTGCGCATCTGGGTTGCTGGCTTTGTCGTCGCGGCGTCTGTCGCGGCGCTTGGTCTGAGTGCGTCGGCGGCGCGAGCCGTCGTGACGAGCATTCCTACCGAAACCGGCACGGCGTTGGTGGGCCTACAGCCGCGTAATGGCTCGTTGCTCTATCCGGAACCCAACGAAGACCCTCCCCGCGTACTTACCAAGGAAGAGACGCCCTTCACCTTCTCTAACCCTGAAGGGCATCCTGTCCTGCACACCCCAGCCGTATATGCGATCTATTGGGACCCCACACCATACTACTATCACGGGGACTGGCAGAATCGGATAGATGGCTTTCTGCAAAATCTCGGCAACGTAAGTGGGGCCTTCGTTAGCTCTCTAACCGTCGCAGAGCAGTACACCGACAAGGCCAACGAAGGGGCCGACTTCTCGACGACATTTCGTGGCGCCTACACCGACACGGAACCCTACCCAGTGCTCGGTGACTGTACCGACCCCCACCCACTGAATCCCAGCGATCAGGTCACCTGCCTGACCGACCACGAGATCCAGCAGCAGCTCGAACACTTCATAACCACCCACTCTCTGCAGAAGGGCATGGGTACGATCTTCTACCTGCTGACGCCACCGGGAGTGACGGTCTGCGTGGACGCTGGTGGTCCCACCGGACACTGCTCGGACCATACGGTAGCGCGCGAAAGCTACGAAAACAGCTTCTGCAGCTACCACTCGGACATCAGCCCCACCAACCCGCTTACCGGCGACGCCAATACGATCGTCTACGCGGTGATCCCGTGGACTGCCGGAGGGCTCGCGGACGTCGGTCTTGCACCCGGAGACCAAACTCCTGCCTACGACTGCCAGGACGGTGGCTTCGATCCAAGCAGCCACCCGGCCGAGCAGCACGAGGAACTGCACGCATGGGGCAAAAAGGAAGAAGAAGAACTCGAAAAGGACTCGCCAGTGGAACGGGAAAAGCTGGAAGCGGCGCATGAACGCGAAGGGCCCCACGAGGAGGAGCCCAACCAGCCGACTGGCGGACCGGGCCCTGACGGCACCTACGACGGTGGCTTGGCCGATCTGATCATCAATCAGATAGCCGTCGAGCAGACAAATACAACCACTGATCCGCTACTGGATGCGTGGCAGGACTCCCACCACAACGAGGACACTGACGAGTGCCGCAACTTCTTTGCTCCGATCGTCGGCGGCGGCGTGGCGGCCACCGAAACAGCCGACGCCGGCACTCTTTTCAACCAGACGTTTGGGGAAGTCAACTACTACCTCAATACGACCTTCAACCTGGCTGCGATAAAGCTTGACTATCCGGGCGTGCCCTGCCTCCTGGGCATCAGGCAGATACCCCAGTTCACTGCCCCCAACGCTGTAAACGCCGGCGACATTGTGGGCTTCGACGGCATGGAGTCCGACATAACGCTCGACGCCGGCACCAAATATTCGGCCAGTGGTGAAGAACGGACCGACTATATGACCTTTGAGTGGAACTTCGGAGATGGCACCCCCTCGGTCACTGGCAACGCGCCTGGCGCTCCCTCGGGCAACTCGCCCTCGACCTCCAGCTGCGGCGTCTGGTCTGAACCGTGCGCCGGGAGCACCTACCACACCTATCAGTACGGCGGCACCTACAAGGTCACCCTAACGGCCACTGACGTCGCCGGGCACACTGAGAGCGTCGTTCACGAAATCACCGTCAACGGCCCCCCGCCGCCCTCCAGCGAAGGTGGTGGCGGCTCCGGCGGCGGCACGAGCGGCGGCAGCGGCTCGGGCAGCTCCACCGGTGGGTCCCCGACCCTGAGCAACAACCCGAGCTCCTCCGGCGGCTCCGGGAGCAACCCCGGCGGCTCCACTGGCTCGACCCTCCCCGGTCCGGTAGCCAAGGCTGCTGCCGTCGGCAGCTCGCTTGGGCAGGCGGTGAAGCGCGGCCTGCTCGTCAGCTACACCGTCAACGAGCAGGTGGCCGGCCACTTCGAAGTGCTGCTGGCCAGCAGCACCGCTCGCCGCCTCAAGATCAAGGGCGGCAAGGCGTTTGGCCTGCCAGCCGGGGAGCCCGAATCGCTGATCGTCGGGCAGGCCCTGCTCGTCACGACCAAGGGCGGGCACTCGATGGTGCGCATCAAGTTCACCACGAGCGCCGCGCAGCGCCTGCGCCGCGCGCACAAGGTCACGCTGCTGCTGCGGCTGATCGTGCGCAACGGCGGGCAGCACCCGCAGAGCACGACCGTGCTCACGCCGATCGTGCTGCACCGGTAGCCGTCCTTACAACCCCGGGTAGTGGCGCACCACATAGCCTTCGTTATCGGTGCCGCCGACCTGCCAGCGTGAGGCGTACGGGCCGCTGCGGCCGGCTGTGTCAAACAGGATCCCGTCCACGTACATGTACGTGTGCCCGGCGTTTGCGTACACCGTGATCCAGCGCCCCGGCCCCGGCGCCCCCCAGCTCTCCAGCTGCCCCGAGGTCTCCGGCACCGACAGCAGCCCGCCCGCCGCCAGCGCGTAGCTCACCGAGCCCGAGCAGTCATACGCGTTGTCCACAAACGACGCGTGCCCGCCGCCGAACACGTAGGGAAAGTCGGCGATCGCGTTGGCACCCGCGATCACCCTCGCGATCACCGCGGGGATCCCCGGTGGCGGCGTGAGCGCGCCGCTGCCGCCGATCGACTCCCCGCCGGGCACAGGCGCGAGCGTCTGGTGCTGCGCGGCTCGTTCCACCGCGTGCATCTGCGATAGCTCCTTGCGCACTTCCGCGTCCGAGGGCGCACCCGCCGCGACGGCCGCGTTTTCTCCCGCCGCGCTCGGCGTGGTGGCGGCGTGGTGGCGCACCGCCGTCGCCGCGGGCACGGGGAAGCTCTTGGCGGCTTCCGGATCGGGTGCCTCGGTGGCCACCGCCTGGCCTTCGGGGCCCACGGACACCTTCGGTGTGGCGCTCGCTCCGCTCGGCTGAACGCCGCCGGTCGCGCTCGCGGGGCCGCTCGGCACGATCGGGACCTTGGTTACCGGCAACGCCTGCGTCTTGGCCGCCTGAGTGGTGGCCGCGGGGGCGACGTGCGCAGGGGCGGGATGAGACTTACCCACCGAGCCGGGCGACGTCTTGGCAGCAGCAGCCGCGTGATGCGATCCGCCCGCGCCCACGCCCAGTGCGAACACGGCCACGAGCGCGAGGGCGACGCAGCCGGTGATGGCCCCAGCCAGCGAGTAGCGCGAAAGAGTCATCGCGAGCACAGCGTAGCTGCCGTTCGGCGGCGGCAGCGACGGTTGCCGCGCGGCGGACCCCGGTAGGCTCCCAGTGGACCTGGCCTTGCGGCCGGCGCGGCGGCAGTTTGGCCGTTTGCCACACTTGTGCTAACCACCACTGCGCTTATGCGCATCGACGGAACACAGCTTCCCCCCGACGCCGAGCTACGCGCCGACGTCGCGGTCGTGGGTGCCGGGCCCGCCGGAATCGTGCTCGCCTGCGAGCTCGCGCGGGCCGGTCACAGCGTCGCCCTGATCGAGAGCGGCGGCGATTCCTTCGACGCCCAGACGCAGCAGCTCGGCGACGGCGTGGAGGACGACCCGCTGCACATGCCGATGTCCGTGGCCACGCGCCGGCAGCTCGGCGGCGCCTCGAACATCTGGGGCGGGCGTTGCGTGCCCTTCGATCCGATCGACTTCGTGTCCCGCCCGATCACCGACGAGGCCCACTGGCCCCTCGCCTACGAGCAGATCGAGCGCTTCTACGCACGCGCCTGCGAGTGGTGCGTGTGCGGCAGCGCCGAGCAGCCCGCCCTGCACGCCTTCGACGCGCGCGAGATCCCGGCGCTGGCGCAGCGCTCGCTGATCCCCGGCTGGCCGGAAGGCGACATTCGCGCCACGGCACTCGAGCGCTGGTCGCTGCCCACCAACTTCGCCCGCCAGTACCAGCGCCGCCTCACGCAGTCCCCCCGCGTGACCCTCACAACCCGGCTCACCTGCACCGAGATCGTCTGCGGCGAGAGCGCCACCAGCGTGAGCCACCTGCAGACGCAAACGCTCGCCGGCAACTGCGCCACGGTGCGCGCCGCGCGCTACGTGCTCGCCTGCGGGGGGCTTGAGAGCACGCGCCTGCTGTTCGCCTCCAACCGCACGCACCGCGCGGGCATCGGCAACCACAGCGGCCATCTCGGCCGTTGGTACATGGCGCACATCGAGGCGCGTATCGCGCGCGCCCACTTCACCACCCCGGCCAAGCAGACGATCTACGGCTACGAGCGCGACCCCGCGGGGGTGTACGTACGGCGGCGCTTCACCTTCGCCGAGGACTTTCAGCGCCGCCACAAGTTGCCCAACGCCGCGATGTGGCTGGAAAACCCCGAGATCGGCGACCCCCGCCATCGCAGCGGCCCACTCTCGTTCGTCTACCTCATGCTGGTCTCCCCGCTGGGGGGTCGCCTGATATCCGAGGGCATCCGCAAACACCAGCTGGGCGATACGCGCACGATTTCAACCCGCGCGCACCTGGCCAACGTCCTGCGCAGCCCCGCGTCCACGAGCGCCTTCGCGCTAGCGCTCGGCTACGGGCGCTTCCTCAAGCGCCCGCGCAAGCAGCCGGGCTTCTTCATCGCAAACAAGGCCAACGTGCACCAGCTGCTCTACCACGGCGAGCACCTCCCCAACCACGCGAGCCACCTCGCCCCGACGGGCGAGCGCGACGCGCTTGGGGTCCCGCGGCTGCACCCACACATGCACGTGGATGCGCGCGACATCGACGGCGCGGTACGCGCGCACCGGCACTTCGACGAGTATCTGCGCAGGCACTCGCTCGGGCGCCTGGAGTATCTCGCAGAGGACTTCGACAAAGCCATTCGCGAGCGCTTCTTCTACGGCTGCCACCCGGCGGGCACCACGCGCATGTCGGCGCGCCCGCAGGATGGGGTGCTCGACGCGGATCTCGCCGTGCACGGCTTCGACGACCTGTTCGTCGCCTCAAGCTCGGCCTTCGTGACATCGAGCCAGGCCAACTCCACCTTCACGATCGTGGCCTTCGCCCTGCGCCTGGCCGAGCACCTGCAGCGCAGCCTACGGGGAGCCGGGTCGCTACCCTTGGGGGATGAGCGATGAGGCCACAGCCGTGGACCTGCGTGCGCCCGCGCCCGCGACGCAGGTGCAGATGGCGCCGCACACGCGCCTGCTGCACGGCTTGCGCCGGCCCGCCAACTGGCTGCAACTGATCCGCTTCAGCCTCGTGGGGGCCACGGGGTTCGTGGTGAACGTGGGCGTCTATGCGCTGTGCGTGCACGCGCTGGCGATCGACTACCGCGTCGCCTACGTGCTCGCCTGGCTGGTGGCGGTGACCAACAACTTCCTGCTCAATCGCCACTGGACGTTCGACGCCAAAGCGGGCAGCGTGCGCTTTCAGGCGATCCGCTTCTTCACCGTGAGTCTGGTCGCAGCCGGCGTGGGCTTTGTGCTGCTGACGCTGTTCGTGGAGGGCGCCGGCGTGGCGAAGGTGCCGGCCGAGGCGCTCGCCGTGGCGGCCTCCACGCCGCTTAACTTCCTCGGCAACAAGCTGTGGAGCTTCCGCGCCCACGGCCACCGGAGTCGGGCCGCATAACGAGGGCTCCCAGGGCCTCAATGCAGGCCCAGTGGGCACCTATACTCTGAGTTTCATCCTCCCGGAGGTGCTCGTGCAGGAGATGGTCATCTATGGCGTCAGCTTCGACATGGTCGGCAAGCAGCCGATCGTGCTGCTGAAGACGGTCGACGGCAACCGCTTCCTGCCGATCTGGATCGGACACCCGGAGGCCGCTTCGATCCTGATGAAGCTGCAGGGCGCCTCCACGCCGCGCCCGATGACGCACGACCTGCTCTACGACATGCTCGGCGAGCTGGACGCCAAGTGCACACAGGTGTCGGTGACGGAGCTGCGCGAGAACACCTTCTTCGCCTCGATCACGCTCAGCATGAACGGGCGCGAGCTTGAGATCGACTCCCGCCCCAGCGACGCGATCGCGCTGGCGGTGCGCTGCGGCGCGCCGATCTATGCCGCCGAGGAGGTCATCAACGAGTCGGCGATCGAGTTCGAGCACAACATCGAGGAGTCCGAGGACGTGGTGGAGAAGTTCAAGGAGTTCCTCGACGAGGTCTCCCCCGAGGATTTCGCCGCGGGGGACTCGTAAAGGGCCCGCCGTTTTTTTGGATTTGAGGGGGCCGCGCAGCTGCCTAAACACACGCAGGGGGCGCAGCGGCGGCGCTCACGCCCGCGCGGGCTGCCCGGCGCTGGCCAGGATCCTGCTGACGAGCTGATCGAAGCCGATTCCCGCCGCGTCTGCGGCCTGGGGGAGCAGGCTCGTCTCGGTGAAGCCGGGGATGGTGTTCGTCTCCAGCACCCAGAGCTGCTGGCTGTCCTGCTCGAGCATCAGATCCACGCGCGCGAAGCCGCGGCAGCCCAGCAGCTCGTAGACCTGCAGCGCCAGCTGCTGTGCCTGCTCGGCCACCTGCGCCGGCAGCTGCGCCGGGCACACGAAGGTGGTGCGGCCGATTTCATAGCGGGCCTCGAAGTCGTAGAAGTCCTCCTCGCGCGGCACCGCCTCGACGATCGGCAGCGCCTGGGGGGGCGCCGAATCGGATCCCGCGGGGGCCGCGTCGAGCACGGACACGGCCAGATCGCGGCCCTGGATGTAGCGCTCCAGCAGGACCTTGCGGTCGTAGGAGAAGGCCGCCAGCAGCGCACTCGGCACCTCCTCGTTCCGCCGCGCGAAGCGGATGCCCAGGGCGCTGCCCTGACCGGCGGGCTTGACCACCAGCGGGAAGTCCAGGGCGGCCTCGATGTCCGGCAGCGCGCTCGCCGCGCCCAGCTCGCGGAAGGCCGTCTCGTTGAAGGAGTGAAAGTCGGGCGTGGGCACGCCGGCGTCGCGCATGAGGTGCTTGGCGAGCACCTTGTCGGCGCAGCGGATGCACGCCGAAGGGCCCGAGCCGGTGTAGGGGACGCCGATCGCGCCCAGTAGCTCCTGCACCGCTCCGTCCTCGCCGTCGCGGCCGTGCAGCGCGATGAAGGCCACATCGGGCTTGGCCGCACGCACCTGCTTGATCAGCTCGGGGCCCACGTCGATCACGGTGGTCTCGTGGCCGAGGCGCTGCAGGGCGTCCTCGATCTGCGCGCCGGAGCGCAATGACACCTGGCGCTCCAGGGAGCGCCCGCCCTTGAGCACTGCCACCTTCATGGGCTGTCTCCGTTGCGGGTCAGCGTCCCGAACAGGCCCATCTGCACGCCCACGACCTTGCCGATGCGCCGGATCCCCTCGCGGATGTCCTGCTCGCGGATGCCGGCGAAGTTCAGGCGCATCGAGGATGCGCCGCGGCCATCCATGTAGGCGGCGCGGCCGGGCACAAACGCCACGTTCTCGCTCTCAAGCGCCCGCGCCAGCAGGTCGGTGGTGTCGATGTATGACGGCAGCGTCAACCACACGAACAGGCCGCCCTGTGGCTTGGTCCAGGACGCCTGCTCGCCGAAGTGTTCCGCCAGCGCCCCGAGCATCGTGTCGCGGCGTTTGCGATACAGCTTGCGCAGCGACTGGATGTAGGCCATCCAGTCCTGTTCCTTCAGGTAGGTCGCTACGAACAGCTGGGTCACGGGGGAGGAGCAGAGGTCGGCGCCCTGCTTGCCGAGGTTGAGCTTCTCGAGCACTGGGCGTGGCGCCACCGCCCAGCCCACGCGCACGCCGGGCGAGAGGATCTTCGAGAACGTGCCGAGGTAGATCACCAGGTCTGAGGCGCCGCCACGGCCGGCATTGGAGGCGTCGAGTGAATACAGCGTGGGCAGCGCCTCGCCTTCGTAGCGCAGCAGGCCGTAGGGGTTGTCCTCCAGCACCAGCAGCTCGCGCTCGCGCGCCACCTCCACCAGGCGCTGGCGGCGCTCCAGCGACATCGTGACGCCGGCGGGGTTCTGGAAGTTGGGGATCGTGTAGATGAACTTGGGGCGGCGGCCCTGCGCTTGCAATTCGTCGAGTACCTCCTCCAGCGCGTCGATTGGCATGCCCTGCTCGTCCATCTCGATCTGCACCACCTCGGCCTCGTACGCGCTGAAGGTGGGGACGGCGCCGGGGTAGGTGGGTGCCTCCGCCACGATCACGTCGCCGGGGTCGATCAGCGTCTTGCACACCAGGTCGATCACCTGCTGGCCGCCGGTCGTGACGATCACGTCCTCGGCGTCGACGATCGTGCCCTCGGCCTCCATCACCTCCACGATCCCCTCCATCACCACGGCCATGCCGCCTGTGGGGCCGTACTGCAGCGCCCGCGCGGTGGAGTCGGCGGCCACCTGGGACATCAGCTTCGCGTACAGCTCCGGGGGAAACGTCGAGGTGTCGGGCAGGCCGCCGGCCAGCGAGATCACCTCGGGGCGCTCGGTGAGCGCCATCATTTCGCGCATCGCCGAGCTGCGCATGCCACGGGTGCGCACCGCGAACAGGCTTTCGTAGCGCGCCAGCTCGTGCGCCGCGGGGCGGGTGCGGCGCTTGGTGGGGGGAGTCTCGTCCGGGGCCATAGCTGGAGAGCGTAGCTGGGCGGGAGCGAGCCGCACGGGCGGGACGAGTCTCGGCATGAGCCTCCCGCACGGGCGAGATAGGCTCTGCCCAGCGTGAACAGCCTCGCCTTCTACATCGGTCTCGGTCTCGGCCTTGCGCTTGCCGCGGGCCTGCGGCCCTTCCTGCCCGCTCTGCTCGCGGGTAGCCTCGCCTCGGCGGGTGCGCTCGGCGTGGGCTTCGCGCACAGCGACTTCTCCTTCCTGCAGGCGGGCTGGTGGCTCGTGGCGGTGGCTGCCGCGCTGCTCCTTGCCTACATCTTGCAGTTCCGCCTCGGCGCCGAGCGCTTCGAGGCCGGGCCCTTGGGGGCGGCCGTCGCCGGTGTGGGCATCGGCGTGGGGGCGCTGCTGTTCGCGGGCACGCTCGGTGAGCACGGCGACGCCACCTGGCCGGGCCTGCTCGGCGGCGCGCTGGCGGCGCTCTTGGGGCAGGCGGCGGTGCGCCCACTGATCGGGCGCGCTCGGGCACGCCTTGCGGACCGCTCAGCGCGCGAAGCGCTCACGCTCTACGTCGATGGCGCCGCGCTGCTGATCGCCGCGCTGACCTGCCTGCTGCACCCGCTCGGCTACGTTGCGCTGCTGCCCTTCGCCTGGCTGCTGCTGTCTTCGCGTCGGCGCGCCGGCGAGAAGTACGCGGGGCTGCGCATACTGCGGCGCTGAAGTGCCCGGCCCCCCCAAGCTCATCCTCTGTGTGATCGACGCGATGGCGCCTGCGATGCTCGAGCAGGCCGCCGCCGACGGGCAGGTGCCCGTGCTGGCCGAGCTGATGCGGCGCGGCAGGTATGTTCCTGACTGCGCCGCCGCCTTCCCTTCGGTGACACCGGTGTGCGCCGCCTCGATCGTCACGGGCACCGCGCAGGAGCGCCACCGCATCCCTGGCATGAACTGGTACCACCGCGAGGAGCGGCGCTACATCGAGTACGGCTCGAGCTTCCGCGCCGCCCAGCGCTTCGGCATCGCCCGCCAGCTCACCGACACGGTCTACAACATGAACCGCGCGCACCTCGCGCCAGAGACGCTCACCGTGTTCGAGACGCTCGACGACGCGCAGCTACGCACGGCGGGGACCACCTACTTGATGTACCGCGGGCGTCACCGCCACGAGCCCCAGCGCGACAGCGCGCTCACGCGCCTGGCGGCACCGCTCGTGCGCCATCCGGTGCTGGGGCCGCGCGAGCTGTTCTACGCGGATGTCTTCTCCAGCCGCCCCACCGGTTGCCGCTCGGGCCTGGGCATGCCGGGGGTGCGCGACCGCCACTCCGGCTGCGTGGGCGCCTATCTCGTGGAGCACGACCTGTTCGACTTCCTGCTGCTCTCGCTGCCCGACAACGACTGGCACTCGCACAAGGCCGGGCCCGCGGGGCAGCCGCAGTCGCTGGCGCACGCCGACGAACAGCTCGCACGACTCGTCGACGCTGGAGGCGGCATCGACGCCTTCCTCGCCGAGCACGCGGTGATCGCGATGGCCGACCACTCGCAGGCGCTGATCGAGCAGACGATCGATCTGAACGCGGCGCTCGCGGAGCTGCAGATCGCGCCGCCGAGTAGCGGAAGGAGATGGAACCCCACCCACCCCGTGGGCGAGGCGCTGCCCCCGGCCGTGCGCCGCCCGCGTTCGCCTGCCCGCATCGCGGTCTGCCCCTCCCAGCGGGCGGCGATGGTCTACGTCCTCTCCGAGCACCGCCGCTCCACGCTGCGCTCGAGCGTCATCCGCCGCTCGCTGCAGGTGGACGGCGTGCAGCTGGTGATGTGGCTGGAGCTCGACTCCCACGACGCGCCGCTGGAGGGCGTCATCGCCAGGTCGTCGATCGGCGAGCTGCGCTTCCGCCCGGAGGGAGACATCCGCGATGCGCGCGGCCGCGGCTGGAGCATCGAGGGCGAGCCGGCCGTGCTCGCCGCGCAGCTGCCCGATGGGCGGCTGCACGCGCCTGAGTTCCCCGATGCCCTCTCCCGCGCCTGGTCGGCGCTCACGTGCGCCACCTCAGGGGATGTGCTGCTCTCGGCCGCGCCGGGTTATGAGTTCCTGGATTGGGGTGGCCAGGCGCACGTCGGCGGTGGCTCACATGGCTCGCTGCATGCCTGCGACTCGCTTGGGGCGCTCGTCATGTGCGGGCTTTCGCTCGACGCGGCAGCGGCGCCCCGGCAGTGGGCGATCCGCGACGTCGCCCCGCTGATCGCCTCACACTTCGGCCTCTAGCTGATCACCCCGCACCCCCGCGGCGCCCCCGCCACGGGCCGCAGCCGGTAGAGCTTCATCGCCGGGCTCGAATACACCAGCGTGCTGACAGTCGAGGGCTCCGCTGCGCCACCGCCGTGCGTGTTGTCGATCAGCACGTATTTCACGCCCCGTCGCGCCAGTTCGCGCAGCGCCGCGGGATCGCCCTGCTGGGTTGCGCTCTGGTTGAGGGCGAAGCGGGCCGGGAATGGCTGCGCGCCCCCCTGGCCGTTGGGTGTGTAGTGCCAGCTCTCAAGCCACACGCGCCGTTCCGCGAAGGCCGGGTAGTAGAAGTACGCCGACTCGCTCTTCGCGGCGTTCTCCCACACGTTGCTCACCGCCAGCACATCGCAGGGGCTCGTGTGCCCGCGCACCCACTGAAGGCCCGCATATAGCGCTGCCGTCATCCCGTATTCGCTCGGCGTGTCCGCCACGCTCGTGGGCTTGCCGACGAGCGTCTTCCACGCTCCGCTGCCTGCCAGCGTCACCGGCTTCACCACTGCCAGCGCGCCCAGCAGGAGGATGGCGCTCGCCACCACGCGCACGCGGCGCGAGGACAGCGCTGCTCCGTAGGAGCGCTGGATACGCCACACCGCCCATACCGCCACGGCCGCAACCGTCCCGTAGGCCAACCCCAGCCAGGCGTCGCGCGCCGCTCCCGTCAGGCCGATCGATCCCGAGATGCCCGCCACCGCGACGCCCAGCGCCACCAGCCCTGCGGCGGCCTTCAGCAGCGCCAGCCGCGCCGCGCGCGGGGTTTCGCTCCACAGGCGCACCCAGCCCAGCGCCGCCACCGGCACGAGCGCCACGTAGCCGTAGACGAAGAACACCCCCTCGACGCCGGCGGGCGCGGCGAGCAGCACGTAGCCGCCCATGCCCACGACGAATACCGCCAGCAGCAGCTCCACGGACTGAGGAATCCAGCCTGCCCGCAAAACCCTGCCCGCTCCCGGACGCCCGTGCGCCCCACGCCATTCTCGCCACAGCAGCCAGCCGGCTCCCAGCAGTGGCGCCAACGCCAGCACCGCCAGCACGATCCCGCCGCCGCCCAGCGCGAGCCAATACAGCGACGGCCCCGCCACCTGCTTGGCCACTTTGGTGGCGCGTTCCAGCGTGTTGCCTTCCTGCAGGAAGGCCAGCGGGTGCAGCGTCATCGTCGCCGAGCCGCCGCCCGCGATCGCCAGGAAGTAGACCGCCAGCACCGCCACGCCGGCCACCGCCACGCACAGTGTCAACGTGCGCGTGGCGCGTCCTCGCGCCAGCTGCCATAGCCAGTAGAGGCCCAAACCGCCCGCGAAGTCGACCACCCCAAACGCCTTCGCGTAGGCCAGCGCCGCCACCAGGATGCCCACCATCAGCAGCAGGCCCGCGGTGTTCTCGCGCGCGAGCCCGGTTGGCATGACCAGCCGTGTCTGCAGCAACAGCAGCCCGCCCAGGAAGAACGGTATGCCGAAGGCAAAGCTCGGGCTCAGCGGGAACTGCGTGAAGGGATCGATCTGCAGCACCATCAGCCGCAACGGATCGAGGTTCACATCCTGCGTCACAAGCAGCAGCACCGCCGCCAGCGGCCCGATCCAGCGCGATCGGCCCAGGGTTCCCCCGAGCGCCCACAGCTGCAGGGCGGCGATCAGAAACATCGTGCTCGGCAGCAGCCGCAGAAACGCCACGGCCGGCGGGATCCCCACCGCCTGGTTCAGCGCCGCCGCGTGGATGAAGACGCCCAGGTAGTAACGCAGCGGTTCCCCGGCCACCCACGCCTCCGTGATCGGCCAGTGGTGGCGCGCCTCCACCGCGATCGCCACGTCGAACACGTTGTCCTCGCTGTAGGCGACGCTGCGCGCGTGTTCGGGCAGCGGCGAGGAGGCAAAGAACGTAAATGCCAAGAGCGCCACGGCCGCCGTCACGGCCAGAGCCACAGGCAGCAGCTCAAGCGTGACGCGAGGCGGTCGGTACAGCGCGCGCAACTGCTCCCTGCGTGTCTTGCGCAGCAGCGACGGCGCTGCCAGAGGTAGCGACAGAAGCGGCAGCAGCGTGAGCGCCCAGCGCGCGCCGAGCGCCGCGCTCAGCGCAAACGCTCCCACCTCGATCGCGTAGCCCAACGGCCAGCCGATCGCGACCGTGCGCAGCCATCCCCCCGGGTTGGGACTGAGCAGCACGTACAGCAGGCAGCCCGGCAGCACCACGTAGAAGGCTTCGAAGATGACAAACCGCGCCACCGTGCCCACGCCGACGCCCGACCCCAGCCAGGTCGCCGCCAGCGCGCACGGGATCAGCAGGATCGCCGGCCACCGCGCGCGCCCGGCCGCCGGAGCCGCGACGGCGGGCAGGCTCACTTCGCCGATCGCCACCTCTATCCCGCCCACGCCGGCCGGCGCATGTACAGCGGGGCGTCATCGCCGACGCTGAACAGCAGATCCAGCACGCTCACCCCGTGCTCGAACGGTGGCCACGCCTGGGGATACTCCGGATAGCCCTCGTAGCTCATCCACACCACCTCGATGCCGTGGTCGTTGAAACGCTCCTCTTCCAGATATGCCTTCGCGGCAGGGCCCGACACGTAGCGCTCCGCGCCTGCGGCGAGGCAGATGTCGAGCAGGCGCTCGGTCTTGCGCCCGCCCGCCGGGTAGTCGCTGGAGGACGTCAACGGCGTCGAGATGCCCAGCAGCTCCGCCAGCACCTCAAGGAAACGCCGGTTGATGGATGACAGTTTCTGCTCCGCTCCCATCCCCTGATACAGCGCTTCCAGCACCGGTCGGTAGTGCTCGAAGAACGGCGCACGACCGTACCAGGCGAGCAGCGTGGACCAGTGACGCTCACCCCAGTCCACCTCGCTCGTGAGCGTCTCGTCGATCCGCTGCAGGTAGCGCCCCTTAACCTGCACGGGGATCGTCAGCCAGCGCACGCCCGCCGGGGACTTCAGCCGGTTGCGGTTGCGCCAGTCGCGGCGGGTGTACTGCACATCGTCGTAGAGGATGAGCTCATCGACTGCGCCGATCAGATCGAAGTACCCCTTCCACGGCACGTAGTTGGACTGGCTCACGGCCACCGTCTTGCCCGCGCTCCCCGGCACTTCACCACGCCCCTAAAGGCTCGCGCCCACGATCAGCCCGGTTATTACCAGCGCGACGCCGGCCACCTTCGCGACGGTGATCGACTCGCCGAAAAACACCGCGCTGAGCAGCAGCACGCTGATGAACGACAGCGCGGTGAACGGATACGCCTTGCTGAGTTCCAGGCGCGAAAGCGCCGTGACCCACGTCAGCGCGCCGATCCCGATCGAGATCCCGACGCTGATCATCCACGGGTTGGTGAAAAAGACGGCGAAGAACGACACCTTGTCGAAGAGGCCCGGCGGCGGATGGCCGCGCTGCATTATCTGCCACTTCACCACCAGCTGTCCGTAGATTGTCACAAGGATCGTGACCGCCACGCAGATCCACGGCACCGGACCGGTCTTGGTCATCGCTCAGCCCTGCCCGGCGCGGTAGAGGCGCTCCCCATGCGGGCGGTAGTACTCGTCGAGGCTGCTCACCACGCGCGTGTACCAGCCGAGCAGCTGCTGCACGCGCGGACTCTGGGCAAGCACCAACTCCTGACCAAGCGCTCGCACGTAGTCGATCTGCTGCTTAAAGAACGAACGGGTGAACTGGTGGTTGATCGCCAGCCTGTCGCGATCGGAACGGTTCGCCCCGGCTGCGTGCCACAGCGTGGAGTCGAACACGATCATCGCCCCTGCCGGGCATTCCACCGCGGTGCTCACCGCCCGCAGGTAGTCCTGCGCGGGCGCATCGGACTGCTGCTGGGTCCCCTGCGCGATGATCGTCCCCCCGTTCTCCGCAGTAAATCGGTCGAGTGTGAGCAGCGCATTGATCGACGCCATGTAGCCGTTCAGGTGACGAGGGAAGTCGCGGTGAAAGGTACCCTGAAAATCGCCGGCGGACTCCGCGTCGGCCTGAAGTGGCGGTAGCACAAAGCCGTTCTGCAGATGCAGAATCGCGGTGTCGGACACAGTTGCGTCGACCACAGCCAGCAGCTCGGGCAGCCCCAGCAGCTCCAGAAAGAGGGGGTCATAGCGCGCCATCAGTCGCAGCACCCCGCGCTCCCCAGTGCGCGCCAGGCGCTCCACCCCCAGGTCCTCGTGGATCCGCGCCTGCACGCCGTACATTGCCGCGCGTGTGCGCTCAATCAGCGCAGTGCTGAGCACGTCGCTCACCACGCAGCAGCCCTCGTAGCGGACCGCCTCGTGCACGAGCCCAAGCCAGTTGCCGTCCTCCTTGGCGCTTACCGTGAGCATGTCATGCGTGTACTGACACGAGGGTTCAGATGTGCCTTAATTCCCAGCTCTTCTTGGGGTGCGGCGCGGTCGCGCTCGCCCCCAGCACGGTGCCCTCCGGCTGGTCGCCCAGCACCACCGCCCCCGCTCCCACCACGCAGCGCGCACCGACGGTGATTTCGTCACGGAAGGTCGCGTTGACGCCCACGAAGCACGCCTCGCCGATTTTCACGTGCCCCGATACCACCGCGTGCGAGGCGATAAAACAGTGACTGCCGATGCTGCTGTGGTGGCCGATGTGGTTGCCGCTCCAAAGGATCACGTTGTCGCCGACGTCCACGAACGGCTGGATCACGTTCGCCTCGAATATGAACGTGTTCTCTCCGATGCGCTCGTCCGTCATGTTCATCGCCCGCGAGCTCACATAGGTGACGAATCCGTAGCCGAGCGCCTTGGCGCGTTCGTAAATCTCGCGGCGCACGCGGTTGACCCCCTGATACCCCAGGGCCACCAGCAGATCGACCCGCTCCGGCGGATGGCTCTCGACCAACTGCTCCCATGCGATCACCGGCCGCCCCGCCAGCGTGTCCGCGCTCACGTACTGGCCGTCCACCGTAAACGCTGCCACCTCGCGCGGACTGTCCTTTTCGAGGTACACCGTCGCGACTTCCGCAAACGACCCCGCGCCGAAGATCACAACCGGCTTGTGCTCCACGACCGTCACCCCTCTCCACCGGTGTCGAGCACGGCGTAGCCGATCCCGCTGCGCCCGTAGTCGTTGCCGTTGTAGAGCATGTATCTGACGCCGCGCCGGTCGAACACGGCCGGATATGCCTGCATCTGCGAGTCCCATGCGCCCGATGCCTGCTCTGTCAACGCCGCATTCTCCGGCAAGGCGAGGGGCAGTTTCTCCCCAGTGGACTCCCGATCCCAGTTCAATCCGTCGCTCGACTCGGCGTAGCCGAGGCGGTAGTGCTCGCCCCGTGCCGCGAACCACATGCGGTAGCGGTCGCCGTCGTGCACCACGCAGGGACGGCTGATCGCGTACTCATCGGCGTCGCGGAAATCGATCGCCACGCGACCCGCGCGCCGCCAGGAGATGCCATCGGCGCTCTCGGCGTAGCGCAGCAGGTAGTAGTGGCGCGGCGCGCCCTCGACGGTCTCCCAGCCCGTGCAGGAGACGTACCACATGCGCCACACGCCCTCCTCGCGCAGCACCCACGGCGAGGCGGTCAGATATGGGTCCACAGCGCTGCGCTCCAGCACCGGCGCAGCGGACACGCGGCGAAAATCGCGCTCGCCGTGCGGGCGGATCGCCACGCCGGCGTAGAAGTAGAACGGCACTGTCACCCCGAGCGTCCAGCCGGTGTAATACAGCAGTGTGCCCTCATCGCCCTCGACGATGCAGGAGTTGGTGACGCCGCTGTCGTCGAACGCCCCCAGCGCTCCGGGCGCGAGAACGGGCTCCGCCTCGTGCCCCGCCACCGCCAGCCCCCCGTCGGGCAGCACCTCGACGCGCGCCCGCGCGATGTGCGCCCGCCCTCGCTCGTCGCGCGGTGAGTAGTAGAGGTTCACGCTCGTCTCCTCCTCGCCGCCCCCCTCGACCGCGGGCAGCGCGGCATGCGAGCGCGCCCACGCGCACCCGGGTGGCGGCCCATCCAGCAGCAGCCCGCGCCGCACCCACCGCGCCGCGGCGGCCTGCTCGGCCGCGCTCGACGTCACAGGACACCCACGCGCGTGGAGGACGGCTCGCTGCGGGTGCTGCTCAAGGGAGTCAGCGAAACGCTCTCCCCCTCGCCGGCAAGGGAAGGGCTCGAAAGGCGAGGAGCAGTTCCATCCCAATCATTCCGTTCCACGATCTCATCGACCACGAACACCGGACGCGCCCGCACCTGGTCGAACACCTTGCCGATGTACAACCCCGTGATCCCCGTGCTGAGGATGATGAAGCCGCCCACGAAGAGCCCCCCGGCCACGAGGCTCGTCCAGCCGGGGAACACGGTTCCCACCGCCTTCGCATACACCACGCGCAGCGCCAGCAGCCCCCCCAGCAGCGCCAGGCCGAAGCCCATGTACACGATCCAGCGCAGCAGCACCGTCGTCTGGAAGAACACCCCGTCCAGTGCGTGCTCGATCAGCTTGGGCAGGCTGTAGGAGCTGCGGCCCTCGTAGCGCGGCGCCGGCTCGTAGTCCACCCACGCCGTGTCGAACTTCAGCCAGGTGAGGATCATCATGTAGTGGCGGTCCTCGTCCTTGAACGTCAGAAACGCATCCACCACCTTGCGTGAGACGAGGCTGAAGCTGCCGTACTGCCCGTCCACCGGGCTTTCCGCGAACACGCGGATGCCGCGGAAATACAGACGGCCCAGCAGCCCTCGCACTACCCCCGTCGGCTTGCGTAGGCGGCGCCCAAAGACGATGTCATGGCCTTCCTGCGCCTTGGCCCACAGGCTCGGGATGGCCTCTGGTGGGTCCTGCAGGTCGCAGTCCATCACGACCACCCAGGCTCCCCATGCGTAGTTCAAACCGGCGGTGATCGCGGCGTGCTGGCCGAAGTTACGGCTCAGGCGGATGCCTCTCACCGCGCCGTCCAACCGCGCCAGGCGCTCGATCTCCGGCCACGATCCGTCTTCAGCGCGGTCGTCGACGAGGAGGATCTCGTAACTGCGCCCCAGCTCGCTGAGGGTCGCGCTCAGACGCTCGTGCAACCGCCGCAGGCAGGGCTGGCAGCCGTACACCGGCACGACGACGCTGAGGACGGGAGCCGTCTCGCTTAGAGAGTCGAGGTCCACCGCGGCCACGCTAACGGCGGACCTGACAGTGGCCAAACGGCGGCGGGGACAGCGGCATCCACTGGCGCCCATCCGATCCGATCTGTTTCCGACTGGCCGCTTGAAGTTCTCCCCGATAGCTGGGACCATTTGGCAAATGGAAACCGACGCCACGGGCTTGCCGCAGGGCAAAATCCCCTTCAACCGCCCCTTCACCACGGGCGAGGAGCTCGCCTTCATCCAGCAGGCGATCGACAACCTCCACCTATCTGGCAACGGCCCCTTCACCGAGCGCTGCTCGCGCTGGCTCGAGCAGCAGCTCGGCTGCGAGCGCGCGCTGCTCACCTTCTCCTGCTCCTCGGCGCTGGAGATGGCGATGCTCGTCGCCGAGGTCGGGCCGGGCGACGAGGCGATCGTGCCCTCCTACACGTTCCCGACCACCGCCGGCGCTGTCGCCCTACGCGGCGCCACGCCCGTGTTCGTGGACATCCGCCCGGACACGCTCAATCTCGACGAGACGCTGATCGAGGACGCGATCACGCCACGCACGCGCGCGATCGTGCCCGTGCACTACGCCGGTGTGGCCTGCGAGATGGACACGATCAGCGCGCTTGCGCAGCGCCACGGCCTCGCCGTGATCGAGGACGCCGCGCAGGGCATCTCCGCCACCTACCGCGGAGGGCCCCTGGGTGCTCTCGGAGACCTCGGCTGCCTCAGCTTCCACGAGACCAAGAACTTGACGTGCGGCGAGGGCGGCGCGCTGCTCGTCAACCGCGCCGACTGGGTCCAGCGCGCGGAGATCCTGCAGGAGAAGGGCACCAACCGCTCCCAGTTCCTGCGTGGCCAGGTCGATAAGTACACCTGGGTGGACCTCGGCTCCTCGTTTCTCACCAGCGAGATCAACGCCGCCTTCCTGTGGGCGCAGATCCAGCACGCGCAGGACATCCTCGCGCGGCGCATGGCCATCTGGGAGACCTACCACGAGCGCTTCGCCGCCCTGGAAGAGCGCGGCGTGCTGCGCCGCCCCACGGTCCCCGCCGACTGCGCGCACAACGCGCACATGTACTACCTGCTGCTGCCCTCGCGCGCCGCGCGCGAACGCTTCATCAAGCGCCTGGCCGCCAAGCGCGTGGAGGGCCATTTCCACTACATCCCGCTGCACTCCTCCATCGCCGGGCAGCGCTACGGGCGCGCGCACGGGGAGCTGCCGGTGACCGACCGCATCAGCGACACGCTCGTACGCCTGCCGCTGTTCATCAGCATGAGCGTCGAGGACGTGGAGCGCGTGTGCCTCGCCGTCGAGCGGGCGCTCACGCCGGCGCCGCGCCCGCTGCGCCCGCCGCCCTGCTCGGGGCGCCAAGCGCGCAGGAGCACCACGCGCCGCCAGGCCGAGCGCGCCGCCTGAAGCGCCTGCGCCGGTACCCTCGCAGCACGATGTCTCGGCGCTTGCTCGTGTTCGCACTGCTGGCCGCTTCCCCGCTGACCGCGTGCGCCCCCGCGGCGGCCGCGCCGGCTGATCGCGCATCCCTGTCGCTGGGCGCGCATCTCAGCGTCAGCGCACCCGCGGCGAGCGCCGCCACCACACTCGCGCCTGCGACCACGGCCAACCCCAACGCGCCGATCCCCGTGGCGCCCTCGGACCTGCCCTACCCCGGCCGGCGTCTCTCCGCGAACGAGGTCATGCGCATCGCCGAAGTCCTGCCGAAAGTGCGCAGCGAACGCGCGCACCACCCCGGCTCCTACGGTGGCGCCTATTTGAAGGGACCCGGCCGCTGGCAGGTGTCCTATTTCTCGCGCAAGGGTCAGGAGATCGTGCAGGTGTACATCGCCGACGCCAGCGGTCGCGTGCTCGAGCAGTGGACCGGCTTTCAGGTCGCCTGGACGATGGCGCGCGGCTACCCCGGCGCGTTCGGCCGGCACGTTAACGCGCTCTACATCTGGTTGCCGCTGTGCGCGCTGTTCTTCCTCGGCCTGTGCGACTGGCGCCGGCCCCTTTCGCTCCTGCACCTCGATCTGCTGGTGCTGCTGTCGTTCTCGGTCTCGCTGGCGTTCTTCAACCACGCGAACATCTACGCGTCGGTGCCGCTCGCCTACCCGCCGCTGATCTACCTGCTGGTGCGCATGCTGCTGCTCCTGCGCCGGGGGGCGGGCCGGCCTCGGACGGAGGGTGGTGGGGTGCCCGGCGCCCCCGCCCTCTCGCGCGCCATAGCCCGCCCGCGCGTGCCCCCCGAGTTGCTCGCTGTCGGGCTGGTGTTCCTGATCGGCTTTCGCATCGGCCTGAACGTCACCGACTCGAACGTGATCGACGTTGGCTACGCGGGGGTGATCGGCGCGCATCGGCTCGTGCACGGCGAGTCGCTCTACGGCGGCTACCCCGCCGAAAACGAACACGGCGACACCTACGGCCCCGTCAACTACGAGGCGTATGTGCCGTTCGTGGCGCTGTTTGGCTGGAGCGGGCACTGGGACGACCTGCCCGCCGCGCACGCCTTCGCGATCTTCTGCGACCTGCTGGCGATCGGTCTGCTGTTCCTGCTCGGCCGCCGCGTGCGCGGGCCCTCGCTGGGCATCGTGCTCGCCTACGCCTGGGCTGCCTACCCCTTCACGCTCTATGCGCTGGAGAGCAACAGCAACGACGTGTTCGTCGGTGCGCTCGTGCTCGCGGCCGTGCTCTTCGCGACCTCGCCGCCCGCGCGCGGCCTGTTCGCGGCGCTCGCCGGCCTGACGAAGTTCGCCCCGCTGGCGCTCGTGCCGCTGCTGGCCACGCACGGCCTGCGCGAGGGGTGGGCGGGAAGCTCACCTCGCGTGCGGGCGCTGGCCCGAGCGCGCGCGCTGGCGCTGTTCGCGGCGGCCTTCCTGCTCACGGCCGCGCTCCTGGGCATCCCCGCCTTCGCGCACGACTCGCTGCATACGTTCTACGAGCGCACGATTGCCTACCAGGCCAACCGCGGCTCGCCCTTCTCGGTGTGGGGCCTCTACGGCCTGCCCGGTTGGGAGACGGTCGCGGAGGTCGCCGCGGTGGTGCTCGCGCTGGCGCTCGCCTTTCTGCCACGCCGCCCCGACGCGGTCGGCCTCGCCGCGGCCTGCGCGGCCGTCTTGATCGCCACGCAGCTGGGCATCGAACACTGGTTCTACCTCTACATCCCGTGGTTCTTCGGCCTGGTTGTGCTGGCTCTATTCGGCGGGCCGCCCGCCGAGCAGGCGCCGCCGCACGAGCAGGCGCCCTCTACGCCGGCCGCGGCATCAGCACCTGCTCGATCGAGTCCGCCCGCCGCGGCGCTGAGCACCTGATCAGCACCCCCATCAGCCACGGATCGTCCTCGGAGGTCTCAAAGCGCACCGGCATCTGCGTGACGAGCGCCTCGATCGCCTGCTCGCGCTTCACGCCGATCACCCCACCACGCGCGCCGGTCATGCCGACGTCGGTGATGTAGGCAGTGCCGCCGGGCAGCACGCGCGCATCGGCGGTTGGCACGTGCGTGTGCGTGCCCACGACCGCGCTCACGCGGCCATCGAGCAGCCAACCCAGGGCGACCTTTTCGCTGGTGGCCTCGGCGTGCATGTCCACGAGCACGTGCTCCACGTCGCCGAGCTCCTGCAGCGCCACGTCGATCTCCGTGAAGGCGCTGCGGCCCGCCTGCACGTAGAGGTTGCCGCTGAGGTTCACCACACCCAGGCGCACGCCCTCGTGCTCGACCACGCAGGTGCCCCGGCCGGGCTGCCCGCGCAGGTAGTTGTAAGGGCGCACGATGCGCGGCTCTTCGTCGAGATAGGGGTAGATCTCGCGGCGGTGGTAGGCGTGGTTGCCGAGCGTGATCGCATCGACCCCGTTGCGAAACAGCTCCCGCGCGGCCTTCGGCGTGATGCCCAGCCCGCCCGCGACGTTCTCGCCGTTGACCACCACGAAGGTGGGCGCGTAGCGCTCGCGCAGCAGCGGCAGGCAGGCGAGCAGCGTGCGCCGCCCGACGCTGCCCACGAGATCCCCGACGAACAGGATCGTCGCCTGTGCCTCAGCCATACTCTGGCCATGATGGGAGAGATGTGAGCGTGCGCGAGGAGACGGCGGCTCCCACCGATCCGCCTACCTCGGAAGAGCAGGAGCTGTCGGGCGAGGAGGAGCAGGCGAGCCCGCCGGGGCCGCCGCGCGTGGTCGTCCCCCGCTGGGTGCAGATCGTGCTGCTACCGCTGGCACTGCTGGCGCTGTGGGCGCTCGCGCGCGCGTCCGGGCGGCTCTTGCTGCTGTTCGTGGTGGCAGGGGTCATCGCGCTGATCCTCAACCCTGCGGTGTCGTTCCTGCAGCGCTCACGGCTCCCCCGTGGCCTGGCGGTGCTGGCTGTGTATCTCGCATTCTTCCTCACGTTGACGGGGATCGGCTTCCTGCTGGCCAACCCTATCTCCAACCAGGTGCGCTCGTTCTCGCACAACCTGCCCCACCTGGTGAACGAAGGGAACACGACGATCAAAAACGTGCAGACCTACCTGAACGACCACGGCGTCCACGTGCAGCTGGTCAAGCAGGGCAAGACGGCGCTGCAGACGCTGCAGGACAAGGTCTCCAAGAGCTCGAGCTCGCTGGCCTCCTTCGGCGGGGGCCTGCTCACCGAAGTGGCCTCGGCCTTCTTCGATGTGATCCTCGTGTTCGTGCTGTCGGTGTACATGCTGCTCTACGGCCAGCGCATCGGTCGGCTCGTGCGCCAGGCGATGCCCGACGGCGACGGCACGCCCGCCGACGACTTCCCCACGCTGGCGCAGCACGCTGTCTCGCGCTACGTCGGCGGGCAGCTGCTGTTCAGCTTCGTGATGGGCACCAGCGCGGGGCTGGCGCTGTACATCTTCGGCGTGATCGGCATCTTCCCCGACGGCGAGAAGTACGCGGTGGCGTTCGCGGTGTTCTACGGCGTGATGGAGCTGGTCCCCTACATCGGCCCGATCCTCGGCGCGCTGCCGCCGATCCTCGTGGCGCTCTTCACCAACCCGATCTCCGCCCTGTGGGTGGGGCTGCTGTTCATCGGCCTGCAGCAGCTGGAGGGCCACGTGGTGGCGCCGCAGATCTTCGGCGTCACGCTGCGCACCAACCCGCTGCTGGTGATCTTCGCGCTGCTGCTGGGCCTGCAGCTGTATGGCGTGATCGGCGCGCTGGTGGCGCTGCCGATCCTGGCGGTGCTGCGCGAGACGGCGATCTACCTGCACCGGCACCTGACCCTCGAGCCGTGGGAGCGCTCTCCGGGCAGGCTGCTGTGAGCCACACCGCGCAGACGGTCGCGCACCCCGACGGGGCCGTGCTCGGCGCCGACGGTCTGTCCAAGCGCTTCGGCGCGCGCGTGGCCGTGAGCGAGGTGACCTTCGACGTGCAGCCGGCCGAGCTGGTAGCGCTGATCGGCCCCAACGGCGCGGGCAAGACGACACTTCTCTCCCTGCTCGCGGGCGTGCTCGACCCCGACGGCGGCAGCGTACGCGGCGAGGGTCGCGTCGGCTGGGTGCCCCAGCAGCCCGCTGTCTACAGCAAGCTGACGGTCGCCGAGAACCTGGCGCTGTGGGCGCGCCTTGAGCGCGTGGGCGACCTGAAGGAGACGGTCGCGCGGATGCTCGCGCAGACCGCCCTGGCCGAGCGTGCCGGCGATCAGGTGGGCAGCCTCTCCGGCGGCAACCGCCAGCGCGTGAACATCGCCGTGGGGATGCTCAGCGCGCCCGCGGTGCTGCTGCTGGATGAGCCCAGCGCGGCGCTTGACCCGATCCAGCGCGGGCGCCTGTGGGAGTTCGTGCGGGGGCTGACGGCGCACGGCACGAGCGTGGTGTTCAGCACGCACAACGTGTCCGAGGCCGAGCGCTATGCGCAACGTGTGCTGGTGCTGCGCGAGGGCGAGCTGATCTTCGACGGGCCTTCGCGGGCGCTCGCGCGCGAGGGGATCGACTTCGAGGAGGCATTCGTGGAGTTTTTGGGTGGGGAGGGGTGGGGTCGGTGAGTGGCCTGCGAGCTCTTCTCCTCAAGGACTTGCGCATATTGGCCCGCTCGCGCGTGTTGGTGGCGGTCCTGGTCGTCTATCCAATCGCGATCGCATTGCTGATCGGCCTCGCCATTTCGCGCTCGCCGGGCAAGCCGAAGGTCGCGATTGCCAATCTGGCACCGCCCGGCGCGACCGTGGAACTGGGCGGCAGCAAGATCGAAGTGGGGCGCTACTACTCGCAATTGTTCAGCGAAGTGCAGCCGCTGAAGGTCGCCACGCGCACGCAGGCGGTCGAAAAGGTGCAGTCGGGCGAAGCGCTCGCTGCGGTAGTGATCCCCGCGAATATCGCGTCCAAGCTCTCCTCCGTGCTGAGCCAGGGGCAGCTGGAAGTGATCTACAACGGCGACGCGCTGCAGCAGAGCCTCGCGCAGTCGAAGATCCAGGCGGCTGTCGCGCAGGCCAACCTCGAACTGTCGACGCAGATACGCCAGCTCGCGTCGAAGGGGATCGACCTGCTGCTGCAGGGCGGGGACCTGAGCCAGCTCGGCATCAACCAGCCGCAGCTGCTGGGCCTGGAAGAGGTGCCGAAGGTGCTCGACGGCGTGATCGCCCGCGCGCCGGCCGGCCACGACCGCCACGAACTGGAACGCGTGCGCGAACTGGCCGCGTTCGCCGCCAGCAACCTCAACATCAGCAAGGACGTATTGGCCACCGTCGGACAGCCGGTGCAGGTCAACGCCACCACCGTGCACGGCCGTCGCACGCCGCTTGACACCTTCGCGGTGGTGGTGGCGGTGGCCATCTCGCTGATGTTCGTGTGCGTGCTGCTCGCCGCGGGCGGGATCGCCTTGGAGCGCGAAGACAACACCCTCGCCCGCCTGACGCGCGGCCTGGTCTCACGCGAGCTGCTGGTGCTGGAGAAGCTGCTGCTGGCGGGCGGCTGCGCGTTCGTGCTGGCGTTTGCGATGCTCGCCGGCATCGGAGCGTTCGTGGCACTGGAATGGAGCCGCATCGGGCTGTGGGTGCTCGCGCTGCTGGCGGGGGCACTCGCGTTCGGCGCGATGGGGGTGGCGATCGGCGCGCTCGCGCGCGAGGTGCGCGCGGCCTCGCTGCTGGCGTTCCTGCTGGCGCTGCCGCTGGCCTTCCTGGCGCTGGTGCCCGCGGGTGCGGTGGCGCCGGGCGTCTACGACGCGATCCGCGTGGTCTCGGCGGTGTTTCCGTTCAAGGCGGCGCTGCAGGCACTGGACACGGCCGTCAATAGCTCCGAACCGGCGTTGGGCGGTTCCATCGCGCATCTGCTGGGGCTGACGCTGCTGTTCGGCGTGCTGGCACGCGTCGGCCTGCGCCGCGCGTAGCCACACCCCGCGATTCCCGGCTGCTCGGCCCAAACGTCGGCCCGCTGGGTCTATCCTCAAACCGATGGCTTTTCCCCAGACGCGCCTGCGCAGGCTGCGCTCCTCGCCGGCCCTGCGCGGCCTCGTGCGCGAGACGGATGTGCGCGCGGACCAGCTCCTGCTGCCGCTGTTCGTTTCCGAGACCATCAGCGGCCGCGAGGACATCGCCGCGATGCCCGGTGTGCAGCGCCTGTCGATCGCGCAGGCCGTAAGGGAGGCCGGCGAGGCGGCGGGACTGGGCCTCGCAGCCGTGCTGCTGTTCGGCTTGCCCGCCGCGAAGGACGCGCAGGGCAGCGCGGCGTGGGATGAGGAGGGCGTCGTGCAGACGTGCGTGCGCGCGATCAAGCAAGCGCACCCTGGGCTGCTTGTCATAACCGACGTGTGCCTGTGCGAGTACACCGAGCACGGCCACTGCGGCGTGCTGCGCGAGGACGGCCACGTCGACAACGACGCCTCGCTTGAGCTGCTGGCGCGCACCGCCGTCTCTCACGCGCGCGCGGGCGCCGATGTGGTGGCCCCCTCGGACATGATGGACGGGCGCGTGGGGGCGATCCGCGAGGCGCTGGATGAGGATGGTTTCGCGCAGACTCCGATCATGGCCTACAGCGCCAAGTTCGCATCGGCCTTCTACGGCCCCTTCCGCGACGCGGCCGACAGCACCCCCGCCGTGGGCGATCGGCGCGGCTACCAGATGGATCCGGCCAACGGCCGCGAGGCCGTGCGCGAGGCGCTGCTCGACGCCGAAGAGGGGGCCGACCTCGTGATGATCAAGCCCGCGCTCGCCTACGGCGATTTGATCCGCGCGGTCAAGCGCGCGACGCGGCTGCCGGTGGCGGTGTACAACGTCAGCGGCGAGTATGCGATGGTCAAGGCCGCTGCGGCGGCGGGCTATCTGGACGAGCGTGCCACCGTCATGGAGATACTTACCTCGCTGCGCCGCGCGGGCGCGGACGTCATCATCACCTACCACGCGAAGGACGCGGCCTCATGGCTAGCCGAGCAGAGCTGACAGACACAGACGAGACTACTCCCGCGATCCCCGCCGACGGCCGGGACGCCGCGAGCGACCGCGCGAGCGCGGCGATCCCCAAGACGCGCAGCCGCAACGACGGCGCGGCCGTCGCCCTGGACGACCTGGACCGCAAGCTGCTCAACCTGATGCAGGGCAGCTTCCCGCTGGAGCCCCGGCCCTATGCCGCGGTGGCCGCCCTCGCGGAGGTCCCCGAACAGGAGGTGCTCGACCGCGTGCAGCGCCTGCTGGATGAGCGCATCGTGCGCCAGGTCACCCCCATCTACGACACGCGCGCGCTGGGCTACTCCTCGATGCTCGTCGCCGCCAAGGTCGATCCCGAGCACCCGTGGCGGGCGGGCAAGATCATCAACTCCCACCCCGGCGTCAGCCATAACTACCTGCGCAACCACGACTTCAACATGTGGTTCACGCTCGCCACCGAGCCCGACTCCAAGCTCGGCCTGGAGGGCACGCTCGACGTGCTCAAGGAGCTGACGGGGGCCGAGTCGATCCGCCAGCTGCCGACGCTGAAGCTGTTCAAGATCCGCATGGACCTGGAGATGGAGGGGGACACCAGGGCGCTCGCCAGCGAAGGCGTCGCGCAGGAGCCGGTCGAGCTCGAGCGCGCCGCGTATGACGAGCTGGACATCGCTGTGATCCAGGCCACGCAGGGCGACATGGCGGTCGTCTGTGAGCCCTACACAGCGCCTGCCCAGCGCGTGGGTATGACGGTCGATGTGCTGCTGGAGCACATGGCGGGCATGCGCGAGCGCGGCATCCTGCGGCGGGTCGCCGCGATCCTCTACCACCGCCGCGCGGGCTTCTCCGCCAACGGCATGGGCGTGTGGAAGGTGCCGCCGGAGCGCATCGCCGAGCTGGGCCCGCGCATGGCCTCCTTCCGCGGCATCAGCCATTGCTACGAGCGGCCCACCTACGCGGACTGGCCCTACAGCGTCTTCACGATGGCGCACGGGCGCTCCAAGGAGGAGTGCGACGCGGTACTCGACGCGATCGCCCTGCAGACCGGCATCGCTGAGCGCGCCACGCTCTACAGCTCGACCGAGTTCAAGAAGATCCGCCTGCTGTACTTCACCGAGGAATTCAAGGAGTGGGAGCGGGAGTTTGGTTGAGGGGCAGGGGGCGCGCACGCGATGACCTCGCTCTCCGATAGCCACTCCAGCGCGCTGTACGAGCGCGCCTTGCGCGTAATACCGGGAGGGGTCAACTCGCCGGTGCGTGCCATGCGGGCGATCGGTCGCGACCCGCTCTTCGTGGAGCGCGCGCACGGCGCCGAGCTGTTCGATGTGGACGGCAATCGCTACATCGACTACGTCTGCTCGTGGGGCCCGCTCATCCACGGCCACGCCCACCCCAAGGTGGTGCAGGCGGTGGAGCAGGCCGCGCGCGAAGGCATGAGCTTCGGCGCGCCCACCCCCGGTGAGGTGGCGCTGGCCGAGGAGGTCGCGCAGCGCATGGATGCCGTCGAGATGCTGCGCACCACCTCATCGGGTACCGAGGCGAGCATGACCGCGCTGCGCCTCGCGCGAGCGGCCACGGGGCGCGAGCGGGTGCTGAAGTTCGCCGGTGCCTACCACGGCCACGTCGATGGACTGCTCGCCCAGGCCGGCTCGGGCCTGGCCACGCAGGCGCTCCCCTCAAGCCTCGGTGTGCCGGCCTCGGCCACCGCCGCCACCGTGGTGATCCCCTGGAACGACGCCGCGGCGCTGCAAGCGGCGACGGCGGAGCACACCCTGAAGGGCGCAGGCGAGTTCGCGGCGATCATCGCCGAGGGCATCCCCGCGAACATGGGCCTCGTACCGGCGTCGGAGGAGTACGTCGAGCTGCTGCGCGCGCGCGCCGACGCCACCGGCGCGCTGCTCGTCCTGGACGAGGTGATAACCGGCTTTCGCGTCGCGCGCGGCGGCGCGCAGGAGCTCTACGGCGTGCAGGCGGACATCACGATCATGGGCAAGATCCTCGGCGGCGGCCTGCCCGCGGGCGCGATCGGCGGCCGCGCAGAGCTGCTGGACATGCTCGCGCCGGCCGGCGGCGTCTACCAGGCGGGGACGCTGTCGGGCAATCCGCTGGCCGTTGCCGCCGGCCTGGCCACCTTGGAGCTGCTCGACGAGCAGGCATACCTGCGCCTTGCCTCGATCACCGAGCACCTGGCCCAGGGCCTGCGCGACGCGGCCGGCGACTACCCCGTGCAGATCGTCAGTCGCCAGGGCCTGCTCACGGTGTTCTTCTCCGAGCAGTCCGTGCATAACCTCGCGGACGCGCAGGCGTGCGACCTCGACGCCTACGGCGCCTGGTGCCGCGGCCTGCTGGCGCGTGGCGTCTACCCGCCGCCCAGCCAGTTCGAGGCATGGTTCCCCTCCCTCGCGCACACACCCGAGCACATCGAGCAGACAGTGCAGGCCGCGCACGCCGCCTTCCGGGAGCTTGGATGAGCCTCGCCGAGCTGGTCCGCGAACAGGGGACCCTGATGGCCGGGCTGCTACCGGCGGAGGGCGCCACGACCAACGGCGGCGGCCCCGCGCAGATCGCGGCCGCCGGCCCGCGCGCGCAGGGGGATGCGGTCGAGTACGAGCTGCTCGTGGAGGCGATCTACGAGGGCTACCGCCTGCACTACGGCCCCCCGCGCCTGCTGCGCACCGAGGATGCGGACCTGGGCCTGCTGGCGGGCGATGAGCTGTACGCACTGGGCTTGGCACGCCTGGTGGCGCTAGGGGATCTGGTGGCGGTGGCCGAGCTGGCCGACGTCATCTCGCTCACAGCGCTCGCCCACGGCGCCGGCGACGCGGAGCTGGCGCAGGCCGTTTGGGACGCGGGCGCGCGCGCCGTGGGCTGGGGCCCGAGCGAGGAGCACGCCCGGGCCAAAGAGCTTGCCCGCTCGGGGGCACCGGAGGCGGTGGCGGCTCTACGCGCTGTTGCCAACCGATATTCTTAAGCCCCCTTGGCCAGTAAGCACGAACAGCACAAGTCGAAATACACCCTCGATCGCGGCATGCCCGGCGCCTTCGAGGGCGAGACCGTCACCCGGCGGCGCTTCATGACGATCGGCGGCCAGGCCGCCGGCGGGGTCGCCGCTGCCTCCTTCCTGCTGCCCGCGCTCGGCTTCGCCATCGGCCCGATCTTCAAGACCGCCCCCCATACCTGGGAGACCGTCGGCACGATCGACGACTTTCCCGACAACAACTACATCCCCACGGTCATCACCCTCACCCCCGGCATCGGCGAGGCGGGCAAGGCCACCGTGTACGTGCGCAAGCGCAACGCCGCGCTCGACACCGACTGGCCCGATCGGACCACGCAGTTCATCGCAATCAGCTCGCGCTGCGCGCACCTGGGCTGCCCCGTGCGCTGGGTCGACGCGGCCGAGCGCTTCATCTGCCCGTGCCACGGCGGCGTGTACGACCTGCTCGGCCGCCGTGTCGGCGGCCCCCCGGTGCGCCCGCTCGACCGCTTCTACACGCGCGTATCGGAAGGCCGCTACGTGCAGATCGGGCCCCGTTTCAGCGTTAACAGCGAGCTCGAACGCTTCTCGCCGCGCGACCCGGGCGAGCCGATCGACGGCATCGGTCAGTTCATGTACCCGTCGCGGCCGTCTGAGCAGAAGTAACCGGCCCCCTCAAATCCAAAAAAATAGCCCGCCCATGCCCAAACTCCCCACAAAGGTTCCCGCTCCGCCGCTTCCCGGACCGCTCAAGGCACCCCCACCGCGTCCGGGCGAGAGCAACGGCGCTACGGCCGGCGACCATGCGCGCGAGGCGGGCACGAGCGTGGTGGATTGGGTCGACGAGCGGACCTCGCTGAGCGGCGGCGCGCGCTGGCTGATGTTCCGCAAGGTGCCCAAGGGCACCAACTGGTTCTACACCCTCGGCTCCGCCACGATGTTCGCCTTCCTCTCGCAGGCCGTGACAGGAGTGTTCCTGGCGATGTACTACCGCCCCGACCCGTCCGGCGGCGCGTACGAATCGATCCGCCACGTCACCAACGAAGTGTTCCTCGGCCAGTTCGTGCGCGGCATGCACAAGTGGGGGTCGAGCGTGATGGTGATCCTGATCTTCCTGCACATGGGCCGCACGTTCTTCTTCGGCGCCTACAAGTACCCGCGGGAGCTGAACTGGGTGATCGGCGTCGTGCTGTTGATCCTGACGATGACGATGTCCTTCACCGGGTATCTGCTGCCGTTCGACCAGCGCGCCTACTGGGCCACGATCGTGGGCGTCAACATCAACGGCACCGGGCCGCTGATCGGGCCCTACCTGAGCGACTTCCTGCGGGGCGGCGGCGAATTCGGGGCGACCACGCTGTCGCGCTTCTACGCGATCCACATGCTGCTCGTGCCGGGTGCGATCGCCGCGCTGCTCGGCGCGCACCTGTACCTGGTGGCGAAGCTCGGCACGACCGCGCCGCCGTGGGTCAAGGCCGAGAAGGATCCCGAGCTGCGCAAGGCGCAGGCATGAGCTCCTCGCGGCTCCCCCGGGCCGCCGCGGCGAGCGGCGGAGCGGCGGCATGAATCGGCGCGAGAAGGAGGAGTACCTCCGCGAATACTCGGTGCTCAAGAGCAAGGGCAAGCCGTTCTTCCCCTACGCCGTGGGCAAGGACGCGGCGATGGCCTGCGTGGTGATGGCCGTCATCATCACGATGTCGCTGGTGCTGGGGGCCGAGCTGGGGAGCAAGGCCAACCCCACAACCACCACCTACGTGCCGCGCCCGGAGTGGTATTTCTTCTTTCTGTTCGAGGTGCTGCGCGTGGTCAAGCCGCCGAGCCTCGTGCCGCTGGCCACGATCGGCGTGCCGACGATCGGCATGATCCTGCTGTTCCTGCTGCCCTTCTACGACCGTTCGCCCGAGCGTCGCCCCGAGCGCCGGCCGATCGCCACGATCACCGGCATCGTCGTGATCGGCGCGATGGCCTTCCTCACCTACTCCGGCGCCAACGCCGGCTCGCCCACCGTGATCGAACTGGCCACGCCTGCCGCGGTCGTGCAGGCCGGCGGCAAAACACTGGCGCAGTTTGAAGCCGGCCGCCTGGTGGTCGCGCAGTCGGGCTGCCTCGCCTGCCACAAGATTGGCGACAACGGCAACGATGGCCCCGGCCCCCAGTTGACCCACATAGGCTCGCGCCTGCCGCGCCAGGGGATCGCGCGGACGCTCGTGAACCCCACCGCGCCGATGCCCTCCTTCCGGCACCTGCCGCCGCAGAAGTTCATCGCGGCGATCGAATTCCTCTCGCAGCTCAAGTAGCGCGCCGCGATGCTCCCCGAGGGTGCCGGGCAACAATCGAAGGGCACCCTGGAGGCGGAGCAGGTGCAGGCGATGTTCGATCGCATCGCCGGGGTGTACGACCTGCTCAACAGCGCGATGACGGCGGGCCTGCATCACCGCTGGCGCGAGCGCGCGGTCGATGTGGCGCGGCTGCGGCCGGGGGCACGGGTTCTGGATGTGGCCACCGGCACTGGCGACTTGGCGCTTGAGGTCGCGCGCCGCGTGGCGCCCGGAGGGGAGGTGGTGGGCAGCGACTTCTCCGAGGGCATGCTTTCGCGCGCGCGCAGCAAGGCCGCGGGGGCAGCGCTGGCAGGCGTGGCGATGAGCTTTGAGCAGGGCGATGCGCTTGAGCTGCCCTACGCCGATGACTCCTTCGACGCCGCGACGGCGGGCTTTGGCGTGCGCAACTTCAGCGATCTCGGCCGCGGGCTGGCGGAGATGACGCGGGTCGTGCGCCCTGGCGGCAGGGTGGTGGTGCTGGAGTTCACCACGCCGTCGCGCCTCCCCCTGTCGTGGTTCTATCGCTTGTGGTTCGATCGCGTGGTGCCTGTTCTGGGTCGCTTCTCCTCCGATCCTGCCGCGTATGCGTATTTGCCGGAGTCGGTGAAGCGGTTCCCCGGTCCGTCGGCGCTCGCGGCGGAGATGGAGCTGGCGGGGTTGGGTGAGATCGGCTGGCTGCTCACGGCCGGTGGCATAGTGGCGATCCACTCGGGCACGGTTCCGTCGAAGGACGCGTGATGGCCAACGACATAGATGCGCTCGAAGCGCTCATGCAGGCCGGGGGCGAGCGACTGCGCGCGCGCATGCAGCGCATCGAGACCCATCTGCAGACGGTCACTGAGCAGGCCGGCGTGCCCTTGGCCGAGTTTGCCAATGCGACCGTGCGGGCGGGTGGCAAGCGCCTGCGACCGTTGCTCGTATTGCTGGCAGCCGACGGGGCAGGGGGATCCGAAGAGGAGGACCGCCTGGTGCGCGCGGCCGTGGCGGTGGAGCTGGTGCACAGCGCGACGCTCGTGCACGACGACGTGATCGACGCCGCACCGCTGCGCCGCGGACGCCCGACAGTCGTAGCGCAAGCCGGGCGTGAGACGGCGGTGGCCACCGGCGATCTGCTGTTCTCACGCGCCTTCGCCGAGCTGGCGCGCAACGGCAGCGTCGTGCAGCTGCGCGCGCTCTCCGATGCCAGCTCGGCGCTGGCGGCCGGCGAGCTGATGCAGCGCGAGGACGCCTACGTCGTGGACGTCGAGGTCGAGCGCTACCTGCGCCGCTGCGAGCTGAAGACCGCCGCGCTGTTCGAAGCCGCCTGCCGTCTGGGGGCGCTGATCGCCGCCGCGGACACCCCGGCGCTGGCCGAGTCTCTGGGCGCCTTTGCGCGGCGCATTGGCCTGGCCTTCCAGTTGCTCGACGACGTGCTCGACGTGAGCGGCCCCGTCGAGCGCACCGGCAAGGCGCGCGGCACCGACCTGCTCGACGGCACCGTCACGCTGCCGCTGATCCTCGCGCGCGAGCGCGATCCGGCGCTGGCGGCGGTCGATCTGGCGGGCCTGGGTGGTCCGCAGCAGGCGCAGGAGCTGTGCGAACGCATCGCCGCGACAGGCGCCCTGGAGCAGGCGCGGGAGTGGGCCATGGGACTGGTGGTGCAGGCCAAGGCGGCGCTGCCGGAGAGCCTGGGCGACGATGGCCGTGGTGAGCTGCTGGCGCAGGTGGCGGACGCCGTGGTCGAGCGCTACCGCTGAGGGTGGCTCTCAGCTAGGGCGGCTCTCAGAAGTCTGAGGGCACGATCACGTCGGCCTCAAGCGCCTTCACGAAGAAGTCGATCTCCTGCGCCATGTTGGCGTGCGTCATGCGCCGGAAGTCGCTGAGTAGCGCGGCGGTGGCGCGGTCGAGCTCATCGTCCAAACGCTCCACGGCGGACTGCCCGAAGACGCCCTCGCGCAGTTCCTCGCACTCGGGGCAGCGCAGCTCGATGCGCCAGAACCCGGGCCGCTCCTCGCTCCAGTCGACCGGATAGACCAGCTCGCCGCCGCAGGCGGTGCAGACGTGCAGCCACTGCTCCAGTTGCACCTCTTGGCCGACATGGTTGTCGTTCGGGGAGTACATAAGGCGTTCGCCAAGGTCATCGACCCTCCTCAGTGCTGGCTTTAGCAAGTGGCCAAGAACGCGTAGGTTTGCCCAGCTTCAGTACGTAGTCGAGCCTGCAAGCACTGCTAACTTCAGGCAGGTATGGCCAGCGCGATACGTACGATCGGCCACGAGGACCGGCTCAGCCTGGTGGACCATCTGGACGAGCTGCGCACGCGCCTGCTGGTGTGCGGGGTTGCGCTGGCGCTGGCGTTCGGGCTGTGCCTGTGGCAGAACCATGTGCTGCTGGAATGGCTCACCAAGCCGCTTTCAAAACAGACCCAGCAGCAGGTCCTGCGCGGCGAAGGCCCGCTCGGGCAGACCGCGCTGGCGCAGCAGGCGGTGCTCAAGCTGGCCGGCGAAACCGAAGCACTCGCACGCACGCTCAGCGCGCCGGGGAGCGGCCTGTCGGCGGCCACGCGCGCGCAGCTCGCTGCGCGCATCCCGGGAGTGCGCGCGGCCGTGGCGAAGGTGCCGAAAATGCCGCAGGGCAACAAGACCACCACGCTGGGCATCGCCGAACCGTTCACGCTGACGCTCTCGATCAGCCTGTGGTTCGCGCTCGTGCTCGCCCTGCCCGTGATCCTGTGGGAGCTGTACGGCTTCGTGCTGCCGGCCTTCCGGCCGGGTGAGAGACGCGTCGTGCTGCCGCTGCTGTGCGCGATCCCGGCGCTGTTTGTGGTGGGCGTGCTGTTTGGCTACTACATCGTGCTGCCCGCCGCCGTGCGCTTCCTCGTGAACTTCAACAGCAGCCAGTTCAACGTGCTCGTGCAGGGCAAGCAGTACTACAGCTTCGCCGCCACCACGCTGCTGGCGATGGGGTTGGTCTTCCAGGTGCCGGTGGCGATCCTCGCGCTGGTGCGCGCGGGCGTGGTGACCCCGGCGCAGCTGCGCCACTTCCGCCGCTACGCGATCGTCGTGTGCGCGGCGATCGCCGCGCTCTTGCCGGGGGACCTGACGACGATGCTGTTGGAGACGATCCCCCTGTATGTGCTGTATGAGGCGAGTATCCTGTTGGCTGCGTTGATGACGCGCCGCGCGCGCAAGCGGGAGGAAGCGAACATCGACACCAGCGAGCAGGGCGAGCAGGGCGTGAACAGCGTGCAGACGATCATCGACCACACCAATCCGGAGCTGTCCGAGTAGATGCTGTTCGACCTGCGAGGACGAGGCCGGCGCAGGACCGTGCGGGTGATCTACTCGGGCCTCGCGCTGCTGTTCCTGCTCGGCTTCGTCGGCTTCGGCGTCGGCAGCCTCGGCGGCGGTGGCGGCGGCCTCGCGGAACTCTTCGGCGAAGGCAAGAGCGGCAACGAAGCTAGCTACACCTCGCAGCTGAAGAAGGCCCAGAAGCGCACTGAGGAGCAGCCCAAGAACGCGGCGGCGTGGAGCGAACTGATCCACTATGCGCTGCTGCAGTCGGGCACCGGCGAAAACTACATCCGCACCACCACCGAAGAAGGCTTTGGCCCCAAGGCGCAGCCCCTGCTGATGCAGGTCCAGACGGCGTGGCAGCACTACGTGAAGCTCGTGCCCCACGACCCCAACAGCGAACTGGCGACCGAAGTGCTGCGCATCTACACCACCGGCGGCGGCCTCTCAAACCCGCCCGAAGCCGTAAAGCTACTGAAGATCAAGATCGCCGGCCAGCCACCGAGCGCGACACTGCAGTACGAGCTGGCAACCGCGGCCTACGCCGCGGGCCAGATCGCCGAAGGCGATCGGGCGTCCAAGAAGGCGCTCGCGCTGGCGCCCGCCGGCGAGCGGACGATCCTGCAGAACTACCTCTCCAAGGCGAAGGCCGCGGCGCTCAAGCCGGCCACGGGGACGACGGGGACCGCCAAGACGGGCAGCAGCGCGGGCGGGCAGACGGTGACGATCCCCGCCTCCTCGCTGCCCAAGGGCTCCGCCACGAGCGGGGCGACGGTGACCGTGCCGGCCTCCTCGCTGCCGAAGGGTTTCGTCGGGGGCAAGGCCGGCAGCAGCGCCACCACGAGCGTGACCGCCACCGCGCCGGCCGGGACGACGACCGCGCCGAAGAAGTAGGGCCGCTTGGGCGCGGTGGCCTCCGCGCGCGGCGCCGAGTCGGCTCGCCCCGACCGCACGGTGCGGCTGTGCTGTGACTGCTCCGATCGCCCCGGGATCGTGGCGGCGGTCTCGGGATTCCTGTTCGCGACGGACGCCAACATCGTCTCCTCGCACCAGTACTCCTCCGATCCCTCCGGCGGGAGGTTCTTCCTGCGTACGGAGTTCGTTTTGGGGGAGGAGGGGGAGGAGGGGGACGTCGGGGGTGAGGGGGGCGCCGAGCGCGTCGAGCGGAAGGGGGGCGAGTCAGGCAAGGCAGGCGCCAAACGCGAGGAGCTGCGCGCGCGCTTTCAGGCGGAGGTGGGCGAGCGCTTCGGCATGCGCTCACTGATCCGCTGGTCCGACGAACGCCGTCGCGTTGCGATCCTCGTCTCGCGCCAGGACCACTGCCTGGTGGACCTGCTCTGGCGCCACCGCCGCGGGGAGCTCGACGCGGACGTGGTGGCGGTGATCTCAAACCACCCCGATCTGCGCGCCGAGGCCGATGGAGCGGGCGTGCCCTACCACCATGTGCCCGTCGCGGAGGACCCGGACGGCATGGCGCGGGCGGAGGCGCGCATGCTCGAACTGCTCGCGGGGGATGTCGATGTGCTCGTGCTTGCGCGCTATATGCGCGTGCTGAGCGGCGATTTCCTCGCGCGCGTGGGGGCGCCGGCGATCAACATCCACCATTCCTTTCTCCCTGCCTTCCCGGGGGCCGATCCCTACGGGCGTGCGCGTAAGCACGGGGTCAAGCTGATTGGTGCCACCGCGCACTACGTGACGCAGGAGCTCGACGGGGGCCCGATCATCGAACAGGGCGTCGAGCGCGTCGACCACACGTACGGCGTGGCGCAGCTGGAACGCGTGGGTAGGGACATCGAGCGCGTGGTGCTGGCGCGTGCGCTCGCGCTGCACCTCGAAGACCGCGTGATCGCTGACGGGGGACGGACCGTGGTGTTCTGAGGGCGAGGGCCAGCGCCGGCTCCGCCGCGCCGGTGGCCTCGCGCCGGTGGCCTCGGCTAGAATGCCCTCGGCATCCCCCCGGACCGGCCCTGCGTCGGTGTTCTCGCGGGCCGTTAGCTCAATTGGCAGAGCAGGGGCCTCTTAAGCCCAAGGTTGTTGGTTCGATTCCAACACGGCCCATTGAAAAATCCAGTGTTGACGGGGAATTAGTGATTTGGTGTGGGGCCAAACACGGGCAAGTTGGGGCAAAAACGATAGCGATTTGCGGTGACGTTGCGGTGCGGGTTTTGAGCCGGAGAAGCTGGCGGCTTTTGGGTCGAATGGCACATCGTCGGGCTCAACTATGGATAGCGTCCATGCAGACGCTTGTGGGCCCGCTCGTAGACGTTGCGGGTTCGCTCGTCGGCGGGGTGGCGCTCGCCGAAGGCGATCATGTTCCAGGCGAGACTGTCGTCGGACTTCTGGATCAGCTGGAACACGAATCCATAGGACGCCTGTGAGGCACCCTGCCTGCTGAGCGGGACGTAGAGCTTGCGAGCGCCGGGGAGTTCTGTCCCGCCCGGGCCCTCAGCCTTGCCGCGCGTCCAGTCGAGCTTCGCGGTATCGGCCTCGATCGCCTTGCGGGCGCTCTGTGCCTGAGCGCGAGCCGGCGAGCGAGGGTCGTAGCGCTCGACCTCCTCTCTCCACTCGACCGCGCCGAACTCGATCGCAACAGGCGGCAGGCGGCCCGCCGGGGTGTCTGGCACCGCTAGCCCTCGTCGTCGTGGGGAACGTCGGCTGAGAGACGCTCGAAGTCCTCCGTGGAGGCAGGCCTGGTTCCACGCCGGGCGTGCAGCAGCGGCGCGGGAGTGATCGGCGGCTCGATCGTCACGCCACCCTCGCGATCTGGCACGACCTCATAGCGGCGCCCCGCGATCTCCACGAGTTCACCGACCGTTAAATCGAGCCTCTTCACCACAGTCGCCATGGAGCAATGGTAGCCCCGATGGCCGCCGGACACCAGCAACTCCCTCCTCGATCTCGCTCCAGCCGGATCCGCGCCCAATGGCGCACGACGCGGGCGTTGCTGCGGTAATGCGCGGATAGCGGAAACGGCCGGGCAAACGACGATCGCGGTCTTCTCTGGAGGGGCAGTGTCAAGGCTCCTCTATGGCAAGTGAGCCCATACTCACCGTCGAGGCGAACATCGACGATCAGATCATCCATTCCGCAAGACGCGCCCAGGGCTGAGCGAAGAGCAGGTCGTGCGAGACATCGCGCGGATTGTGTGCATCGTCAATCTCGTGCGCAACGGGACACTCGACGGCAAGAAACCGTGCTCTGCGGCGGCATGGCGATGAGATGTCTGGACAGCCCAAGGATGTCCGTCTTCGACGCGACACGTCCAGCCGCAGCGAACCCGATCCCGAAGTGTTCCGCGACGCGATCTCCTACGAAGAGGAAGAGATCGCAATCAAGGCTGGGCGACTCCAACACGGTGACGAGCTGATCACGTTCCGCCCGATCGAGTACGACGCACGATTCTCAGAACTTCCCGGCGCAAGGGACGAACTCAGCCTCTCCGTCTCCCACCGCGGGGTTGAGTGCACAGAGCTGGGTGGCGCGTACTGCGGACGAAGCTGGTCAATTGGCTGCGTTGAGGATCGCGCGCGCTGTGCGACGAACGTCATCTTCGGTTGTCGACCAGTTGGAGAACGACACCCGCAGAGCGTGATGTCCGCGCCATGTTGTGCCGCCGAGCCAGCATTCGCCGCTGGCTTGCACGCGGGCGAGGTGCTCCGGTGTGCCTGCGACCAAGACCTGGTTCAGCACGACGTCATTTAGCACCTCTAGGCCGCCCTCTCGGAGTAGGGAGGCCATGAGCGTCGCGTGCCCGCAGCATCGCTCAACCAGTTCGGCGACGCCGCGCCGGCCGAGATATCGCAGCGCCGCGTACACGGGGATCGCACGCCCTCGGCGGGAGGCCTCGGGCACGAATTCCGCCGGCTCTCGGTGATCGCTGCGGGCGAGATACGCCGCGCTCACCGCCATTGCACGCGGTAGTGCCTCTGGTGGCGCAACGATCGCGAACGCGCTGTCGTAGGGAACGTTGAGCCACTTGTGCGCATCGACGGCCCAGGAGTCGGCCCGGTCCCTGCCGGCCACCAGGCCCTCAAAGCGCGGCGAGCAGGCGGCCCACAAGCCGAACGCTCCATCGACGTGAAGCCACGCGCCGTGCTCAGCCGCGAGGCTTCCGATCGTCCCGAGGGGATCGCACGCGCCAGTGTTGACGTTGCCAGCCTGGGCACAGAGGAGCACCGGGCCCTCGGCAGCGAGCAACGCCCCCTCGAGCGCCAACGGGTCCATCGCACCGTTAGCGTCGACACCCACCCGCGTCACATGATCGTGACCAAGACCGAGGTAGCGAAGCGCCTGTAATACGGTCACGTGTACCTCCTCGCCGACCAGCACCGCGATCGGCGGAGCCCCAAACAATCCCCGTGCGTCAGCGTCCCAGCCCGCACGCCGTAACAGCTCGCCGCGCGCAGCCGCCAGGCAGCTGAAGTTGGCCATCTGCGCGCCGGTGGCGAAGCCAACGCTCGCGCTCCGGGGGAGACCAAGCAACTCCAGGACCCACCCTGCTGCGACCTCCTCGGCGACCGCCACCGCTGGCGATGCGCTGTACATGCCGCACATCTGATCCCACGCGGAGACAAGCCAATCGGCCCCGAGCGCGACCGGGAGCGACCCACCGACGACAAATCCGAAGTAGCGCGGCCCAGCGGACGCGACCAGCCCTGGATCGGCATCAGCGGCCAGCTGCTCAAGGACGTCTACCGCGCCCTCACCGGAATCGGTCAGCGGCCGGCGCAGTGCCACCGGATCGGAGCCGCCCACGTGCCGCTCGCTCACACCGTCGAGGTATGCGCACGCCAGTCGGTGTGCATGAGCGAGCACGTCTTCGTCGGTCACGGTCGGAACAGCCTATCCCGGCCGCAGCCGTATTCCGCGTAGAGGACGCAGGGGCGGCCAGACGGAGGCCGACGGGCGTGCGTAGACTCTCCCGGCGTGTCGGCCACGGGAGACACTGGGTATGCGTTGAGCTCATCCAGCGAGGACGAGCATGAGCGGCTGGCCCGCCAGGCCGACATGTATGCGCCGTTCACGCGCCGTCTGCTGGCGCGCGCGGGGATCGAGCCAGGGATGCGGGTCCTCGATGTGGGCTGCGGGCCGGGCGACGTCAGTTTGCTTCTGTGCGAGTTGGTGGGCGCCGATGGTTCAGTGGTCGGGGTCGAGCGCGACAAGCAGGCGCTCGCGAGGGCGCGTCAGCGGGCGCTCGAGGCCGCCATCGAGAACGTCGAGTTCGTGCTCGGGGACTTTCGCGAGGTCGAGCTCGCCGGCCCCCCGTTTGACGCGTTGGTCGGGCGGCTCGTGCTGATGTACCAGGGTGACCCGCCCGCGGCGGTGCGGGCCGCGGCACGCCACGTACGCCCGGGTGGCGTGGTCGTGTTCGCAGAGATGTGCATGCGCACGGGGTCTGCGATACCGCAGAGGTTCTTGGTGTCCTGGCCGCATACCCCGGCGTCCGAGCAGCTCAGCGAATGGATCGATGGCGCTTTCGGCGAGCTGGGCACACAGCCGGACATGGGAATGCGGTTGCCCGCGACGTTCGCCGAAGCCGGTCTTGAGCCCAGTCTGGACCTCGACAGCGAAGTCGCGATCGCCGTTGGCGAGGACGCGGTCTCCGAGGCCGTGGACTTCGCTCGCAGCTTGCTGCCCGGGATCGTGGCTGCCGGGGTAGCCACCGAAGAGGAAGTGGACATCGACACCCTCGCCGAGCGCCTGCATGCCGACACCGGACCGGTCGGACGCATCTCGCTCTGGCCGACAGTCATCGGCGCCTACGCGACAAAGCCACAGTAGCGGTACTACGCGCACGCGCGCGGGCGCCCGAACCAGCACTGATACTCAGAGCGCAGGACTCGCGCCCACGCTCTCCACGGTTGTGCTCTCCCTTGACGTCGGTGTTCAGGTGCCCCCACCGGCCAGCAGAACCAGGTTCGAAAGTCTCACCGCTCCGCCATCTCCGGCCGCCTCTCGGATGGCCTCGGTTATGGCAGCCCAGGTTTCGTCCTGCACCTCCTGGGGGTGCGGAGCGATCATCGCGGTGATTGGCGGGGCGATCTCCCTGATGAAGGTGGTGAACTCCTCGGGCGACTGCCACTCGAAAGTGACCTCGGCCTCCTCCACCTTCACATCGGAGAAGCCGGCCGCGTCCAGCAGGCCGCCCAGCGCTTGCGGCGTAGGACGCGAAAGGGGACCGGGTGTTCCCGGCGGCGGGGACGGGACCTGGAGGCGCTGCATGGCGGTCCGCATGGGAATCGCAAGGAACGGGACACGGTCCGGCGATCCCCACGAGCTGATCGCCATTCGCCCGCCGGGCTTCAGGAAGCTGCGGATACGAGCCGCGGCGCCCTCTGCGTCGGGCTCGAAGATGATCCCCCAGCGTGAGAGCGCGGCGTCGAAGCTGGCCTCCGGAAAGTCCAGAGATGCCGCATCTGACTGAACGAACTCGATGTTTGCGAGCCCGCCTGCGGCTGCGCGCTCGCGGCCAAACGCGATCATCTCGGCGGAGATGTCGGTGGCTAGCACGGCGCCCTCGGCCCCAGCTGCTCTGGCTGCGGTCAGCGACGGCTCGCCGTAGCCGGCGGCCACGTCCAACACTCTGCTGCCGGGCTCGACGCCGGCCAGCACAACCAGGCGTTCACTGATTCCACTCGCCGCCCCGTCGATCAGCTCCGACCATCTGCGCCAGCCACTCGCAGCGCTGTTCCACTGCTGCCGCTGTCCGTCTCGAAACTCACCAGCATCAACTGTCTTGGACTCCATGGTCACCTCCCAGTCGGGCGCTCCACCCTACACCCTCTCGGCCCGGCCCAGGCGCGAGAAGAGCATCATGATCGGCACCGGGCTGAGCGCCACGCCGATCGCCAGTGGGAGGAACTGTCCGATCGCCTGGCCCACCCGGACAGCTTGTCAGATCGGCACGGCGACCGTCCGGTTACGTTTTGAGGCCTACTTCCAGAGCCGGATGGCACCACGGTAGCGTCTGTCGCCGTCGAGCTTGAAGAAGTTAAGGTCCTCGGGCGGCTTGTTCCAAACGCTCAGCGTCCACGCGGGCGCGACGAAGCTGACCCATCCGTTCCGGGTTTCGTGCGGCGCCATAAACGGCTGCTGAAGGATCGAGGGTGTGGGCGCACGCAGCCCCTGGACGATGGGTGGATAGGTCGTCACAAAATAGTTCGTTGATTCGGGCGTTTCGGGTAGCTCCAGTTCTATGTCCGGGTTGGGCGAGTAGAACGGGCGCGGCCGATGGTCCGTTCCGATGCCGAACTGCTCCGGTCGCCCGGTCGTATTCGTAATAGACAGCTCGTAGGAAACCAGCTGTCCATCACCGTGCGGGTAGAGGTCCGGGTGTTTGAAGGCGTTCGTCACATGCGTAGGCATGATCTGTGACTCCAGTAGGCGGACGTCGTATTCGGGCATATGCAGCGTACGCGCGCGGTCCACGACGTTGACGGTCGTGCGCGAGGCGACTGGCCCTTCCACACAGGTGCCTTCATGGCCTTCCGCGGCATCGATGCCGGCGGCCGTGCACGATCGGTATCGCGCGCCGATGGCTTGGTACTGAGAGTCGATATATACGTGCAATTGCACCGAAGGACGGAAAAGAAAGGCAAGCAGGAGTAGCAAGGGCAGTGCACACAGTGCCCCTGCGAACCACACAGGACGCCGTTGGCGCTCACGGATGCCAAACGCATCGGCCGGATCGCTCGCCAAAGGCGTGTCTTGCTGCATGGGTGGCTCGCAAGTCTGCGACGCGTCCTCTGCTGCTGGGAAGTATTCGCGGAAGACGGGCCTTCCGGTGAGTAGGCGCCAGAGTCCTTTCAGCGGCGGCCGAGCGAGCAGGATTGCCGCCAAAAGCAGGTATGTCCATCCAACAACAGAGGTATTTCCCGTCAGCGAGCGCTCGAAGCCGCTTCCATCGATGAACGAATGCAAGGCGATCCCGGGAAGCAGCGACCCTGTGCGCTCGTAGAGCAGACAGGTAATCACACCGAAGAAGACGATCTCGGGCCTAACCACGAGCGGGTACTGCGTGTGGTCCAGACCGAACAGCATGCTGGAGACCAGGCACGCGCCCAGGATCGTGAATCGGTTGCGTAGGCTGCGGTAGAGAAAGCCGCGGAAGAAGATTTCCTCGGCCACCGGCGCGCCCACGCAGGCGGCGAAGCCCGCCAGCACGATCGCCGCTGTGCTCTGGTGCGAGACTCCCGTAAAGTTGCTCGTCGGTTGGGGTGTCAGGTGCAGCGCCCTTGCCCAGAGCAAAGAGAACCACCCGTATGCAAACAGGCCCAGGATCGCCAAACCAGTCGCCCGCGCGCCCGGCACCATACGCAGCCCGAGATCCTTCACACCCACAGCCCCTCGGCGCCACAGCGGTATCAAAGTCGCCAGCAGCACCGCCTCGGTAAGCAGCGCCCCGAGCCCAACCCCGACGCTCTCGACGCCGAGCCACCAGAGCACAAGCCCGAACGCGATCAGTATCCCCCACTTCGCGACATAGGCCATCAGCGCATACCGCACCGTCCACTGCCTGGAGCGGATCGTCGGAGAAGGCCACGGAGCGAGCCTGCGCCCTCGTGACCCTGGGTCAGCCCGCGAAGTCACACTGGCGTAATCGACAGCTCGAGGCAAGTGCTCAAATATCGTGTGTTGACGCCACGACGCCGCCAAACGCGAGTCCAGTGCTGGATTAGGGTCGACTGGCCGTTGCGGCTCGGTCGGGTCCGAGCAGTCGCAACAGTTCGTGCATGGAGTGGAGCGGCTCGGCGCCTGCGTCCCGCAGTGCGGCCTCATCGCTGTCGGCGGTGTATCCGAACGTGCGCATGCCTGCCGCTACGGCTGCCGTCACCCCGGAAGGGGTGTCCTCTACGACGATGCAGCGAGACGGTTCGGCGCCCATCGTGGTGGCGGCGTGGAGGTAGACGTCAGGGTGTGGCTTTCCGCGTGGCACCAACCACGCTGAGAACAGCCCATCGGCGGGGAAGAGATTGCGTAGGCCGGTGAGGTCGAGCGATAGTTCGGTCTTTGCGAGCTTGCCCTGCGACGCCACGCACACGGCGATCCCGGCGGCGGTGATGCGCCGAACCGTCTCGGCTGCGCCCGGCACCGGCTTGAGTTCGCGGCGGAATGCCTCCGCGCGCTCGTGCTCGTACCGGGGCAGCCAATCATCTGGCAGCCGCCGCCCGAGCTTTGCCTGCGCGGCGGTGACGACCTCGCTGAGCAGCATCCCCTGATAGTCCCTGCGGGCCCCCGCGAGGGTCGTTGCCAATCCCTCGGCTGAGAGGGCCAGCGCGAGCACCCGGTTGGAGATCACCTCGCTGTCAACCAGCACCCCGTCGCAGTCGAAGATCGCCAGGTCAGCTTCGTGCATGGCGGGCACGATATGGACGAGGCGGTCTTGTTCGGGTGTCGGCCAACGTCGTGCTCGGCGCGACGCCAGCCCGTCGATCTACGCAGGCCCACATGGTTCAGGTGCCGCCGCCATGGTTTCCGGCAAGCCCGTCACCCGCGAGAGGAAGGCTGTCAGGCGCTGTTCGTACACTGCCGGATCGACGTTCCACGACTCCACGTGTCCCGCTTTGGGCACGCGATAGTAGGTCACCCAGCCCGGTAGCTCCTTGGCGAATTCGTCGCTGGTGGCGATCGGCACCGTCTTGTCCTGCGTGCCGTGGAAGAGCAGGATCGGGACATGGAAGTCGCCCGGGTGCTTCAGTGCGTCGAGGCTGTTCCAATCGGCGTCGATCCTGGCCCCGATCGCCCACTCCACCGGGAGCGCCGCGAACGAGGGCAGTCCCATCTCGCTCGCGTTGAACGACAGGATCGCCTTCCACGAGAGTGCCGGGGCGTCCAGCACGAGGCCCGCCACGCGCCGGGCGAGCGGGGAGCGCTCCATGAACTGCGCCACGACCGCCCCGCCCATTGAAGAGCCCTCGAGCACCAGTCGCGTCGCTCCATGAGCGAGCGCGTAGCGGGCGGCGGCCTGCAGGTCGCGCCACTCGGTGAGCCCCATGTGGTGCAGGCCGTCGGGGCTGTTGGGGGCGCCGAGGTCCTCGCGGTAGGTGATCAGCAGCGATGGCAGTCCCATGCGGTGCAGTGTGGGCACCAGGCGCAGGCCGTCCTCGGGGCTGGCGTTGATCCCGTGTACGACGATCGCCCAGGTGGTTGCCTGCTCGGGGGTTGCCCGCCCGGGAACTGTCTGCCCAGGGGTTGCCCGCCCGGAGATTGCCTGCTCGGGGGTTGCCCGCCCGGGAATCGTCTGCCCCGGGATCAACCAGGCCGGCATCGGCCCGAGTTCGCCCGGCACGAGCACATTGGAGTACGGCAGACCGAGCGATTCGCCGGGGTTGCCCACGTACACGCCCGGGTCCAGCGCAACCTTCAGCCCGGCCGGCAGATAGCCGCTCTCCGAGCACAGGCGCCGTGTCACTGCGGCCGCGCTGCTGCTCAGCACTTCGCCGACGATCGCGTGCCCCGCCTGCCAGTCGAGTCCGTACACCCCCGGTCGCCGGGTGCCTTCGGAAGGCGCGAGGACGATCCGCCCCGGGGCGAGCCCCTCCACAGTGATGTCCTCAGGCCACGCCGAGTGGTCTGGCACCAGCACCATCGAAGAGAAATGCCAGCTCAGCGCCACCCCGGCCACAATCACGATCACGGCAAGTCCAACTGCAGCCAGCGTCATCGTCCGCCGGTGGCGGCGCAGCCACGCGGGCGTCTGTCTATTCGCGACCCTCACTGCGGATAGGCTAGCGACGTGCGAAGCCGGACTGCTAGCACAAAGATTTCAGACGATTTGGACAACGCGCCCGCCCAAGAAGCGCCAGCATCGCCCGCCCCGTGCACGTAATCTGTCGAGCGTGTCCGCGCCGCCCTCCGCCCGCACCAAGCTCCGCCGCAAGCCCGAACGGGGCGCATATGAGCGCGCGGCGATCGAGGCGATCCTCGACGAGGCGCTCGTCGCGCACCTCGGCTTTGCCGTCGCGGGGCAGCCCTATGTGATCCCCACACTGCACGCGCGTGTCGGCGAGGAGGTCTACTTCCACGGGTCCGCCGGCAGTCGCACGATCCGCGCGCTGGCCGCCGGTACGCCGCTCTGTCTCACCGCGACGCTGATCGATGGGGTTGTGCTCGCGCGCTCCGCCGCGCACCACTCCGTCAACTACCGCTCGGTCGTCGTGTTCGGCACGGCCAGGCCTGTCGAGGATCTCGCTGAGCGCGCCACCGCGATGGAGGCGTTCACCGAGCGGCTCATCCCCGGGCGCTGGCAGGAGGTTCGCGCGCCCACCGACAATGAGCTGAAGAGCATCAACGTGCTCGCCCTGCCGCTCGACGAGGCATCCGCCAAGGTGCGCTCGGGCCCGCCCGGCGATGACGAGGAGGACTACGCGCTGGACGTGTGGGCCGGTATCGTGCCGCTGCGCACCGCCGCAGCAACGCCGTTACCCGATCCGCGCCTGAGCCCCGGCATCGCGGTTTCAAGCGCCGTCCACGAATGGAGTCTTAAGCGCACATGACCCAGGAGCTTTGGAGTGCAGTTGACAATCACATCGTCGAGCACCTGCTCGAGCCAGACCCCGTGCTCGACGCGGCGCTAGCCGACAGCACCGCCGCCGGGCTGCCGCCGATCGCCGTCACCCCCAACCTCGGCAAGTTGCTCGCGCTGATCCTGCGCCTCGCGGGTGTGCGCAGCCTGCTGGAGCTAGGCACGCTCGGCGGCTACAGCACGATCTGGCTCGCGCGTGCCCTCCCCGCCGACGGCCGCCTCGTCACGCTCGAGGCCAACCCCGAGTACGCCGAGGTGGCGCGCACCAACATCGACCGCGCCGGCTTGGGCGGTCTCGTGGAGATCCGAGTGGGCCCCGCGCTCGACACGCTCCCCGTGCTCGCCACCGAAAGCGCCGGGCCGTTCGATGCGATCTTCATCGACGCCGACAAGAAGAACAACCCCGGCTACCTCGAGTGGGCCCTCAAGCTCTCCCGCCCCGGCACGCTCATCGTCATCGACAACGTCGTGCGCGCCGGCGTTGTCCTCGATCCCGACGGCGAGGATCCCAGCGGCGGCGGCAACGGAACCATCCAGGGCGTTCGCCGCACCTACGAGATGCTCGGCGACGGCGTGAGCGGCGCCTCGCTCACCGCCACCGCGATCCAGACCGTCGGTAGCAAGGGCCACGACGGGTTCGCGCTGGCGATCGTCGAGGACCTGGGGTAGCTCAGTCAGGCGTTGCGCCGTTGCGTCCCACCAGCGTCTGACGGCCCGCATCCGTCCAGATCACCTGCTCCCGTCCCGGACCGACGCCGATCAGCGTCACCGGCGCGCCCACGTGCTCGCTGATGAACAGCAAGTACTCCCGCGCCGCCTCCGGCAAGTCCGAAAGCGTGCGGCACTCGCCCAGGTCCTCCTTCCAGCCACGCAGCTCCGTCAGCTCCGCCGTGGTGTGGTGCAGCACCGTCTGGTGGTATGGAAAGTCCTCGAACTCCGCCCCCTCCGCGCCGCGATAGCTAGTGCACACCTGGATGCGATCCAAGCTCGACAGCACATCCAGCTTGGTGATCGTCAGCGCCGTCAGCGTGTTCAGGCGCGCCGCGTAGCGCAGCGCCACCAGATCCAGCCAGCCCGTGCGCCTGGGTCGCCCCGTGGTGGTGCCGAACTCGCCGCCGCGCTCGCGGATCAAATCGCCCATCTCGTCATGCAGCTCGCTGGGGAACGGCCCCGCGCCCACGCGCGTCGTGTAAGCCTTCGACACCCCCCAGATTTCATCGATGTTCTTCGGCCCCACCCCCGCCCCCACGCAAGCCGCCCCCGCCAGCGGGTTGCTCGAAGTCACGAACGGGTACGTGCCGTGGTCGATGTCGAGCATCGCCCCCTGCGCGCCCTCGAAGATCACCTTTTCGCCGCGGTCGAGCAACTCCCACATCAGCCGCGATGTGTCCGCGATGTGCTGCTCCAAGCGGTGGCCATACGTCAGATACTCCTCGGTCATCGTGTGCAGGTCGAGCTTGGGATCCTTCTCAAACGGCCGCAGCGACAGCCGCTTGGGCTCCATCGCCGCCACGATCTTCTTCTTCAGGATCTTCTCGTCCAGCAGGTCCTGCACGCGGATGCCCAAGCGCGCCGCCTTATCGGCGTAGCAAGGTCCGATCCCGCGGCGCGTCGTGCCGATCTGCAAACTCCCGAGCTTCGCCTCCCCCGCGCTGTCCAGCAGCAGGTGGTAGGGCATGATCAGGTGTGCGTTGCTGGAGATACGCAGCCCGCTCACGTCCACCCGCCGCGCCCGCAGCGCATCCAACTCCTCGATCAGCACGCGCGGGTCGATCACCACGCCGTTTCCGATCACGCAGCGCTTGCCCGGATACAGGATGCCCGAAGGGATCAAATGCAGCTTCCACTCCACCCCCTCGCGCACGATCGTATGTCCCGCGTTGTTGCCGCCCTGAAAGCGCACCACCGCGTCGCCGTTCTCGGCCAGCAGATCGGTGATCTTGCCCTTGCCCTCGTCGCCCCACTGGGCGCCAACTATGACTATTCCCGGCATCTCAACTAGGAGTTTACGGGGGATCGCCCCGCCCGCCGTGGACGCAAGCCTGCGACGCGACGCGGGAGCGGCGTCATTTAGGCGCTCTGCGCCGGGGCGCGGAACTCGCGGCGCTTGTCCTCGCCATACAGCGGGATCAAGTCCCCGCAGATCTCCACCAGGCGCGACACAGTGCGCGCTCCCAATCGCTCCGACAGCTCGTCTGGCATCAGGTTGGTGCTCGCCACGATCGCCCGCTTTGCCTCGTAGCGAGCGTTCACGATCGAGTACAGCTGCTCGAGCACCCAGTCGGTGCGAGCCTCGGCGCCGAGATCGTCCAGGTGCAGCAGATCGACGGCAGTGAGGCGATCCAGCAGGTCGAGCTTGCCCTCCTCGGAGTCGATCGCCTCGCGCAGCAGATTCAGCAGGCGCGGCAGCGAGTAGATCGCCACGCTGCGCCCCGCGTCGAGCGCGGCCTTCGAGACCAGCATCGCCAGGGTGGTCTTGCCCGTGCCCACGTCGCCCTGCAGCCACAGCCCACGACCCGCGTCGAGGTTGGGCCCGATCCGCTGCACGTACGCGCGCACCGACTGGATCTGCGAGGGCGCCGTGCGCGCGATGTCCGTCACGGGGGGACGATCGAAGGAGACGCCCCGGTAGCGGCGTGGTATACGGCCCTCCAGGCTGCGCGTGCGTGCGCCAGCGATGCGCGCTGCGCGGCAGCGGCAGTCCGAGGCGGTGTTCGTGGCCTCGTCGATCGTGAAGCCGCTGCCATCGCAGATGCCCAGAGGACAAGTGCCCTCGCGCAGCGGCAGCGGCAGGATGTCGGGCAGCTCCGTGCTCATTGCGCGTAGCGGTCCCCGGCGTAGTTCATGAACTTCGGGTATTCCTTGTGGAACGTGAGTGTCACCTCGCCGGTGGCGCCGTTGCGGTGCTTGGCGATGATCAGATCCGCCTCGCCGGGTCGCTCGCTGTCGGGCTCGTAGTACTCGTCGCGGTAGATGAACATCACCAAATCCGCGTCCTGCTCCAGGTTGCCTGACTCGCGCAGGTCGCTGAGCTGCGGCTTCTTGGGCGAGCGCTGCTCCACCGCGCGGCTCAGCTGCGAGAGCGCGATCACCGGCACGCCCAGCTCGCGCGCGAGGATCTTCAGGCCGCGGCTAAGTTCGCCCACGGCCGTCACGCGGCTGTCGTAGCGGCTGTCGGTGCGCATCAGCTGCAAATAATCGATCACGATCAGGCCCAGGCCGCCCTCCACCTGGCTGTGCAGGCGCCGTGCCTTCGCGCGTATCTCCAACATCCCCACGTCGCTGGAATCATCCACCCAAAGCGGCGCGTTGGCCAGGCGCTGGCTGGCCTGCAGGATCTTTGGCCAGCGCTGCTCGCTCACGCGGCCCTTGCGCAGCTCATCGCCCTTGATGCGCGCCTGCGAGGCCACGAAGCGCTGCGCCAGCTCCGCCTCCGCCATCTCCAGCGAGAACAGCGCCACCGGCTTGCCGTGCTCCACGGCGGCGTTCTCCGCGATGTTGCAAACCAGCGCGCTCTTGCCCATCGCCGGGCGCGCCGCGATGATGATCAGGTTGCCGGGCTGAAAGCCGCCGGTGATCTCGTCGAGGTCCTTGAAGCCCGAGGGAGTCCCCGTCAGGGCGGTACCCTCAAGCGAGAGGCGGTGCAGCTTGTCCAGCTCCTCGTGCAGTACCTCTTCGATTGCGCGGAAGTCCTGCTGGCGGTCATCGCGCGCCACCTCCAGCATCGCCTTCTCCGCCTGCTCCACCAGCTCGCGCGGCGGCGCCCCGTGGCCGAGCACGCTCGCCTGGATCTCATAAGTGCTCGCCAGCAGGCGGCGCAGCAACGCGTTCTCGCGCACGATCTGCGCGTAGCGGCGGGCGTGCCCCGCGGCGGGGACCACGCCGGTCAGCTCGTCCACCGCGGCGACGCCGCCGATGTCATCGAGCTTGCCCTGCTGGCGCAGCCGGTCGGTGACGGTGAGCACGTCGACCGGCTCGCTTTCGTTGTAGAGGGCGAGCATCGCCGCGTAGATGGCGCCGTGGCGCTCGCGGTAGAAGTCCTCGGGGCGCAGGCCCTCCTCGATCACCAGCGCGTAGAGGGGGCGATCCGAGAGGAGGATTGCGCCCAGCACCGACTGCTCCGCGTCGAGGTTGTGCGGCGGGGCGATCACGCCCGTCGGGGGGGTGCTGCCGTTGGTCTGGATGGTCGCGCTCATGGGTTGCGCGAGTCTAGATCGGCTCCTGCTTTGGGCCGAGGCGTCAACTCGCTATGAGGGAGGAAATTGCTGCGAACGAGATATCTTCGCAGGAGGAGCGGACTTACTTTTGGGCTACAACCATCGTCTTGACGGTCGCGCTCACGCCCTCGACGACATCCACGACGATCATGTACGTGCCAACGTTTTTGATCACATCGGGCAGATGCACATTCTGGCGGTCGAGGCGCAGGCCGCGCGCGTCGCGGATGCCGTCGACGATGTCCTGCGCGCTGACGCTGCCGAACAAGCGCCCGTCAGGGCTCGCCTGCTGGGCGATCGTCAGCACCGTTTTGTTCAGCAGCGCCGCGTTGTCCACCGCTTTCGCGGCGAACTCCCGCTCGGCTCGCTCCGCCGCCTCTTTGCGCCGCAGCTCCGCCGCCATCGCCCCGCGCGTCGCCGGCTGCGCCAGCTTGCGGGGGATCAGGTAGTTGCGCAGGTAGCCCTTGCTGACCTCCACCACTTTGCCCTGCTCGCCCAGGGCGTCGATGTCCTTCAGGAGGATCGCTTCGGGCATCGCAAAGACTCCAGGCGCCTTAGCGGCGGTCCCGGTCGCGGTCGCCGCGGTCACGCCGCGGCGCGTCGTCGCGGCCGCCCTCGTTCACGTAGGGCAGCAGCGCCAGCTCCCGCGCGCGCTTCACAGCGAGGGCGATCTGCCCCTGGTGGCGGCGGCAAGCCCCCGTGATGCGCCGGGAGCGGATCTTGCCCTTCTCGCTGACGAACTTACGCAGCGAGCCGACGTCCTTGTAGTCCACCTGCGCGACCTTGTCACGACAGTGCTGGCAAGGCTTGCGCCGGCCGCTGCCGGGTCCGCCCTTCTTGTTGTCTCGACGGCGGACTGGCTTGCCGCGGCCGCGCGATTTTGCCACTTCTGTAGACCTGCCTTCTTGTGCTCGCTAAAACGGAATGTCGTCGTCGCCGCTGGCGCCAACGCCTGCCGGTGCGGGCTGGAAGTCCCCGTTGTCCACCGGGACGTCGCCACCCTGGGGCGCTCCATTGCTCGCAAAGCCGCCGCCTGAAGCGTCGTCCCGCGAACCCAGGAACTGCACCGAGTCGGCGATTATATCGACTGCCTGGCGCTTTGCGCCGTCCTGTGCTTCCCACTCGCGCCACTCCAGGCGCCCGTCGACCGCCACCGGACGGCCCTTCGACAAATAACGAGCCGCATTCTCGCCCTGCGCGCCCCACACCGTCACGTTGAAATAGTTGGGCTTATCGACCCATTCACCGCTGGCGCCGTCCTTGCGGCGCGTGTTGCAAGCGATGCGCAGGCTGCACACCGACATGCCGCTCGGCAGCGAACGCAGCTCCGGGTCCGCCGTCAGGTTGCCGGTCAGCACTACCCGGTTGATGTTCGTTGCCGCCATGATGTCTCCATTCCGTTCGCTCCGGCGCCCATGTGCGGGGCCGGCTGTGTGTCTGCTCTGAGGGTTGCTCCGAGTCTAGGGGGTGGCGCAGTCAGCGAAGCTGACGAGCCGGGTCCCCCGCCCATCCCAATCTAACCTGCGCTCGGGCGGCAACTTGGGCGTGAACCCGCATCTTGCGGGATTCAGCGTCGGCGCGAGGAGGTGCGGAACACCTCGTCCCAGTACGGCGCGCTGATCCCGAAGCCTCTCGTCTCGTCCTGGAAGTGATGGCGCATGTGGCGCTCGCGCAGCATCCTCCCCACGCGCCCCCGCGGTCGGAAGTGGTGCACGTAGTAGTGGATCATGTCGTATGCCAGGTAGCCCGCAAAGAACCCTGCCCCCAGCCCCGGCGCGTAACGCGGCCCGAACACCAGATAGATCGCGCCGAACACCACCGCACCCAGCGGCAGGCTCACCGAAGGAGGCATCACCAGTCGCAACGGGTCGTTCGGGTGCTCGTGGTGGATGCCGTGGATGATCCAGTGCAGCCGCGCCCCCAGCCCCTTCTCCGGCTCGAAGTGGAACACCACGCGGTGCAGCCAGTACTCGAACAGGGTCCACAGCGCATACCCGCCCGCCGCCAGCCCCAGCATCCCGAGCAAGCTCACCTTTTCAAGCCCCCAGGCGCCCAGCAGCAGCGCCGCCGGCGCAAAGATCGCCACCACCACCGCGGGGTGCACGCGCGAAAGGGCATCCAGCCAGCGCGACTCGAACATCTTCGGTGAGTCGCGCAGCACGTCCGTCCTGCTCAGTGGTTGCTCACCACCTACGTCCACGCCGGCCATGCCATCGAGTCTAGTACGGCCGCTGGGATCGGCGACGGCTGGCGCCACATCGGGTCAGGCTGCTGCTCAGGCAGGCTCGCCGAGCGCGAACTGCGGCTCGGCGGCAGGAGCCGCTTCCGCCGCCGCCGCCGCCTCATCCGCATGCGGGGGCGCGCCGAGCTCTGTCTCGATGCGCCGCCCCGCGCGCATATCCGGCGCCGCCGGCGTGCCCGGCTTCAGCTTCACGATCCGAAAGCGCACGATCCCATCTGTGATCCGCAGCGACCCATCCAGCCCGCGCAGCAGCTCCGGTGAGGCCGCGTGGAACTGCAGCAGGTGGTATTCCGCCGCCTGCTTATGGTCGATCGGATACGCCAGCGCCCGCTCGCCCCACTCGTCGTGGCGCAGCAGCTCGCCCTGTGCCTCGATCGCCGCGCGCGCGTCCGCAACGATCTTCGAGCGTGTCGGCGCGTCGGCTTCCATGTCCAGCATCAGGATCAAGTCGTATGTAGGTGCGGGCAGGGTCATGTACGCGGCCGCCGATCATAACAGTGCGCGCCGTCCCGCAGTGCGCGCCTGGCAGAAGCGGACAGCGTTCGCGCCGCTACGCGACCCCACAAATCCAAAAAAAAACGGCCAGGCCTCCGCCGCTAGTTATCGAGAGGTCCCCTTGGCCCGGATATCCGCCATCTGCTCGTCGATCCAGTCCCCCGGGTCGCGCGAGGTCACGATCTCCTGCAGGCCCCGAGCGCGCCGTTTGCGCTCCCCCGCTTCCATCGCCAGCGCCGCGTAGATCGAGTTCGCCAGCTCCTGGATGTCAAACGGGTTCACCGACAGCGCGTACTCGCCCAGCTCCTCGTGCGCCCCCGTGTTCTCCGAAAGGATCGACACGCCCTCGCGCTCGTTGACGATCGGGCCCTCCTTGGCGACCAGGTTCATGCCGTCGAACATCGCGTTCACCAGCAGCACGTCGTAGTGCTTATATGCGGCCATCGCCTCGTCGAGGTCGTCGCGCAGCTTCAGCTGGATCGGCATCCAGTCGGGCGTTCCGTGGCGGTGGTTCACGACCGCGACGCTTGCCTCGATCCGCTCCAGATACTCGGCATACTGCGGCACGTCCGTGCGCGAGGGCATCAGCTGCGCCATGAACGTCACGCGCTCGCGGAACTCCGGATGCTGCTCCAGGAACAGATCGAACGCTGCGAAGCCGCGCAATACGTTCTTGCTCAGGTCCGCCCGGTCCACCCGCAGGATCAGGAAGTCTCTGCGGCGGCGCAGCAGCTCGCGCTCGAAGTCCTTCACGCGCGCCCCGTTCGCCGCCGCGCGTGTGGCCCGATGGTCGATCGGCAGCGGGTAGGCCCTGACCCACACCTCGCGCTCTCCCACCTGCACGAGCCCCTTCTCGAAGTCCACCTCCAGCTCCATCAAGTCGCGGCAGCACTGCAAGAAGTTGCGTCGGTAGCTGCGCGTGTGAAAGCCGATGATGTCGTTCGCGAGCAGCCCCGTGAAGATCTCCTCGCGGATGCGCTTGGGCAGCACCCGCCAAGCGTCGCTCTGCGTCCAAGGGATGTGGATGAAGTGGTGCAGGAACACGTCCGGCCGCGCGCGCCGCACGAGATCCGGCAGCGTATACAGGTGGTAGTCGTGCACCATCACCACCGGCTCCGGGCTACCCTCGAGCTCTTCCACCACCGCCCGCGCCAGGTCCTCGTTGACGACGTTGTAGCCGAACTCAAACGCCTCGATCTCCTCGCGGCGGATGTCCGGCGCGTTTGACAGGTCCCAAAGGTAGTGCTGGATGAACCACAGCATTGGGTTGGCGAACACGTTGTAGAAGCGGTCATACGCGTCCGGGTCGCTCACCACCAAACGCACCTCATAAGAGCCGCCCGCGGGGCTGCGCACCGTAAATGCCTGCCCGTCGTGCCCGCGCGCCGCCTCCGCGTCGTACTCGCTCATCGCACTCGCCACCCACACCGCGTCGCGGTGCGAGGCCAGCCCGCTCAGCGCCGTCACCAGGCCGCCGCTGCCGCGCTGCACCTCGCCCTCAGGCCCGAACGTCACCGGCCCCCGGTTTGACACCAGCACCAGCGGGGCTCGCTGTGCCGGTGCGTTGCTCACGACTCCCCCAGCTCCGTAAAGGGTGTCTGCGGGGAGCGCCGTGCCGGGTCCGACGATACGTGCCCAGGAGCGCTCACGACTCGCCGAGCTCCGTAAAGATCTTCAGGTAGTCCCGCAGGTAGCGCGGTGTGAGGAAGTGCGTGCGCACGTGCTCCTTGCCGCGCCGCCCCAGCGCTTTGCCCAGCGCCGGGTCCTCCAGGATCTGGAGTGAGCGCTCCGCGCACTGCTCCGCGCTGTCCACCAAGAAGCCCGTCACGCCATCCTCCACCTGCAGCGGAATCCCCCCCACGTTGCCACCGATAAACGGCCTGGCCTTCCAGATCGCCTCCGAAACAGTCAAGCCGAAGCCCTCGCGCGTGGACTTCTGGATCAGCACATCCGCGTGCGACTGGAACGCGTTCACCTCGATCGAGCCGACGTTGTTGAAGTTGTTCAGGATGTGCACGTCCGGGTCGCCGTCCGCGTGAGCGATCGTCGCGTTGAAGAAGTCCCAGCCCTCCGGGTCGTCGCTGGCCATCGAGCCCACCAGCGCCAGCTGCACCTGCGGCATCCGCTCCTTCACGGTGCGATAAGCATCGATCACCCCCAGCGGGTCCTTCCAAGGATCAAAGCGCGAGACCTGGCACATCAGCGGCCGGTCCACGTCGATCCCGAACTGCCCGCACACGTAGGAGGCGTCCTCCGGCGAGAGCGCCATGTTCTTCGGCGCCAGCGGGTCGATCGCCGGCGGCACGATGTTCACATGCCCGCCCATGCCCTGTGGCACATACGCCTGCATGTGGAACAGCGACTGCGGGTACTCCGCGATGAACGGCAGCAGCCGCGCGATCGTGTCCGGGTTCGGCGTCGACAGGTCGATGTGGCAGCGCCAAACCCAGCCCGCCGCCTTCTCCGGCACCAGCTGGCGCAGCGCCGCCGGCTGCGGGTCGTGAATCAGGCACACGTCCCAGCCGCCGCTCAGCTCGCGTGCGTTCATTTCGTTGTAGCTCATCCAGGTCGCCCACTGTTCCTCGTCGAGGTCCTGCGGCGCCCCCTGCAAAGCATTGTGCATCAGCTTCGTCGCGTTGAAGAACTCCTCGCGGCCGTAGATCACCTGCCATTCGCACTCCAGCCCCACGTCGCGCATCAGCGGCACGAGCGTGTACAGGATCTCTGAGACGCCGCCGCCGAAGGCCGTCGCGGAGACGTGCACGACGCGCCTGCCCTTCAGTGGCTCGGCGAGCTCGCGGATTTCATCTATCAGGCCGCGGCCGCAGATGTGCGTGTAGTCGGCGAGCGACTTCGTTCCTACGGCCACGGGCTGGAGCACGCGCGCACGATATCCATATGTCCGGGCGGGGGCGGAGTTGGGGTGGCGCGGGCGGGTCGGGGCCGGGAGAACGATGGCGCGCTGACTGGCCGGGATTGGGGCTATGGTCCGTTGCGGTGCTCAACGGACGCATCTACCGGGCTGCCTTCATCCCCTTCGTCATCGCCCTCGCGATCGCCGGCTTCTCGCTGCGGGCCCCCGCCGCGCCGCTCACCTCCACGCTCGCCCCTGACGCCTTCAACGGCGCGCTGGCCTTCGCCGAACTGAAGGCCTTTGCCGCCTCCTACCCGCGGCGGCGGCCCGGCAGCCAGGGGGATGACGAGCTCGCCGCGTATGTCGCACGGACCCTGCAGGGCCTCGGCGGCAGCACCGCCGGCGGCTTCTCCGTGCACACCACCTACACGCGCGCCGCCACCATCGACGGGCAGCGCACGCTGGCGAGCGTCATCGCCCGCCGCCCCGGTCTCACCGGGGACAGCCCGATCGTGCTGCTCGCCCACCGCGACGCCGCCGGGCGCGGCGCGCCCGCCGAACTGTCGGGCACCGCCGTGCTGATCGAGCTCGCGCGCGTGCTCGCCGCCAGTGAGACGCAGCGCACCGTGATCGTCGTCTCCACCAGCGGCGGCAGCGGCGGGGATGGCGGCGCCGCCGGCTATGCCGCCAGCTACGGCGGCGAACCGGTCGATGGGGCGATCGTGCTCGGCGACCTCGCCGGCGCCGGCGCGCACAAGCCGTTCGTGCTGCCCTACTCGGACGGACTCGGCAGCGCACCCGGGGTGCTCTTGAGCACCGTCTCTGCAGCGGTCGAGCAGGTGCTGGGTGTCAGCCCCGAGGCCCCTTCCACGCTCAGCCAGTTCGCCCATCTCGTGCTGCCGCTGTCCGCCGGCGAAGAGGGCACTCTGATCGCCCGTGGCATCCCCGCCGTGCTCGTGCAGGTCAGCGGCGAACGCCCCCCCCGCGCCGGCGAACCCATCAGCGCCGCGCGCCTGGAAAACTTCGGCCGCGCCGTGCTCAGCGCGGTCTATGCGCTCGATGCCGGCGCCAATGTCGGCAGTCAGGGTCAGGGTCAGGGTCAGGGAGGCGGCGGCGGAGATGGGGGCCTGGAAACCGCGGTGCCGATCCAGCAGAAGCTGCTCCCAGCGTGGGCCGTCGAGCTGCTCGTAGCCACGCTGCTGCTGCCACCGCTCGGTGTGCTCATCGACGGCTTTGCGCGCGCGCGCCGCCGGCGGCTAGCGCTCGGCCCGCGCCTGTTGTGGACATTGGCCTGCGCGTTGCCCTTCCTCGTTGCCGCGCTCTTCACGCGCCTACTCGGTCTGACTGGCGTACTCGCCGCGCCGGCAGGCATCGTGCTCGCCGCGGGGCTGCCGGGCGGCGTGGTGGCGCTCGAGACGGTGCTCGCGCCCGTGCTCGTACTCGTGCTCGCCTGGCTGGCCTGGCCCGCCACCGTGCGCCGCCTGGGGTTGCGCCCGCGCGCCGAGGACGACGCCAGCGGGCTCGCGCTGTCGATCGTGCTGCTCTGCGTCACGCTGGTCGTGTTCGTCTTCAACCCCTTCACCGCGCTGTTGCTTGTGCCTGCGCTGCACCTCTGGCTGCTGCTCGCCTCCCCGGAGCTGCGCGACTCTGGGCAGCCCGCCCACCGTCTCGGGCTGCTCGCGCTCGTCGCGCTGGGCCTGGTCCCGCTGGTACTGCTCGCCGCCTTCTATGCGCGCCAATTCGCGCTCGATCCCGGCGCATTCCTGCACGCCGCCGTGTTGCTCTTCGCGGGCGGCTTCTTCGGCGTCCCCGCGCTCGTGCTCTGGTGCCTAGCCTTCGGCTGCCTGGCGGCGGCGACGCTGGTGGCGGTCGGCTCCTCTGGGGCGGCCTCGTCGCAGTTCGCCGATCCCGATGAGGGGGGCGAGGGCGTGCCGATCACCGTTCGCGGCCCGCTGTCCTATGCCGGCCCCGGTTCGCTCGGCGGCACCGAGTCGGCTCTGCGCCGCTGAGGTGTGTGACGGTCCCTCGTCTACTGAGGGTCTGACGGGTCCCTGCAGCTGAGGCCTGACGGGAGTCTCGTCGCTAAAGGCTCGATGGTGCCTACTAACCTTTGGGCTGTTGGAACCGATTCTGCAACCCGCGGCACAAGCCCCCCCCGCCTCGCCCCCCCGACGGCGCGCGCGCCGCGCATGGCGCTCTCTCTCGTGGGTGCTGATCGCGCTGGGCGTGCTCGTGCTGGCCGATGGGGTGGTCACGCTGCTCTGGCAGGAGCCGCTGTCGGCGCTCTACGCGCGTCTTGAACAGAACCGCCTCGCAGGGGCGTTGCACAAGGTTGAAGCTGCTCCGCCGACGATCGTCGAACGCGCCGCGCTCGCGCAGCTGGCGCAGGACCAGCGCATCGCCTATCTCGCCAGCCGGCTGCAACGCCAAGCCGGCGGCGGCAGCCCCGTCGGCGCCATCCACATCCCCAGCATCGGCGCCAACTTCATTGTTGTAGCCGGCACCGGCGTCTCTGAACTTGAGAGAGGTCCCGGCATCTATCCCGAAACGCGCTTCCCCGGCGGCTCCTCCGCTGCCACCACCGCGATCGCCGGTCATCGCACCACCTGGCTCGCACCGTTCCGGCATATCGACGCGCTGCACGCCGGTGAGGCGATCCAGCTGGACATGCCCTATGCGCATTTCACCTACACGGTCACCGGCCAGCGCGTGGTGGCGCCCACCGACGTGGGCGCGGCTGTGGATCCTGTCGGCTACCCGCGTTTGGTGCTCTCCGCGTGTACGCCGCTCTTCAGCGCCGCCAAGCGGCTGCTCGTCTTTGCGCGGCTCACGCGCACCGTGCCCGTGGGGGCTGCGCTGTCGGGCGTGGGCGAGGTCGGCCCCAGGAGGGGGCTCACCAGCGGTGCTCGAACCCCTCCAGGCGGCGCTCACGGGCGTCCTCCAGCAGGCGTGCCCCTGGCCGCTGGGCCTGCTGCCCCGACGTTTCCAGCACCCGCCCCACCCACGTGATGCCCGCGCCGCCCGCGTGCGTCAGGGCCTGCTCCGCGCGCGCGCCGTCGTGCGGTGCCACGCATACGCACAGCTCGTAGTCTTCGCCTGCAGCCGCCGCCAGCTGCCATGGGGCGGTGCCGAGCTGTGCGGCCACCTCGCTCACGCCCTCATCCAGCGGCAGCGCCCCCAGGTCTACCTCCAGCACCACCCCGCTCGCCCTGCCCACGTGCGCCGCGTCGGTGGCCAGGCCATCGGACAGGTCGATCATCGCGTGTGCTCCCGCGTGTGCGAGTGCGCGTCCCTCCGCCAGGCGTGGCCACGGTTTGAGCACGCGCTCGATCGCCTGGGCATCGGGGCCCAGGTCCGCTCCGTGTCGCACTCCCGGGCTCCGGCTCGCGCGCCCTTCCAGCAGCGCCAGGCCAGCGCCCGCGCCGCCCAAGTGGCCGGTTACGCCAACCAAGTCGCCGGGCAATGCGCCGTCGCGAGGTACCAGTTCCTGTTCGCTATCCGCCCAGCCGGTGACGGTCACGCTCACCGTCAGCGCCGGCGCGCCCACCACGTCGCCGCCCACGATCGTCGTGCCCGTCCGCTGCGCAAGTGCCTGTGCGCCGCGCACCAACTCGAGCGCCTGCTCCTCGTCCAGGCCGTGCGGCAAGCCCAGCATCAGATACGCCTCGCCGGCCCGCGCTCCCATCGCCGCGAGGTCCGACAGCGCTCCCGCCAGCGCCCGCCACCCGATCTGCGCCGGCGTGGCCCAGCCATCCGTGCCACCGCCCCCGGCCAGGCGGAAGTGCACTCCGTCCACCATCGCGTCCACCGATGTCACGCACACGCCCCCACCGCTTCGCACCACGGCGGCGTCGTCGCCCACACCGCGCAGCACCCTCGGTCCCCCGGGCTGCCGGGCCAGCTCGGCCGCGATGGCCTCGATCAGGGAGCGCTCAGCGATGCCTGTAGACGATGCGGGCGCGGTCCAGGTCGTAGGGGGAGAGCTCGCAGCGCACGCGATCCCCCGGCAGGATGCGGATGCGGAAGCGGCGCATCTTGCCCGCCACGTGCCCCAGGACCACGTGATCGTTGTCGAGCTTCACGCGGAACATCGCGTTCGGCAGCGCCTCGATCACCTCGCCCTCGAATTCAACCTTGTCTTCCTTAGCCACCTGCTCCGTCCCATCCTTTTGCGGGTTTTCACTGCCCAAGCTACCAGTGTCAGCCGTGCGGGGCCGGACTGCCGCCGCCGGCACCCACGCCCGGGGTCCGTTCGGGCGCGGGCGGTGTGGGGACGCCCGTGGGGCCGCCGCCCGCGTGCGGCGGGGTTTCGCGCGTAGGTTCGTGGGTCGGTTCTTCGTGCGCGGGTCCGTGCGAGGGTTCTTCGTGCGCCGGTCCGTGGGGGGCCGCGCCACCCCCCGGCTTGGCCGGCTTCTTTTCGGTCGGGCTCGTGCCCGCGGGGCCGAATTCTCCGACGTGGGTCGATTCCACCGTTCTGCCCGTCGAGGCGTACTTGCCGAAGAACGGGTGGTAAGAGATCGCTTCGCTGCCCTTGGGGAAGGGCACGCAGTCGCTGCCCACCACTTCGCTCATGTATGTGTGCCAGATTTCCGCCGGCAGGTAGCCGCCCTGCTGGGGCTCGCCGTGCACGTCGGTCATCGAGATGTCTTTGTTTGGATAGCCCATCCACACCACCGTGGAGTACCTGGGCGTGTAGCCGTCAAGCCACGCGTCCACCAGTGCGCTGGTCGTGCCCGTCTTGGCGGCTGTCGGGCAGCCGATCGCCGAACGCACCGCCGTGCCGCTCTGCACGTTCTGCTCAAGAATGCTCGTCTCCTCGGCAGCCACGGCGCTAGAGAGAGCGCGCACGCGGTGATCCCTGCTCCAGTTTTCATCCACGCGACCGTCGGGGAACACCACCTTGGTGATCGCGATCGGCGTGTTGCGCCAGCCGCCATCGGCCAGCGTCGCATAGACGTTGGCCATTTCCAGCGGCGTCACGCCGTACTTCAGGCCGCCGAGTGCCTCCGAGGCGATGCTTTCCAGGTGCGTGGTGACGCCCATCTTGTAGGCCATTTCCGTGACTGTCTGCTCGCCGAGGTCGGCCGCCAGCTGCGCGTACACGGTGTTGTCGGAGTGCAGCGTCGCCGTCACCAGGTTCATCGACTGGTTCAGCGAGGTGCCCTCGAAGGTCTCCACCCTGTATTCCGGGTACCCCGGCAGCCAGCCCGGTTCGAGCGTGTGTGAGACGTAGTAGGTGCTGTTCGGGTCCACCCCTCGCGCGAGCGCATCCGCGAGCACGATCGCCTTGAAGGTGGAGCCCGCCTGGCGGCGCCCCTGCGCGGCGAGGTTGAACTGCGAGTTCTCATAGCGTTCTGACTCGGCCATCGCTTCGATGTGCCCGTTGTTGGGGTCGATCGTGACGATCGCCGAGGCCGGGTCTTCGGCCTCGTTGAGGACCTTCGCGATCGCGTCGCGCGCCAGGCGCTGCTTGTTGAGGTCGATCGTCGTGAAGACCTGCAGGCCGCCTTGTTCCACCCGCGCCCGGCCGTAGCGGTGGATCAGCTGCTCGCGCACGTATTCAAAGAAGAAGCTCTCGCGCCGTGCCGAGTAGTAGTCGCTGTGGTGCACCTGTAGCGGCTCCGCCTGCGCCGCCGCGGCCTGCGCGGGGGCGATGTAGTGCAGTTCGGCCATCTTCGCCAGTACCGTGTTGCGCCGTTCGCGGGCGGGCCCCGGGTCCAGAAACGGGTTGTACTCCGAGGGTGCCTGCGGCAGCCCCGCCAAGAGCGCCGCCTGCGCGAGGTCCAGCTGCGAGGCGGGCTTGTTGAAGAAGATGCGCGAGGCCGCCTGCACGCCGATCGCCGTCTGCCCGCCCACGGTGCCGTAGGGCACGCTGTTGAGGTACTCCGTGAGGACATCGCGCTTTGAGTGGTGCTTGTTGTATTCGATCGCCAGCTTCGCCTCGTCGATCTTCTGTTTGAAGGTATGCGTGTCGTTGCCCAGGTACAGGTTGCGCACGAGCTGCATCGTGATCGTGGAGGCGCCCTGCAGCGCTTCGCCGTGCAGCGCGTCCTTCACGGCCGAGCGGAAGATGCCGGTGAGGTCCACGCCGTCGTTGGTGTAAAAGCGCTGGTCCTCGATCGCCACCGTCGCGTCGCGCAGCATTTCCGGCATCTGCGTGGAGAGGATTGGGCTGCGCAGCTCGCTGGACTGGATGTAGCCGAGGCGTTCGCCGTTGGACGCGAACACCTGCGAGGAGGCGCCGCTGACGATCGGTTTCAGCTGCGCGAGCGGCGGCGTGGAGTGCGCCACCGAGAGCACGTAGCTCACGGATGCGACGGCGCCGACCACGAGCAGGGTGGTCACCGCGCCGAAGCCGACCATCAGCATGCGCGCCGGCCCGCCGCGGTTGTGGCGCCTGCGGCGCTGTCTTGCCTGGATGGACATAAGCGGGAATATCGAGGTTACAGCGCCGCGTGCCGCGTGCGGGGAGGATCCGGCGGCGGGCGCGGTGATGGGGCTGCCCTGGCGGGATTGGCCCCGCAGGTGTGATTTCCTGCCGCTTGCGCCATGAATCCTGATACCGCCGAGCTCGCAGTCGTCGAGGGCGCCAGTCCACCCGCCCTCGCCGGCCGGCTCCATCCGGGCTGGTTTGCGGGCCTGCGCGCGGACCCCGCCCGTATGGCAGCCGTGCGCGACTGCTGGCGCGCGCTGTGGCTCTCGCGGCTGCTCGTGTGGGTCGCCGGCGTTGGCACAATCCTTTGGTTTGGTTGGGGTCCCGTGCGGGGAGCCTTCAACCCACCGGGCACCACCAGCGGGTTCGGGCGCCTGGGCGATCTGCTCGCCGCGCCCGCGGCGCGCTGGGACTCCTCGTGGTATCTGGTGATTGCGCACTACGGTTACCGCCCCGAATTCGGCGCCTTCACCGCCTCGCGCAGTGCTTTCTTCCCGCTCTATCCGCTGGCGATCCGCGGGCTCTCGGAGATCGGGCTCGCGCCGGTGATCGCGGGCGTCTGTATCTCGGTGGCGGCCTTCGCGGTCGCGCTGTATGGGATTCATCGGCTGACGACCTTTGAGTTCGCCGCTTCGTGTTCTGACGCGGGCGCCGTCGCGCGCCTTGCGGTGCTGCTGGTGGCCTTCGCGCCGATGGCCTTCTTCTTCAGCGCCGTCTACACCGAGTCGCTCTACTTGGCGCTCTCGGTGTGGCTCTTCTGGTGCGCCCGTAACGGGCGCTGGGTATGGGCTGGCGTGCTCGGTGGGCTCGCCGCCGCTACGCGCAGCACCGGTGTGGTGCTGGTTCTGCCGGCTTTGATGCTCTATCTAGACGGTTCGCGCGAGTCGCGCGAGAATCGCGGGCCGCATGAGGGCGCCCACGCGATCCGCGCGACTCTGCCTCGCTACCGCCTGCGCCGCGACGCGCTGTGGCTCTTGCTGATCCCGCTTGGAGCCGGCCTGTATATGGCCTACCTCGCGCTCTCCGGTGGGGATGCGCTGCTGCCTTTCCACGCACAGGGGGTCTGGGACCGGCACTTCGCGGGGCCCTTTGTGGGCATCTGGGACGGCCTGCGCGCGGGCCTTGACGGCGTGCGCCAGCTGCTCTCCGGGCAGAGTCGGCACGTCTACTTCGCGCCGACCATCGGCAGCCCCGCGGTGGCGGCGAGCCACAACGCGATGCTGCTCGGCTTCCTGGCGCTCGCGCTGCCGGCGCTTGTGGGGGTCTTCCGCCGCCTGCCGCTCGCCTACGGTGTGTACGCGGTGGCCGCGCTCGCGCTGCCGCTCTCGACGCCTGTGGCCTCGCAGCCGTTGATGTCGCTGCCGCGCTTTGAGGTCGTACTGTTTCCGCTGTTCATGTGGGCGGCGTTGTGGCTCGCGCCGCGCCGGCGGCTGGCCACGGGTGTGCTCCTCGCGTCCGCTTTGTTGCAGGCGCTGTTCGTGGCACAGTTCTCCACATGGCACTGGGTGGCGTGAGCCCCTCTTCCACACTTCGTGTCCCCCTCCGCGGGAGCACGTCCCTCACCGGGGTGCGGGCAGTGCTCCTCGACGGGCTGGGCACGCTGGTTGCCCTGGCCGATCCGTGGGAGGCGCTGGCGGAAGGTCTGCGGCGCGACCATGGCATCGAGCTGAGCGCCCGCGACGCGCAGTGGGCCTTCGCCGCGGAGATCGACTACTACCGCGCGCACCACCTCGAAGGCCGCGACCGCCAGACGCTGGCCGCTCTGCGCGAGCGCTGCGCCGAGGTGCTCCACGCTTCGCTGCCGACGCACGCGACGCGTGTGCTGTCGTTGCAGGAGCTCACCGCGGCGATGCTCGGTGCGCTGCGCTTCAGCGTGTACCCCGACGCCCGTGGGACATTGTCGCTGCTGCGCGCGCGTGGGCTCAGATTGGTGGTCGTCAGTAATTGGGATGTGTCGCTGGCGCCCACGCTTGAAGCACTCGGCTTGGGCGAGATGCTGGATGCGGTCGTGACATCCGCGGGTGTGGGCGTCGCCAAGCCCGCGCCGGAGGTCTTCCACGCGGCGCTGGGCCTGATTGGCGTCCCTCCAGGGGAGGCCGTGCACGTGGGCGATGACTTCGAGCTAGATGTTGAAGGCGCTTATGCCGCGGGTGTGATGCCGGTGCTGCTGCGTCGCCAGGCTGCCAGGCCGGCGACGATGTCCGCCCGCGTGGCGACCATCTCGACGCTCGCGGAACTGCCGGACCTGATCTGAGCTGCGGGGGGCCGCGGGTGAAACGGCGATGATGTCGGGCATGGAGTCCTATCCGGCTGAGCCCATCGAGTCTTTGCCCGTGCAGGAGCCCGGGGTGGAGCCGGCGGGGGCGGATCCCGAGGGTCCCGAGCCCGGCCCGCGGGGGTGGCCCCCCTGGAGCGCCCCGGCGGCGCTGTTCGGCGGCATTGTGCTGGCGGCGGTGGGTGGCCTCGTGGTGGACATTCCGGCGGCGCTCTTCTTCGGCGTGAAGATCGGCTCCGAAAGCCTGCCGGGCGGTCTTGAGATCATCGATACGGCCGTGCAGGACGTGGCGTTTGTGGCGGCGGTCGTGTTCTTCGCGCAGCTCGGCGGCAGGGGCTTTGCGGCCTGGCAGCTGGGGCTGCGCCCCACGCGCTTGTGGCCGGCGGTGGGCGCGGTGGTGCTGGCGGTCGTAGGCTTCATCGTGTTCGAGGCGTTGTGGGCGAGCGTCCTGGAAGTCAGCACCAAGGAGAAGCTGCTGGAACAGCTGGGCAGCAACAGCAGCGCGCTGCTGCTCCTGGCGAGCGCCGCGCTCACATGCGTGCTGGCGCCGATCTGCGAGGAGATCCTGTTCCGCGGCTACTTCTTCGCAGCGCTCAGCAACTGGAAGGGCTGGCTGCCCGCGGCGATCGTCACAGGGATCGTGTTCGGCGGCGTGCACGCGGGCTCGGCGCCGGTGGTGGACCTGATCCCGCTGGGGGTGCTCGGGTTCGTGCTGTGTGTGCTGTATCGCTGGAGCGGGTCGTTGTATCCGTGCATCGCGGTGCACGTGCTCAACAACTGCATCGCCTTCGGCGCGCTCGAAGGATGGGGGGTGGGGCAGACGGGGCTGCTGATGCTGGCCGCGCTGGGGAGCGTGGCGGCGATCGCGCTGGTGCTGCGGCGCACAGGGGTGATCGGCGATCCGCCGCTGGCGACGGCGGTGCTCGCCGGAGATGTCCCCGGCAGCGCATAGGATCAAGGCATGATCGCGCCTGCCCCGTCGCCGACGCCCGTGCCGCCTGCCCCGGTGGTGGCACAGGCGCCGGGGCACATGACGCTGTCGCTGCAGCACGTCTACGGCCGGCCCGCCTTCGCCCTGACGGGCGAGAGCGTCGTTGTGCGCGGCGTGGTGACGCCGTATGTGCCCGGCCAGCGCGTGGTGGTGCGCTTCATACGCGACGGCCGCGAGGTCTCCTCGCGCTGGGCGAGCGTGCTGGCGCTGGGCAGGGGCACGGGACAGTTCCACGTGGGTTACGTGAGCCCGGCGGGTGGCGTTGAGTGGGCCACCGCCACGCACGCCGCGAGCGCTGCGCAGGGGGCGTTCTTCGCAAAGTCCGCGCAGGTGCGCGTGTTCAGCGCCGACATGCACGAAGGCGCCGGCGGCCCAGCGGTGGGCATATTGCAGCAGCAGCTCAGCCGACTGCACTACGCGGTGCCGACGAACGGCGTGTTCGACGAAGCCACGGGCCGCGCGGTGGTGGCCTTCCGCAAGATGACCGGTCTCGAACGCATCCCCACGACGGACTCCACGTTCTTCCATCTGCTGGGCGAGGGCGCGGGGCAGTTCCACGTGCGCTATCCGCGCGACGGACGGCACGTGGAGGCCAACCTGTCAACGCAGACGCTCGCGGAGATCGAACCGGGTGGGCGGGTCCGGCGCATCTACACGATGAGCAGCGGCAAGCCCTCCACGCCGACCGTGATCGGGCGCTTTCGCGTGTACTCCAAGACGCCCGGTACCAACGCAAAGGGCATGGTCGACGCCAACTACTTCATCCGCGGCTACGCGATCCACGGCTACGCGGAAGTCCCCACGTACGCCGCCAGCCACGGCTGCCTGCGCGTGCCGATCCCGGATGCGTCCTCGATCTACGCGTGGGTGCGGTTGGGCACGCCGGTAGATGTGTACTTCCAGAGCGGTGGAGGGAGCCACACGGTGCGAGGGAACGCGGGGCCGTAGGGGCTGCGCAAGACCGCAGGCTGTGGCCCTGGCGTCTGGGTACGAGAAATTGTTTTGAGGGATGGGGGCCGCGCGCGGCGGCCCTTGATGTGGGCTCGGCCCGAACTGCCGCAGCGCAAAACGCTGTGGTTGGGTTAGACGCGAGGGCGGCCGTGCGGGCCGTGCGCTCAGACGCGCACGCGCAGCACGCGCGCCAGGAAGCCCAGGCCGAAGCCGTAGATCAGCAGCGCCAGCAGCGTGAGGGTGCCGTGGATCGCCCATTCGTTCTTCCAGCCCGCGGTGGCGGCCGAGAAGGGCGAGGTGATAGCCGAGGAGGCTTCGTCGATCGCCTTGCGCAGGCTGCTCTCGGTTTTGCCCGTCGCCTTGGCGCTGCTCTTCGTCGCGGCGGCGGCGGTGCCGGCAGGCGCGCTGGCGTTGAGTTCCTGCTGCTGATGCGCGCTTGCGCTGCCGGCCTGTTCGACGGCGAACCACGTGAAGGACGCCAGCACGATCAGGCACGCAATGCGCGAGAGGAGGCGCAGCAGGGTGGATATTCCGTCGGCCACGAGTCCCTGCCAAGGTTAGGGCCAGGCGAGGACGCCACGGGCGGTCTGGACGGCTGTCCTGCCGGCGCGCCGGCAATGGCTGCGGCTCCGCGCCCGGCAGCCGGCTGCGCGCCGGTAGCCTTAGCCGAGGTTCGCCGTGGCGGGCCGTGCGCCCTCGTAGTCCAATGGATAAGACGACCGCCTCCTAAGCGGTAGATCCAGGTTCGACTCCTGGCGGGGGCATGGCCTCACATGGCGAGTGTCTTGGCGGCGCCGACCACGCTCAATTGCCAGACAGGCCGACGGGCAGTCCCTGACCTGTTTGGACCATTCCCGCGATCAAACGTTTGGACTGAAAGCATCAAGTCGGCGCTCCCTCTGCCGATGCAGTATCGATGCTGCGCGAGGTCAAGAACGCATCCTGGGTCCGGCGCCTAACGCTGCTCGGGTGGCGCTATGACCTCGTGGTCGGCAGGAAGACCCAGGGCGGCGGCTGGCGCTCTGCCCCCTGGCGGGCGCTCGCGGCCGCGCAGCGGGGGACGCCCGCTGGTCTCGTGCAGATGGAAGGCCGGCGCTACTGGTGGTTTGAGGACTGCTTCTACTGGGAGGACGAGGACCTGAGCGCCGAAGATCTGCTCGCGCTTGTGCGCGATCGGCAGCGCAAGCAGCGTCGCAAGCTGGAGCATGCGCATGCGGCCATGGCGCTGGATGCGGAGCCGGTACAGCGCCGAGGGCCCGTGCCGCGCGAGCTGCGCCTGGCCGTGTTCGCGCGGGATGGCGGACGGTGCGTTGAGTGCCAGTCGACCTTTGACCTGCAGTACGACCACATCATTCCGGTGGCCATGGGTGGTGCCACGACCCTGGAGAATCTGCAGCTGCTTTGCGCGCCTTGCAACAAGAGCAAGGGCGCGACGCTTGGCTGAGGCTCAGCCACCGTGCGTGACCTCTTGGCGTGTGCAAGGGACAGGTGCAAGGCCCGAGGGTGTAGCATCAGATGCTAGAGGTGTTAGCATCAAGCATCATGCCGCGTACGACCCTCGACCTCGACGTCTCGGTCCTCGAGCAGCTGCGACACCGGGCAGCGCGCGAGCGCAAGAGCATGGGCCAGGTGGCCTCCGAGCGGCTTGCCATTGGGCTGCGCGAGGAGGCGGCCGGGGATGCCGGGCCGTTGCGCTGGCCCAGCAGGCACATGGGTAGTGCGAGGATCGATCTGGAGGACAAGGACGCGCTTTGGAGGGTGCTCGATGCGCAGGCAATCGAGCCGCCTGCGGGTTGAGCGCCACGGTAGACACCAACGTCCTGCTCTATGCGGCCAACGCGGATGACGACGCACACACCGTGGCGCGCGAGCTGTTGGAGCGGCTCGCCGGAGGTCCCGACCTGCTCTACCTGTTCTGGCCCACCATCATGGGTTTTCTGCGTATCGCCACGCATTCCGCGATCTTTCCCCATCCCTACCCCCCGGAGCGGGCGCTCGCCGCGATTGCGAGCCTGCTCGATCGTCCAAACGTCCGCGCGCGCGGCGAGCACGACGGGTTCTGGGAGTTCTATCGCGCCACCGCCCAGGCTCAGACCCGGGGCAACCACGTCCCCGACGCGCACCTCGCGGCGCTGATGCGCCAGCACGGAGTCACGATCATCTACACGCGCGACCGCGACTTTCGCCGCTACGACGGCATCGACGCGCGCGATCCGTTTGGGTAGGCCCTCCACCTCGCTCGGAGAGCGGTCTCGCGAACGAACGCACCAGTCGCCCTCACACCTCCAGCAGCAGCGTCACCGGTCCGTCGTTCACCAGCGCCACCTGCATGTCCGCGCCGAACACCCCGCGCTTGGCCCTCGCGGCAGCGCAGAAGTGCTCATACAACGGCCGTGCGTGCTCGGCGGCCGCCGCCGCCACAAAGCTCGGGCGGTTGCCGCGGCTCGCGTCGCCATACAGCGTGAACTGGCTCACGCACAGGATCTCGCGCGCCGGCCCGAGCGGCTCGTTCATGCGGCCCTGCTCGTCGGGAAAAACGCGCAACGCGCGAATCTTCGCCGCCAGACGCTCGGCGCTCTGCTCGCTATCGCCATGCGTCACGCCCAGCAGCACGAGCAGGCCGGGACCGATGCGCGATAGCTCCTCGCCGTCCACCCGTACGGATGCCGATGTGACCCGCTGGACGACGGCGCGCATTGCGCCAGGGTAGGGCCTGTGCTCCCGGTGGGGCCCGCGCCCCGATAGGGCCTGCGGCCAGGCACACCTCGCCCCCACCCCCTGCCCTACGCCGCCTCCGCCACCCCCACCGCCTCAGCCACCCCCACCGGCTCAAGCACACTCCCCGCGCCGCGAACCGGCGCTGCGTTCGCCATCCGCACGCAGTCGCGCCCCTCGCGCTTGGCGCGGTACATCGCGCGATCGGCGCTGCGCAACAGCGTCGGCGCGTCCATGCCGTGCATCGGGTAGCCCGCCACGCCGAAGCTCGCTGTCACCGTCCGCTCCATGCCGTGCACGCTGCCAAGCGCCAGCGCGCGGGCGATTCCTTCGGCCACCACCATCGCGCCCATCAGATCGGTGTTGGGCAGCAGCACGAGGAACTCCTCGCCGCCCAGGCGCGCCGCGAAGTCGCTGCCGCGCACCGACTCCTTCAGCGTACGCGCCACCGCCTTGAGCACCTCGTCGCCGAGCGCGTGGCCGTACGTGTCGTTCACCGCCTTGAAGCGGTCGAGGTCGATCAGCACCGTCGAGAGCGGCGTCATCTCGGTGTCGGCCTGGACCAGTAGCTGCCGGAAGGTGTCATCCAGCGCGCGCCGGTTGGGCAGTTCCGTAAGCGCGTCGGTGTGCGCGCTGATCTCCGCCAGGCGCCAGCGCGCTTCGATCGATTCGCGCTCGCGCGCGTCGCGCTCCTGCTCCATTGCATGCAGCGCCGCTGCGGCCGCGCGCTCGCGCTCGGCGTTGGCGCGCATCCGCCGCCAGCCCACCAGCGCCAGCGCGAGCGACCAGCCCATCACGATCCACGTCGACAGGTTCGTGGGGGTCGCCAGCAGTGTGGCCACCACGACGGTCACCGTGCACAGCACGGCGCCGACTGCGCGCAACGGGGAGGGAACTGTAGGCACTTTCACAAGCTCTTCGAGGTCGCCCCTCCTATCGGCGGCAGGCGCCCGTGGCTTGAGTCCAAGATGACTCGTACGGCCGAGATGACTAACCTTTTGGGGAGTGGCCCACGGACGGGCACGGCCTTCCAGATAGGTGCGGCTCCCAGGACGGGTGCGGCCCCCGACGGCTGCTAGACCTCGTGTGCCAGCACTTCCAGCAGCGCCACCACGACGCCCGCCTCCAACTGCTCCCCGGCGACACGTTCAAGCTCCGCGCGGGCCTCCGCCGGCGTGCGCCCCGGCCGGTACGGGCGATCGGTGACGATCGCATCCCACGTGTCGCACGCCGCGATGATGCGCGCCGCGTGCGGGATCGCCTCGCCCGCCAGGCCATCCGGGTAGCCCCCGCCGTCCCAGCGCTCGTGGCTTGAGCGCACCGCCGGCGCCAGGTGCGCGAACGCGTCGATGCGTGCCACCAGGTCGCCGCCGACGGCCGCGTGCCCGCGCATCACCTCCCACTCGGCGTCCGTCAGCGGGCCCGGCTTCAAAAGGATCTCGCTGGGCACGGCGATCTTGCCCACGTCGTGCAGCATCGCCGCGTAGCGTACGTCGCGCGCCTCGCCCTGCCCGAGGCCGAGCTGCAGCGCGACCTTCTCCGCCAGCACCGCCACGTCGTGCCCGTGCACCGCCGTGTAGTCATCCTTCGCCTCGACGGTGCTCGCGAGCGCCGCCAGCGTCGTGGTGAACGCGTGTTCGAGCTCCTCCACCAGCAGCGCCCGGTGCAGCGCCGCGCCGAGCGTAGCCGCCACCGCCTCCACGAGCACCGCGTCGGCCTCGCCGAACGCGCCCTGCTCGGCGGCCTCGATGTTCAAGACGCCCCACACGCGCCCGTCGACGATCACCGCCACCGCCAGCTCGCTGCGCGGGTCGGTCAGCGGGTCGCGCACGATGTAGTCGGGGTCCGCGCGCGTGTCGTGCACGAGCGCCGTTGAGGCACTGCGCGCCACGCGCCCGTTGACGCCCTCGCCCGAGGACTGCTCGAGCAGCAGGAACTCCTCCATCACCTCCGCCAGGGCACCGCGGCCGGCCACCAGGCGCAGCACGCCGTCGTCGTCCAGGCGCTGGATCGCCGCCAGGTAGAACGCGAACGTGCCGTGCAGCTCGTCCACCACCAGGCGCACCATCTCCTGTGCGTCGCGCATCCCCGCCAGCTGCGCGGTGAGCTTGGAGGCCACGCGCAGCTGCGCGCGCAGGTACATCAGCTCGCCGGCCGCTGCCATCCGCTGCACATGCGCATCCGCGCGATGTCGCCGCAGCGCCTCCGCGCGGCGCTCGCGCTCGCGCTCGCCCGTGGGTGCATGCGGGGGCGGCGGTGCAGGTTTTTGCGGCTCGCGCGTTCGCGCCGGCGGGGGCTTGACAGACAGCTCGGGCATTTCCCCCGCACATCGGCCTTTTTGGCACATGCTTGAGCAAAAAGCCCTGCGGATCGGCGCTTTTCAAGCGTCGGCTACTCCCCCTCGTACAGCGACTCGCTCGCCAGCTCCTTCCCGCGGCCGTCCCACAGCTTGATCTCCAGCAGGTCGTGGCGGTAGTCATCGGGGGAGATCAGGGTGAAGCGCTCCTCCACAAGCACGCACTGGTCGGCCGCCACGCCCGCCAGCTCGGCGCTCGCCAGCGCTCCGCCGCGCACCAGTGGGCGGCCCCACACGAGCGTCATGCTCGCCACCGCGCCCCCCTCGCCGCGCCAGCGCCCAATCGTCTCCTCGCACACGTCGATCTGCCACTCGGGGTGCTGCGCGGCGGTCTCATCGGTGAAGTCCGCTCGCGCCTCCAGGTCGCTCGGCTCCTCCCCGGGCTCCGCCGGCGTGAGCATGCGCACGTAGCCGAACACTTCGTAGCCGGCGTCGGTGATCGTCGTCGCGGGGATGTAGGTGCGCCCGTGCCAGCTGCGATCGGGGTACCAGACGAGCTCGCCCAGCTCGCCCAGGTCCTCGGGGGCGTCCTCCATCTGCTCGACCGCTTCCAGCAGCGCCTCGCGCAGGCGCGCCTCCCAGCGGCCGTAGGGCAACCCCTCCTGTGGCGGCTCCGCGGCAAAGCGCGGCAGCATGCGTTCCTCCGGCGGCACGCGCGCAGCCTATTGCCCCGGGGCCCGTCCTGCCCTCGGCCCTGGCCTTGCCCCCGGCCCCGGTCCAGCCCCCAGCTCGCGCAGCCGCGCGGCGGCGTCCTCGGGGGCGACGATGTTCAGGTTCACGCCCGTCGAGAGCTCGAGCCCCGCCAGGTGCGTGAGACGCGGCATGACGTCGATGCGCCAGCACATGCGCTCCACGCCGAGTGGCGCCGTGCGCACCCACAGGTTCAGCGGGGGGCTCGCGCCGAGCAGCGTGCGCAGGCGGCACAGGCCATCGTGCAGCAATGCCGCGCCGGTCGGGCCGTCCTCCTCCTCGAAGCGCGCGCGCGGACGGCGCGGGCAGAGCATCAGTTGGTAGGGGACGCGCGAGGCCCACGGCGCGAGCAGCACCGCCTCCTCGTCGATCGCCACGACGCGCGCTCTGCGGCGCACCTCTTCGGCCACTAGGTCCTCAAGCAGGTCGTGGCCGTCGCTGCGCGTGGCATACGCGCTCGCGCGCTCGCGCTCGCGCGCCACCTCCGCCGGTACGAAGTCGAGCGCATACAGCTGCGCGTGCGTGTGCTCGAGCGAGGCCCCGCCCTCGCGGCGCTCGTTCACGATCAGCTGCACATAAGCGCACTCGCGCGCGTGCACGCGCATGCGCTCCTGCCACACACCCATCGCCGCGCGGACCTGCGCGAGCGGCAGCTCCGCCAGCGACTGCACCGGCTGCGGGCCGTTGACGATCACCTCGTGCCAGCCCGTCGCCGGCTGGGAGGCGAACAGCTCCGGCCGCGCCTCGGGCTCGCTCGGCTGCTGCGTGCCCGGCGGCGCCAGCGCCGGATACAGATTGGGCACGACCCGCACGGTCCACCCCGGCGTGTTCGGCTCGCCTCCACCCGGCCGCATCGCGTACAGCTCCGGGGGAGTCTTGCCCTCGTTGCCCTCCGCGAACGGATCGCGCGCCGCGTCGATCGGCTCGGGCGCGGGGCAGCGCGGCTCGCCCCCGGGCCGGCGCGAGCGCTCGCCCGCGACGATCGTCTTGTGCCCGCTGAGCGGGTCCACCCTCACCTCGGGCATGGGCGAGTCAGGCCTCCGCCGCGGTGTGGTCGTGGACGGGCACGGTCGGCTCAGGCCCCCGCCGCGGTGTGGCCGTAGAAGGCGATGTCGTGTTCGAGTTCCCCGACGGTCTCATACGGCCCCTGGTGTATGTAGCGGCCGCCCTGCGTGCTCAGGATCACCGTTACCGGCGTGTCCGCGGTGTCCGTCACCGCCTCGCCCAGCGCGCCGCTCTTGTCATAGAGGCTCGGGTAGCTCAGCGGCACAGCCCGCATGAACGCCTGCGCATCGGCGCGGTTGGTGTCGAGTGAGTCGATGCCCAGGAACGCCACGTGTTTGCCGGTCGCGGCGGCGGCCTGCGCGAACACAGCGCGCTCGCCCTGGCAGGGCACGCACCACGAGGCCCACTTGTTCACGACCACCGGCAGGCCGTGCAGCGCGTGCAGTTGCGCCGCCCACGCGCGCGGGCCCCCTTCCAGCAGCAGGCCCGCCTGCGCGTGCAGGGCCGCCAGCGCCGGCGGCGAGCCCGCCAGCAGCAGCCGCACCCGCATCGGGGTGAGCCGCGACGCCTGCTGTGCGGCGCTCCCGGACTGGCCGGCGCCGCCGCCCTTGGGCAGTTCTGCGACGGCGATCGTGAGCACCACCGCGGCCAGCATCGCCACGCCCGCCACCGCCGTCCACACGAGCCTTGGGGTCATCGCCGCAGAGCCTATCCGGGCCGGCACTTCAATCCCGGGGCAACCTGCTGTATCCTGGTGGCTACGTCAGGGCAGGGTCGCTCTGAGCACCCCGCCTTTCGTCGCCGGCCTGCGCGCCGGCACTGGGTCGCGTGAAACCCCTTTTCGCGACGACTCCCGTCTCGAAGTCCACAGCCTCAATGGCCGAGCCCACGTCAGTGGCCCCTGTGGCCGCGCCCATTCCGAAGACCGCCGACATCGCCCGCGCGGAGAAGTTCGTGCGCGAGCGTTTTGTGCACGACGGCGAGGACCCCGGAGTGGTCCTTGCCGTGGGCAGCGTGCGCCGCCGCGCGCTCGACGCGGCGCTGGCGGAGCTGGCGGACGGCGCGAAGGTACCCTCGACGGACTGGCGCCGCCACTTCTCGCTGCTGCTGGGCCTGGAACGCCTGCTCTCCGAGGAGGAGCCGCGCCTGAAGGACGGCGCCGTCCTCTCCGCGCACCAGCTCGACGCACTGTCGGGCACGCTCACGGCGCTGCTCGCGGAGGCGCAGCGCACGGCGGGCAACGGCAACGGAGCGAAGACCGGCAACGGGCGCGTCGCCGCAGCCGCGGCCTCACCCGAGCTGCTCGCGTCGGCCTCGATCCTTGGGGTGGACGAGGGGGATGGAGATGGGGAGGGGGAGGGGGTCGCGCGCGGCGGGCAGTCGCGCGGATCTGCTGCTGGGCGCAGGGGCACGCAGGGCGCGAACGGGGCGGGCGGTCTCGCCGGGGAGTCCCACGAGCAAGATGACCTCGACGGCGATGAGGACGACGAGGACGAGCTCGACGAGGACCTGGAGGACGACGACGAGGACGATGAGGACGACGACCTGGCCGCCGCGCCCGCAGCCCCCGAGGGCGAGGAGGACGACGAGGACGAGGACGAGGAGAACCTCGATCAGATCGCCGCGCGCGCAGCCGCCGAAGAGGAGATGGAGGCAGCCGCCGAGGAGGAGGACGAGGACGAGGAGGAGCCCCAGGACTGGGTGGAAGAGGGTGAGGAGGAGGATCTCGCCGAGCAGCCCGAGGACCCCAACGCCGCCAAGCGCTTCTGGTTTGAGCACGCCACCGGCGCCGGCAAGACCGTCGCGGCGCTCGGCTTCGTGGAGGCGTCGCAGACGGGCGGCGTGCTGATCCTCACGCACCGGCGCAACCTCGTGGAACAGTTCAACGGCGAGCTGCGCCAGCGCGGCTACTCGCGCCGCATCTCACGGCCGCTGTACGTCGGGGAGGACCGCGCGAACGGCCCCGTGACGGTGGAGACCTACCAGTGGTTCGTGCGCAACGCGGGGCGCATCTCCTCGGCCTACACGATCGTGATCTGCGACGAGGCGCACACCGCGCTGGGCGAGAAGACAAGCGGCGCGATCCGCGAGTGGACGGGCCCGATCTTCATCGGCATGACCGCCACGGGCGCGCTGATCGCGCGGCACGTGACGGACCTGTTCCCCACGCAGACCTCGCGCTTTGACCTCGCCCAGGCCGCGCGGCGCGGGGTGATCTCGCCGCTTCGCTGCGTGCGCATACCGCCGGGCGTGGGCGTGCGCACGATCGCCAAGGTGCCTTTGCGCAGGGGGGAGGTGGACACGGAGTTCGACCAGGAGGAGCTGGCGCAGGTGCTCGACCACCACCCGTTCAACCTGGCGGCGGCGAACCTGTACAAGACGCGCTTCGGCGGCGTGCCGGGCGTCGTGTACGCGGCGGGAGTGCGCCACGCATACAACCTCGCGGAGGCCTTCCGCGCCGAAGGCATCAAGGCGCAGGCCGTCTCGGGCGAGACCCCTAAGCGCGAACTGGCCGACGTGCTCGCGCGCTATGAGCGCGGCGACGTAGATGTCTTGATCAACGCGCAGCTGCTCGCCGAGGGCTGGAACTCCCCGCGGGCCACGGTGTGCCTGCACCTCGCTCCGACTGCCTCGCGCCGCATCTACCAGCAGCGCGTGGGGCGCGTCACGCGCCGGCACCCGGGCAAGGAGGCGGGGCTGGTCGTGGACTTCGTGCATCCAGCGACCAAGAACGACGATCCCGTCATCACGCTGCACTCGCTGCTCGACCGCGACGTGTACCGCGGCGGCGCGATCGTCGTCGGCCCCGTGCGGCGCGGGCGCGGGCGCAGGATGCGCGTGGAGCGGCGGGTGCTGCCCGTGTGCGCGGAGGAGGAGCGGCGCTTCGAGGTGTTCGAGCGCGAGCTTTGGCGCATCGCCGTGGAGAATCTGGACTACGGAGAGCAGCACGTATGGGCCGCGCTGGCCGGCGCGCGCGTCGCGCCGAGCGGCTGGCGGCGCGTGCGCACAATGCTGCAGTTCGATCGCACCGGCGAGCTACGCTCGCGCTTCCTCGTGACGGCGCTGCAGCGCAACACGAACCCCACGCTGCGCATGCGCGCGATCACGGAGATCGCAACGCTGAAGGACCCCGACGCGTTCGACACCGCGATCGACATCATCGGCGCGTGGCCGCGCGAGGAACGGCGGGAGGCGACCAAGATCATGCTGCGCGCTTTGGTGGACCGGCGCATCGGGCGCCGCGACCAGGCCACGGCTTGGATCTGGCGTTTGGCGGAATACACCAGGGAGGTGCACGAGGAGTACGCCGTGCAGCGCTGGCCCGAGACCAAGCGCCTGCTGGGCCTGCTCGTGAACTCCTCGGGCGGCGCGCACGCCCGCAACGCACGGCGCCTGATCCACGCCTCGCGCAAACAGGACCGCCGCCTGGCGGCGGCGCTGCTGGCGGCCGCGCTCGCGCACACGCCCGAGGCCGAAGAGGCACTCCGCGGGGCGCGCACGCGCATGGCTCGCAAGCCGCCGGCCTTAGCGCGGGAGCTGCTGAGGAACTTCCCCAAGCGCCGGGCGCGCAACAAGCGGCGGCGCCCGAAGGGCGCAGGAGCGGCGCAGGGAGGCGCCCCCAAGAGCGCCACGGGCGGCTCGCCGGCGGCCTCCGCGGGGGGCAAGCAGGGGCCTTAGCGCCTTCCACGGTGCCACTCCATGCCGGTCGGAAACGTTTTCGGAGCATTCGGAGCGTCGCTTAGATCGGGCCGCGCGCCCCGGAAATGGCTTGGATACGGGGCTTATCCGGACTCAGCAGGGGATTCGCCGTGGATTTGGGCTTCGCTCTTGACAGGCGCCGCTTGCGTCTGCTAGCGCCGTGGGTCAGCATGTTGGCATGTCCTCCGTAAGCGGGAGATCAACGCGAAGCACCCCGGGCCCCCGCGAGGACATTCAGTGGCCGCCGGGAGCCACGTTCCCAGCGTTGAGGCGAGCCTTCGGCGGCCGTCTTCACCAGCGCCCCGGGATGCCGGGGCGAGAAGGAGCAGATGCAGTGTTAGGTCTCATAAAAGTACGAGCTGGGCTGCTTGGGCTGTTGGCCATGCTGCTCGTGGGCTCGTTTGCCGCGGCGTCTGCCAGTGCGCAGGGGCCGTTCTTCCATCATCGGAACAAAGGGGAAACAGGCAACGGAGTAAAATGGAATCAACAAACGTCCAAACCACCGTGGGAAGCCGTTGAAGGCAGCGGCGGCGAAGCAAAACTGAAAGGGAAAGTCCTTAGCATAGCTACGGAAATTACCGCAGAAGGAACAGAAGTCAAAGGTATCGTTTTCAACAATGCTCTACAAGGTCAAACAAAAGTCCTGCTGACATATCTCAATCCAAAAGTCGCTGTACCCGCAAGTTCACATTGCAGCGTCATAATAGGCACAAATAACGTAGTCAAACTCTACGGTCACCAAGCATGGACGTGGAATGGAACTGAAGAACAGCTGAAAGAACAACCACAAAAAGCCCAAAAACCGGACTGGATCTTCCTACCGTCTGAACTGCAACAAGGAGCGGAAGGTCTGCCCACCAACCTGGCGTATACAACGTTGACCTTTTCAAATAACGGCGGGACATGCCTCCTGGATGGAACGTTTGCGGTGGAAGGTAGCACTGCAGCTGCGGTGGAACCGGCGGGGGTCGAAGAATTCAGCACGAAAGAAACCCAGAGAGCACTTCCAAACGAAGCAGGGCAACATTTTTGGAATGGCAAAAAGAACGTAGGTGTCAAAACAGCACTCAAATTTGCCGGAAGTCCGGCAGTTATCGAACAGACGGACACCGTGAAAACTATAGGAACCCAAGGGTTTGAACCGCAAGAACTAGCCCATTTTGAAAGCTAACAAAGTAGAATAGCCGAATCTCGAAGAGGCACGTTGCATTCTCGCAGCGTGCCTCTTCACTACGTCTGGTTAGAAACAGAGGTATGCAGATGCCCCGCTATGCCGGTAGTGTAAACTACGGAATGGTGGTTAGAGAGAAAGGTCAGTAGCTAGGTGCCCGGAGCGATTCTACGGGGTGCTGGCACCCTGGCCATGGCCAGCGTGCTGCTGGCGGTGTGCACTGGCATATGGGGGTCCGTCGCTATGGCTGGTGGCTGTCCCAATGAAACCCAGCGTTCGATACTTGGCTCTACACACCTACCGGATTGTCGCGCATACGAGCTTGTGAGTCCGGTGATCAAGGACGGACAGCCTGTGTCGGCGCGCTATATGTCCCCCGACGGCGGAAGCCTAATCGCCGAGAGCATTGGTGGGTTTCCCGGCAGCAATCAGGAGTCCATTTTTAACTTCTATGAGATGGCACGCCGACCGGATGGCTGGGAAACGGCTCCGCTAAACACGCCTATGGGGTACGTGAATCCAAACGCGACAGTTCTGTCGGCCGTAGCTCCTGACCTAGGTAGCGCCATATTCGAATACAGGCCTACGACAACCCTCGATATACGTGATACGGGGTTCTATGTCAACAATTTGCCGGCAGGTACTCCCGTGGAGATTGGCCCCCGCCTGTCTCCCTTTGCGCTCGCGTCCAATCTTGAAGTCGCACCGATAGGCGCCTCTGAACCAAGTGTTGCTGCCGAAGCGTCCCCCTCGCGCTTGACGTTCATGCTTGAGGGCCCGTCAACCATAACAGGCAGCTTGATTGACTATCTCTGGCCGGGTGAAACAACGGTGGTCGGGAATGAAGGTCTTGGTCTCGACTCACTTTACGAATACCCAGGAACGGGTAACTCGACACCTGCGCTAGTGGGCGTGGATGGGAAGGGGGATCTGATCAGCCAGTGTGGGACGAGTCTGGGTTTTCCAGAAGGAGCTCGTTTCACTTCTTTGAGGGGAGGCGGCGAGTTTTACAATGCGATGGCAGCGGACCATAGTGGTGACACGAAGGTCTCGCGAGCCTTCTTTACGGCAGCGGGCGCTACGCAGGGCCCATCAGAAGCTGCATGCACTGAAGCAGGGGACGGAAATGGGCCTCCGGCGAACGAGTTGTTTGTGCGAGAAGCGGTCGAACGAGAAGGGGATCCCGCATCGCGAGAATTGCATACTATCGCAATCTCCGAGCCCACTGAAGCGGAAGGAACCTGCACGGAATGCAATACCAAGGGCCCCACGAATGCTGTCTTTCAGGGGGCATCTGAAGATGGGGAAAAGGTGTTCTTCTTATCTGAACAGCCCCTGCTTCCGGGCGCTGAAGGCGAGAATCTCTATGAGTATGACTTTGGCGCAGAAGCGGGCAGGCGTGTCGTGCTTATCGCCCACAGCATGGGTGAGGTCAGGCACCGCAGAAACTTGATACTCCAGGGCGTGGCGCGTGTCTCGGAGGATGGCTCGCATATATACTTTGTTGCAAAGAGCGTTCTGACAAAAGGCAAGAACGTCGAAGGTCGGGAACCAATTGAAGGCGAAAACAACCTATACGTGTATAGCACGATTACAGATCAGACGACTTTTATAGGTACAGTGGCAGAAGCGGACGAAAGAGATTGGCAGCAGGAAGATATAAGAACGGTCGACGCGACACCAGACGGGCAGTTTTTGGTGTTTACGTCCAGCAGCACAAAGCTGAACTCGGGAGATACAGGCGGCATACCGCAGGTATTTGAGTACGACGCGCAGACAGGTACCCTTGCGCTTGTATCGCACAAACCAAACGGCAACGCAGAGGAATCTGAAGCAGAAATTGCCAGCCCCGAATACGTTGGCAGCGCAAATCCCGCGCCGCAGCCGACTTCGGTGTCCGACGACGGATCCGTGGTGGTTTTTCAGGGCACGTCCGCTCTCACACAGCAGGCGGCAGTCGGATATGACAATGTGTACGAGTATAACAATGGCGTCATTAGCTTGATTTCCGACGGCCAGGATCACAACCACGGGCAGGATCACGCTCCCACCACGAGGCTGGTCGGCGTCGATGGCTCAGGTGACGATATTTTCTTTAGCACTGCTGATCGCCTCGTACCGCAGGACGGCGATACGCAGGAAGACCTATACGATGCGCGTGTCAACGGCGGGTTCTTGCCGCCGCCCGGTCCGGCAACATGCGAAGGAGAAGGTTGCCAGGGTGGTCTCGCGTCCCCGCCGATGCTCGGTGCGCCTAGCAGCGCGAGCCTGGTGCCCGGGGAACAGGTCGTGGAAGCGCCAGCACAGCCAACGGCGAAAGCAAAGGCAAAGCGTGTAGTGAAGATGAAAAAGAGTCATGGGAAGGCCCGTCACAGTAAGGCCAAAGGCTCTCGCGGTAAGGCTCGCGGGCTGAGTGGGATCAGCTTGCGCAGAACAAATGGGTTGGGGAAGGGGAGGGACCGGTAACGGGATGGCTTCTGAACCGTTTTGCAAGTCTTTGTCTGGTGATGGCCATTACGATGGCTATGGCGTGCTGCGGCGTCGCCCAGGGTGCACCAGTTTCGCGCGTGGCGTGGGGCGTGTCGGTCGTCGCGCAGCCGGCCAACCTGGTGGTCGGCGCGTCGAGCAACCAGTATGTCGTCGTGCTGACGAACACTGGCAAGATGACGGCGAGTGAACCTATCGCGTTGACGGATACGCTGCCCACGGGCGTGTCGGTCGACCCGTCGCGGTTGGTCGGGGGCTCTGGCTGGGCGTGCACGGCCAACGGGGTTGTGGTGCAGTGCAGCTATGCCGGGGGAGTCGGGCCACTGCGTCAGACGGGGGTTCTCACGATTCCGGTGTTGGTGAGCGCAGGCGGCGTCTTGACCAACCGGGTCGCGGCGTCTGGAGACGGAGCCCAGCCGGCGGTGGCTACCAGCACGTCGACAGCAGGCGCAGGCCCGCCGGAATTTGGTTTTCTCGATTTCGCGAACCAGTTCGAGGATGTATCGGGCGCACTCGATCTAGGCGCCGCCGATCACCCGTTTGCCCTGTCGACTACTTTTGATTTTCCCGACCAGGAAGTCGAACACCTCGTGCAGACGCCGCGAACACTTGTGGTCGACCTCCCGTCAGGGCTGGTGGGCAACCCGCAGGTGGTATCGCAGTGTCCGCTGGTGGGCCTGCTCGCGAGGAGCTGCCCTGCCAGTAGCCAGGTCGGGACCGTCTTGGTCAACTTCAGCCAGGGCCTGTTCCTGGGCCTGAATGCATTTCCCATCTACAACATGGTTCCCGAGCGTGGCTATCCGGCCGAGTTCGGCATATATGTAGAAGGCATCGAAAAGGCAGTATTTATGTACGCGACACTCGGACCGCCGCCTGAGTATGAACTGCGCATCCTGGTGCCGGGCATCCCCTATGTCGGGGCGCTTTCGAGTGCGATTGTTACGTTCTACGGCGATCCGCAGGGGCTGGATGGTGGAGAGAATGCCTCTGAACCTTTCTTTACCAACTCCAGTGACTGTACGGACGGACTGGTCACCAAGGCCGAAGTGGAATCGTGGGAAGAAGGTGGCGTGCAAAGACACACCGAAACCCGGACGCCGCCGGTAGGGGGCTGCGACCAGCTGCAGTTCGCGCCCTCACTTTCGGTGTCGCCCAACATCGCGTGGGCGGACGAGCCGACGGGGTATCGGATCGACCTTGGGATTCCGCAGTCGCAGGCGACCGGCCTGGAAGGCACCGCGACGCCGCCTTTGAAGAACGCCACGGTGACGCTTCCCCGCGGAGTGTCGATCTCTCCGGGAGCTGCGGACGGTCTGGCGGGCTGCCCGGCTGAAGGCCCGGAAGGCGTCAACCTGGCCTCCACCGAACCAGGGCACTGTCCGCTCGCCTCGCAGGTCGGCACCGCGGAAGCCCGTACCCCCGTGCTGGAACAGCCTCTCACGGGCCATGTATATGTCGCTCAGCCCGGCTGCGGCGGCGAAAGCCATTGCACCGAAGCAGACGCCGCCGACGGCAACCTCTTCAGCATCTACCTCGAACTGGAAGGCTCCGGCGTGGTCATCAAGCAGCACGGGATCGTGTCGGCAGATCCGTCCACGGGCCAGTTGACCGCAAGTTTCAAGAACGTTCCCCAGCAGCCCTTCAGCGACCTGAAGCTGATCTTCAAGGACGGCCCCCGGGCGCCGCTGGCAAACCCGCAGACGTGCGGCAATGCGCTCACCACGTCCGACATGACTCCCTGGAGCAGCCCGCAGACGCCCGATGCGACCCCCAGTTGGGAATTTCCCGTGACGGGGTGCAACGGCTTCCCCTTCACCCCTGTCTTCGAAGCCGGCTCGACTTATCCTGCCGCCGGCGCCTACACCAACATCACCGCGACCATCAGTCGCAGCGACCGCCAGCAGGACATCAGCTCTATTCAGGCGCAGGGTCCTGCGGGACTGCTGGCGATGCTCTCGCACGTCTCGCTCTGTGGGGAAGAACAGGCCAATGCGGGGACCTGCCCCTCTGCTTCTGAAGTCGGCACTGTTGCTGCCAGCGCCGGTGCTGGATCGCATCCCTATTGGGTCACGGGCAAGGCCTATCTAACAGGGCCGTACGACGGGGCGCCGTTCGGGGCGTCCATCGTGGTGCCGGGCAAGGCCGGGCCGTACAATCTTGGGACTGTCGTTGCACGGGCGAGGATTGACATCGATCCTAGGACTGCCGCGGCGACGATCACGAGTAGCGCGCTGCCGCAGATCCTCGACGGGGTGCCGCTGCGCGTGCAGACCATCAACTTCGCCCTCAATCGGTCGCAGTTCGCGTTCAATCCCACCAACTGCGAAGCCAAGCAGCTCACTGCCACGATCTCCGCCGCGCAGGGTGCTGTCGCGCACGTGTCCTCGCCGTTCGCCGTCGGCGGTTGCAAGAACCTGCCGTTCGATCCTGGGTTCACTGTTGCCACGCGCTCACCCGGCTCGAAGAAGAAGGGGACGAGCTTCGGTGTCAAGATCTCCTCTGAGGAGGGCCAGGCCAATATCCACAGCGTGTCCGTCAAGTTGCCCAAGCAGTTGCCCTCACGCCTCAGCACGATCCAGCAGGCTTGCCTCGAAGCCACGTTCGCCGCGAATCCCGCCACGTGCCCGCCCGGGTCGCTGGTCGGCTACGTCAAGGGGACTACGCCCGTGCTGCCGGTGCCGATCATGGGGCCGGTCTATCTCGTCTCGCATGGCGGGGCGGCGTTCCCCGACATCGAGATGGTGCTCCAGGGGGAGGGCGTGCGCGTCGATCTCGTCGGGTCGATCAACATCTCGCACGGGGTTACGTCGAGCACGTTCGCCAGCGTGCCCGATGTGCCGATTACCAAGTTCGAAGTCAACTTCCCCGAAGGACCGCACTCCGCCCTCACCACCAACGGCAGCCTCTGCCCGAAAGGGGGCCTCGTGATGCCCACGACGATCGTCGGGCAGAACGGGCGGCGCTTGGTGCGCTCCACGAAGGTCGCGGTGTCGGGGAAGTGCGCTGCTGTTAAGCCGAAGGCGAAGAAGGCTCGGAAGTAATCAGCAGTTCGCGCAGCCTGTCGAGGGTTGTCTCGATCGGGGCGGTTAGGCGGTGCTCCAGGGCCGCGAGCAGGTCTGCCAGGGTCGGCTCGATCGCGTCGAAGGTCAGGTCGAGGGTCGCCGCTGTCCCTTGCAGCTCGGGCGGCAGGTCCTGCAAGCGCACCGATACGTTCAATCCGATGCCCAGCACCGCCCAGCCCGCCTGCGGCCGCGCCTCGGTCAGGATGCCGGCCAGCTTCCTCAGGTTCGGGCCGTCCTGCACGACGACGTCGTTCGGCCACTTCACACGGGCCTGCGGTCCCGCCACGTCGCACACAGCGACGCCCGCGAGCAGGGGCAACTGGGGTGGAGGCCACGGTTTGGTTGGCGGCTCCGGGTTGGGAGGGCCTGGGCGCAGCACCAGCGACATCAGCAACGAACTGCCTGCGGGCGCGCTCCAGCTGCGCCCCATGCGCCCGCGGCCTGCTGTCTGCTCGCTGGCGGTCACGAGCGTGCCGTGCGGCGCGCCCGCTATTGCCAGTTCGCGCGCGCGGTCGTTGGTGGATGTCGTCTTGCGTAGGTGCAGGCGCGGGCGGCCCAGGGCGCTCGCCTGTGGGGCGCCGGGAGTCACGGCCTGCGAGGCGTTGGGCATCTCAGGCTGCGGTGGACAGCGCGTCGGCCAGCAGCGCGTCCACGACGCCGTCGATGTCGTGGCGCTCCGCCTCTATGTGCGGCTCGATGCCGTGCTCGCGCAGGGTTGCGCTGGTCACCGGGCCGATCGATACCACGCGCGTGTCGGGGGACAAGGGGGCGCTCCCCTCGGTGGCCGCGCCGGTGGGCTCGGTGTCGTCAGCAGTGCCGGCGGCCCGCAGGAAGAAGCGCACGGTCGAGGACGAAGTGAACGTGATGTAGTCGGCTGCCTTTGCCGCAGCCAACGCGCGCGGCGAAAGTGGCTCCGCGACCGTCTCGTACAGCGCGAGCACGTCCACCTCCGCGCCGCGTGCGCGTAGCGCGTCGGGTAGGACGTCGCGCGCCTCGCTCGCTCGCGCCACCAATGCGCGGGTGACGGGGACGTCGGCCAGGGCCTCGACCAGCGCCTCCGCCACAAAGCGCTCGGGCACCACGTCCGCTGCGATACCGTGTTCGCTCAGGGCGCGCGCCGTGCCCGGGCCGATTGCGGCCACGCGCGCGTTTGCCAGGGCGCGTGCGTCACGGCCGTCGGCCGCCAGGCGCTCGAACAGGGCGTCCACGCCGTTGGGGCTCGTCAGGCAGATCAGGTCGTAAGGGGATGGGTCCAGCGGCTCGCTCGGCAGTCGCTCGATGCGGATCACGGGTGCCTCGATCACGCTCGCGCCCAGTTCGCTGAGGCGCCGGGCCAGGCCGCTCGCCTGCGACCGCGCGCGCGTCACGGCCACCGTGCGCCCGCTCAAGGGCCCGGGGGTGCGCCATGCCAGCTCCTCGGCCAGGTTCGCCACCCCGCCGACGACCGTGATCGCGGGGGGCCTTATGCCCGCCTCCTGCGCGCGCTGCGCGATCGTCCCCAATGTCCCCTGCACCACGCGCTGTCCCGGCAGTGTGCCGCGTTCGATCACCGCCGTCGGCTCGCTCTCGCTGCGCCCGGCCGCGGTCAGCGAGGTCGCGATCTCCGGCAGGTGCCCGATGCCCATGTAGAACACCAGCGTCCCCGGGAACGTGCCGAGCCGGGACCAGTCGAGCGCGGACTCAGGCTTGCTCGGGTCCTCGTGCCCGGTCACCAGCGCCACCGCGCTCGACACTCCCCGGTGCGTCACCGGGATGCCCGCATACGCCGCCGCCGCCACCCCAGCCGTCACCCCCGGCACCACCTCGTACGGAATCCCCGCCGCGCGCAGCGCCAGCGCCTCCTCCCCACCGCGCCCGAACACGAACGGGTCGCCGCCCTTCAGCCGCACCACCCGCTTCCCCTCCCGCGCGCGTGTCACGAGCAGCGCCTCCGTCTGCTCCTGCGGCACGGCATCCCCGCCCCCCTCCTTGCCGACGTACAGCAGCTCCGCGTCGCCACGCGCGCCGTCGAGCGCCTGCGCAGGGATGAGGCGGTCGTAGAGGACCGTGTCGGCCTGCGCGATCAGCTCCAGCGCACGCGCCGTCAACAGGCCCGGATCGCCAGGGCCCGCGCCGACCAGATATACGTGGCCGCTCGACTCGCGGTCGCTCGGCTCAGGCGTGCTCAACCGCCATCGCCTCCGCGTCCTTCAACAGGTCGTCTGCCCCGGCTGCCCCCATCCGCTCGCCCACCCTGCGCCCCAGCTCCGCGGCGTCGTAGAAGCCGCCGGCCGCTCCGTCGCTCACCCACGCCGAGCCGTCGGGCAGGCCGACCCAAGCGCGCAGTTCCAAGCAGCCGCAGCCGGCGGGCCGCGCCCAGGCGCCCAGTGGCGTGTGGCAGGAGGCATCCAGGGCGCTCGCCACGGCGCGCTCGGCCAGCAGGCACGCGAAGGTGTCCTTGTCGGTGATCCCCGCCACGGCTGCGCGCGTCGTCTCGTCGTCGGTGCGGCCCTCCAGTGCCAGCGTGCCCTGGCCGGGGCTCGGCACGAAGCGCGTGGGGTCCAGGATGGCGCCCGCCTCCCCCTCGCGCCCCAGGCGCTGCAGGCCCGCTCGCGCGAGCACCAGCGCGTCGCACTCGCCTTCGCCGAGCTTGCGCAGGCGGGTATCCACGTTACCCGTCACGGCTATCACTTCCAGATCGTCGCGCACCAACAGCAGCTGGGCGGCGCGGCGCACGCTGCCGGTCCCTACGCGGGCGCCCTTGGGCAGCGCCTCCAGGCTCTCCGCGCCGCACAGCACGTCCTGCACGTCCGCTCGCGCCGGGGCACCCAGCAGGGACAGGCCGTCAGCCAGCTCGCCCGGCACGTCCTTGGCGGAGTGCACCGCCAGGTCGATTTCGCCCGCCAGCAGCGCCGCCTCCAGGGCGTCTACCCAGCGGGACTTGTCGAGAGTGGGAGGTGGTGGGGCGGCGACGGCAGTGGCGTCATCGGCGGTTTCCGGTGGTGGGGCGTCCCCCGTGGTCGTGATCGTCACCACCTCCGCGCCGCCCAGCAGGTCGGCGACGTGCCGCGCCTGGGTCAGGGCAAGCGCGCTACCGCGCGTGCCGATGCGCATGTCAGCCGCGTCGGCGGCGGGCGTCCAGAGAGCGGACTTCCGCCAGGCCCGTCTCGGAGGTGGCCCCGTCCTCGGCGGCGCTCTCGCGCTGTGCCTCGCCTGCATCCTCGCGCAGCCCGAACAGCTCGCGCACCAGCTCCAGGCTCGCGTGCCCGCGCTCCTCCGAGAGGCTGCGCAGGCGGATCGTCGGCTCGTGCAGCAAGCGCTTGGCTACGGCGCGGGCGATTGCGTCCACGCGCGCCAGGTCGCGCTTGCTCGCGGACTCCCAGCGGCCCTCGTTCTCGGCGAGGATCTGCTCGACCAGCGCGGTGGCCTGTTCGTGCAGCGCGCCGATCGTCGGCAGTGTGTCCAGCTGACCCAGCCAGCGCGCGAAGCGGTGGATCTCCTCCTCCACGATCTCAAGCGCCCGCGGCACCTCCGCCGTGCGCGTGCTGAGGTTGCGCTCCACGACCTCCTGCAGGTCGTCGATGTCATACAGCGTCACGCCAGGCAGCTCGCCGCAGCGCGGGTCCACGTCGCGCGGGACGGCGATGTCGATCAACAGCAGCGGCTTGCCCGCGCGGCGCGCGACCACCAGCTCCAGCTCCTCGCGCCCGACGATCGCATGCGGCGAGGCGGTCGAGCAGACCACGATGTCCGCCACCGCCAGCTGGTCGGGCAGGCGCTCCAGGCCCACCACGGTGCCGCCGAAGCGCTGCGCCAGGCCAAGCGCCCTGTCGGCGTGGCGGTTGGCGACAAAGATCGTCCCCGCGCCCTGGTCGGCCAGTGCCTGCGCGGTCAGCTCGCTCGTCTCGCCCGCGCCGAGGATCGTCACGTGGCTGTCCTCCAGCGTGCCCAGCACGCGCGCCGCCAGGTCGACCGCGACCGAGGGCACGCTCACGCGGCTCGATCCGATGCCGGTCTCCGAGCGCACGCGCTTACCTGTCGTCAGCGCTGCCGCGAACAGCCGGTTGCTGAGCGCGCCCGTGTGCCCCGCGGCGAGCGCCGCCTCATACGAGCGCTTCACCTGCCCCTGGATCTCCGCCTCGCCCACGACCATCGACTCAAGGCCCGCGGTCACGCGGAACAGCTGCCTGGCCGCGTCGCAGTTACGCGGCGAGTAGATCGCTCCCGCCAAGGCCGTCGGGCGGATGCCCGCGCGCGCGGCCAGCAGGCCCAGCACGTCCGCCTCCGCGCGCACCGCGTCGCCCACCACGAGATACAGCTCCGTGCGGTTGCAGGTCGAGATCGCCACCGCCTCGCGCACCTCGGGCGTCTGCACCGCCTCGCCCGCGAAAGCCACGGCCGCGGCCTCGGTCAGCGCCAGGCGCTCGCGCAGCTCCACGCCCGCGGTCTTGTGGGAGATGCCCAGGGCGAGCAGCTCGCTCATACCGCTGCTCCCGGCCGAGCGAGCTCTTCCAGCGGCTCCTCCTCGGGTTCGGCCGCTGGCGCGGGGCGCTCCAGCAGCTCCCCCAGGTTGCGCTCGATGCGGCTCAAACGGATAGCCATAATCGCCACGTAGATCAGCACCAGCGCAAACACCACGATGTAGGCGGCGGCCACATACTTTCCAGCCTCATGCAGGGGCAATGCCGGCATCAGAAGCCGAACCTCCCCGCGCGCTGCAGTTCTCCCGAGCGCCTGCGGCGCAGCGCCTTCACCTGCATGCGGGCGTGCTTGGCGGTCATCTCGTACTTGCACAGCGTCGCGTACAGCAGCCCCATCGCCACCAGCGACACCAGGAACGTAAACGCCATCGAGCCGGGCAGGTTGGAAGTGCTGCCCAGCACGCGCGGGTGCAGGTACGCCGTGGACATCCGCACCGCGATGAAGTTGAGCGGCACGAACGCCCCCGCCGTGATCGCGAACACAGCCGCGTAGCGCGACTGGCGCTCGGGATCCTCGATCGAGAAGCGCAGCGGCTGATACGTCGCGTACAGCAGGAACACGATCAGGAACGACACGAGCGTCGGCTCGCTCCACACCCACCAGTGCCCCCACGACCCCTTCGCCCAGATCGACCCGGTGATCAACGTGCCCACGCCGAAGATCAAACTCATGTGGATCGCCACATACGAGCGCATGTCCCAGCGCGCCTCGCGCGTGCGCAGGTACTGGATCGCGAACAGCCCCCCCAGCACGAACCCGCACAGCGAGACGATCGCCAGCGGCACGTGCACGTAGAAGATCTTCTGCAGAAAGCCCTGTTCGGCTTCCAGCGGCGCGTAGAAGAACACCAGTCCCAGCGCCACAGTCCACATCGCGGCGGTGGCCAGCGAAAGGGGACGCAAACCCCGTCCATACATCGTTTCAGTCCTCCAAGAGGAAGTCGAATACCGCGTAGGCAATCAGCCCGAACACCAGATCATAGAGCCCCAGACCCAACAGCCAGCGCCCCGGCGCGGCGCCCGCATGGCTAGCGGCCAAGAGCGGCGCGCTGGCCCGCGCCGCACCGATCACGATCGGCACCAGCAGCGGCAGCGCCAGCAGCGGCCCCAACAGGTCCCGCGCGCGCGTCTGCACCGCCAGCGCCGCCACCAGCGTGCCGATCACCGCCACGCCCAGGTCGGCCAGCGCGAGCACTGCCAACAGTCCCGGCAGCGCCTGCCCCAGGCTCGGTCCGAGCAGCAACAGCCCAAACGCCGGCACCGCCACCAGCTCAAACACCGTCAGGTAGGCCAGCAGCGCCAGCGCCTTCGCCACCAGCAGCGCGCTGCGGTCCACCGGCGCCAGCAGGAACGCGTCGAACCCACCCTGCTCCGCGTCCGCCACGAACAGCCGGTTCACCCCCAGCATCGCCGCGAACAAGAGCGTCACCCACAGCACGCCTGCCGCCTCGTCGCCGCTGACGCTGTTCTGGTTCAGCGCGAAGTGGAAGACGATCAGCGTGCTCACCGCGAACAGCGACATGCCCGGCACCGACTCCAAGGTGCGCAGCTCGACGAGGAACTCCTTGCGCAGCAGCGCCCCGACTGTGCGCGTCATCGATACAGCTCCGCGATCTCGCCCGCCTGCACGTCGCCGGCAGCCTTGAGCACGACCTGGCGTCCCGCGCGCAGACCGAGCACGAGATCGGCCTCGGCGATGCCACCGCTCGGATCATGGCTGCAGATCACACGTGTGCGCCTGGCCTCCCGGCCGATCAGGCCGGCCACGTGCTCCCTTGCCGCGGGGTCCAGATTGGCATATGGCTCGTCCAGCAGCAGCACCTTCGGATCGTGCAGCACGGCTCTCGCGACGGCAACCCGCTGCACCATCCCCCGCGACAGCGTCTTGATCGGCTCCTGTGCGCGATCGCCCATCCCCACGCTCGCCAGTACCTGTCCGATGCGCTCCAAACCGACGCCGTGCAGGCGCGCGTGGAAGCGCAGGTTCTCGCTCGCGCTCAGCTCCCGATACAGCAACGGCTCATGACCCAGCAGCCCGATCTCCCCGCGCACCGCCCAACCCTTTGCCGGCAGTTCCTTGCCCATGACCCTCACGCTCCCCGCGTGCGGGCGCAGCAGCGTCGCCAGGATGCGCAGCAGCGTCGTCTTGCCCGCGCCGTTGGGGCCGAACACCACCAGCGTCTGTCCCTCCCCGAGCGACAGCGAGACGTCGCGCAGCGCCTCCCGTTCTCCGTAGAGCCGCCCTACGCCGTCGAGCTCGATCACACGCGCGCGGTCTCGCACTCGCGCTGCGCCGCGGCGATCAGCTCCGCCACTGCTCCCTCATCCCCCGCGCGCAGCAGGGCGATCGGGTCCGGCTCGCCATTGACGATGCCCTCGAAGAACCGCTTGCGGTCCTGGTAGGTGGGCAGCGTCGCCTTCGCCCAGCCGCGTACGTCGTTCAGCATCACCGCCAGCGTGGCGTAAGGATCGCCGAACAGCCCCTGTATCTCGCGCTTCATGCGCTTGGCCAACGCAGGGCTGGCCCCCGCGGTGGAGATTGCGATCGCCAGCGGCCCCGTGCGCACGATCGCCGGCAGGATGAAGTTGCACAAGGGTGGCACGTCCACCACGTTCACGAGCATTGCCCCCCGCTCCGCATCCTCGTATACGGCGACGTTCACGTCGGTGTCGTCGGTCGCGGCGATGACCATAAACGCCCCCTCCAGATCCGCCGGCCCCGCGTAGTCGCGCCGCTGCCAGCGGATGGTCCCCTCGCGCGCATGGTCACGCAGCGCGTCGATCGCCGCCGGCGCGATCAACGTCACATCGCCGTCGCACGCCAGCAGGCCCTCCACCTTCTCCAAACCGATCTCCCCCCCGCCGATCACCACGCAGCGCCGGCCCTTCAACTTCAAACAGGCGATGTAGAACGGCGTGTCGAGCATGTCCTTTACGCACGACTGGTCGCAGATCCCCCTGCGCAGCTGGCAGACGCACTCCTTGCCCATGTAAGCCTGCGCTGGCATAAGCACAGGTTACTCAGCGCCGCGAGAGCGCCCGCGCCCCAGCCCGCCCGAGCGCCAGCGCCCCCTCGCGCCAGGCGCGCTCCCTGTCCGCGTCGCGACTGCTGCGCATCCAAGCCACCGCCCGCGCCGCCTTGCCCGTGCTCTCGTCATAGGGCCCCCACCACAGCCCCCGCACACGCGGCGGGTCCCAGGTGATCAACTTCTCCTGCGCGCAGCCCCTCAGCCCAGTCTCGCCCAAGGTGCGCCCCAGCCCCCCGCCCGCCGCCGCCCCCCACGGCCCGCGCGAGACGGCCGGACCCGGCAGGTGGTCGTTCAGCCACACCATGCCCGCGTGCAGATCCCGCGCGATGCGCAGCCCCGCGTAGCGGTCGGCCGTCCACACCGAAGCGCCCAGCCCGTAGTCGCTGTCGTTGGCCAGCGCGATCGCCTCGTCAGTGCTCTTCACGCTCATCACCGCCAGCACCGGCCCGTCCAGCGGCTCGCGCATCACGCGCATCGCGTGCGTCACGCCGATCAGCACCGTCGGCGCGTAGAAGGCCCCGTCGCACCCCTCGGGCTGCATTTCAAGCGGCCCGCCGCACAGCACCTCCGCGCCCTGCTCCACGGCATCCTGCACCAACTCCTTCACATGCTCCAAACGACGCTGCGAGGCCAGCGGCCCCATCTGCACGCCCGCGCGCGCGGGGTCGCCCACGGTCATGGCCTGCGCGCCCTGCACGAGGCGGTTCAAGAACCCCTCGCGCACCTCGTGCGCCACATACACGCGCTCGACCGACCCCCGCGCCTGACCCGCCCCCGCGCAACCGGCCCACAGCGCGCCGCTCGCCGCGCGCGCCACGTGCGCGTCGGCCAGCACCAGCATCGCGTCCTTGCCGCCCAGCTCCACCGTCACCTCCTTCTCCTGCGACACGCACGCGCGCGCGACCGTGCGTCCTACCCGCGGCGAGCCGGTGAACAGCACCTTGTCGCAGCCGCGCGCCTGCGCCAGCGCCACTCCTGCCTGTGCCCCCCCGTGCACGAGCGCGACCAGCCCCTCCGGCAGCGTGGCCCGCGCCAGCACCCGCGCGATCCGCTCGCCCGCCAGGCAGGCGCGCCGCGCCGGCTTGAAGGCCACGCCGTTGCCCGCCAGCAGGGCGCCCGCGATCTGCGCCAGCGGCTGCGCGAAGGGCGCGCTGCCCGCGCCGATCACGCCCACCACGCCGTAGGGCTCGTACGCTACCCGCGCGCGCTTGAGCGGCCCGAGCGAGCGGTGCACGCCCACTTTGCGGCTGCCGACGATCTCCGCGCCCTCCTCCGCGATCCAGATCAGCGCGTCGATCGCGGGCAACAGCTCGAGCGTGACGATCTCCGTGCGCGGGCGCCCCTGCTCGCGGCCGATCAGCTCCGCCAGCTCGTCGAGCTCGTCCACGATCGCCTGCGCCACGCGGCGCATGTAGCGCGCGCGGTCCTCCACGCGCAGCAGCCCCCACAGCGGCTGCACCTGTGCAACCGCGGACACGACGCCCTCGATGTCCTGCGGCGCGGTCGCCCGTACCTCCCCCAGGGGCGCGCCCGTCGCGGGGTCGCGCGCCTGGACGGTCGTCTCGCTGCTCCCCACGCTCATGCCTGGCGATTATGGCCCATCGACGCGATGTGTCCATTCCCGTGACGTTGTCCGCATCGGCGGGGTCTATTCAGTGAATTATCCGGAATGTCCAAAAGGAGGATCTTTCCGTATTCCACGGAATACCCCACACGGGCAGGGACTGGGAGAAGTGCCGCCTGCCCTCCTGGCATACATCCAACCCCGCAACCGCATTTTGCCTCGCAAGGAGGACACTCCGTGATCAAGCGCTCTCGTATATCGGGCCTGCTCTCGCCACTGCTCGCCGCCGTGGCGGCGCTCGTGCTGGCAGTTTGCTTCGGCGCCTGCGGCAGCTCCTCCTCGAACTCCACCACCAACGCTTCCGATACGGGTGGCGTCACGGCGTCCAGCCCGACGGTCACGGTCTTGATGGGCACGGCGCCCGACTCGCTCGACCCCGCGCTCGGCGCCACCACGCAGTCCGCCGAGGCCACCTGGCTCGCGTACACGGGCCTCGTCACCTACGCGCACGCCTCGGGTCAGGCGGGCACGCAGCTGATCCCCGGCCTCGCGCAGAGCCTGCCGACCATCTCCGCCGACGGCAAGACCTACACCTTCACGCTGCGCAAGGGCCTCGTCTACTCCAATGGTCAGCCCGTCAAGGCGACCGACTTCCCCTACACGGTCGAGCGCGCGATCAAGCTGGGCTGGGGCAACAAGCAGTTCCTCACCGGCAACATCGTCGGCGCCGAAGCGTTTGACGAAGGCAAGGCGAAGTCGATCTCCGGCATCGCTGCCGACGACACGACGGGTACGATCACGATCAAGCTGAACGCCCCCTTCGGGCCGTTCCTGAACGTGCTCGCCTTCCCCGCCGCCGGCTTTGTGCCGGCCGGCACACCGCTGAAGCCCGAGCCGAACGCCCCGCCGCCGGGAGTGGGCCCCTACACGATCAGCGGCATCGTGCCCAACCAGTCCTTCCAGCTGCTTGGCAACCCGCACTGGGCGGCCGAGGCGATCCCCGGCATCCCGGGCGGGCACGCCAAGATCGAAGTCAAGATCGTCCCCGACAACCAGTCCGCGGCCGAGCAGGTGCTGAACAACAGCGCCGACGTGTTCGACTGGAACGACGCGGTCCCCGGCACGCTGCAGGGGCAGATCCAATCCCAGGCGTCCGCGCGCTACGCGCAGGAGCCGACGGTCTCCACTGAGTTCTTCTTCCTCAACACCGCCGCCAAGCCGTTCAGCAGTCCGCTCGTGCGCGAGGCCGTCAACTGGGCGATCGACCGCCGGGCGCTCGCGCGCCTGGATGGCGGCATGCTCACGCCCGCCTGCTACCTGCTGCCGATCGGCATGCCCGGGCATCCCTCGGGGCCGTGCCCCTACGGGGAACCGAACGAAGCGGTCGGCTCCTCGCGCACCGCCAAGGCCAAGGAACTCATCACGCAGTCCGGCATGGCCGGCACCGCCGTCACGGTGTGGAGCGACGAACACCCGCCGCACAAGGAATACGCCGACTACTACGCCGGCGTGCTCAACGCGATCGGCCTGAAGGCCAGCGTGAAGATCGTCGCCGCCGCGCAGTACCCCGCGACGATCGGCAACATCAAGAACGTCAACCCGCAGACGGGCTGGATCGCCTTCAGCCAGGACTTCCCCAACCCGGTGGACTTCTACCAGCTGATGGACGCCGAATCGATCAACCCCACGGAAAACCACAACCTCTCGCAGGTCAACGACCCGCACATCCAGAGCGAACTGGCCGCCCTCTCGCCCGTACCATCCTCGCAGCTGAACAGCGTTCTCGGGCGCTGGCAGGCGCTCGATGAATACACCGCGCAGAAGGCCTACCTCGCGGTGATCGGCTACGACGAGGCGCCCAAGTTCACCTCGGAACGAATCGACTTCCCCGCGCTCGTCTTCCACCCGGTCTATGGCAACGACTGGAGCACGCTGCAGGTGAAATGAGCCATCCGCCCCCAGTGCCGCCGGCGCCCCGGCCGGCAACGGGCCCCTGGCGGCTCGCCTGGAGGCGCATTGCGCGCAGCCGGACGACGCTCGCCTTCGGCGGGCTCTTCCTGGGTGTGGTGGTGCTCTGCCTGCTGGCGCCGATCTACGCGCACGACATCGCGCACACAGGGCCCAACGACGAGCACATCACAGAAGTCATCCACGTGGGCGGCAAGACCGAGGAAGTCGTCTCGCCAACGGGGGTGCCGATCGGGCCGACGTGGCACGCGCGCTTCTTCCTGGGGGCGGACGGCAGCGGGCGCGACGTGGCCGTCAGGCTGCTCTACGGGGGGCGCAACTCGCTTGAGATCGGGGCGATCGCCACGCTGATCACGATGGTGCTCGCGGTCCTGATCGGCACGCTTGCCGGCTGGTTCGGTGGCGTGACCGACGGTGTGCTCGCGCGGCTGCTCGACGTGATCTGGGCCTTCCCGCCGCTGCTGCTCGGCGTCGCGATAGGGGTCGCACTGGCAGTGGGTGGAGGCTTGCACCTGGGGCCGCTGACGATATCGAGTGGCTCGCTGCTGCTGCCGGCCCTGATCATCGGCGTCGTCTCGATGCCCTACGTTGCGCGACCGCTGCGCGGGCAGGTGCTGAGCCTGCGCCGGCGCGAGTTCATCGACGCAGCGCGCGTGCAGGGCCGCGGACACGTGCGCATCCTGCTCAGCGAGCTGCTGCCCAACCTGACCTCCACGATTGTCGTGTTCGTGCCGCTGATGCTCGTCGGCGCAATCCTTTTGGAGGCCGGGCTCTCCTACCTGGGGGCGGGCGTGCAGGACCCCAACCCCTCGTGGGGCACGATGCTCGCGGAAGGCATCCACCTCACGCCCGGCGCCATCCACCTCGTGCTCGCACCGGGCCTGATGCTCGTGACCGCCGTGCTCGGTGTGAACGTGTTCGGCGATGGCCTGCGTGACGCGCTCGACTGGCGCGCGTGATGGCGCTCTTTCTCGCCCGCCGCCTCGCCGCGATGCTCGCCGTGCTGCTGGCCATCTCGCTGGTGACGTTTTTGATCTTCCAGGTGATCCCCGACGGAGACCCCGCGCTGCGCATGGCCGGGCGCCTGGCCACGCCGCAGCAGGTGCAGGACGTGCGCCGCGCCTGGGGCTTTGACAAGCCCGTGTACGTGCAGTACTTCACGACGATGGAAAAGGTGCTCGACGGCACCGTCGTGTCCTATTCGCAACAGTTCAACGTCGAGCAGGAAATCCGCCGCGATTTGCCGCCGACGCTTTCGTTGGCACTGGGAGCCGGAATCATCTGGTTGGTGTTTGGCGTGCTGTTCGGCGTGCTGAGCGCGCTGCGCGCCGGGCGGCTGCTCGACCGCTCACTGACGGTGGTGGCGCTCGTCGGCGTCTCCACGCCCGCGTTCTTCCTCGGCGCGCTGCTGCTCTACTACCTCGGCTACCGCGCGCAGCTCCTGCCGCTCGGCGGCTACGTGCCGCTCACGAGCGACCCGTGGGGCTGGTTCACGCACATGCTGCTGCCCTGGATCACACTGTCGGTGGCGTTTATCGGCGTCTATGCGCGCGTGCTGCGCTCCAGCGTGCTGGACACGATGGGCGAGGACTACGTGCGCACCGCCCGCGCAAAGGGCCTCTCCGAGCGCAGGGTGCTCGTGCACCACGTGCTGCGCAACTCGCTGATCCCGATCGTCTCGCTGTGGGGCCTGGACTTCGCCGCCGTCGTCGGGGGTGGGGCGATCGTCGTGGAGTCCGTCTTCGACCTGCACGGCGTGGGCCAGTACGCGGCCGAATCGATCGCGCGCCTGGACGTGCCCTCGGTCCTCGTCGTCACCCTGTTCGTGGCCTGTGCCGTGGTGGTGATGAGCACGGTCGTGGACGTCCTCTACGCCGCGCTCGATCCGCGCATCCGGTTGGCGCGATGAGCCTGCTCGACGTCGCCGACCTGAGCGTCAGCTTCGATACCGAAGCGGGCGAGGTGCGCGCTGTGGACGGCGTGTCGTTCGCGCTCGCGCGCGGGGAGACGTTGGCACTCGTAGGAGAGTCGGGTTCGGGCAAGTCCACCGTCGCGCTCACGCTGATGGGATTGACGCGCCCGCTCGGTGCGCGCACGTCCGGCCGGGCCGCGCTTGAAGGACAAGACCTGCTCGGCGCGAGCGAGCGCGAGCTGCAACGCCTGCGCGGGCGGCGCATGGCGATGGTCTTCCAGGACCCTCTCAGCTCGCTCAACCCGGTGCAGCGTGTCGGCTGGCAGATATCCGAGCAGATCCGTGCACACGACCCGCTGGCAAGCGGCGCCGTCGCGTGGGCGCGCACGATCGGGCTGCTGGAAGGCGTCGGCATCGACCGCGCGCGCGAGCGCGTGCGCTCCTATCCGCACGAGCTCTCCGGCGGCATGCGCCAGCGCGTGATGATCGCGATGGCGATGTCGTGCGAGCCGGCGCTGCTGATCGCCGATGAGCCCACCACTGCGCTCGACGTCACCACGCAGGCGCAGATCCTCGCGCAGCTGAAGGAGCTACGCGAGCGCACGCGGATGGGCATGCTGCTCGTCACGCACGACCTCGGCGTCGTTGCCGACGTGGCTGACCGCATCCTCGTGATGCACGCCGGGCGGCTGGTCGAGCAGGGCGAGGCCACCGCGATCCTGCATGCCCCCCAGCATCCGTATACGCAGAGCCTGCTCGCGGCCTATGCGCCTCGGGCGCCGCGCGGGCCCCGGGCGCCGGGCGCTCCGCTGCTGGAGGCGCAGGACCTGCGCGTGCGCTTCCACGCCGGTGGCAGAGTCCGCTGGGCGGCGCGCGGCCGCGCGAGCGTGCCGATGGTCGACAAACGCCCGACGGACGTGCCCGCGCTCGACGGCGTCTCGCTCACCCTGCACGAGGGCGAAACCCTCGGCGTGGTGGGCGAGTCGGGGGCGGGCAAGACGACGCTGATCCGCTGCCTGCTGCGCCTGCAGGACCCGCAAGGCGGCACGATCGCCTTCCGCGGCGAGGACATCACGACGGCCAAGCGTCGCCAACTGGCCCCCGTGCGCCGCGAGTTGCAGATGGTCTTCCAGGACGCACACGCCTCGCTGAACCCGCGCCGGCGTGTGGAGTGGATCCTGCAGACGGGGCTGCAGCTACGCGGCGTGCCCGCCGCGGACGTGCGCAACCGGGCGGCCGAGCTCTTACAGCGCGTGGGCCTGCGCGCCGAGCACCTCGACCGCTTCCCGCACGAGCTCTCGGGCGGAGAGCGCCAACGCGTGGGCATCGCGCGCGCTCTCTCAAGCGAACCAAAGGTGCTTGTGCTCGACGAGCCGGTGTCCTCGCTCGACGCGACCGTGCGCGCGCAGGTGCTCGACCTGCTCGTCCGGCTGCAGGCAGAGGAAGGCCTGGGCTACCTGCTCGTGACGCACGATCTGCTGGTCGCGCGCGGAGTATGCGACCGCGTCGCCGTGATGCGCGCCGGCCGGGTGGTGGAGCTCGCGCCGACGGAGCAACTGTTTGGCGCCCCCCGCCACGAGTACACACGCGCGCTGCTCGCCGCAGGCGCGGCTGGATCGCTGGGCGCGGGGCAGATACGATCGGTGGCGTGAGTGGGCTGACCGAGCGGGCGAGCGAGCTGCTGCAGGAGCTGCTGCGCTTCGACACGGTCAATCCGCCGGGCAACGAGCGCCCGGCGCAGGAGCATCTCAAGGGCCTGCTGGAGGGGGCGGGCTTCGAGTGCGAGCTGCTCGGCGCCGAGCCCGGCAGGCCCAACCTCGTGGCGCGCCTGCGCGGCAGCGAGCCCGGTCCGACCCTTTGCTATCTGGGCCACGTCGACACCGTGCTAGCGGACGCGGGCGAGTGGACGCACGACCCCTGGTCGGGTGACGTCGCCGACGGCTGCATCTGGGGCCGCGGCGCGCTCGACATGAAGTCGCAGGTAGCCGCCGAGGTGGCAGCCGCGGTTGATCTGGCACGCGAGGGTTGGCGCCCCGCCCGCGGCGAACTGCTGATCGTTGCTGTCGTCGACGAGGAGACCGGCGGCGAACTGGGCGCGGAATGGATCACCAAGACGCACCCCGAGAAGGTCCGCTGCGACCTGCTGATCAACGAGGGCGGTGGGGCGGTATTCGAGTATGGAGGCCCGCCCGCCCGGCGCCGCTACGGCGTGTGCTGCGCAGAGAAGGGCGTGTTCCGCTTCACGATCACGACCGATGGCGTGGCTGGCCACGCCTCGATGCCGAAGATGGGCGAGAACGCGCTGCTGAAGATGGCGCCCATTCTTGAGCGCCTGGCCTCGCGCCAGCCGGCGTATGAGCTGACCGCCGAGCCGCAGGCGTTCCTAAAGGGTCTGGGCGAGGACCCGGCCGACCCCAGGGGCGCGATCGCCCGCATGGCCGCGCAGGACGAGCGCTTGGCGACCGTGTTCGAGCCGATGTTCGGCGTGACGTTCACGCCCACCCGCATCCGCGCATCGGAGAAGATCAACGTGATCCCCTCAAGCGCCGAGCTGCGCGTGGACTGCCGCGTGCCGCCGGGATTGGGGGAGCCGGAGGTTTTGCGCGGGATCGAGGAAGTTTTTGGGGGGGATGGGTGGGGTCGCGTAGAGTTCACCGAGCGCGTCGTCGGCAACCGCTCGCCGATGGCCTCACAGCTCATGCAGGGGATTGCCGCCTGGATCGCCGAGCACGATCCGGGCGCAGAAGTCGTGCCGGTGGTGCTGCCGGGCTTCACCGACTCGCGCCACTTCCGCGACGCGTTCCCGGAGTGCGTCGCGTATGGCTTCTTCCCCCATCGGTATGCCTCGCTGTTCGAGACGATGCCACTGATCCACGGGGCCGACGAGCGCATCGACGTGCGCGACCTGGGGTTCGCCGCGCAGTTCTTCAGAGATATGGCGTTGCGTATTTTGGGCTGACCCTTCATACTGTTTGGTTATGACGCCATGGATGGTGGCAGGGAGGCATGGATGACTGCGGGCGAAACAGCCGAAGCGGTGCAGGCGCACAAGGCGGCGGCGATCGCCGCCGCGCACCACGCCACAACGGTGGCCGCCGCCCAGCACGCGGCTGCGGTGCGGGCCGCGACGCTGCACAGCAGCGGCCCGCACATGTCGATCGTCGAACACATCCAGACGTGGGCGACGGAGTGGTCGAGCGTGTTCATGATCGTCTTCCTGGGGGCATTGCTGTACGTGCTGTGGCGCACGATGAAGACGATGCCGCGCGTGAAGCCGCAGCAGATCAAGCCCGCCTCGGGGCAGTCGGTCTCCTTCAGCGACATCGCCGGCGTGGACGAGGCCAAGGGCGAGCTGCAGGAGATTGTGGAGTTCCTACGCGATCCGGCGCAGTTCCACGCGCTGGGCGCAAGGGTGCCCAAGGGCATTCTCCTGCACGGCCCGCCGGGCACGGGCAAGACGCTGCTGGCGAAGGCGGTGGCGCGCGAATCGGGCGCGCAGTTCTTTGCGCAGAGCGCGGCGGCGTTCGTGGAGATGTTCGCGGGCCTCGGTGCGGCGCGCATCCGCCGCCTGTTCGCACAGGCGCGCAAGCACGAGCCGGCGATCATCTTCATCGACGAGCTCGACGCCGTCGGCGGGCGGCGCGGGTCGGACATCTCCGGCGAGAAGGATCAGACGCTCAACCAGCTGCTGGTGGAGATGGACGGCTTCGCCACGAGTGGACGGCTGGTGGTGATCGCGGCGAGCAACCTCTTGGAGAAGCTCGACCCCGCGCTCCTGCGCCCAGGCCGCTTTGATCGCCAGGTGTTCGTGGCGCCGCCGGACGTGCGCGGGCGCCAGGGGGTGCTGATGGTGCACACGCGCAACAAGCCGCTCCAGGATGTGGATCTGGAACTGGTGGCGCAGCAGACGAGCGGCCTGACGGGCGCGGACCTGGCGAACATCTGCAACGAGGCGGCGATCTTCGCCGCGCGCCGCCGCGCCACGGCGATCGGTGGGCAGGACTTCGACTCGGCGCTGGAGCGCGTGATCGCCGGGGTGCAGTCGCGCAGGGTGCTGAACGCGCACGAGAAGCGCGTCGTCGCTTACCACGAGGCGGGACACGCGCTGTGCGGAGAGCTGCTCCCCTCGGTCGATCGCGTGCACCGCATCTCGATCGTGCCGCGCGGACAGGCGCTCGGCTACACGCTCAACCTGCCTGCCGAGGATCGTTACCTGAAGACGCGCGAGGAGCTACTCGACTACATGACCGTGCTGCTGGGGGGTCGCGTGGCCGAGCAGGCCGTGTTCGGCGCGATCACCACCGGCGCGTCGGACGATCTCAAGCGCGTGGCGGCGATCTCCCACTCAATGGTGCACGACTACGCGATGGGCACCGCCGGCGTGGGCCGCGCGCCCGACGGCGACGTGGAGCTCTCACAGACGACGCTGCGCCTGCGCGACGAAGAGCGCCAGGGTCTGATCGAGGAGGCGCGCCGCGCGGCACAGAAGCTGATCGTCGGGCATCGCGAGAAGCTGGATGAGCTCGCAATGGAGCTGCTGGAGAACGAGGTGCTCGACCGGGAGGCGATCGACCGCATCATGCGCGGCGTGCCGCGCCTGGAGCGCGCGCCCGGGGTGGGCTTGCGTGTGGTGGCGGCTGCGACGGCGGTCGATGCCGCGCCGGGGGAGAGCAGCCCCGGCTCGGCACAGGCTTAGGCGCTATCCGACCGAGCCTTAGACACCTGTACCCAGACGCCTTATAGACTCCCCGCGCGATGTTCGACAAGATCGACCATATCGGCGTGGCCGTGGCGGAGATCGAGCCGGCGCTTGAGCTGTGGCGCGACCGCCTGGAGCTGGAGGTCGGCCACCGCGAGATCTCTCAGGAGCAGGGCGTCGAGGCGGTGCTGCTGGACCTCGGCAGCGACCACATCGAGCTGATGGCCCCCCTCGGCCCCACCACGCCCGTGGGCAAGTTCCTCGCCAAACGTGGCCCCGGCCTGCACCACGTGGCCTATACAGTGTCGGACATCGAGGCGACGTTGACAGCACTGCAGCAGGCGGGGGTGCGCTTGATAGACAAGAGCCCGCGCGCGGGCCTGCGCGAATCGCGCGTGGCGTTCGTGCATCCCAAGGCCGTCGGGGGCGTGCTGATCGAGGTCGTGCAGCCACCGGAGGGAGGGCACTGATGGCATCGCAGTACCGCCGTATCAGCATCGGCTTCCAGGGCGGTCACTCGCTCGCGCTGAAGGTCACCGACGAGCAGCTGAAGAAGCTCTACGCCGCGCTCGGCGAGGGCGGCTGGCACGAGCTTGAGTCAGAGGACGGGCCGGTGCGGCTGTATCTCGGGCAGGTCGTGTATGTGCGCGCGGAGACGGATGACCAGCGCGTCGGTTTCTCCGCCTGAGGTGGGCTAGTGTCGCTGGACGAGCGGCTGTTGCGCGTGGCGCGCACGCGCTGTCACAACCCCCGCACCGAGCGTGTCGTGTCCGGCTTCTCGCGGCTGGGCCAGCACGGGGCGGTGTGGCTTGCGATCGGCACGGTCGGCTGGGCGCTCGATCCTCCGCGCCGCGCGCTCTGGCGGCGGGCCGCGAGCGCCGTCTCAAGCACGTATGTGCTCAACATGGCGATCAAGCAGACGGTCCGCCGGGCGCGACCGCATTTGGAGGGGCTGCCGCCGCTGACGAGCACGCCCACCCAACTGAGCTTTCCAAGCGCCCATGCTTCGACATCCGTCGCCGGGGCGATCGTCTACACGCGCTTGGGTCTGCCCGCCGCGCCGCTCGCCGCGCTGGCGACGGGGCTCGCGCTGTCGCGGCTGTACCTGGGCGTGCACTACCCCTCCGATGTGCTCGCCGGGGCGCTGTTGGGGATGCTCGTGGGGAGCGTCGCGGGCGGCGGGTGCGCGGCGGGGGCCGCCGCTGGGCTCGACACGGCCGCGGGCGCGGCGCGATGAGCACGCGCATCGGCATCGTCGGCATGCCCAACGCCGGCAAGTCCTCGCTCTTCAACGCCCTCACCAAGGCCGGGGCGGAGGCCGCCAACTATCCCTTCACGACGATCGAGCCCAACGTCGCGGTCGTGCCGGTGCTCGACAAGCGCCTGGAGCAGGTCGCGCAGACCGTGGCCGCCTCGGAGCTGGTGTGGGACACGATCGACTTCCACGACATCGCCGGCCTCGTGGCGGGCGCGCACCAGGGCGAGGGCCTGGGCAACCGCTTCCTGGCGAACATCCGCGAGACCGACGCGCTCGTGCACGTCGTGCGCGCGCACCGCGATGAAGGCGTCGTTCATCCCGAGGGCAGCGTCGATCCCGCGCGCGACATCGACACGATCGAGACCGAGCTGGTGATGGCCGACCTGGAGCAGGCCGAGCGCCGCCTGGAGCGCGTCACGCGCACCGCGCGCGGGGGCGAGCGCGCCGCGCTGGCGGAGGAGGCGTGGCTGAAGGAGGTGATCGCGGCGCTGCAGTCGGGCCGCCCCGTGCGCACCGTGCCCGTGCCCGAGGAGGCCCCGCACGCGGTGCGCGACCTGGGCTCGCTGACCTCCAAGCCCGTGCTGTACGTCGCCAACGTCGATGAGGGCGCCGAGGACGTGCCGTCCGCGATCGCCGCGCACGCCGCGGCGCAGGGAGCGGGCGCCGTGGCGGTGTCTTCGCGCATCGAGGCCGAGCTGGCGGAGCTGGAGGAGGAGGACGCCGCGGCGATGCGCGAAGAGCTGGGAGTGAGTGGATGGGGACCCCACCCACCCCTCGAGCGAGTCGTCCATGGCGCCTTCGCGCTGCTGGAACTGATCGCCTTCTTCACGGCGGGCGAGGCCAAGCCCGCGCAGTCCTGGCACCTGCGCCAGGGCCTCACCGCGTGGCACGCCGCCGGCGAGATCCACAGCGACATCCAGAAGGGCTTCGTGCGCGCGGAAGTGATCGGCTGGCAGGACCTCGTCGATGCCAGGGGTTATGCGGGCGGGCGCGAACGCGGGACGCTGCGCCTGGAGGGCCGCGACTACGCGATGGCCGACGGCGACGTGATCACGGTCAAGTTCACGCCGTAGGCGGGCTTTCCGGGCACACAGGCAGCTGTCCCGGACGCACGGGGGGAAGGACTGGACGTAGGGTTTGCTATGCTGGACGCATGGGATTGGAGCTGGCTGTTCCGGCTGGGGAGCTCGGATGCAGCGAGCGCACCCTGCGGCGCTATATCAACTGTGGGCTGCTGCGGGGACGGCGCGTGGTGCGCGGGCAGCTCGAACTGTCGCAGGCGGAAATGGCCTACCTGCGGGGGCACTGGGGGCTGCTCAGCAAGCTGATGGAAGCGCTGCGCACCGAGCGCGACGTGCGGCTGGCCGTTCTGTTCGGGTCGACCGCGACGGGCGAGGATACGCCGCTGTCCGACGTGGACCTGCTGGTCGTGCACCGGCGCGCGGAGTGGCGCGCGCAGGCTGGGCTGAAGGTGCGCCTGCGCCGCGCCCTGGGGGTGCCGGTGGATGTCGTGACGCTGGAGCGGGCACAGGCGCAGCCCTCGCTGCTCGCCGACATCCTGCGCGAGGGGCGCGTGCTGGTGGACCGCGACAACCTCTGGGGGCCGCTCCAGCAGCGCCGCGAGGAGATCCTGGCGGCAGGCGCACGCGAAGACGAGCTGACCATGACCCGCGCGCACGAAACGCTGGCGGCCGCCAGGGAGCGACTGGCGCAGGCGTGAGCGCCGCCGCGCCCTCCAAAGGCCAGCGCCGGATCGCCACCATCCTGCGTGAGATCCCCGCTGCGCGCGAGCAGCTGCTGGTTGCGATGGAGGAGTTCGGGCGGGACTTCCCGGAAGACGAGTTTCTCGCCGCGGCGCAGGCCCCGGACGCCCGCGAGCGCAACCGGGTGGCGGTCGTCGAGCGTCAGTACGAGGTCCTGCTCAACTGGGCGCACGAGCTGGCGGCGCGCGGACTGGCCGAGGCCGGGCGCCTCGGTTTGGCGGAGCGGACCGCGGGCAACCCGTGGGCGCGCCTCGCTGCGCTCGGCGTCCTCTCCTACGAATCCGCCGAGCGTTTGCAGGAGGCCAAGGAGATGCGCGACGCGCTCGGCCACGCCTATCCGCCGGCCAACTGGAAGGCCCTGCACGAGGGCGCGCCGGTCCTCGTGCAGGAGCTCGATCGCTATCTCGTGGGCTTCGAACGCTGGGCCTATGAGGAAGAAATCCTGCCCTCGCCCTGAAGGTCGGATGGGGGCTCCACGTCGATTTCCACGAGCGTGGCCACCTGCTTGAAGGTGCGCAACTGCTCGGCGTGGTGCGCGAGCGTCGCCGCGTGGCGCGGGCGCAGCGCAGGGTCGCCACTGCCAGCGGCTGCCAGCACGGCCTCAAGCGAGCCGTGCGCGCTCAGCAGCTCCGCAGCGGTCTTGGCGCCGATGCCGGGAGCGCCGGGCAGGCCGTCGGAAGGATCGCCGCGCAGCGCGATGAAATCGGGCACCAGCGCGGGGTCGATGCCGTAGCGCTCGCGCACCTGTGCCGGTCCGAGCTCGACCGGATCCGCGCCTTTCTTGACCTCCAGCACGACCACGTGCTCGCTCACCGCCTGGTACATGTCACGGTCGCCGCTGAACAGAACAGCGCGACCCCCCCTCCTCCCCTCCCTCATCGCCAACGAATACATCACGTCGTCGGCCTCGAAGTCCGTGCTGTCCTGAACAGTGAAGCCCTGCTCGGCCAGCACCGCGGGTGCTCGCTGCCACTGCTCCGCCAGCTCGGCGGGCATCGGGTCGCGGTGGGCGTGGTAGGGCGGGTACAGCTCCACGCGGTAGGCGGCCTGCTCGGCGCCGAAGCAGGCGACGACCGCGCGCGGGTGGCAGAAGTCGATCGCCCGGTGCAGCGTGTTCACGGTGCCGCGCAGCGCGTTCGCCTGGCGGCCCTCGCTGTCCTTGATCGAGCTCGGCAGCGAGAAGAACGCCCGGTAGAGCAGCCACGGGGTGTCGGCGAGCAGCAGCGGGTCAGGGGGCAACAGCGCCACCCGCGTGTGTCTTTGGCGCACTCTTTGGCGCACTCCCCCCGGCGCCGGCCGTCGTCCCACCGCCCGGAGTGGTCGCCGCGGGGGTGGATGGCGCTCCGGGGGCGCTGCGGTCGGGCTCGGCGTGCGTGCCGTGGGGGCTCTTCACGCTGAAGTAGGCCCACGTGTCATACAGCCCCAGGCGCGCCGCGAGCTCATCGCCGCTGATCGCCGTGGCGCCGCCCGAGCCGAGCACGTTGGCCGAGAGGATGCGCGGCGAGACGCCGCGCGTGAGTACTTCGATGCCCTGCAAGCGCCCGCGCACGAGCCCGTGCAGGTCGCTGCTCGCGGTGGCAAAGCCGATGCTCGTGTGCCAGCTGTGCATCGGCCCGCTTTCAAACGGGTCGATCACCCCTTGCAGCCAAGGCTCGGGCGCGGCGCCCGGGAAGGCGTTTTGCACGCTTTCGGTGACCCCGCCGCTGCTGGCGAAGAAGTAGGTGATCGCCGGCTTGCCGCCGTAGGTGACGACCTGCCCCCTGGTGTCCTTCACCGCGAGGTTCGTCTGCGGCGTTTCCCCCGCCTTGCCCGCGTACACCTGCGAGCGCGAGTCGGCGTACACGTCGAAGGCGCCTTCGCCCGCGTGGGCCGTCAGCGCGTACGTACGGCTGGCGACGGCCTGTGCCTCAAGCGCGGCCAGCGGCCAACTGGGCGACATCTCGGCTGCCACCACGCCGCGCACGTACGCTTCCAGCGGCACTTTGCGCACCCTGCCGCCCATCAGCACCCGCACCTTCCACCTGGCTGGGGCCTGTCCGAGCGTCGTGCCGGTGTAGTAGTGCGCGAGGATCGCTTGGTAGGTGTAGCCGTGCTGGGCGTAGCCGAATGCGCCGTCTTGGCTCATGCCCACGCCGTGCCCGTCGCCCGCGCCGCTGATCAGCAGGGTGTTGGCACGGGCGGTCGTCGTCCATACAAGGAGGAACAGAAGGCCAGTCAGGACCAGTGTGCGGTGGTAGGTTTGGGCCATGGCGCACGTGATGGATCGGTACAACCCCCGCGATCCATGAACAACAGTCTTGCAGCCGCCGAGCAGGACGCGCTGCGGGCGGTCCCCACCGACCTCTTCATCGGCGGCGAGTGGCGCCCGGCGGCAGGCGGCGCGTGCTTTGCGGTCGAGGACCCAGCCACGCAGCAGCCGCTCCTGGAAGTCGCCGATGCCAGCGCGCAGGATGCCCTCGCTGCGTTGGGCGCCGCCGCGGATGCCCAGGCCGGGTGGGCTGCCTGCGCGCCGCGCGAGCGGGGGGAGATCCTGCGCCGCGCGTATGAGGCGCTGAGCTTACGCGGCGAGGAGCTGGCGCTCGTGATGACGCTTGAGATGGGCAAGGCGCTGGCGGAGTCGCGCGCGGAGATCGCCTATGCCGCCGAGTTCTTCCGCTGGTTCTCCGAGGAGGCCGTGCGCATACACGGCCGCTACATGGTCAACACGACGGGTAAAGGGCGCATCCTGACGATGCGCCAGCCGGTCGGCCCGTGCGTGTTCGTCACGCCCTGGAACTTCCCCACCGCGATGGGCACGCGCAAGATCGCCCCCGCCGTGGCGGCAGGCTGCACGATGGTCGTCAAGCCCGCCCAGCAGACGCCGCTGTCGATGCTCGCGCTGGCGCAGATCCTGGAGCAGGCGGGCCTGCCGCCCGGGGTGCTCAACGTGGTCACCTCGCGGCGCTCCGGCGAAGTGATCGAGCCGCTGCTGAAGGATGCGCGCACGCGCAAGCTGTCGTTCACCGGCTCCACCGAGGTGGGCCGCATGCTGATCGAGCAGTCCGCGCAGCAGATCCTGCGCGTCTCGATGGAGCTGGGCGGCAACGCCCCGTTCATCGTCTTCGCCGACGCCGACCTCGATGCCGCCGTCGAGGGCGCATTCGTCGCGAAGATGCGCAACGTCGGCGAGGCCTGCACCGCGGCCAACCGCTTCCACGTGCAGGAGCCCGTGGCGGACGAGTTCGCAAGGCGGCTGGCCACGCGCCTAGGAGCGTTGAAGGTAGGGCGCGGCACCGAGCCCGCGACCGACGTCGGACCGCTGATCGATGAGGCGCAGCGCGGCAAGGTCTCCGAGCTCGTGAGCGACGCCGTGGGCCGCGGTGCGCAGGTGCTCACCGGTGGCCACGCGCTCGACGGGCCCGGCTACTTCTACGAGCCGACGGTGCTGGCGGGTGTGCCGCCGGATGCAAAGACGCTGGTGCAGGAGATCTTCGGCCCGGTCGCGCCCGTGGCGACGTTCGCCGATGAGGCGCAGGCGCTGGCCGCCGCCAACGCCACCGAGTACGGGCTGGTCGCCTATCTGTATACGCGCGACCTGGAACGCGCGATGCGCATGGCCGAGGGCATCGAAACGGGCATGCTAGGGCTCAACCAGGGCCTGGTATCGAACCCCGCCGCGCCCTTCGGCGGCGTCAAGCAGTCGGGGTACGGACGTGAGGGTGGGTTCGAGGGGATCGGCGAGTATCTGGAGACCAAGTACGTGGCCATGAATCTCTGATCTCCGACGGCCCGGACTCTGCCGATTGGCACCCTGCCTCGTTCTCCGGGAGCCGCCCGGGGCGTTGACCCCGGCTCAGCCGCCGGCGTGCTGCAGTTCGCTCAGGCTGATGGCATTCGTGGGGGCCGTGATCTTCACCGGCTGATCCCAGCCACTGAAGCTGATCGAGCCGCCGCCCGCGCCGCTCTTGGCGATCTGAACCGGGTAGGGCTTGCCGGTCGTGGCGACATAGAGCGTGCCGCTCTGCGAGGTGTCGGTGATCGGCACCGCCGACTGCCCCGCGACCGTGGTCGTGGCGCCCTTGCTGAGCGTGCCGTGCTGCGCGAGCGCCGTTTCGATCAGCTTGTGCATGTCCGTGAAGGAGCCTAGGCTCGCGAAGCTGCCGGTCGTGGCAGACGCCTCCAGCCACTTGCCTTGCAGCAGCTTGGCCGCGCCCGCGCCCGCGAAGTGTTCGTAGAAGCTGCTGCTGCCGCTGATGTAGGCGTTGCCGTCGACCTGGATCAGTTCGAAGCTGAGGCCGTTCTGGGAGATGCGCCCCTTGCCGCCCTCGCCGGAGACGAGCGTCAGATCGATCGTGATCGGCACGCCGCCGGAGACGAGCGAGCCGGTGACGTGCACCGCGCTCGCGCTCGCGGCCGCGTTCTTGGAGGCGGTCACGATTTCCGTCGGGGACTTGGATGCGACGCCGTTGTCGGAGCCGCTGCTCGAGCTGCCGCAGCCGCCGGCGATGCACGCGATGAGCGCCAGCACGGCGAAGGCCGCCGCGGGGAGGAGTCGGAAACGCACGATCCAAGACCTTAGCCGCTCGTGCGGACAGGGACAGACGCGGGTGTGGATTCCGACTGGGTGGATGCGCGGCCCCGCAGACAAAGGGCCTAGCTAAATCATTCGTCCATCCGCTGGTGGGAAGACTGCCCCGCTCAAGTTTTCCCGGAAAGCACCGAACAGCATGAACAAGGAGCCCGATATTCCAGTGCACGAAGTTACCCACGTCGGCCTGACCCTGGCAGGCGCCCTGTGCGGTCTGTTCCTGGCCGCGTGCACAGGGCTCCTCGGCTGGCGCCTGGGCAAGGGACGCCAGGCAGAGCTCGAGCGCGAGATCCAGCGCAGCGACATCGAGCTGCGCCGCGCGCTCGGCGAGCTCGAGGTGGCGCAGGCCGAGACCGTGCGGCGCCTCTCGATGGCAGTCGAGTTTCGCGACGAGGACACGGGCGCGCACATCGAGCGCATCGGGCGCTTCTCCACGCTCCTGGCGGTGCAAGCCGGCATGGAGGGTCACTGGTGCACGCGCATGAGCCACGCCGCGCCGCTGCACGACGTCGGCAAGGTGGCGATCCCCGACGCGATTCTGCTCAAGCCCGGTGCGTTGACCCCAGACGAGCGCGCGATCGTCGAGACGCACGCCGAGGAGGGCCACCGCCTGCTACGCGGCAGCTCCTCCTCGATTTTGGATCTCGCCGCCTCGATCGCCCTGAGCCACCACGAGAAGTGGGACGGCAGCGGCTACCCGCGCGGCCTGGCCGGTGAGTCGATCCCGATCGAGGGTCGCATCGTGGCGATCGCCGACGTGTTCGACGCGCTCACGAGCGACCGCGTCTACCGCCGCGCGTTCTCCGTGGAGAAGGCCGTGGAGATGATGCTCGAACAGCGCGGCCGGCACTTCGACCCGGTGCTGCTCGACCACTTCATGGAAGTCCTCGGCCGCAGCGGCCCCGACGCGCGCGCGCAGATCAAAGCCAACCCGCAAGCGTTGCTGGCGCAGGTGCGCGAGAACTATGTACGCGCGCTCCAGCGCGGCGACGCGGAGAGCGCCGAGGGCACAATCGCGCAGGCGATCGAGGACGGTCTCGCGCCCGACACGCTGCACGCCGAGGTGATCGAGCCGGCGCTGATCCACGTGAGCGACCTGCGCGAGAGCGGCGAGCTCGACGAGGTCGCCGAGCGCCGCGCGCTGACGATCACGCGTCGCATCCTCGCCACACTGCACCGCTACATGCTCGGCGGCAGCGACCCGGACCGCGATCGTGTGATCGCGCAGCTGGAAGGTTCGGTGCAGACGCTGCAAGAGCGTCTGGCCGCGCGCGAGCACGCGCTGGGCTAAGGCCTGGCGGCGCGCGAGCGGGCGCTGGGCTAGATTGCGCGCATGCCAGATCGCGCAATCGTCACCGGCGGGGCCGGGTTCATCGGCTCGCATGTCGTCGACGCGCTGCTCGCCAGCGGCAGCGAGGTGACGGTGATCGACGATCTCTCCTCCGGCGATGCGCGCCGCGTCAACCGGGACGCGCGGCTGCTGGAGCTGGACATCGTGCAGCGCCCTTTGCTTGAGGCGGCGATTAAGGAGGCCCGGCCCGAGGCGATCTACCACCTCGCGGCGCAGTCGAGCGTGGTCGCCTCCGTGCAGGATCCCCGCCGCGACTGCGAGGTCAACGTGGTGGGCACGCTGAATGTGGTGGACATCGCCAGCGCGATCGGTGTGCCGGTCGTGTTCACCTCCACCGGCGGCGCGCTGTACGGGGACGAGGCGCCCCGGCCCACGCCGGAGGATCGCATCCCCGCGCCGCTCTCGCCCTACGGCGCCAGCAAGTGGGCCGGCGAGGCGTACGTGAACACCTGGTCGCTGTCCAGCGGCGTCCCCCACGCGGTGTGTCGCCTGGGCAACGTCTACGGCCCGCGCCAGAGCCCGCACGGCGAGGCCGGCGTGGTGGCGATCTTCAGCCACCACCTGCACGAGGGCAAGGCGCCCAAGCTCTACGGCCACGGGCGCCCGACGCGCGACTACGTGTACGTGCAGGACGTCGTGCGTGCGCTGCTCGCCGCCACCGGCCGCGCGGGCACCTACAACATCGCCACGGGGGTCGCTGCCGACGTGCTCGCGATTTGGCAGGGCCTCTGCACGGCAGCGGGCGTGGAGATCGAGCCGCAGCTGGAGGACCTGCGGCCGGGGGAGTTGCAGGACAGCTGCCTGGATCCGTCGCTGGCGGAGCGCGAGCTGGGGTGGCACGCGCAGGTGCCCCTGGAGGAGGGGTTGCCCAGGACGTATGAGGCGCTAGCATCGAGCGCCGCGGCGAGATAGCTCAGCTGGTAGAGCACTCGACTGAAAATCGAGGTGTCCCCGGTTCGAGTCCGGGTCTCGCCATTTCCTGTTTTGCCTGCTAATCGGCAGGTTTTTAGTGCGCTTGCGGCCAGCTTATCGGGCATGTCCAATGCCGCTCGGAAGCGCTCGCCTCCAGGCGGTCCGTGCAGCGCACGCCCCAGACCAATCCACTTGGCCTCATCGAGGTAGACCGTGACCATGCCAGGATGCTCGCACGCCACCTAGCTCATGCGCTGTAAAAGGGGGTGGCCACGCCATCTTCAACAGTCCAACCCGGTGCTGTTCGATGGCGCTATGATCGGTTCTGTGCCTGAGTCGTCTCTGCCTCTAACCGGCGGCTGTAACTGTGGCGCGGTGCGCTTTGAGCTCACTGAGACGCCGCTCCGCGCCGGATACTGCCACTGCACCCGCTGTCAACGACGAACGGGCACCGCTGCCTCGCCATCGGCTATCGCCAACCCCGGGACTTTCCGAATCGTCAGTGGCGAGGATCACATCCGGCGCTGGAACGCGGGTGATGGTGCCGACAAGGCATTCTGCGGCACCTGCGGCTCAGCGGTGTTCGGACAGCATCCGGAGAACCCGGAGATCATCAACGTTCGCATGGGATCCTTCGACAGCGATCCTGGGGTACGGCCGATGGGTCGCCTGCATGTTGCCAGTGCCGCTGTTTGGGAGTCAATTCCCGACGACGGCCTGCCCCGCCTTCCCGGACCTCTCGAAGCGTAACGCTAGGCAGCGAGCTTGAGGAGGAGTTGCGCCTACCCTCGCAGGGCGTAGAATGGCGATCAAGATGCCGGTGACCGAGCTAGACGCTCGTTTCAGCAGCAAGGGGGTGACCCCGACAGGTTGGGCGGAGGGACGCCGGCACATCGATGAGGCGGAGGTGTTCTGGATCTCGACGGTGCGTCCCGATGGACGCCCGCACGTCACGCCGCTGTTGGCCGTGTGGCACGACGAGGCGATGTACTTTTGCACGGGTCCGGAGGAGCGCAAGGCAAAGAACCTTCGGCAGAACCCACACTGCATTCTCACCACGGGCTTGAACGGACTCGATGGCCTTGATGTCGTGGTCGAAGGACACGCTGTCGAGGTCGGTGACGGAGCGGAGCTCGGACTCATCGCCAATGCCTACGAGTCGAAGTACGGGGCGCACTTCACAGCACCCGAGGGCACATGGTTCGGTCTCAGCGATGCGATCCGGCGGGGGGCAGCGCTCGTCTATCGAGTCGCGCCCACGACGATCCTCGGCTTCGGTAAGGGTGAGCAGTTCAGTCAGACGCGATGGCGCTTCGCTTGAGAAGCCGATCGACACGGTTGCTACTTCATAGGAGGTCGCAAATGGCATCAGTCCAGAGAAACAAACCGGCACCCCTCGAAAGCGAGTTGCAGAACGCGCGCGTCGGCGATCGGTCGAACTTCCGTGAGGGGCCGCCGCACGAGCTGTTCCGGCGGCTGCGCTCGGAGTGCCCGGTGCACTGGTCGGACGGGATCACCGAGTACCCCGGCGAGGACGGCTTCTGGTCGGTGACCACGGCCGAGGATGTGCATGAGGTCAGCCGCGACTGGCAGACGTTCTCCTCAGAAATCGGGGGCTTCACGGCCACCAAGAAAACGGGGCTGTCGCTGGAGATGCAGCAGGCGATGTTCATCGGCATGGACCCCCCAAAGCACGACCGTCTGAAGGCGCTCTTCCAGCGCGGCTTCACGCCCAAGCGGATCGCCGAGCACGAGCACGCGATTCGCGCGATCGCCACCGAAGTGCTCGACCGGCTCTCCGGTCGGGAGAGCTGCGATCTCGTCAACGATGTCGCCCAGCCTGTGGTGGCGCGTGTGATCGGCAGCTTCATGGGCCTCACCCCCGAGGATGATGCAGTGTGGGCCAGGCTGATGAACGCGATCGTCGGTGCCGGTGACCCGGACGCCACGCCGGATGGCGCCAACAGCGTGATGGAGAACGAGGTGCCCGAAGTATTCGAGCGCTGCGGCCGGCTGATCGCCGAACGTCGCGCCGCACCGACTGAGGATCTGACGAGCGTGCTGGTGCATGCCGAGCTCGACGGCGAGCGACTCGAGGATCACGAGATCGTGATGGGTTTCCTGCTGTTGATGGCGGCCGGTAATGACAGCACCAAGGCGACGTATTGCAGCGGAATGCGTGCGCTGATGGAAAGCCGTGACCAGCTGCGCGAGGTCGCGGAGGACCCGTCGCTGATACCGGGCGTGGTCGAGGAGTCGCTGCGCATGTTTCCCGCGTTCACTCACTTCGCCCGCACCGCCACTCGCGACACCGAGCTGCACGGCCAGAGCATCCGCGAGGGGGAGAAGCTCGTGATGTGGTATCCGTCCTCCAACCGCGACGAGTCCCGCTTCGAGGATGCCGAGCGCTTCGACGTCAGGCGCAACCCCGAGCACCAGGCGTTCGGTGCCGGCGGCCGGCATTACTGCCTCGGTACGGCGCTCGCGCGTCTGGAGCTGCGGATCCTCTTCGAGGAGACCCTCGCCCGCTTTCCCGAGATTGAGATCCTCGATACCCCGACATACCTCGAATCGGCGTTCGCCAACCAGATGAAGACGCTGCCGGTGCAGCTCTCGCCGCCACCGGCTGAAGGAGACGCCGGTGGTCGCCCTATCGCAGACTGAACAGGAAGCATGAGGGATGCTGAGCGGACTGTGCGTGCCGCGTACCGCGCGTTCAACGATCGGGACGTCGCGGGGGCGGTGGAGTTGATGCACGCGGAGGTGGATTGGCCCAATGCGTGGGAGGGTGGTCGTGTCGTGGGGCACGCGGCGGTGGTGGAGTACTGGATGCGTCAGTTCGCGGCGATATCGAGCATGGTGGAGCCAGAGCGCGTGCGTGTGGAGTCCGATGGCAGCGTGACGGTCGATGTGCGCCAGGTGGTCAGGGATGCGCGGACGGGCGAGCTTCTTTCCGATGCGCGGGTGCACCATCGCTACGGGTTGCGGGATGGCTTGATCGCGCGGATGGATGTGCTGGAGCCGCAGCGCGAGGAGGCGCGGTATGACTCGATCGGTGGTGGGTATGCGGGTACTCGCCGTGAGGATCCCCGGATTGCCGCGCGTATCCATACGGCGCTCGGTGGTGTTCGTACCGTTGTCAATGTCGGTGCCGGCGCTGGCTCCTATGAGCCTCATGATCGGCACGTGATCGCGATCGAGCCCAGCGACGTGATGGCTGGGCAGCGCCCGCCCGGTTTGGCTCCCGCGATTCGCGGCGAAGCGCACCGGTTGCCTTTGCGCGATGGGAGCGTCGATGCTGCGGTGGCGGTTCTCGCGGTCCACCACTGGGATCGGCACCGGCGGGAGGGTGTGAGGGAGCTGCGACGGGTCGCGCGGGGTCCGGTCGTGATCCTCACCGTGGACCCCGCGGTCAGCGCGGCGATGTGGCTGATGGCCGACTATTTCCCGGAGGTGGCGGAGCTCGACCGTGGGATCTTCCCCGCGCCGGAGCTGCTGTGCGAGTGGCTGGGCGGCGAGAGCAGGGTGCAGGAGGTCCCGATTGCGCGTGACACACCGGACTGGACCTTGTGCTCGTTCTGGGCACACCCCGAGCGTGTTCTCGACCCCCGGGCTCGCGCCGGAACCTCGGGCTTCGCGCGGATGCCCCGGGGGGTAGTGGGGCGAGTGGTAGACGCCGTTCGGAGCGATCTCCAGGACGGTACCTGGGACGCTCGCCACGGCCACTTGCGCGAGCTCGACGAGTACGACGCCGGCCTGCGGCTCATCGTCGCCCACCCCAAGTGACCGACACGCCCTGGCCTGCACGACGCGAGCAGTCCCGCCCCCCGCGCTCTCGGCGAGAATGTGCGGCGTAGCTTTCAGGCGACGAGGACGAGCCGCCCGTCCTCGGCGAGCGTGAAGCCGGGAAGCGAGAAGCGCGTGGCCAGCAGCTCCGGTATGGCCTCTCGCTGCAGCGGCGTCACGGTCGTGCCGGCCGGCGTCTGCTCGCTGAGGGATAGCTCGCCCCAGTCGCACAGCAACGTGCCCGTGCCGTCATCGCCACGAACGCCCACGATCAGGCCGGTGACGAATAGCGAGTGCGGATGCGTGGAGGTCCACCAGTTGCTGGTCTCGACATCGATAAGCGGAACTGGCTGCGGGAGAAAGCCGTACACATCGTCCCATGCGTCTCCCGCCAGCTTCTGGAGCACGAGCTCGGAGCCGTGCTCGACGACGCGAAAGCTCCAACCCGACTGCTCCTGCGCGGGGCCCGGTCCGAAGGGGATCGGCTCGAGCATGCCGCGGGGAAACCCCACGTCGGCGTGCCAGCTCGCGCCGTTCTCGCTGACGCGCAAGAGGAGGTGACTGCGGGGCCGCACCACGCCCGGCTTCGTGCCCAGGCGCATGCGTGCCAGGAACATGTCCACCTCCGCGCCGAGCGCCTCGAATGCTGCCTTCAGCAGCAGGTTCTGCTCGAAGCAGTAGCCACCGCGGCGTTCGCTCACGAGCTTGCGCTGGATGTCCTCCATCTCCAGCGACACCGCCAGGCCCTGGTGCGGGTCGAGGTTCTCGAACGGGATTGAGGTCAGGTGCGCCCTGTGCACCCGCGCGATGCTCGGACGCTCATCCAGTCCGATCCGCTCCAGATAGGCATCCAGGTCGAACACGTCCGCACTCTACCGCCGCTACCTCTGCCCTTGCTGCAGGCGCCCGGGTGATAGCGTCGCCGAGTCATGAGGATCGCCAACATCCACGAGGCGCAGTCGCGCGAGATGGCCGTGGGGCACATCCAGGGGGTGTGGCGCGATCCCGGGCGCGAGGCTGGGACCCGCACTGTGGGGTTGCGGCGGGTTGAGGTTGCCGCAGGGTCCTTCTCCACGCCCGCGCACGAGCACGGGGGGGATGAGGAGATCTTCTTCGTGCTCGGTGGCGAGGGGCTGTTGTGGCAGGACGGGCAGACCTATGCGGTGGGGGCGGGGGATTGCATCGTGCACCGGCCCAAGCGCGGCGTGCACACGCTGCGGGGTGGTGCCGAGGGGCTCGATGTGCTCGTTTTCGGGCAGCGCCGCGATCCCGCGCTCACGGCGCTGCCGCGGGCGGGGGTGGCGTGGTCTTTCCCGCGCTGGGTGGCGCTGGGAGACGGGGACTCGCCGTTCGCACGCGAGGCCGCCGCTGGGGCGCCGGAGTGCCCGGAGCCGACCGCCGAGCGCCCGCGCAATCTCGTCGCGCTGGAGGACGTGCCCGCGGTCTTCGACGGCCGCGCGCGGCGCGTGGGACGGGCGGCCGGGGCGGTTGCGACGGGTCTCAACCACGTCGTGCTGGCGGCCGGCGGGCAGGGTGCGCCGGCACACTGCCACTCCTGCGAGGAGGAGCTGTTCGTCGTGCTGGAGGGCTCTGGCGTGCTCGAGCTGTGGGAGCGTGGCGCGCAGGGCGCCGAGGAGCACCCGCTAGCGCGCGGCGATGTGGTCTCGCGGCCGCCCGCCACGGGCATAGCGCACGCCTTGCGTGCGGGCGAGCAGAGGCTCACCTATCTCGCCTACGGCACCCGCGAGTCCTCCGACATGTGCTTCTATCCGCAGTCCGGGCGCGTCTCGCTGCGGGGCCTCGGCATCGCCCTGCGCGCCCCCGAGATCGAGCACCTGCCGAACATCTGAGGGCGCCGGCGCAACTGTCGTGCGCAATCGGTGATCCTGTAGGGAGTGGGTAGCCACCGCTGGTCATTCGTTCCGCCGACCGCGCTCGCGCTTGCGTGCGCTTGGGCTTGCACGGCCGCCGCCGCGAGCGGGCCGAGCTGGTCTTCGCCCCTGGAAGTCGACAGAGGCCACGCGCTCAGCGGCGTCTCCTGTCCATCGCTCGGACTGTGCGTGGCCGTCGATGGTGCGGGGCGCGCGCTCGTGAGCACGCCGCCGGGAGCCGGCGCGGGGGCTGGCGGGTCCGGTTCCTGGTCGGAAGCGTTCGCCATCAGGGGCGCCGGGGCGCTCACGTCGGTGTCGTGCGCGTCCGCGTCGCTATGCGTAGCCGTGGACGGCGAAGGCAAGGCGGCGCTCAGCACCGAGCCGGGCGTTGCCGGGTCTGGCTCCTGGTCGGAAGCGTTTGTGATCCGCGGTGCGGGGGCGCTCACGTCGGTGTCGTGCGCGTCCGCGTCGCTATGCGTAGCCGTGGATGGGGAAGGGCGCGTGGCCGTCAGCACCTCGCCAGGCGTGGCCGGACCGGGCGCGTGGTCGGAAGCGACCGCCATCCCCGGCGTCAACGCGCTCAGCTCCGTGTCGTGCTCGTCCGTGTCGCTCTGCGCAGCCGTCGGCAACGAAGGCAAGGTGCTCGTCAGCACTGAACCGGCTGCCGGTGCGTCTGCGTGGCACACGCGCCTGATCGACCCCAGCCTCGGCCTCATCTCCGTCTCCTGTTTCGCCGGCGACTCCTGCGTCGCGATCGACGGTGCCGGGGAGGCGTTCGCCAGCGCCAACGTCGCCGCGCCGCTCGGGGCAGGCGGGGCTCCCGGCTCGGGCGCCACCTGGAGCTCCACCGCCTTCGATCTCTTCGGCGCCCCAACCGCCCTCTCGTGCACCGCCGCCGGCCTGTGCGTGGCCGTCGACGGCAGCGGCTACGCATTCGCTTCCGCCGATCCCACCGCGGCGCCGCCCGCCTGGGCGGCGAGCCCGATCGACACGCAGCCGCCCGCCCCGGGATTGAGGGGCGTCTCGTGCGTGGCCGAAGGAGCGGGTCTGTGCGCGGCCGTGGATGCCGCCGGTCGCGTCATCGCCGGTGCGATCCCCGCGCCGCCCCCGCCGCCCGTCGAAGCGACGCTCGTGCCGCCGCACCCCTCGATCTCGGGCACGCCCGCGATAGGGCAGACGCTCACCTGCCACACCGGCGTCAGCGCCGGTGCGAGCCCCGGAGGTGTCGCGTTCGCCTATGCCTGGCTGCGCAACACGCGCACGATCCCCGGCGCGGCCGGCGCGTCATACACCGTCGCGGGCGCCGACGTCTCCACGCACGTGCAGTGCCGCGTCACCGCGACCACCGCTGCCGGCAGCGAGAGTGCCAGCAGCGGCTTCGTCACCGTCCCCGCCGGGGGCCTCGGCGCCGTCTCCGAGACCAGCGTCGGCGCGCCGCGCGCCGGGCGCGCCGCCGTCAGCGTGCCGCTCGTCTGCTCCGCGCAGGCGGCCGGCAGCTGCACGATCAAGCTGGCGCTCAGCGTGCAGGAGACGCTCAGCGGCAATCGCATAGTCGCGCTTGCCGCCAAGTCGCCGTCCACGCGGCGCCTCACCGTTGCCGTCGGCGCGCGCACCGTGCGGTTGCGACCGTCGCAGCGCTACACCGCCACCGTCGCGTTGAACTCGACCGGCCGCTCGCTGCTCGCGCGCGCACACCGGCTCGCGGTCAGGCTCTCGGTCAGCGGCACCGTGGTCGGTGTGCTCAACGCGGCGCTGAAGAGCGCCACGGTCACGTTCGGGGCGGCCCTCCCGGCGAAAAGGTCGAGGGCGAGGGGGGGCGGCAGCGCGGCCGAGGTGAGGGGAGCGAAAACGCCGGTGCGGGGCGCGAGGGTGCTGGCGCGGCGCACGAAGGCGCACGCCGGTGTAGACGCCATAGCCGCCGGTGGCGCCACGCCCGCGAGCATCCTCGCGCCCACCCCCTACATGGGCTGGGACACCTACTTCACCTTCGGCGGGCACTACGACGAGGCCGCGGTGCTGGAGCAGGCCAGCGAGCTGATCGCGCGCGGACTCGCACGCCGGGGTTACGACCTTGTCTGGCTCGACGCCGGGTGGTGGCAGGGCACGCGCGGTCCCCACGGCGAAATCGAGGTGAGCCCGTCGCAGTGGCCGCACGGCATGGCGTGGCTCACAAGCACACTGCACGCCGCGGGCCTGAAGGTCGGCATCTACACCGACGCCGGCAACAGCGGCTGCGGCAGCCCCGCAGGCAGCTACGGCCACTACCAGCAGGACGTCAACACCTTCGCCGCCTGGGGCTTTGACGCCGTGAAGGTCGACTTCTGCGGCGGCGTGCGCATGGGCCTCGCCCCCGCCGCGGCCTACGGCGCCTTCCACCAGGCGATCGTGCACAACGCAGGCCGCCGCCCCATGCTGCTCTCGATCTGCGACTTCCTGCAGCCCGGCCAGTTCGCCCCCGAAGACCCCGCGATCGAAAACTCCGCCTTCACCTCCTACACCTTCGGGCCCAGCAGCGGCAACAGCTGGCGCACCGACACCGACGTCGGCATCCCCGGAGAAGTGCCCTTCGGGAGCGTCTTGCGCAATCTCGACGCCGACGCCGCCCAGCCGCAGGCGGCCGGGCCCGGCCACTGGAACGACCCCGACTACCTCGGCCCCGACCAGGGCATGAGCGCCGCGCAGTTCCGCACCCAGTTCAGCATGTGGGCGATGCTCGCCGCGCCCATGATGGTGAGTGCCGACTTGATCAGTCTCTCCAATCAGAGCGCCGCGACGATCGACAATCGCGAAGCGATCGCCATCGACCAGGACCCCGCCGGCGTGCAGGCGCACCTGCTCTCGGTGAGCGGCAACGGCCAGGTGTGGGTCAAGCCGCTCAGCGATGGCTCACGCGCCGTCGCGCTGCTGAACCGCAGCGCGGGGACGATCCACATCGCCACCACCGCCGTTGCCGTAGGGATGGCGTCGGCGAATGAATACGCCCTGCGCAACATCTGGAGCGGCGCGACCACGGATGTGGGGCCGGTCGGGCCGATCGCGGCGAACGTGCCGGGCGACTCCACGGTCCTGCTGCGCGTCTTCACAAAGCACGGCCGCGCCAAGTAGCGGCCGCCAGAGGACGGCTCCGCGAGGCGGCCCCGCCGGACCACCGCTGCGCCGGCGGCAAGCTACCCTCTGGCTGTGGAGGCTGCAAGCGCAAGCGGCGGGCAGTCGCGCAACCTGATCCTCGCGGCGATGATCTTCGCCGTCGCGATGACGTTCATCGACCAGACGATCGTCTCGATCGCCGCGCCGCAGCTCCAGCGCGAGCTGGGGCTCACCAACACCGGCGTGCAGTGGGCGATCAACGCCTATCTGCTCTCGCTCGCCGCGCTGTTCGCATTCGGGGGCCGGCTCGCCGACACCGTCGGGCATCGCAAGATGGTCACGCTCGGGGTGATCGTGTTCGCTGCGGCTTCCGCCATGTGCGGGCTCACGCCCAAGGGCAGCTTCGCAGAGGCCTGGATCGTCACCTTCCGCGTGATCCAGGGAGCCGGCGGGGCGATCATGTTCCCCGCCGCACTCGCGATCGTCGTGCAGACCTTTGAGCTGCGCGAACGCGGGCGCGCGCTGGCCATCTTCTTCGGCATCGCCGGCGGGCTCACCGCGGTCGGGCCGATTCTCGGGGGCTACCTCACGCAGTGGACGTGGCGGGCGATCTTCTGGGTCAACATCCCCGTCGCCATCTGCGCGCTCGCGCTGATCGCCATCTCCAAGCCGCGCACCGTGCACCGCCCCGCGCCGATGGACTATCGCGGCCTGGCGCTGATCGCCTCCGGGGTCGCGCTCAGCGTGCTCGGTTTTCAGCAGTCCTTCGTGTGGGGCTGGAGCAATCCGGCAACCTGGCTCTGTATCGTCGCCGGGGGCGCGCTGCTGGTGGTTTTCTGGTTCGTGGAGCAGCGCACCGCCTCACCGCTGATCGAAGTGCACATCTTCCGCATCCGCCCCTTCCTCGTGGAGAACCTCGTGTTAGGGATCTCCATGCTCACATTCATCCCCGTCTTCTTCTTCGCGTCCGAGTACGCCCAGGTCGCGCTCGGCAAGACTGCCTCCGAAGCCGGCCTATACATCCTCTACTTCTTCATCGGCTTCATAGTCGCCGCGCAGATCGGCGGGCGCATGCTCGACCGCATCGGCGCCAAGCGCCCCGTCGTGCTCGGTTGCGCCATCTCCGCCGTCGGCTTCTGGCTGTGGGCCGGCAAGGTCACCGAACTCAGCTTCAGCTCGCAGCAGTGGTTCATCATCCTCGCCGGCTTCGGTATGGGCATGATGCTCGGCCCCGCCAGCACCGACGCCGTCAACCGCGCCTCGCGCCTCTCCTACGGCGAGGCCTCCGGGATCACCCAGACGGTGCGCAACTACGCCGCCGCGCTGGGCCTGGCGATCCTCGGCTCGATCCTCGTCTCGCAGCTGCGCTCGCACGTCACCAGCTCGCTGATCGGCCAGGGGGTGCCGAGTACGCGCGCGCACGCGCTCGCGTCCCGCTTCGCCCAGTCGCGGGGCGGCAGCGGTGGCGTCGAATCGATCCCCCACTTCGTGCGCCTCGATTTTGCCTACGCCACGCGCTCGGTGCTGTATGTGATGGCAAGCATCATGCTCGCCGCCGCCGTGGTCGCGTTCATGGGCCTGCGCGCCGGTGTGCAGGAGGAGAGCGTCGCGGAGGTCGAGGAGGCGCTGGCCTGAGCGACGGCGCCGCGCGCCGTTCAGCGCGGGCGCGGGGTCGCCGCCTTGTGCGCGCGCACCTGGTACACCGCGGTGTAGTGGGTCTGGAAGCCGTTGCGTGCTGCGCGCAGGTACAGACGCCACACGCGCGTGCGCTCGTCCCCGGCCAGTCTGCGCGCCTCGTCGATGTGTTCGTCCAGACGCTTGGCCCAGTGGTCGAGCGTCACCGCATAGTCTTCTCTGAACCCCTCCACGTGGTTGGTTTCAAAGCCCGCGCGCTCCAGCGCCAGCTGCACACGCGAGAGGGGCAGCGTCTCGCCGTCGGGGAACACGTAGCGCGTGGAGAACAGGTCCTCCAACGGCTTGTCGTCGGGGTCAAGGCCGGCTATCGCGTGGTTGAGCAGCGTGCCGCCCGGCTTCAGCAGACCGAACAGCTGGCGTGCGTAGAGGTCGATCTGGCGCTCGCCCACGTGCTCGGACATCCCGATGCTGGCGATCGCGTCGAAGGAGCCACTGGGCAGCTCGCGGTAGTCGGCCAGGCGGATGTCGATCCGCTCGCTGAGACCGGCCGCCGCGACGCGCTCGCGCGCCAGCTCGAACTGGTTCTCGGAGATCGTCACCCCGGTCACCTGCGCACCGTACTCGCGCGCCGCGTGCATCGCAAAGCTGCCCCAGCCGCAGCCCACGTCCAGCAGCTTCATCCCGGGTTGCAACTCCAGCTTGCTCGCCACCAGGTCGAGCTTCGTGCGCTGCGCCTCCTCCAGCGTCTGGGCGCCGCGGCTGAAGATCGCGCAGCTGTAGGTCATCGACTCGTCCAGGAACAGCGCGAAGAAGTCGTTGCCGACGTCGTAGTGATAGTGGATCGCCTCCGCGTCGCGCTCCACCGTGTGCAGGCGTCCGCGCAGGATCAACTCGAGGCTCGGGCGGTGGGGGATGCCCCCCGGCGCCGCCGCCGCGGCGATCGCCAGCCCCAGGCGCACGCGATCGCGCGCGCTCACCGGCGGAGGCTTCCACTCGTCCACCACCAGGAACGCCGCGTCGAGGTCGTCCACCGTCAGCGAGCCGTCCACGTACGCACGGCCCAACCCCAGCGTGCCCGGCGCGCGCAGGAAGTGCGACAGGGCCGAGGGCCGGCGCACCGCGAACGTCGGCGAGTCCGGCTCCGTCGCCTCGATCCGCCCGCCGTCCCAGAAGCGCACGTGGAAGGGCCGCTGCGGGAAGACCCGTGGCAGCTCGCGGCAGAGGGGGGCGCTCGCGCGGATCAGCGGCACGGAGTGCTTACTAGCACTTTTTGCCGTAACAGCCATGCAAGGCGGCCCTACCCGTCCGCGGGCGCGTGCAAACGGATTGCCTCAGAGGTCGAGCACGGCGCCTTCGATAGCCACGCTCACAGCCGGGGCGTCCGTACCGCCGAGGCGGTGTGCCAGCTCGTCGAGGGCGTCGTCGGTTCTGTCGTGGCGATGGTGGAAGAGGATCACCGCCTTCGCGCCCGCGTGCCGTGCGAGGCCCACCGCGTAGTCGGCCACGGCGTGGCCGAAGGCGGCTTCCGCCTGCAGCTCCTCGGGCAGGAGTTGCGCGTCGTGGATAAGCACGTCCGTGTCGCCGGCCAGCTCCAGCGCCGCCGGGTGGTATGCGCCGCAGCCGTCGGTGCCTCCTCCCAGCACGGTCGGGCAGTGGTCGGGCATGTAGGTCACGGTGCTGTGCCCGTCGCTGCAGCGGTAGCCGAACGTCCTGCCCCCCTTGTGCGGGATCTCGCGCGCGCTCACCGTGAAGCCCTCGATCGTATGCTCGCCCGGGCCGAGCGTCGAAAACGTCCACTGCCCGCGCAGCTGCGTCGGCTCGACCGGGAAGTACGGCGGGGACATCATGCCTGCCAGCACGCTCGCTGCCGATGCGCCGCTCGCCTGCTCGGGTAGCAGTACGTCCATGCGCGCGTCCGGCCGGTCGCTCGCTCCGAAGAACGGCAGCCCGATCACGTGATCCCAGTGCAGGTGCGTCAGCAGGATCGTGCCATCGAACGGTTTGCCCCCCAGGATCGCCGAGGCCGTCTGCAGGCCGGTGCCCGCGTCGAGAATCAGGGTCGGGGAGGAGTCATCGTGCGCCAGCGCGACACACGAGGTGTGCCCCCCGTAGCGCACGAAGTCGGGCCCTGGGGCGGGGATCGAGCCGCGCACGCCGCACAGGTGCACCCTCATTCCGTCGCGCTCCCCTCCGGCTCGGCCTGCTCGGTCTGGGCGGGCGTCGCCCCGGCGAGATCGGCCGGCTCGCGCGGGCTGGCGAGCGTCCAAACCGGCACGGCGGCCAAGCGCCCGCGGACCTCCAGCTCACCCACGAGAATCAGGTTCTCCGGCGGGTCCTTCATGCGTTCGCGCGTGGCGTCGGAGACGAACAGCATGTGCCCGCTGCCCTTCGTCATCCCCTCCAGCCGCGAGGCCGTGTTCGTAGTGTCGCCCAGCGCCGTGTACTCCAAGCGCTGCTCCGAGCCGATGTTGCCCGCCATCACCAGCCCGCTGTTCACCCCCACCCCCATCGCAAACGTGTGGTCGTGCCCGTGCTCTTTCAGCCAAGCGTTGAAGCGCTGCAGGCGCGGTCCGACCATCTCCGCCGCGGCGCTGAGTGCCCGGTCGGCGTGGTCGGGCTGCTCAAGTGGCGCCCCGAACACCGCCATGATGCCGTCGCCCATATAAGCGATCAGCGTACCCCCTGCGTTCAGGATTGCCTCGCTCATCTCGCTCAGGTAGGTGTTCACCACCTCGATCACCCGCTCCGCCGGCAGCTTCTCGGCGAAGCCAGTGAAGCCGCGTAGGTCCGAGAACAGCACCGTGCAGTCGCGCTCCACCGCCCCCAAGCGTAAGTTGTCGTCCGCGCGGGCCACCACCTGATCGACCACATCCGCCGGCACGAAGCGCGAGAACAGATCGTGCACCCGTTCGCGCTCAATCGTTTCCCCCACATACAACACCGCCAAAGTCCCCAGCGTCCCCACCGCCAGCGCCAGCAGTGGATATACGAACGTCGTGATCCGCCCATTGTTGAAGGCGACCTGCGTCAGCACGGTAAAGGCGAGCGCCAGCAGCGCGCCGCCCAGCAACGCCCGCCACTGGCGCACGCGCAAGCTGCTCAAAGGAACCGCCACGCCGAGCAGTGCGATCAGCAGGATGTTCACCCAGCCGGCGGCGTCGGTGAGCGGCACCCCGTCCAGCAGCGTCGCTGTCGCGTTCGCCCACACCTCCGGCCCGGCCATTACCCCGCTGCCGCTCGTCGCGGTTGCGTGCACGTCGTGCAGCACCGGGGCAGTCGCCCCCACGATCGCCACCTTGCCGCGGACGAGGCTCGGGGGGAAGCGGTTGTCAAGGACTTTTGAGAACGGGATCGCCCTGACCGTTTCCGGCCCGCCCGCGAAGTCGATCGGCAACGTCCCGCCCGGGAAGCGCGACGCTGGGATCATGTGCCCCGTCGCGGTTTCAGTCGCCGCCACGGCCATGCTGTGCAGGCCGTTGTAGCTGTAAGCAAAGCGCCGCACCACCCCGTCGCTGTCCAGCGTCAACCGCGCGTCCGCCGCGCGCCCCCCCAGTTCGTGCAGTAGCGCGCCCCCGCCCAGCACGTCCGTCACCCCGTTCGGTTGCACTTCCAGCGCCGCCAGCACCGCCTTGCCTCTGGCGCGGCCCACCGCTTCGATCAAAGCGTTGTCGTCCGCCACGTCCGTTTCGTGCGTGAATTCGAGGTCGAGCACGATCGCCCGCGCCCCCGCCTTACGCAGGTTGTCGATCACCTGCGCGTCGTAGTGGCGCGGGAACGGGAACTCCGAGTGGCGGTGCGTGCTGGTCAGTTCCTGGAACGTCTGCGGATCGATCGCCACCAGCACGACGTTTGCGGGCGGGTGTTGTGCGCCGCGGATCGAGAAGCGCGCGTCGATGCTCTGCAGTTCCGTGCGCCGCAGCAGGTGCGTCGCGTAGGCCAGCGTCCCCACCCCCACCGCCAGCAGCGCCACGCTCAGCAGCGCCACTGTCTTGCGTCGTTGCCTGCGCGTGCCACCACCCATGCCGCGGGACTTCCTTTTGTGAGAGGGTTTGCCGGCATGAACCGAGCGGGGGGGCATTCTAGGGTCCTGTCAATGGCGGCGGCATTTGGGGCCTGCTCGGCGCTGGCGGTCGCACTGGCCTCGCCGGCCGGGGCGGTCATGATCGACGAACCGACGAGGACCGTCACCGCGTCGCGCCTGAGCATGACCTTCGGCGCGGTCGGACCCGACGTCGTCAAGGAAGTGAAGTGGACCGACAGCCTCGGCGTGCAGGGCGCGAACCTCGCAGCCGACAGCGGTGAAGCCACCTGCGCCACCAAGCAGTTGGGCGAACCCGCCAACTTCTGGGGGGAGTCCTACGGCACCGAATCGGGCTCCCAGCCGCAGCTCGTCTACGGCGGCTCGGAAGGCAGCTGGACGGTGCCCGCCGCCAACCAGGTGCAGACCAGCAGCGACGATCCTGCCGCGTGCCTGGGTTCGGCCGTGCCGGTCAGCACCACCTACACCTACTACGACGAAGGGGCCGCCGCCAACGAGATCGTGGTGCAGCGCACCTGGCGCTTCGACCTCGTCATGAACCCGCAGATCGGGAAGTCCACCGCCCTGCGCGCCTACGTGCCCCAGTTACCCCTAGCCCAGTACGGGCAGGTGCTCTTTCCGAGCGGCGGCAGGCTCGTGGACTTCAACGCCAGCCAGTGCTCCAACGTGGTCTGTCTGCAGGCCCTCTCCGCCGGCTGGTTCGCGATCGACGACGAAACTCCCGGGGATGCGGATGCCGGCTCGGGCGTGATCGTGCTGCGCGACGCAAGCGACAGCGCCAGCGCCCAGCTCGCGATCGAGGCGCTTGAAAACCCCAGTCCCGCGCATGCCGAACCTGTCGCCAACCAGAGCTCGATCGCGCTGCCGATTCCCGCCACCGGCCTCACGAGCGCCCTCTCGGAGACCGAGTACCTCTGCTTCTACGACGCCACCAGCTGGCCGCAGGCACAGCGGGAAGCGCTTCAATTGCCGGCCGGCTGCGGCCCCGTGCCGGCGCAGGGGGCCGGCACGTCGGGAGGCGCGCCGTCTGGCGGCGCCGCGAGTGGCGGCGTGGGCGGTGGCGGTGGCGCGCCCGGACCGCCACGCCCGCTGCCCGCGCCCGTGCTCGCGCACAGCTTCAACGTCGCCCCAAGCGGCGGTCTGGTGCGCGTCGAGCTGCCCGGCACGCACACCTTCGTTGCGCTCACCGCGGCGCAGCAGGTCCCCTTCGGCTCGATCATCGACGCCACCCAAGGCACGGTCACCATCACCACCGCCGTCCCCAGTGGCGGCACCCAGACAGGCCAGTTCTTCGACGGCCAGTTCCTCCTGCGCCAAGGCCGCGGCGGCGAGGTAATCGCCGTGCTAGCCGGAGGCAACTTCTCCGTCTGTCCCACCGCGCGCGAGCGGGCGCACAGGGCGCGCGCAGGGGCCGCGCGCGCGACGGGCAGCCACGCCGTGCGCAAGCTGTGGGCCAACGCGCACGGCAAGTTCTCCACGCAAGGCAACTACGCCGCCGGCGCCGTACAGGGCACGGAGTGGCTGACAGAGGACCGCTGCGACGGCACCCTGATCCGCGTCACGCGAGACCGCGTCGCCGTCACCAACCTCGTCACCCACCGCCACCTGTCGGTCAGGGCGGGCCACAGTTATTTCGCCAAGGCCCCCTAAGGACCGTTCGAAGAGGTGTCCAGGCGGCGGGCGCGCCGGCCGTTTCGGGGGCAGCCGCAGGTAGATTGCGTCGATGCCCCCCGACTTCGCCGCCTCCTTCTTCAACTACGACTCCGTGGCGATCCACGAGCGCTCGGATGAGCTTGTGCTGCTGGCTGATCGCCCGCGCTCTGACTGGGAGAAGATCCTCGCGCACACCGAGACGCGCCGCTTCTCCCGTGGCGAGACGATCATCACGGCAGGCGAGCAAGACCGCGCGCTCTACCTGCTCACCGAAGGCACCCTGGGTGTGCGTCTGCAGGGTCAGTCGGAGGAGACCTTCAAGGCGATCGACGCCCCCTCCGTCGTCGGCGAGGTCGCCTTCCTCGACGGCGGCCCCCGCTCCGCCACGCTGTTCGCGATCACCGCCGGCGAGCTCATGCGCCTGCGGATGGAGAGCTTCGAGGTGCTCTCCGCGCGCGAGCCCGAGCTGGGGCGCGCCATCCTGTTCGATCTAGCGCGCATCGTCACGCAACGACTACGCCTCGCCAGCGACGCGATCGCGCGTACCGGAGGCTAGGTGGATGAACAACGCGGCCCCCTCTAATCCTTTCCCCAACTACACGCAGATGTCCAGGTCCCTGCCACTGTGGGCGTGGCACGCCGGTCGGGTGCTCAGTGTCTGCAGTGCGGTAGGGCTGTGCATCCTGCTGCTGGTGCGCCCGGCGCAGGGTTTGGAATTGTGGTGGAAGCTGGCGATACCACTCTTGCCGCTGCTATGGCTAGTAGCGCCCGGTCTGTGGCGCAACCTCTGCCCGCTGGCGGCCTCCAACCAGACGCCGCGCCTGGCGCGTTTCACCCGCGGCCTAACGGTCCCCGGGTGGTATCGCCAGTACGCGCCGGTCGTGGGCATGGCCGCGTTCATCCTGCTCGTCGCCTCGCGCCGCCCGCTCTTGAACACAAGCGGCGTGGCCACCGCAGTGCTGATCGGCGCCTCGCTGGTGGGCGCCCTGCTGGGGGGAGTCGTCTTCAAGGGCAAGAGCGGTTGGTGCAGTTCCATCTGTCCGCTTCTCCCGGTGCAGCGCATCTACGGCCAGACCCCTTTCGCGACGGTCCCCAACTCGCACTGCCAGCCCTGTGTCGGGTGTACAACGAACTGCTATGACTTCAACCCACGCGTCGCCTACCTAGCGGACCTCTACGAGGACGACCGCCACTACACCGGCTACCGCAGGTTCTTCGTCGGCTGCTTCCCTGGGTTAATTCTCTGTTACTTCACCCTCCCCGCGCACATCGGCGCCGGCGCCGACTACGCGCGCTTTGCCCTGTTCATCGCCGCGGCCGCCGGCAGTTTCTTCCTCGCCGAGACCCTGCTGAAGGTAAGCGTTGCGAAGATCGCCGCCGTCTACGGCGCGGTGGCGATCAGCCTCTTCTACTGGTACGCCGCCCCCGTGCTGTCCGGCACGCTCACCGGTAGCGGCGGCACGGTGTGGTTTGTGTGGGGCCTACGCTTGTTGGTGTGGGTACTGGCCGCCGTGTGGCTGGTGCGCACCTGGCGCAAAGAGTCCGTTTTCCTGGAGCAGGCCAGCGCCCCGCCGCCCGTGCGCCTAGGCGGCCAGGCGCTCGACGCCGCCCGCGCGCAGCAGGCCGGCAACCCCGAGATCACCTTCGAGCCCAGCGGCCTGCGCCTAGTCGCCAAGCCTGGCGCCACGCTGCTCGATCTGGCCGAAAGCGGCGAGCAGACGCTGGAGGCCGGCTGTCGCATGGGCGTCTGCGGGGCCGACCCCGTGTGCGTGGTGGCGGGCCTTGACAACCTCTCCCCAGTCTCGCGCGACGAGCAGGCGACGCTCGATCGCCTCGGCTACGCCGAGAACACGCGTATGGCGTGCTGCGCGCGCGTGCATGGTCCCGTCACGATCTCGCTCACGCCGCAGCACGCTGGAGGCGACGGGGCGGGGGACAAGCGCGTCGAGGGTTTTGCGTTCGATCCTGCCGTGCGGCGGGTGGTGATCGTCGGTAATGGCATTGCGGGTGTGACCGCCGCCGACCACGTGCGTCGCCGCCACCCCGAGTGTGAGATCGACGTCGTCGCCAACGAGCCCTACCCGCTCTACAACCGCATGGGCATCGCGCGCCTCGTCTATGGCAGCTCCGCGATGGTCGGCCTGCAGCTGCTGCCCGACTCCTGGTATGCCGAGAACCGCGTCACCTGCTGGCTCAACACGTTTGCCTCGGGGGTAGATCGAGAGCGCCAAGAGCTGACGCTTGGCAGCGGCGAGACGCTGGAGTACGATCGCCTCATCCTCGCCACCGGCAGCGACTCGTTCGTGCCGCCGATCGAGGGCTACGGCCTGCCCGGCACCTTCGTGCTGCGCCGCGCGGCCGATGCGCTCGCGATCCGCGGCTTCGCCCAGTCGCGCCGCGCCGAGCACGCGGTGGTGGCAGGCGGCGGCCTGCTGGGCCTTGAGGCCGCGTATGCGCTGCACAAGATCGGCCTGCACGTCACCGTGCTGGAGCGAGGGCCCACGCTGCTCTCGCGCCAGCTCGACGCGCGCGCCGCCGAGCTCTTGCGCGACTACCTAGAAGGCCTCGGCCTGCACATCTCGCTCGAATGCGAGGCTGTGCAGCTGCGCGGGGGCGGGGCGGACGGGGAGGACGGGGTCGGCGGCACGGAGGCGGATGTAGGCACACGCGCGCGCCTGCGCGAGGTCGCGCTGCGCGACGGCCGCACGCTGCCCGCCGATGTCTTTCTGGTTGCGGCCGGAATCGTGCCGTTGGTGGAGCTCGCGCGCGAGGCGGGCCTTGAGGTCGGTCGGGGAGTGGTCGTGGACGACGCGCTGCGCTGCGCCGTCGATCCGCACGTGTATGCCGTCGGCGACGCCGCCGAGCACCGCGGCCGCGTCTACGGCCTGTGGCCCGCCGCCGTCGAGCAGGGCGAGATCGCCGCCGAGAACGCGCTCGGAGGCGAGCGCCGGTATGCGGGCACCGTGCCCGTCACGATGCTCAAGGTGCTAGGCGTGGACCTGCTCTCGGTCGGGCGTTTCGCGGAGGAGGAGGGGGAGGAGGTTGTTGCGCTTGAGGATTCGCAGGAGCACAGCTATCGCAAGCTCGTCATCGCCGAGGGCCGCGTCGTGGGTGCAATCCTGATCGCGCGCCACGGGGACGCGCCACTGGTCACCGAGGCGGTGAAGGAGGCGCGCGATGTGTCCGGGGTGCTGGAGGAGTTGCGCCGCGGCGAGTGGGGGGTGTTGGGGGTGGGGGAGGTCGTGGGGGTTTAGGGGCGGGGATATCGCGGAGCCGCGGGGTTAAGGGGCGGCGCCTCACTCACTCCACAGGGCCTGCAGCGGAAGCGCCCACAGGCGCTCGCCGAACGGAAGCGTGTGCTCACCCGCGTAGAGGACCACGCCACCGCGCAAGCGCCGGCCGACGCTCTCGCGCAGGTGCACGAGTCCGCGGAAGTCGTGTGCGCCGACCGTTGCGCTCGCCTTGACCTCCACGGCGACGATCTCACCCGACGGCCGCTCCACGATCACGTCGACCTCGCGCGTGTCTTCGCGGTAGTGCCAGAAGCGCAGCGGCTCGGGCGACCAGGAGGCATGCCGCTCGAGCTCCGTCGCGACGAACGTCTCGAACAGGGCGCCCGCGAAGTCCCCATCTTCACGCAGGCGGCGCGCATCTCCGCCGAGCAGCGCCGCGAGCAGCCCCGGGTCGGCGATGTAGAGCTTCGGCGCTTTGACCTGCCGCCGGCCCAGATTGACGTGCCAGGGTGGCCGGATGCGCAGGAGGAACAGGCGCTCCAGCACATCCAGGTGCGCCTTCGCCGTCTTGCCGTCGACGCCCGCGTCGCGGGCAAGGGCGTCATAGCGCGCCAGCGACCCCGAGCGAGCGGTGACGAGCCGCAACAGCGTCCCCACCGAGGTGGGATCCTGCACGCGCGAGGTGTCCGCGACATCGCGCTCGACGATCGAGGTGACGTAGCTGTCGAAAAACCTCCCCCGTGATGCTCCACTGCGCATGAGCGCCTCGGGGAAGCCGCCGGCGAGCAGGATATCCGCGTACTCGCCGCGGCCGGCCGGGGCGTCGGCGACCATCGGGATCTCCCCCGCGAACAGACGCGCGAGGAAGTCCTCGCGCCGGCCCCGGATCTCTCCCTGCGTGAGCGGCCAGAGTGTGAGGTAGTCGACGCGACCGGGCAGGGCGTCGGCGACGGTGGGGATGCGGCGCAGGTTCGCCGACCCCGTCAGCAGGAACTGGCCAGGCGTGTTGTCGCGATCGAGGCGGGACTTGATCGCCAGCAGCAGCTCGGGCGCGCGCTGTATCTCATCCAGGATGGTCCGTCGCCCCAGCCCGCCGACAAAGCCCTGCGGGTCGGCCGCGGCGAGCGAACGTGTCCCCTCGTCGTCGAGGGTCAGGTAGTCGGCGGGGAGCGGCCCCGCGGCGAGGGCCCGCGCAAGCGTGCTCTTGCCGGCCTGGCGGGGTCCCAGGAGGGCCACGGCACGGGCGTCGGCCATTGCTTGCGTGATGGTGGTTGCTAGGCCTCGATCGATGTACTGCATGGGGGAGGCGCTCTTGGGTAGGAGGTAGGGTTGGGGCTGGCAACTCGGAGAGTTGGGTGTGGTAACTCGGAGAGTAGCAGGTGGTAACTCAGAGAGTTCGGGGTGCTAGCTCGGAGAACACCACGAGATCGATGACTGGCTCGCGCGCGTGCACGAGCTCAGTGAGCTCAAAGAGGCTAGGTGGCGCCACGCCCCGGGAGCGGTTGGTACCTAGCGCGGCGCCGCTTGCGACAGAGCCCGCCTCACGGCCACGGCAGGCCGCGGTACCGTGCTCGGTGGCGGCGGCCGCGGGTGAGCTGGCGGTTGCGGCGGGCCTGCAGGCGGGCCTCCACGGTCTCCAGGTCCGAGGCGGGGCCCAGTAGGCGCCAGCCGTCGCGCAGGAAGGGCAGCATCGTGAAGGCGATCACCCAGCCCGGCCAGAAGTTTGTGGCGTCCGCGCCGGCGGCGAGCCAGATGCCCACGCACACGGCGCTCGCGCCAAGCGCGCCGCCCGCCTCCTGCAGCAGGCGCCGACGCAGGCGCGACTTGCGCTTGCTCAGCTCCAGTGCGACCGTGGAGGCGCTCACCGGCAGGTCCGCGCGCAGCGCGTCGAGGTCCGCGTAAGTGGAGGAGCGGTAGGCACCGCCGATCCGCTCCTCCAACTCCTCCGCGCTCAATCTGCCCGCGACGGTGTGCTCGTGCAGCTCCTCGATCAGGCGCTCACGATCGGCATCCCCTGCTCGCAGCTGGGAAGGATCGCTCATAGCCTCAGAGGTTAGTGCACGCCGCGCGTCGCGTCGAACGTCCTCATTTGCTCATGTCCGCTTCGCAGGCTCACCTTTCGTTCGTGGTGGGGCGGGGCGGGCAGCTGCGGCTGGCGGCGCGGCAGGACCCGCCGCGGGCGGGGCGGGCAACTCGCGCACCTGCAGCCTGGGCGCCTCGCCCCGCTTCTTGAGGGCAGTCAGCTGGCGGAACGGCCGCGGCGCGCAGTAATAGTAGACCTGCTCGAAGCGCCGTTCCAGTCGTTCGAGCCGCTTGCTCATCACAGCGACGGGTTCGGCATCGAGTCGCACTTCGATCGCCGCCCGGTGGCCGTTGAACAGCACGAGACCGTGCGGTACGCACACCCCCTTGTGCCGTCCGTGCATCAGCTCGCGCCTGCTCACCCACACGCTCTCGGGAACGTGCATCTGGATGTGCAGTCGCACCTCATTCACGGCCTCCAGATGCGGGAGGTTCGTGGAGCGCGGGGTCATCTCTTCATAGGGCAGCTCGCACCTCCTCAGCCCCGCGTCGGTCGGGAGCACCCACGTGGGCTCATCCACCAGGATGCGCCACATGCGCACGAAGCCGAAGGTGCGCATCGGCCTCAGTAGCGCTTCCACCTGCCCCTTGCAGCGACCGGTCAGCACCTCCAGGTGATCCAATCTGGCGGCGTACTGCTCGCACAGCCAGCGCAGCACGAGCAAGTCGCGATAATGGGTCAGCGCGCCCTCCCGGCGACCGTCCCAGCGACCGGGTTCAGAGCGTGACGGCAGCCCGCTCATGGCCGCCTCGCTTCCCCGCCGGGCAGCTCGCGCACTGCCAACTTGGGCCAGCGGCCGCTCTTTTCCAGCGCGCTCAGCTTGCGATGCGGAGCCGGTGCGCAGTAGTACATGGCCGCGTCGAAGCGCTTGCACAACTGGTCCAGCTTCGCCGTCACCCTGCCGGTGGCCCGCGCCGACAGTTCCACCTCGATCGCCATCTGGCGCCCCTCCAGGAGGAACAGCGCGTCGGGCAGGTGCCCCGTGCGTGGGTGGTCGATCATCACCTGGCGTTCGCAGACCCACACACCATCGGGCCGTTGCGGCTGCACGTGCAGCCGCACATCGCCGACCGCCGCGATGTGCGCCAGGCTCATCGACCTGGGGAGCAGAGCGGGGTAGGGCAGGCCGCAGGCCCGCAGCCCAGCCTTCGTGGGCATCACCCACATGCGCTCGCCCACCAGGATCTGCCGCGTCCGCACATAGCCGGCGTCACGCAGCCGCTCCACCATGCGGTGCACGGTCCCGCTGTTCCTGTCGATCAGCTTTTCCAGGTGGTCCGCCCTGCCGGCATACTGTTCGCCCAGCCACTTGAGCGCCATCATGTCGCGGTGCTCCAGCAGCTTGCCGCCAACGCGCCCAGTGTCCGGTCGAGACTCCAGTTCGCGAGAGTCCATTTCGCATCACCTTCCTTGGATCTGTGGATGGTTGGCCCGTTACGGGCCCCGATGCGTTCTTAATCCGACGAATGGGTGCCGACCGGGACAAAACTCTTCCGCGATTTGGGGTGCTTGGCTCCGCGCTTTGGGCGCCCTCTCTTGTCCCAGCCTCACCCCACGAGCCTCACCCCACGGTGAACGTGGCCTTCATGCCCAGCGCTTCGTGGCCGGGCATCGAGCAGTAGAAGGTGTAGCTGCCGGGGGGGAGGTTGAATTCGATGTCCGTGTGGTGGCCCGGCTGCACGATGCCGAAGGCGCCCACATCGGCGCCGCCCGCGGCTGGGCGAATGTGCAGGTCGTGTTCGTCCTGGCCCGCGTTCACCAGCTCGATCACGAGTGGGCCGGCCGCGACGCTGGGGTGGGAGAGGGTGAAGCTGAACTCCTTTGCGCTCACCTGCACGTGGCCGGGCCCCGCCGGCTTCGGCGCCACGCCGGGTGGCGGCACTTCGCTGGGCGGCGTGCTCGGCAGGCCCGGCGCGGGGGTGCTCGAAGCGGGCGCCCGCGGGCTCGCGGGGGTGGCGGCGTTCGTGGAGCGCGGCGCTGCCGGGCCGCTCGGCGTGTGGGCGTCGCCCCTCGCCGGAGGCCCTCCCCTGGACGTCACGCAGCGCTTGTGGTGGCGCCGGCGGCGGCAGACCGTCTTCGCCGTGCCCCGTCGCGAGGTGCGGCGGCCTGCCCGCAAGTCTCCCCGCGCAGCCCCGTGGTGGGTCATCTTCACCGCGGCCGGCTGCTCCGCTGAGGCCGCCGCGCTCAGGCCCACCACGGCCAGTGCCCCCACCGCGCCCGGCAGCAGCACCGTGCAGGCCAGCGCCGCCGCTGCGCCCGCCAGCCGCGCCGCTGCCCCCGCCAGCCGTGCTCGCGCGCCTGCCCTCACGCCACCAGCACCGGCCGCGGCAGTTCCGCCGCGTTGGGGATCACCAGGCCCGCTTCGGTCTGGAACCACTGCTCCACCAGCGAGCAGTACATGGCGCGGAAGTCGCTGCTCGTGCGCAGGTTTTCGTTTTCGTCGAGCTGGCTGAGGCCGGGGAACTCGCCCACCATCTGCCCCTTCGCCTGCGTGCCGATCAGAAAGCCCACGCCGCCCGCCCCATGGTCGGTGCCCGAGCCGTTTTCCTGCGGCCGGCGGCCGAACTCGCTCCACAGCTGCACCAGCACACGATCGGCCAGGCCGCGCGCTTCCAGGTCGCGCTGGAAGGCCACCAGCGATTCCACCGTCTGGCCGAGGTTCGTCTTCAGCGTTTCGGTCTCGTCGCTGTGCGTGTCATAGCCGCCCACGCCATTCAGCGAAGCGCAGCGGATCGGCATGCCCGCCGCCAGCATCGCCGCCAGCGCCGCCAGCCGTTCGGGGAACTGGTCGCCCGTGGTCGGGTAGGTGACGGGCGAGGTGTACGTCGGCTTGCCTTCTTCGCCGACGAACGCCGCCATCTCGCCCAGCACGATGCTGGTATCAAGCGACGCCCCGCGCGCCTGCGCCATCGCCGCGCTCGGCGCCGCCAGCGTCCCCAGTTCTCCATACGTCGCCAGCGTCGGGGCCATGATCGGTTCGTCGATGCCGTTCGCCCACAGGCGGTACTCCGCCGGGGTGCTCACCGCCGCCACCGGCACGCGCGTGCTCGCCAGCGCCGGCGCCAGGCTGTAGTCGAGGCTCAGCCCCTGCAACGGGTTATCCGGTTCGCCGATCACATCCAGCAGCCGCCCCATCCAGCCGCTGCGCGTTTCCGTGTTGAGCTCCCCCACCTCCCAGTAGTGGCGGCTCGTGAAGTGGCTCTCATCCGCCGGCTCATACCCCACGCCCGGCAGCACCGTCACCTTGCCTTCGCCGTGCAGCTGCGCGAGGCCCTTCGCCTGCGGGTGCCACATCAAGCGCGAGTCCTCCGTAAACGGTTCGCCTTCGCCTTCCTTCAGCGCCAGGGTCGGGCGCAGCTGCGAGTACAGCGGTTCGCCCACCGGCGCCAGCACCGACATCGCATCCCAGCCGCCTTCCATGAAGATCGACACCAGCACCGGCTTGCTCGGCCCTTCCGCGGCCCTGGCGATGCCCTCTTCGAAGTGGCGCATGCCCAGCATCGACGCGCCGTACACCGAGAGCGCCGTCCCGGCGGTGCGTAGCAGGAACGAGCGCCGATCCATGCCCGTCCCGGCCGGCAGCGGCATCCCCGGCTCGATGTTCGGCAGCCCCTTGCCGGCAACCGCTGCGCCGCGGCGCAGGAATTGGGCGCGGTTGAAGTCGTTGCAACTGCAGCTCATGGTTTTCAGCTCACCTGCATATCCGGGGATGTTGCGATCAGCATGCGCAAGGCGTTCTGCCGGATCGCCCTGTACGGGCTCTGTTCCCACTTCGCCGTGTGGCCGTTCAGGCAAGTGTCCGCGAACGTGCCGATGCGATCCTGCGCTTCCACGCCGATCTGCGGATCGCCCCAGTAGGCCATCGCGCTAGCCATCGCTTCCGTCGCCCCCTCCGTCGGGTCGTAGTCCGAGCCGCCTTCCGGCCACGGGTTCACATAGGACTTGTCCGTCACATAATCAGCCAATTCCCAGCGCGCCTTCGCCGTCGAGGTGTCAAGCCAGCGCGTGTAATCCCAGCCACTGACGTTCGGCGGATAGAACATCTGCTGGCCAGCTTGGTTGCACAGCCACGACCATGTAGTGGTATCGATGTACCTGCCCACAGCGCGCAACAGCCCCGCGTTGTAAACAACCGGCGGCGTCACCATTTCTTCGCCTTCGTAGAAGTCCGGGTGCTGCAGCACCGCCTCCACCACCGCCCCGATGCTGTACCCAGAGCGCGTATAGACGCCCTCCAGCGATGCCAGCGTCCCCGGGTCCGGCGCGCTCGGCACGAAGTAGCCCCACAGCTTCGTCACAAAGAACGAAGCGTGCAATGGGTGGCTAACGCACAGGCGCACAGCGTCTTCCCAGTTCCAGTTGCCGCGCTGCCCGAAGACGGTCTTTTCGCCTTCATCGTGGCGGCTCGGGTCGAAGCGGAAGTTGTGCAGGCCCAGTTCGCTCGACCATTCCGCCGTCCACCCCGTCAGCGTGCGCGCCATTTCGCGCACGTCATCCTCGGTGTAGGCGCCGCGATCGGCGCCGAGGGAGAACAGCTCCATCATCTCCCTCGCGTAATTCTCGTTCGGGTTTTCCGCTTCGTTGTAGATGCCGTCCAGGAACACCAGCATCGCCTGGTTCTTCGTCACCGCCAGGAACAGGTCCTGGAAGCTGCCGAAGGCCATTTCGCGGAACAGCTGGTTCTGGTCGAGCATCATCTGCTGGTCATCGACCTTTTCGTTGCTGTTCGCGAACCAGTCGTGCCACATCAGCGTCATGCGCTCCACCAGCTGCTGATCGCTGCGCACCATCCGGTCAAGCCACCAGCAGTGATCGTCCCCCCACACATCCGCCGGCGCCAGCGGATCGCCTTCTTCGTTCGTCGGTTCCGGCCCGCTCAGCACCGCAGCGCCCGCGGGTCGCGTCATCGCGAACACCACTTCCTGCAGCGGCCTGCCCGCCAGCCCCCCCGCTTCGCCCGGCCGCCCGCCGAACCCCGCGCGCCACAGCAGGCGGTTCATGTGCGCCACCGTCGTCGGGATTTCCAAGACCGGCGGCGGCGTGTTGGAAGGCGGCGGCGGCGAGGCCGGCGCCGTGATCGGCTTCAGCGGCTTGGGCGCCGCGCCCTTGTGCCGCTTGTGCTTGTGCTTATGCTTGTGGTGCTTGCCCTTGCCGTGCGCCTTGCGGGTGTGGTGCTTGGAGGGCTTGCCGTGCGCGTGCTTGCGCGAACGGGCCTTGCGCCGGAGGACCATGTCACGCGTGTCGGCCCGCCCCGCGCCCCTGCCCGCACTTTCACGCGCGTTCTCGGCGCATGTCGTATCAGGGCCGCCGGCCGCTCAATCCGTGCAGCTACGCGGGGACACTTCTCCTATTTCTTCTTCGCCTTTGTCTTCTTGCGGACCTTCGGGCAGCCGAGCACCGCGATCTTGGTGCTCTGTTCGATCCGCGCGCCGTTCTGACCGGTGATCGTCGTGGGCATCGTCAGCTTGGTCGAGCAGAGGTCGCCCTTCGCCTTCGCCGGCAGGTTGCTCGTCAGCGCGGAGTGCGGCCCCTCCGGGAGGGTGATCGCGAACGAACCGATGGGCACGTCGGGCACGGAGGCGAACGTGCTCGTCGTGATCTGCCCCTTGATGTCCGTGTTGCCCACCAGGTCCACCCGCACGCCCTCGCCCTGCAGGATCACCACCACATCCGGGAACGCCGCGCCGCCGTGCGACACCAGATACACCGGGCCGACCACCGCGTTGCTGAGCACGGGCGTGACAGCCTTCGCGCTGCCCACCACCGAGGCCGCCGGGCACGAGGCGGGGTTCTGCGCAAACACGGCTTCCGTGCAAGCCTGCTGCAGCGTCGTCAGCCGTGCCGGCAGCTGCTTGGGCAGCTTCACTACGACGCTCCCCACGTTCGCCTGCCCCGGCGTCGAGGTGACTGTCACAGCGAGGTTCGCGCCCTTCGCCTTGGAGGTCTTGCTCGCGGTGGAAGCCTTGAAGGTAGGGCTGAAGGGCAGGCGCGCGCAGCCTTCCAGCGACATCGGCGAGGTCAGGCTAGCCGACGCGCCCTGCGCCGCGTCGATGCTCGTCGCCACCTGCAATCCCGTGCAGTGCGTGGGGTTGAAGAGGAACCCTTCGCGCGTCACCGCCACGTTCAGCGTCTGGATGCGCAAGGGAATGCCGTCCTTGAACTGCGGCAGCGGGTCGGTGGTAATGGTCACAGCGCTTGTCAGCAGATCGATGTCGATGCGCGACCGCACGATCACGTTGCCCAGATTGAACGGCCCGGCGACTGCCGGCACCACCACGGACAGCCCGAACGGCGCGCCCTCGTAGGGCCCCGTCAGGTAGACCTTGCCCGTCACCCACAGCGGGTGCGAGCCCGAGCCCGCCGCGACGTTCACGCTGCCGAGTTCGCTGGCCGCTTCGCAGGTGCCTTCGTTTGCCTGCCCTTCGCCGCAAAGCCCCACCTTCGAGAGCATTCCCAGCAGGCCCGGCGGCATGTGCACCTGCACGCGCGCGATGTCCTGCTGGCGGTCGCCGCGTCCGACCGTGAGCGTGAACGACCCAAACGCGCCCGCGCGCACGTTCGTCGGCCCCGCCAGCAGCGTCGGCGCGAACGGCAGCGTGGTGGGGCAAGGCGCCGTCGCGCCGTCCCAGCTGACCTGGAAGGGGGCAGAGCTGACAATCGCGTCGGGCGTCTCCGGCGCGCTCCAGGGGGCCAGGTCGCTGTTGCTGGAAGCCGGTCCGCACTGCCGCGGGTTGGCCAGCGGTGCCCGTGCCCCGCCCTTCAGATTGATCGTCACTTCGCTCACCGGCAGCTGCGGGTTTTCAAGGAATCGTGCAGTGATGCGCCCTGTGCTCGGGTCGATCGAAGCGCTCCCTGCGAGCTTGACCACCACGCCTGAGCCTTCCGCTTCCAGGTACAGGCCGAAGAGGTTGCCATTCGTTGCGTCCGCGGGGGTGCATGGCGGCTGGTTGTTGGGTCCGCCGCACTTGGGCTGCGCCACGTACAGGCGGCCCTGCAGGGGGCTGTTCAGCACCGGAGTGACGAGTTCGACGGTCCCGATCTGCGACTGGTGCGGGCAGTGTCCGGCGGTGAGGTGGCTCATGCCGTCCGGGCCGATCGCTTCGCCTTCGCCAGCTTCCGTCGGGGTGCGCTGGGCGCCGTTCGGGAGGTTGGTGGGCATGTCGATGCCGTTGGGGCCGGTCGCTTCGCAGCCCTGCAGGCCATCGCCTGCCCCGGGGGATAGCGTCATGCCTTCGGGGAGGGTCATCGTTACGTTCTTCAGCTGCGGGGTGGCGAGGATAGGCGCCAGTTCGGGGGCCTGGCGGAGATTGATCTTGATCTGGTAGCCGGAGGGGGCTTCCGCCTGGGTGAGTTCGGGGTGCATTTCGGTGGTGGGTTCGAACTGGAGGAGGTTGCAACCTGTGATCTGGGGGTAGGCGGTGGATTCGGCGGAGACCCACTGGCGGGGATGGACCCAGGAGTCGGCTTCCGCCTTGGCCGCCAAGGGGCCAGTGTCGCAGTCGGTAGGGTTAGTAAAAAATGCCTGAGCCGTGCCAGATTCACCATCAGTAGCCTGCGGATTGCCGAAGAACGTCAGCGCGATGCCCTCGACGTTAATCGTGTTTGGGATGCCAGGTGAGGCTACTCGCAGTGCATATCCCGATGGGAGGTGCACGACGCTCGCGTATAGCTGCACAGGCTTGTTGTATGCTCTGAGGCCAAACTGTGCTGGAAACCCTGCCTCTGGGACCATATTGTAGATGGGCGTCGCACTGGTAACTTCCGGATTGGTGCTACTCGCGACAGAATCTTCGCTAAACAGCGTCACTTCGCCCACACGACTGGTCGGGGGACATTCGGTTTCGCGAGGCGCGCCCTGTGCAGCGAGCTGCAGCTCGCTGCACTTAGCGGTCGCGGTTGGGTTGCCAAGAAACCCCAGCGGAAGGTCAACTGAGATATCCTTGGGAGGCTCGACGCTGCCAAAAACAAACGGCGGATGCACAAGCGGGTGATTTTCGACGACTGTATTGAGATTGACCACGCTCGTCACTTCATATGGGTGATCGCCAGCCTGCGTGTCTAGGTTGCCTAACGCTTCGCGGGGCGCAAAACCAAATGCCGAAACTCCAAACGCCGGCACCGGACCATCGATCGTGTTCGGGAGCGCCAAAGGTTCGTGTGTTGCGATGGGTGGGGCGCCTCCGCCCGAAACCGATACTACATTAGTGACCTTGCTTGTAGGTGTGTTTGCTTCGACTTCCACTTCCACAAAGATCGCGAGCGTAGTCTCCGGCGCGACACCATCTTCGTATACGCAGACGGCAGTAGTAGTCGTGTTCGCAGGACAATTGAACTGGCCTTCGGTCCTTAGGTTTTCGCCATGGCCCCCAATCGCTCTCAAGTCCGTCGGCACGGTGTCAGTGATGGTCACTGGGCCAGTTGTTCGTTCATTGCCTACGTTTGTAAGTGTCACAACATACTGATCGCAAAGTGGCTGACTTGCTCTCATGCACTTAGCGTTGTCTTCTGCCGAAAAGTTGGTGGGATGTGCGACCGAGGAGATTTCCCACCCAGGTCGAGATGACGCAGCCAATGTTTCGTAAGGAAGGGCCAGTCCTGCCGCCAGTAACACGATTAACGAAAGCACGGACCACGACATCCTCGCAAAGGCTCTCACTTTACTTCCGAGCATCTCAACTCCGGCCCCTGTTTGCGGTCGTCTTAGTGCCCGACTGTCTCTTTGTGTGGCGTTTCGTCCGCGTTTTGTGCTTACGGCGATTGCCTTTCTTCATCAGTCTCTTTTTCGGAAGTTCCTTTTGGACGGCGCTGGATGGCGGTGCTTCACCGCTAGGCGATGCTGCCCCAGGAATGAGCAAAGATGGGGGAACATTTGGGGCGTCCTGGCAGGAATCGCCCGAGCATGGCGCCAATCCTGCCGCTTCAAAACCACCCGCTATGCGAGCATCGTAGACGTCCACCTGATCGTCGGTATCCTGCGCCACTAACCTGTCAGCAGTTGTGAAGAACACATCAAGCCCTGATTCGTCGGTACCGATAAGTTCAACCGCTGAATCACCGTTTGTCTGTACAGCGTCATGACCATCTGAGATCAAACCTATCTGACCATCATGATACTCGTACACGTTGTTGACGCCATTTGAAGCCTGAGACGTAAGCGCATCTCTCGTGGAGAAGAACACGCGAGACCCGTCCGATGATACCGCCAGCCTCGTATAACGCTGAATAGGCAAACTCAATTCATAATCCTGCACGGGGATCGCGGCAGAGAAGGTGCCAGAGTTCCCATCTCTGTTGTATCCACTCTCACCCTGGGAGACGCGCACTAATTTTTCTGTTCGGGCATCATACTCAAAGATCTGCTCGTTCTCTCTCTGCGTCCCCTGGTCGGAAGTCAGGTCGGCGCTGCTCTGAAATACGAGATATTCTCCATCGGGTGTAGACTGTACCGGCCGCTTGTCCGCTGGCTGCCAGTCAGCTCCGTCTCCCGTGGATAGCGTCGCGACAAACGAAATGTGTTCGACGGGATTTGAACAACCATCGCTGCTCCCTGGACACTCGCTGGAATATACGTACAGGTTGGGTTTGTTCGCTGTCGGAGCATTCCCTTCTCCGTTTGTTCCCGTCAGTATGCCTTCGGCGACGAAGTAGACGTGTGACCCGTCCTCAGAGACTCGCGCTACTCCCAGCACATCGGCCCCCGACCCGGGAGTTGGATCGCCACCCTCGCCACGCGACACCTGCATCAGGCGCGTTACTTCTCCTTCTTCTATATCTGCCTTGTATAGGTCGACGCTGCTATCCGTGTCCCCATTCACCAACGGCTGGCTCGTTGTAAAGAACACCTTAGATCCGTCCTGCGATGCGCCTGCGAATGCTGCTGGTCTCCGATTTGCATCTATGTTCTCGGAGTTCGCGCACGTGCCTGTGCAGTCTCTGTGCGGCACCGACAGCGGCGGCTCGGAGATCGCCACGGAGTGGGCGGGAGATCCCGATGTTCCCTGAAGCCGTGCATATATTTCATTCACGGGAGGGCCAGGTTCCCCACAGGCTAAAGCGGTAAATATCACTGAGCCTCCGCTTACCGAAACGGCATTGTAAGCGTCGCCTTCGGGGAAACTGCCGAGGTACGTGCCACAGTTGCTGATCAGGTGTGCTGCGCCGACGCTCGCTGGCTCGCCAACATTGGCAATGCCCACGAGGCGCGGTTCTTCGCTTTCCCGGCCGGCATTTTCGTATTCATAGAGCGAGTGGAGATACCCAACAAAAGTTGTGTCCCCTGGCCATAGAGAACTTGTTTCACCGATGTTGGGGGAAGGAATAAAAAATAATACATGCCCCAATTCGCCTGACTCTCCTATAAACGTAGGCCCTTCAATCCTGCCGCCCAACGGTTCGGCTGGGCCCATGCGTGTCAGAGGGCCAGTGGGTGGACCAACGTATATGCCGCTGCTGCCTGGAATTGATATGGCAGGGTGGGCCAGCCATAGGCTCTGCGCAAAGTTCGCGCTTACTTCATCGACTGCATAGTGAGAGAACGAAGTGGACGGGAAATCCAGGGGTGTTGCATTCCATCCAGCGCTTTCCCGAGTTATCTCATACTCCTGCCCAAGCGCGGTGGTGGCCTCTGGGTTCGAGAAAGCGCCAAGAGACTGGGCAAGAACGTGCCCCCCATTTTCAGAAATGCCGATGACCTGGACCGTGTATCCCTCCTTGTAGACAGGCGATACCAACTCGTAGCCCCGGCAGTCAAAAGATAATGTATGGCCTGCGGACGAGCTGGCGCTTGGGCAGTCCATGCTCTCAGCCTGCGCGAGGCTGGCGATCATCAATATAGAAGAGACCCATAATACACCCGCGAGACAAAACCGATGCAACCGTAGTAAGGGACTCATAGCATCATCTTTCCAAGGATCATAATCGCTAGACGGGGCAAGCGCTGGCGTGTTTCTCATTATGAGAGCACGGTGGAGGACGGCTGGGCCCTCCACCGTGTCTTTATGCTACTGGACTCCCGCTTGCCTACGAGCCAAATACACCCCACTGTTCTCCGGTTGCCAATCGTGCGCCATAAGCGGCATTAAAGACGGTTTCGTGTCCGCCTAGGAACAGTCCTGGTTTCTTTTCTTCTCCTTCCAGGAAAACTTTTGTGAGGGGTTCTGCCGGGAAGTTCAACAAGCCTTCTTGACTTTCCTTTTCAACAGGCAAAACTTCAGCGGCTACGGTGCCCGTGACGGGCTGGGAGCCTACGACGACGCCACATCCGGACCCAACGAATTTAAGGGTCACATATGTTTTTCCTTCGGTCGGTTCGAAAAGCTCCGCATATTTGGCTTGCGTGCCAGCATATGTGACTAGATGCGATTTGACTTGCGCGGTCGTTATTGGTTCTACCACGGTGCAGCCAGACGTTGGTTTAGTTACTTTACATGAGGTAAAGGTTATACGACCTTTACCTTGGCCTTGACGTTCGCCCTGGCCTTCGATGGTTGCGCCTTCTGACACACTGCTATTACACACGACTGTTACTTTTGATTCGGCACTAAAAGACGCCGATAGAACAGCCGTACCTTTGAGTTGTAGTTTTAATTGCCGCACCTGACCTTGGCCCAGCCTGGAGCTTGCCACATGCCAGTAAGGACCGGCGGCCGACGAAGCCGACGCGGCGATCCCGCTGACGATGAACAGAGCCAGCAGTGCAAGCACCCCTGCTCTCATTTTGATTCGTAACACTACGTTGCTCCTTCTGCCCCGGCAACCCGGGGCGTTGATTGAATGTTGGCCGAGAGCGTCGTCGACGCTTATGGGCCCAACTCTCGACAGTGGATACATGCCCTCCTGGGTGCCCCCACTGCGGCGCGTCGATCTCCATGTGATGGAAGGCATGGCTACATCATGCACGACTCCATCCGCGTTTCAGCGCGAATCGTTTCTGGGGCGCTCATCAGGAAACTGCGTGCACCACTTACTCAACCGATCAGGAAACAGAAGTGCACCACCCGCGCTCCCCGAACATGAGACAAAGCGCATCATGACATCGCCTGCGCCACCCGGCGCACGTCCTCACAACGGCCCCCGTGGCAGCCAAACGCCCGGCCTATAGCTGCGCGCGTACTCTGCGACGCGCACCCCCCGCGCCTCGATCCAAACCAGGTCGCGGGTTGCGTGTAGCTCCACGTGCGCGCCTGCCAGTTCCCCCGGCACCGCGTAGAAACAGGCGCCATAGAGCACATAGCCGTCGGGGGAGACCCGGGTCGTGCGGCGCACCGAGAAGTCGAAGTCAGTGCGCGGCAGCGCCTGCAGCGCCGCGCGCTCTTCGACCAGGCGCTCGGCCACCAGCCGCCCGCCGGTCGCCTCGCTGCGCTCGGGGTGGGCCGCCTCGTCGCGCCAGCTCGCGTACACCACGTCCAGATCCGCCAGCCCTTTGAAGCGCTGGGTCGGCCAGAAGCTCTCGTGCAGGCGCTCCACCGCCTGCGCCAGCGAGTCTCGCGCGCCGGCCCGCGGATCGCCGGTGCCCGCCCCCCGGCTCGCCGGCTGCTCGTCTGCCTCGGGTGGCTGTCCCCCGTCAAGCGTCTCCCCCCCCGGCGCCCGATACGCCGCCGAGCTGAACGCGTAGTGGCTGCGCAGCGCGCGGAAGCGCTGATCCCAGCGCAGCGCCCCGCGGCTGTCGCGCTTGGCCACCGCCGGCAGCAGGTGCGCGTACATGCCCGCCGTCGGCACGCCCTGCAGCCACTCGAACACCCGCACATGCCCCTCAAGGAACGACTCCAGCGTCGCATCCAGGCTGAAGTGCGCCGTCTGGGCGCCCGAGAACGGCAGCGAGGCCACCAGCGCCCACACGCTGCGGCGTACGCCGCCCACCCACGGGCGCTGGCGCATCCGCGCCCAGTCCCACTCCACCGCGCCGCCCGCCTGGGCCCCCGCCGGTGCGGCCGCGCTCTCGTTGTCGGCGCGCACCTCCGCCAGGCGGCGGCGCACCAAGTCCACGGAGCCCCCGTACCCCTCCTCCGCGCGCAGCAGCTCCGTCATGCGCGGCGCCTGCATGCCCGGCTGCTCCGCCAGCGCCGCGCCGATCGCCGGCATCAGTGGATCGAGCTGCGAGCCCCTGTGCGCAGGGTCTTCCGAGGGCGGCTCATCGGCTGCCGCCAGCCATGCGACCGTGCGGCGGTTAATCCCCAGTCTGAGCGCGATCTCGCGCTGCGACACGCCCGCCCGTGCCAGCCTCCTCACATCCCACCAGTCCGACGCGTTCATCTTGATCTGCCCTCGCCGCCATCGAGCAACTACGCGGCCCCCACAAATCCCCTCACCCAGTCGCCAATGCTCCCCGGCGCGCCAACGTCCCTTCCGTCTCGCGTAGTGCCTCACAGAAGATCTCCACCCCCCGCAGCAGCAGCGTGCGCGTCAGTACCAGCGGCGGCAGCAGGCGGGCCACGTTGCCGTAGTGGCCGCCCAGCTCGATGATCAGCCCCTTCCCGCAGCACGCCCGCCGAAGTTCGTCGGCCAGCTCGCGCCACGGCTCGCGTGTGTGCGCGTCGCGCACCAGCTCGATGCCGATCATCAGGCCCCGGCCGCGCACCTCCCCCACGCTCTCCAGGTCCCTCGCGGCCTCGCGCAAGGTGCGAAGCGCCAGCTCCCCCAGGCGGCCCGCGTGCGCCGGCAGGTCGTGCTCCAGGGTGTAGTCGAGCGCCGCCGCCCCTGCCGCCATCGCCACCTGGTGTCCGCGGAAGGTGCCGATATGTGCCCCCGGCCCCCAGGTGTCGAGCGCCGCGTCGTAGGCGATCGCGCTCAGCGGGTAGCCGATGCCGCCCAGCGCCTTGCTCATCACGAGCACGTCCGGCGTCACCTCGTCGTGTTCGCAGGCCCACATCGTGCCGGTGCGCCCGAAGCCGCTCTGGATCTCATCTGCGATCAGCGGCACCTCGTGCACGCGCGTAATGCGCCGTATCTCCTGCAGCCAGCCGCGAGGCGGGACGATCGTGCCGCCCTCCCCCTGGATCGGCTCGACGATCACCGCCGCCGGCGTGGGTACCCCGCTGTGCGGGTCATCCAGGGTGGTTTCGAGCAGCTTTGCGCAGGCCAGCCCGCAGCTGCTGGGCCGCAGCCCCAGCGGGCAGCGGTAACAGTAGGGGTAGGGCATGAAGTGCACCGGCGTATCCGTCGGCCCATGGCAGGAGGTGTCGCTAGTCACCGCCAGCGCGCCCTCCGTCATGCCGTGGTAGCCGCCCTGGAAGGCCACCACCGCGCGCCTGCCAGTGTGCCCCCGTGTCAGCTTCAGCGCCGCCTCGACCGCGTCCGAGCCGGTCGGCCCGCCGAAGTGCAGCTTCGCTGTGCGCGCCAGCGCCCCCGGCAGCACCCGCTTGAGCGCATGCATCAGCTTCAGCCGCGGGCGCGTCGGGAAGTCCAGCGCGTGCACCAGCTGCTGCGCCTGCTCGCCAGCCGCTGCCGCGGCCTGCGGGTTGCCATGCCCCACGTTCAGCGTGCCCGCGCCGCCGAAGAAGTCGAGGTAAGTGTTTCCATCCACGTCCCTGATGGTCGCCCCCCGTCCCTGGGCCCAGGCCACCGGCACGCTGCGCGGGTAGCTGCGGGCGTTGCTCTCGATCGCCGCCTGTTCGGCCAGCATCTGCTGGGACACGGGCCCGGGAACGCGCCCGTTGATGTCCGGGGCGTCGGCGAAGTGCAGCTCTTTGAAGGGCTCGTCCCCGCCGCCGCCGCCGGCAACGGCAGGCGCGGCGCGCGCAGGCGGCGGCCCAGGCGGAGGCGTGGCCGGGGGGGCACTCATCGCGCCCGCCACCCCGCCACCGCCGCCTGCCCCAGCGCCACGCCCCCGTCGTTTGCCGGCACCGTCCTGTGCACATGCACATGGAAGCCTGCCTGCTCGAGCGTTTCATAGGCCCCCCGCAGCAGCCACTCGTTCTGCCATACCCCCCCGCTCAGCACCACCGTGCGCAGCCCCGTGCGCCTAGCGATCTCCGTGCAGGTCGCGCGCACCATGTCCACCACCGTGCAGTGAAAGCGCAGGCTCAGCTCCGCCGCCCCGCTGCCCCCGCGCAGCACGAGCTCCGCCAGCTCCGCCACCATCGGGCGCACATCCACGCGCAGCGGCTGCTCCTCGCGGTGCAGCTCCCAGCAGAGCGGCTGCGCGCGCGTGCCCGGCTCGATCAGCTGTTCCAGCTCGATCGCCGCCTGCGCTTCATAGCGGCACTGCTCGCGCACCCCCAGCAGCGCGGCCACGCCGTCGAACAGCCGCCCCATGCTCGAGGTCAGCGGCGAGCTCACCCCCGCCTGCACCATCCGCGCCAGCACGTGCCGCTCCTGTTCGCTGCGCCGCTCCACCACGGGCAGCCCCGCTCGCGTGAGCGGCTCAAGCTCGCCGTGTGTCTGCAGCAGCAGCGACACCGCTGTGCGCCACGGTTCCTCGACGGCCTTGTCGCCCCCCGGCAGGCGGAAGTATTCGAGGTGCCCCGCGCGTTCAAAACCGCCGTAGTCGCCCACCAGCCACTCCCCGCCCCAGATGTTCCCATCGATGCCATACCCCGTGCCGTCGAAGATCACCCCCAGCACCGGCTCGTCCAGCCCGTGCTCGCACATGCACGCCGCCATGTGCGCGTGGTGGTGCTGCACCTCCACTGTCGGCAGCTCCCCGCTCTGCTCGCGCGCCCAGCGCGTGCTCATGTAGCCAGGGTGCATATCGTGCGCCACCACCTGGGGCGTCACCTCCAGCAGCCTCGCCAGGTGCTCGATCGCGTGCTCGAAGCTGCGCCGGGTGGCGTCGTTCTTCAGATCGCCGATGTGGTGACTCAGAAACAGCTCCCTTCCGCGCGAGAGGCAGATCGTGTTCTTCAGCTCCGGCCCCACTGCCAGCACCGACGGCATCTGGAAGGGCGCCTTGATGGGGATCGGCGTGTAGCCGCGCGCGCGCCGCAGCGGCGTCGCCTCCTGACGCCCGCCCAGCTGCACTGCACGCACGATCGAGTCGTCCACCCGCGTGTAGATGTCGCGGTTGTTGATCAAGAAGGCATCCGCGATGCCCGCCAGCCGTTTGAGCGCATCCTCGTTCGTGAACGCGATCGGCTCGTCCGACACATTGCCGCTGGTTGCCACCAGCGCGTCCATCTCCTCGGTGAACAGCAGGTGGTGCAAGGGCGCGTAAGCAAGCATCGCGCCGTAGCGGCGGTTGCCGGGGGCGATGCCCGGGGCGAGGGGCGCAGCCGAGGCATCCCTGCGCGCCACCAGCACGATCGGCCGCGCCAGGCTGCCGAGCAGCTGCGCCTCGCACTCAAGCACCTCCGCGTAGCGGCCCAAGGCAGCGAGCGTCGGCGACATCACCGCGAATGGCTTCTCCTCGCGCCGCTTGCGCCGGCGCAGCTCCGCCACCGCCTGCTCATTGCGCGCGTCCACCACCAGGTGGTAGCCGCCGATGCCCTTCACGGCCACGATCGCCCCCACGCGGAGCAGCTCCACCGTGTCCTTCACCGGTTCCGCGGACTCGATGCGCCCCTGCCAGGGATCCCACAGCTCCACCCGCGGCCCGCATTTCCAGCAAGCCACCGGCTGCGCGTGAAAGCGCCGGTCGCAGACATCGTGGTACTCCTCCGCGCACTCCTCGCACATCGGAAACACCGCCATCGTCGTCAAGGCCCGGTCGTAAGGGACCCCGCGCACGATCGAGTAGCGCGGCCCACAGTTCGTGCAGTTGATGAACGGGTAGCGGTAGCGTCTGTCCCGCGGGTCGAGCATTTCCGCGAGGCACTCCTCGCAAACGCACGTATCCGCCGAGATCAGCGTCTGCGCGCGCTCGCCCAGCTCGCTCAGCTGGATCTCGAACTCCGCCTCGACGGTCTCGATCATGTGCTGCTCAAGCAGCGCCACCGAGTCGATCCGCGCCAGCGCCGGCGCGCTCGTGCGCACCTCCATGATGAACGCCTCAAGCGCTTCCACGTGCCCCTGCACCTCGAGCACCACCCCCTCGCTGTCGTTGCGCACCCAGCCCCCCAGCTCGTGCCGCGCTGCCGTGCGCCATACGAACGGCCGGAAGCCCACGCCCTGCACGATCCCGCGGATCTGGTAGCGCCGCGTCTCGGGCATCTCGCTCTAGCAAAGCCTCGGCAGCTCGGCCCCGTACAGCACCTCCACGGTCTCCTCGGACCCGTTGGCGTGGCGCATCGACACGCCGCGCTCGCCGCGCTCGCTCACACTGCCGACGATTTCCGCCGCGTGCCCGTGCGGCTGCAGGCGCACCGTCTCCAGTATCTCCGGTGCGGCCTCGCCATCCACGAACAGACACAGACAGCCCTCGTTGGCGAGATACAGCGGGTTCACGCCGAGCATGTCCGCGGCCATCGCCGTCTCGCGCTGGATCGGCAGGCGGCGGCTGTCGATGCCCACCGACACGCCCGCGCCGTCGGCCACCTCGTTGAGCACGGTGCCCAGGCCCCCGCGCGTGACGTCGCGCATGCAGTGCACCAGATCGGGGTGCTCCTCCAGCAGGTTCCACACCAGCCCATCCAGCGGCGCGCAGTCGCTCGGGATGCGCTCCTCAAAGCCCAGGCCCTCGCGCAGCGAAAGGATGTGGATGCTGTGGTTGCCCAGCCAACTCGTCACGATCACAGCGTCCCCCGGGGTCACCCGCGCCATGCCCACGTCGATGCCCTCCTGCAGTTCGCCGATGCCCGCCGTGTTGATGAAGATCTTGTCGATCTCCCCCCCGCGCACCACCTTCGTGTCGCCCGCCACGATCGCCACCCCCGCCACGGTCGCGGCCTCGCGCACGCTATCCAGCACGCGCTCCAAATCGGCGATCGGAAAGCCCTCCTCCAGCACCAGCGCCAGCGTCAGGAAGCGCGGCATCGCGCCGCTCACGGCCAGGTCGTTGACCGTCCCGCAGACCGCCAGCTTGCCGATGTCCCCGCCGCCGAAGAAGATCGGGTCGACCACGAAGGAGTCCGTCGTCACGGCGATGCGCGCGCTCTCGATGCCGAGCACCGCGCTGTCCTCCATGCGCCCGTGGTGGACGCTGCCCAGGCGAGGTGCGATCAGCTCGCCGATCAGCTCCTGGCTCATGCCCCCGCCGGTGCCGTGGTCCAGCTGGATCAGCCTGTCGGCGGTGGCGCTCATGGGATCGCCACCGTTTCGAACTGCGGCAGCTCATCGCGCTCCACCGCGTCCACCAGCTCCTCGCTGGTGAGGATCGTGGCGCAGTAGCTACGCAGCCACTCAAGCGCCCGCGTCTGGTCCTCCTCCCGGGCCGACACCACCGCGTCGGAGGGCACAATCACGTTGTAGCCACGGAAGAACCCGTCGGCCGCTGTCGTCTGCACGCAGATCTGCGTCTGCATGCCCGTGATGGCCACGGTGTCTACTCCTAATTCTTTCAAACGTTCGTCCAAGTCCGTTTCATAGAAGCCGCTGTCCTTGTTCTTTTCCACCACCACATCGGTGTCGGCCAGGAACTCGGCCATGATGCGCGCCCCGTCCGAGCCCTTCGTCACGGGCAGCCACCCGTCGTAGCGCTCGGCGCGCGGATCGTCCTCTTTGTTGATCAGCTGCAGGTGCACGATCGGCACATCCAGCTCGCGCATCCTCGCCAGGAAAGCGGTCATCTTCGGCGTGAACGCCGTAACGGCCTCCCGGCGATCCTCGTTCTTGTTGACTAGGTCGTACTGCAGGTCGTTCGTCAGGACTGCACAGCGGGCCACAGGCGTCTCCTCCGTCTGAAGTGGGGCTGGTGTCGGGATAGGGGCGAGTGTCTTGCCCCCGACGAACCGTGCGGGTCCGCCGGGGGATGGCAGGACATCAGGCTAGCGTCAATATATTAGACGTGTTTAGATCATTCTTTACTTGGCCGGACGGATCCGGTAGCGTCGCAATCATGAACAATTCCGCTCATTCCGCAAGCGAGGCAGGGGCGGCTCCGCCGCAGGCCCTTGATCGGCCCCATGCCAGTACGACAGATTCGTTTTTGACTCCGGGCGGGCAGGCGTCGAACACCTACGACCCGGCGGCGATCGAGGCGCGCTGGCAGGCGGCCTGGACGCAGCAGCGCGCCTTCGCCGTGCCCCCGCCGCAGGACGAGCGCACGCCCGCGTATGTCTTTGCCGGCTGCCCCTTCACCAGCGGCGACGCGCACATGGGACACATCCGCAGCTACACGATCAGCGACGCCTACGCCCGCTTCCTGCGCGCGCGCGGCAACGCCGTGCTGTTCTCACTCGGCTTCGACTCCTTCGGCCTGCCCGCCGAGCTCGAGGCGGTGCGCCGCGGCGTATCCCCGCAGGAGTGGGTGGCGCGCTGCGTGGCGCGCATGGGCGCGCAGTTTCGCCGCCTGGGCTACTCCTGCGACTGGGAGCGCAGCTTCGTCTCCTCCGAGCCCGACCACTACCGCTGGACGCAGTGGCTGTTCCTGGCGATGTTGCAGCGCGACCTCGTCTACCGGCACGAGGCGCAGGTCAGCTGGTGCGATTCCTGCCAGACGGTGCTCGCCGCGCTGCAGGTCGAGGACGGCACCTGCTGGCGCTGCCACGGCGAGGTGCGCTTCCGGCGCCTGCCGCAGTGGTTCATGCGGATCAGCGCCTATGTGCGGGACAACGAGCAGGGTCTTGAGCAGCTGCCCGGCTGGAGCAAGGCGGCGATCGGCGCGCAGCGCGCGGTGATCGGGCGCGTGGACGGCGTCGAGCTCGACGCCACGCTGATCGATGGCACCCCGCTCACCGTCTTCACCCCGCATGCCGACGCGATCGATCGAGCGAGCTTCATCGTCGTCTCTCCCGCGCACCCGCTCCTCGAGCTGTGGACGGCGCAGCCACGCGTGGCCAAGCAGCTCACGCAGGTGCGCGAGGCCGGCTGGCGGCGCGAAGATCGCGATCTGGAGCAGGCGCCCGTCGTCCCCACCGGCGCGCTGGCCGGCGTGCCCGGAGTGGCGGGGATGTTGCCGATCGTCATCTCGCCACTCGTCGATGCCCGCTTCGGGCCCACGGCGGCGCTCGGCATCCCCGACGTGGATGCCACCGACGCCCGCATCGCGCAGCGCCTGCATCAGGACAAGCGCGCCGGCGGCGGTGGTGGTGCCCTGAGCGGCGCCTGGAAGGCGGGCAAGACGGCGGCCAAGCCGCGGGGAGCCGTGCGCTACCGCGCCCGCGACTTCGCCATCTCCCGCCAGCGCGCCTGGGGGGCGCCGATCCCGCTCGTGCACTGCGAGCGCTGCGGCACCGTGCCCGTGCCGTTCGCCGAGCTGCCCGTGCGCCTGCCCGAGGACCTGCAGGTGAGCGGCAGCGGCAATCCGCTGGAGGGGATAGAAGAGTTTGTGCGCTGTAAGTGCCCCACCTGCGGCGGGCAGGCGCGGCGGGAGACAGACACGATCGACTGCCACGTCGACGGTATGTGGATGTGGATGCCGATCTGCGTGCCCTACGAGGATCGCCCCGAGCACATGTTCGATCATCCTGAATACAAGCGCTGGCTGCCGGCCAAGCAGATCGTCTGGGGCGCCGACGCCGGGGGCTACATGTTCGACCAGCGCCTGATCGGCAAGGTGCTGCAGGATCTCGACACGCTGCCGCCGGTCCCCGGACGCGAGCCCTTCACCAATGCGTTGATGCACCAGATGATCCGCCTGGAGGGGCGCAAGATGAGCAAGCACCTGGGTAACGTCGTGGACCCCAACGAGCTGGTCGTGGAGGTTGGCGCCGACACCGTGCGCCTGGCCGTCCTGCAGGCCGCCTCTCCCGGGCGCATCTTCAATTGGAACGAGCAGCCGGTGCGCTACTGCCAGACGTTTCTGACTCGGCTCTTCGAGTATGCCGCGCCGCGGCTGACGGCATGGGCGGCAGCTGCGGGTGGGGCCGAAGGGACGGCCAGCGGCCGCCAGCCACGCATCGATCTTGCCGACAAGCGCCGGCGGCGCCTGGTCAACTGGTGCGCGACGGCGCTAGCCAAGGTCACCACCGACCTGGAGCGCCTGGAGATGCAGCGCGCCGCACACAACGCGATGCTGCTGCTCACGCGCATCGAGGACTTCGAGCAGCGCGCGCGTGAGGGCCGCGAGGAGGAATTGCGCGCCGAAGACAGCGAGGCGATCGTCGCCGCGCTGCTCTTGCTGGTGCGGATGCTCGCCCCGCTCACCCCGCACATCGCGGAGGAGCTGTGGTCGCTCGCGGGCAACGGCACGCTGCTCGCCGGCATGGAGTGGCCCGAGGAGGTGGCCACGGTGGCGGCCCGCGCGGAGGAGGTCCTTACTGCGCAGGCGCGCGCGGAGGGGGTGGGCATGCAGTAGCGCTCAGGCAGGGGCCAGGCAGCACGCAAGCCTTTCTCACGCGTCCGTAGCTCAACCGGTCAACGGCGAAGTAAGTACGCAGCGGGGAGAGGCGCCATGGGAGTCATTCCAACCGGAGACCTAGCGTCAAGCCGGCGACTCCTCGCCGCTCTTGCGGTCGTGGCGCCCCGAACCACAGCAGAAAATTCATGCGCCTAAGAGCAGCGGCCTTTGGAGCCGCAGATACGGGTTCGATCCCCGTCGGACGCATCCGCTGGAACACGTCGGACGCATCCGTGAAGAGTGCGTAGAACACCCGTCCAGGGTGCGTGCGGGGAGAAACATTTGGGCGTCCCAACAAATGAGATGTTTCACTGCGTATGGACAAGCCACCCACACGGCGATCGCCACTGCCGCACGGGCATCCCCGAGGCGGTGGTTCTAGAGGTGTGGCGCAGGGAGCTGGGCGAGCGGCGCGTGCCGGAGGGGTTCTTCCGCCCCCTCTGGGGCGGCGGCGAGTGGCTCGGCTACGGGCTGCCCAACGGCAAGGTTCGCGGCGTCTACTGCCCGCGGCACTGCGCCGCGCGCGACGCACGCACGCCACGCGCCCAGCGCATGGCCGAGGAACGCGCGCGCGAAGGGTGCCTGACGCTGGTGGCGTGAGGCTGGGTGGCCTGACGCGGCGTGAGGAGGACGCCGCCGCCGGTCGGATAGTCTGCCCGCCGTGGTGCGCACTCTCATAGCCGAGCTTCCCGGCAGGATCGGCGAGCGCGTGGAGCTGCGCGGCTGGGTCAACGCCGTGCGCGACCAGAAGCGCGTGCAGTTCGTGATCGTGCGCGACCCGACGGGCATGGCGCAGGCGGTGCTCGGCAAGGACGAAGAGCCGAGCGAGCTCAACGAGCGCATCTCCGCGCTCACGCCCGAGAGCGCCGTGAGCGTCACGGGCACGGTCGTCGCAGACGAGCGCGTGAAGCTCGGCGGCCTGGAGCTGCAGATCGAGGACGTGCAGATCGACGCCCTCGCCGAGCCGGAAGTGCCAATCACGCCCGAGTCGGCACTCGACAAGCGCATCGACTGGCGCTACCTGGACCTGCGTCGCCCCGACCGGCGGCTGATCTTCGAGGTGGGCACCACCGTCGAGCACGCGATGCGCGAGCTCTGGCTCAAGGAGGGCTTCCTGGAGATCCACACCCCAAAGTTCATGGGCTCCGCGAGCGAGTCCGGCGCGGAGCTTTTCCGGGTCGAATACTTCGAGCGCACCGCCTACCTCGCACAGTCACCGCAGTTCTACAAGCAGATGGCGATGGCCGGCGGCTTCGAGAAGGTCTTCGAGATCGGGCCCGTCTTCCGCGCCAACCCTTCCTTCACCTCGCGTCACGACACGGAGTTCACGAGCGTGGACGTGGAGATCTCCTGGGTCGATTCGCACGAGGATGTGATGGCCTTCGAGGAGCGCTGGCTCGCGCACGTGTTCACGGTCGTCAAGGAGGCCCACGGCGAGGCGATCAGGCAGGCCTTCGGCGTAGATGTGGTGGTACCCACGCTGCCCTTCCCGCGCATCGCCCTGCAGGAGGCCAAGGAGCTGTTGCGCTCAAGCGGCCACGAGGGCGTGCCCGGCGATGACGACGATCTGGATCCCCCCAGCGAGCGCGCGCTGTGCGCGCTGATCGCCGCGCAGCACGGCCACGAGTTCGCGTTCGTCACCGACTACCCGATCGCGGTGCGCCCCTTCTACCACATGCGCCACGCCGAGCAGCCCGGCTTGACCAAGAGCTTTGACCTGCTGTGGAAGGGCATCGAGATCACCACCGGCGCGCAGCGCGAGCACCGCTACGAGCAGCTGCTGGCGCAGGCGCACGACAAGGGCGTGGAGGTGGAGCCGATCCAGTACTACCTGGACTTCTTCCGCTACGGCGCGCCACCGCACGGGGGGTTCGGGTTCGGGCTCACGCGCCTGTTGATGCAGATGCTCGGGCAGGACAACGTGCGCGAGGTGACCTTCCTGTATCGCGGGCCCAATCGGCTTGAGCCGTAAAAGAGGACACCGCCCGGCCGGAACCCCCGTTCCCGGCCGGGCGGATCTGTCCCTCCCCCGCGGCTAGTCCCCAGCGCCTGCCGCGGCGGTGGCGTCGAGGCAGCGGGCGCACTGCTCGACGTCGCTTAGCTCAATTCGTAAAGGTGCATGGTTGGAAGGCCGGTGCCCCTGGCGGTAGCTGTGATCCACGCAGCAGTCGCTCACATACGGCGCGAGCGGCCGGCTGGCCAGCGCGAGGTCGATGCGCAGGCCGTAGTCGCGCGCGTAGTGCCCGTCGCGCTGGTCCCAGCAGGTGAAGCCGCGCTCGTCCGGGTGCAGCTCGCGGTAGACGTCCACGAGCTCGCCCTCGTCCATGATCTCGCGCAGCTCCTCGCGCTCGGCCGTGCCCGCGAGGTAGGAGTCTTCAAACCACGATGGCTCATACACGTCCTCGTCGGTAGGCGCCACGTTGAAGTCGCCGACCAGCAGCAGTGGGTGTTCGTGCTCCTCGTGTGCCTGATGGGCAATGGCCTCCAGAAACGCGAGCTTCCCGGCGTCGTCGTACTCGGCGGCGCTCGTGTGCCCTGCGGGCACGTACACGGAGCCGATCGCGATGCCCTCGATCGTCACCTCCAGCCAGCGCCCTTCGGCGATGTCGTGGTGGTGGTCCAAGGCGCTTGAGCGCTGCGTCACGTGATGGTCCGAGCGCACGAGGATCGCGACGCCGCCGCGCCGCCGGCCAGGCGAGTGTTGAGAGAAGTAGCCAAGCTCGCGCAGGCGCCCCCGCGGGAAGCGCTTGTCGGGACAGCGCGTCTCCTGTAGACAGACCACGTCGGGCCGCTCGTCGGCGAGCATCTCGGTGAGGCGGGTCCAGCGGGCACGGATTCCATTCACGTTCCAGCTGATGACACTCAGGGGTGCGTCAGTCGTCTTCAAGGGGGTTCTCCTCCGTTGTTCTGAAAGGGACAATCTATGGATGAGAACGGCAGACGGCTAGGTCTATCGTGGCCAGTATGTGCGTGTCCATTTAGACATCATGGAGCGTGTCCGTCTCTCGCTGACACCTGATACCAAGGCGCGCCCTCTCCCAGCGGACCCTTGACAACTGGACCCTTGACAACAAGTTCGTGTGAAAGGACCCATCTTTGGGTGGAGGGGAGGGGTGGGGTCGCGTGGTGGCTACCCGCGACGGTTTGCAGTGCTGTAGCCGGCGTGCCGTCCGTGCAGGTCATTACCGTGCCATGCGTGCAGGTAAACGAGTTCGCAGACGGTCAAGAAATCGATCAGGTGCTGCTGGTACGCGACGTCGAGCGCCGCACTCGCCGCGACGGCGGCGACTACCTGAAGGTGGCGCTGTGCGACCGCACGGGCTCGGTGGCCGCCATGGTCTGGGAGGAGATCGCGCAGACGGGCGAGCTGCTGCGCCCCGGCGAGCCCGTGCACGTGCAGGGCCGCTACGCGCGCCACCCGCGCTTCGGCCCGCAAATCGCCCTGCGCGGCCTCGCACGCCCCGAGCCGGGCAGCTACGTGCTGCAGGACCTGCTCGACGGCCCCGCGCGCAGCGCCGAGCAGATGGAGCACGACCTGCGCGGCCTGCTCGCCACGATCCAGCAGCCCCATCTGCGCGAGCTGCTGGCGCGCGTGCTCGGCGAGGGCAGTGAGCTGTGGCCACGCTACCGCGAGGCGCCCGCCGCCAAGCACTACCACCAGGCCTACCGCCACGGCCTGCTCGAGCACTGCCTCGGCGTGGCGCAGGCCGTCAGCGCGATCAGCGCAACCTTCCCGGGGATCGACCGCGACGTGGCCGTGACGGGCGCACTGCTGCACGACCTGGGCAAACTCGATGCCTACACCGAGGACTCCCTCAGTATCGACCTAACCGACCTGGGCAGGTTGCACGGCGAGATCGCCTTGGGCTACTACTGCGTGCGGCGCCTGATTGAGGAGATCGACGGCTTCCCGCAGGACCTGGCGTGGGCGGTGGGGCACATCATCCTCTCTCACCACGGCTCGCTTGAGCACGGCAGCCCCGTGCTCCCCTGCACGCGCGAGGCGACGCTCGTGCACATGATCGACAACCTCGGCGGGCGCCTGGGCAGCTTCGACCGCCTGCAGAAGGAGCTCGCCCGGGGCGAGAGCTGGTCGAACTTCGACCGGGCCATCGGTTCGTCGGCGCACTTCGCCCGTCAGGCGCCAGCCGAGCCTCCGGCGCCTGTCCGCGAAGCCGCCTAGAAAAGACGCAAATTGCGGAACGGGGTCGCCCGCTTGGGGACCCTGGGAACACGGGGTCCTTGGGGGGTTCTATCTTTGGTGGTGGATGGCCAAGGACACCGAGAAACTGATCCGCCAGCTGTCGCTGATCTCCTACCTGATGGCCGAGCGCCGGCCCGTCACGGCGCTTGAGATACGCCGCGACGTGGAGGGTTACAGCGCGATGAACGAAGACGCGTTTGCGCGGCGCTTCTACGCCGACCGGGCGGAGCTCGAGTCGCTGCGCATCGCGCTCACGGTCGAGCGCCCCGCCGACGCGGCCGCCGAGCAGGAGAACTACTCCCTGCGCTCGGAGAACTTCCACCTGCCGCCGATCGAGTTCTCCGACACCGAGCTGGCGGCGCTGCAGACCGCGCTGTATCTGCTCGACGGCGAGTTCGCCTACGCCGAGCCGCTGCGCCTGGCGCTGCAGCAGATCACCTGGGGCCGCGCCAACCCGCTGCAGGCGCCCGAGCAGCGCTCGGTGGCGCTCGGCATCACAGCGTCGGCGGGCGGCCACGAGCTGTCCACGCGCCTGGCCAAGATCGAGACGGCGATCTTCCGCCAGAAGACGATCACCTTCGACTACTACACGATGGGTCGAGACGAGGAGGGTCACCGCAAGGTCGATCCCTACCACCTGCTCTTCCAGGGCGGCCAGTTCTACCTGCTCGGCTGGGCGCACGAGCGCAAGGCGATCCGCGTCTTTCGCCTGTCGCGCATACGAGGCAAGGTCTCCTACGCGAGCAAGGCCGAGCACGACTTCCGCCGCCCGCGCATGGAGGAGTTCGACCCACGCGCCTATGCCAACCGCGCCGAGTGGCAGCTCGGCGAGCAGGTGGGCGTGGCGGAGATCCTCGTCAGCGAGCGCATCGCCTGGCAGATCGAGCGCCACTTCGGCCGCTACGGCGAGGTGCTGCCCGCGCCCGAGGGCCACGACGAGGGTGACCGGCTCCTGCGCACGCCCTACGGCGATGCGCGCATGCTCGTCTCGTGGGTGCTCGGCCTGGGCGAGAACGCGCGCCTGCAGGGGCCCGAGGAGCTGGTGGAGGAGTACGCGCGGCGCGTCGCGCGGCTGGAGCAGCTGCACGCGGAGGGCCCGCCGGAGGTCGATGTGGAGGCGCACTCCGCCAGTGGCGGCGCCGGCAGTGTGGGCGAGGGGGGCGAGGGCGCCGGCGATGAGCTCACGCTCCGTGTGCGCCGCACGAGCCGCCGCCGCCGCACACACGAGGGTGAGGAGGACGGGCCGGGTGGCGCGGGCAACGGCGGTGAGGCCGCGATCCGACCCGAGCGCTTCGCGCGGCTGGTGACGCTCGCGAGCATTCTCATCCAGGCCGGCCGCGCCGGGCAGCGCCTGCCGGTGGCCGAACTGCGCGCGCGCCTGCAGCTCAGCGAGGAGGAGCTGCGCGAGGACATCGACGTGCTCAACGTCGTCAACTTCGGCGGGGGCTCCTACGTGCTGTATGCCGAAATCCACGAGGAGGAGGGCGAGATCGAGATCGACCCCGAGCCCTACAGCGACAACTTCGACCGCCCCGCGCGGCTCTTGCCCGTCGAGGGCAAGGCGCTCGTCGCCGCGATCGACCTGATCGGCGAGCACATCCCCGAGGGCTCGCTCTCGAGCGCGCGCGCGAAGATCGTCGCGGCGCTCGGCGAGGACCCGATGGAGCAGGGCCTGCACGTGGCGCACGCCGCCGGTGACGATTCGCTCGTGGCGGGTTCG
>CAWGFQ010000009.1:0-271521 GCA_963821895.1 uncultured Solirubrobacterales bacterium
CAAGCGCGGGGCGAAGGGGCGGTAAAGGGCAGGACGGGGGCTTCCCGGTGGTGCTGCGCGACCTGTTGGCGGCGCGCGGCCCATCGGGCTATGAGACCGCACCCGCGGCGGTCTGGCGGGGCGCGGCCGAAGCGTTCGGCGCGCAGGTGAGCACCGATGTCCTCGGCACGCCCTCGGCCCTCGTGCCAGCGCGCGGCGATGCGCAGGCGGGGCGAGAGGATGAGGCTTCGCGTCTCAGGCGCCTGATGGTGATGGGCCACATCGATGAGATCGGCCTGATCGTCACGCATATCGACGACGAGGGCTATCTCTGGTTCCGCGAGGTCGGCGGCTGGGACGCGCAGATCCTCGTCGGCCAGCGCGTGATCCTCGCCACGCGCGCGGGCGAGCTGCCGGGAGTGATCGGCAAGAAGCCCATCCACCTGCTGCGCGACGAGGACCGCAAGAAGGTCGCCGAGGTGCGCGACCTGCACATCGATATCGGCGCCAAGGACGGCAAGCAGGCGCGGGAACTGGTGCGCGTGGGCGACGTGGCGGTGATCGACGGCGACCCGGTGGAGCTGCCCAACGGCCGGCTGGCGTCGCGCGCGATGGACAACCGCCTGGGCTCGTTCGTGGCCCTGGAGGCCGCGCGTCTTGTGGCCGAGGCCGGTGGCAGCGCGTGGGAGGTGGTGGCCGTGGCCGCCGCCCAGGAGGAGACCACCTTCGGCGGCTCGCGCACGAGCGCCTTCTCGCTGGCGCCCGAGGCGGCGATCGTCGTGGACGTGACCCACGCCACCGACGCCCCCGGCATCGACGTGAAGGAGGCCGGCAAGCACGAGCTGGGGTCGGGACCCGTGATCAGCCGTGGCTCCACGCTCAATCCACGCCTGTTTGAGCTGCTGTATGACACGGCGGAGCGCGAGAAGATCCCCTTCACCGTGGAGGCGTCGGGTCGAAACACCGGCACCGACGCCGACGCCGTGCACCTCAGCCGGGGAGGGGTCGCCACCGCATTGGTGTCGATCCCCCTGCGCTACATGCACTCCCCGGTCGAGTTGGTCGAGCTGCGCGACGTGCACGCCTGCGCGCGCCTGATCGCCGCCGCCGCGCTGCGGCTGGACGGTGAGACTTCGCTCGCACGGTAACGCTCGCGGGCTGGCCTCATGGCAGGCTGGCCCGCCGCGGGCGGATGGGCGTCCTCTCGGCCCATGCGTTTACCGAGCACGGCCGGGTGCTCAGCTCGGCGGAATGAGCAGGTTCAGGCCCTCGACCTGTGCGAAATGACGCTTGTTGCGGGTCACCAGCGTCATCGCATGCCCCAGTGCCGTAGCCGCGATCAGTGCATCCGGTATGGCCAGCTGTGTCCTGCGGCGGATACGGCCCGCGGATTCCGCGATGGCTCTGTCCACGGCGATCTCCTCGAGCTTGCTAAGCGTCTGACGAAGGCGCGACTCGTCCACATTGCGCCCGGCGAAGAGCTCGCAGCGGGTAACCACCGAGATGCTCAGAGTAGGGTCGGCCAGATCAAGTCGCCGGTGCCCGCGCAGATGATCGATCAGGACATCACTGTCGAGGAGGATCGCGCTCAATGCGGTTCCAATCGAGGTCGAAGCGGTCCCACTCCTCGCGCGGCGGCACCTCCAGATCTGGCATCGATCCAAATGTTTCGTCCAGGATGCGCCGTCTTTCAGCCAGCGCCTCCTCGGCGCTCTGGCGCCCGTGCGTGGCCAGGTATTCGTCCAGTGCAGCGCGAACTACTTCGGCGAGTGTACGTCCATCGCGCGCGCGCAGTTCCTCGATCTGATTGCGCTGCTCCTCGGTGAGATATACCTGTGTGCGTGTAGCGGCCATATACATTGCAGTATACAGCAGACGGGGATGGACTGGTGCTGCCCACCTGACCCAGTGGGGGCCGCCCTGATCACGGCTCCCCATCTGGTCAGTTGCTGGCTACGCCGCCGCTCCCTCCAGCTCGGTGAAGGCCTTCACCTCATACGCCGCGCCGGGCGTGCCGCCCAGGGCGACCATGCGCAGGCCCTCAGGGCCGGCGTAGACCTTGCGCTTGGCGGCGGCGCCGATGCGCACCACCACGCCGGGGTCGATGTCCACACGCTCGCCTTCGACGTCGAAGTGGCCGGAGCCGCGCAGCACGGCGAAGACCTCCTCCTGCGATTCCTCGGCATGGTCGTGTTCGGGGTAGTCGGCGTAGTTGGGCGGCATGTCGACGATCTGCATGCCGAAGGAGGTGACCCCCAGTTCGGCACGGCACTTCTTGAGGCCGCCGCCGAAGGCGCCCTCCATGTCGTCGATGCGCTTTGCGGTGTAGTCGGGCATGGCAATCGTTTCCTCTCTGGAAGGGAAGCTCGGAGGATGTATCTTAGCCGCTGCTAAGAATCTGTGGAAGCCGCCTCGGCCCCGGCAGCGGCAGGGGCGGCCTGCGCGCCGGCAACCTTGCTGCGGGCGGCCTCGGCGCGCAGCAGCTCGGGCTTGAGCACCGGGTTCTCAGTGGGCATGATGATGCCCAGCTGGCGCGACTGCACGAGCACGGTTCCATCGGGCGCCCAGATCACACCGTCCTCCTCGAAGAAGCCCTCTCGCAGCAGGCGCGTGTTGAAGATGCTCAGGCACAGGCCGTCGAGCGCGCCGTCTTGCGGCGGCGGCGGCTGGCGGAAGTGGATCGTCAGATCGACGGTCGGGCTGATCGCGGGCTCGGAGAGCGCGATGAAGGAGGGCGGGAACCAGGCGTCGGCAAACAGCGCCAGCGACAGCGGGTCGAGTGGGCGCGGCTCGGGCAGGGCGATCCAGCCGCCCAGTTCCATCGGGTGGTCGGCGCCGATGAACGGCATCGCGCCCACGCGCGCATGCATCATGAGCTGCTCCGTGAACTCCGGCGCTCCCTTGAACAGGCGTGGTGTGTTGCGCCGCTGCAGGTCCGGCGGCGCCACCTCTGGCATCGGCAGCGCGTCGGCGTCCGGTGCCTGCCAGGGGGTGGAGAAGGCCGCCAGCGCCAGCGCCATCGTCTTACCGTTCTGTTCCAGGCGCGCGGAGAGCGTGCTCAGCGAGCGCCCCGCGCGCTCGATCGTGGTGTGGATCGCGATCGGCCCCGCTTCGGGTGAGCTGGCGTAGTGGACCGTCAACGAGCGCGGCGGCCGGTCAGGATCGGCAACCGTCTCGGTCAGCGCGCGCAGCACGATCGCGGCCAGGTAGCCGCCGTGCGGGCCGCGCCCCGCCCGCCAGCCGGGGACGACGTCGGCCTGGAAGGAGGCGGTGGGGGCGCCGTGCTTGCCCACCATCGGGTCGACCCGGCGCACGGCGGTATCGCGGTCGAAGCGGGTGGCCATGCTCAGCTCGGCACGAGGCGCTTGTAGGTGATGCGGTGCGGGCGGTCGGCCGCGGCGCCGAGGCGCGCGTGGCGGTGCTCCTCATAGGACTCGAAGTTGCCCTCGAACCACACCACCTGCGAGTCGCCCTCGAACGCCAGCACGTGCGTGCAGATGCGGTCCAGGAACCAGCGGTCGTGGGAGATGATCACCGCGCAGCCGGGGAAGCCGAGCAGCGCCTCCTCCAGCGCGCGCAGCGTGTCCACGTCCAGATCGTTGGTGGGCTCGTCGAGCAGCAGCAGGTTGCCGCCGCTGCGCAGCAGCTTGGCCAGGTGCACGCGGTTGCGCTCGCCGCCGGAGAGCTTGCCGATGCGCTGCTGCTGGGAGGAGCCCTTGAAGTTGAAGCCCGCCGTGTACTGGCGCGAGTTGACCACGCGCTCGCCCAGCTGCAGGTGGTCGAGCCCGTCGGAGATCTCCTCCCACACGGTCTTGCCGGGATCGAGCGCGTCGCGCGACTGGTCGACATAGGCCAGTTGCACGGTGTCGCCCAGCGTGAGTGTGCCCGCGTCGGGTGACTCCTCGCCTGTGATCATGCGAAACAGCGTCGTCTTGCCCGCGCCGTTGGCGCCGATCACGCCGACGATACCCGCACGCGGCAGGTCGAACGACAAGGACTCGATCAGCAGCCGCTCGCCAAAGCCCTTGCGCAGTTGCGAGACGCTCAGCACCTGCTCGCCCAGTCGCGGTCCCGGCGGAATGTGGATCTGCACCTCGTCCAGCTTCACGTTACGCTCCTGCGCGACCAGCTCCTCGTAGCGCGCCAGACGCGCCTTGGACTTCGTACGGCGCCCCTTGGGGTTCGTACGCACCCACTCGAGCTCCGCCGCGATCGTGCGCTCGCGTCCCTTCTCCGCGCGCTCTTCCTGGGCGAGGCGCGCCTGCTTCTGCTCGAGCCAGGAGGAGTAGTTGCCTTCGTAGGGGATCCCCCGCCCACGGTCGAGCTCGAGGATCCAGCCCGCCACGTTGTCGAGGAAGTAGCGATCGTGCGTGACGGCGACGATCGTGCCCTTGTACTCGGCGAGGTGCTGCTCAAGCCACGCCACCGACTCGGCGTCGAGGTGGTTGGTGGGCTCGTCCAGCAGCAGCAGATCGGGCGCGGAGAGCAGCAGCCGGCAGAGAGCGACGCGGCGGCGCTCGCCGCCGGAGAGGTTGGAGACGGCCGCGTCGGGCGGGGGCAGGCGCAGCGCGTCCATCGCCGCTTCCAGGCGCGTGTCGAGATTCCACGCGTCGGCGGCGTCGATCTTGGCCTGGATCTCCCCGAACTCCTCGGCGGTCTCATCGGAGTAGTCGGCCGCCAGCTCGTTGAAGCGGTCGAGCAGCGCCTTGGTGTCGGAGACGCCCTCCTCCACGTTGCCCTTCACGTCCTTGCTCTCATCCAGCTGGGGCTCCTGGGCGAGCATTCCCACGGTGGCACCTGGCGCGAGCTGCGCCTCGCCGCGGTAGTCCTGATCGATTCCGGCCATGATCCGCAGCAGCGTGCTCTTGCCCGCGCCGTTGTAGCCGAGCACTCCGATCTTGGCCCCGGGCAGAAACGCCAGCGTGATGTCGCTCAGCACGGTCTTGTCCGGCGGGTGCGTGCGCGAGAGGCGGTGCATCGTGAAGACGTATTGCGAGGTCATGTGTGAGGCAGGATAGGGCGATAACGTAAACAGGGAATGCCCGCCGCCATCCTCGACATCGAGCAGCAGCTGCTGCTGTTGGAGCTCCAGGCCCCTTTCGACAAACGCGACGTGCAGCTCGCGCGGCGGCGCATGGCCAAGCGCTGGCACCCCGATGTGGCTCCCCAGGGCCGCCAGTTCGAGCACGAGCGCCACCTGAAGGCGATCAACGAGGCGGCCGACCAGCTCGAGCGCCTGGCCGAGGGCATGCGCGGCGGGAAGGTCTCGCGCAACGCCGTCAAGGTCAGCGCTGCCGCCGCGCGCCGCGCGCGCGAGGAGGCGGGCCGCCGCGCGTACGAAGAGGAGCAGCGCGCCCGCGCGCAGGCCAAGGAGCAGGCGATCCACGACCCCTTCGGCAGCCGCGTGCCCGACCACTCCGTCGTGCACCGCTACGCGCGCTGCGAGTCCTACCCGGAGTGGGGCGTGGGCACCGTTGCGGGCATCTACTTCACCGGTGACCCCACCGGCGAAGAGGAGGTGCAGCAGTGGGCGCGCGTGCGCTTCAGCCACGGCGTGCGCACGGTGCCCGCGGGCAGCATGCGCTTCGTGGACTTCTCCAAGCCCGACCCCGCCGGGGATCGCATGACGCGTTTCATGACCGCCGCGCAGCGCGCGATGGCCGAAGGCGAGTACGAGCTGGCCGCCAGGCGCCTCATCTACGCGCGTGACGCCGAACCGAAGAACGTCGGCGTGCTGCGCCTGATGACGCTCGCCTTTTGGCAGGCCGGCGACCTGGAGGCGGCCGCGCGCTCGGTGCGCGACTGGGCGCGCGTGGACGGCGAGCGCCCCGCCCCCCACCGCTTCGCCGCGCGCATCTACGAAGACGTCGGCGCGGTGGACCTGGCCGAGGAAGCCGCGCAGCGCGCCGCCGAACGCGGCCCGCGCGACGCGGGCGCGTGGGAGCGCCTGGGCAGGTTGCGCCTGGCGCTGCTCGACCGCGAGGGCGCTCTGGAAGCGCTGGAGCGCGCGCTCAGCCTGGGGGCCGGCGGGGATGTGAAGGCGCTGTTGGTGAAGGCGCTGGCGCTTGAGCCGCGTGCGGTGGGGGCCGTCTGAGCCAGGCTCGTGCCGCCGCCGGGCGCCTCGCGTGCGAGCGTAGAGCCAGATCAGCTGAGGATGTTCACCGCGCGCGAGACGATCAAGCCGATCGTCACGAGCGAGACCAGCGACTGCACGCCCATGATGCTCTTGGCCATCGGCGTCAGCGGCATCGTGTCCGTGGGCGAGAAGGCGGTGGCGTTGGTCAGCGACACGTACAGGTAGTCGATGAACTTCGGTCGCCAGTTGCGCGGCTCGATGCGGTCGTCCTGCATCTGCGGGAACAGGAAGTCGGGCGCCCGGTCGTGGCCGGCGGCGCGCCGGCCCGGTCCGCCGCGGTCGGTCTCCCAGTACCACAGGCCGAAGATCAGGAAATTCGTGAGCCAGATCAGCACCCCGGAGACAATCAGCTGGCGCCCGTTGTAGTCGTTGCTGTGGAGCAGGTAGTGACTGAGCGCCGCCAGCGAGTAGATGTTCGCGGCGCTCACGAAGGCGGTCAGCCCGAGTGCCGCACGGCGCCGCCGCGGATGCTCGTGCTCGAGCTGGTTGGGCGTTGCCATGAACATGCCCAGCAAGAGCAGCGCCTCAAGCGCCGGTACCAGCCAGGCGGGTCCTGCGGTGAGGCGGCTGGGCAGCAGCAGCTGCAGGGCGATCGCGGCGAGGATCGTCGCCTGCGCCGGCCAGAAGGGCTCGGGTGAGGCCGGGGGCGGATACGGGCGGCCCGGCAACTGCTGTGCGGAGGACTCCGAGGCCACGCGTGGACTCTAAGCCGCGGCCCGGAGGGATCGGGGTGGCGCGCTAGCCTGAACAGGGCATGGGCATCGAGAACCCCGTCCACCTGATCTTCATCGCCGCCGTCGCCCTGGTCGTGCTCGGCCCCAAGCGTCTCCCCGAAGTCGCCCGTGCGCTCGGCAAGAGCATGCGCGAGTTCCGCGAGGCGATGAGTGGGGAGAGCAAGGAGGAGTCTGGAAAGCCGGACGGCCTGCCGTAGGTCTGCGATCGGCGCGGCCGGTGTGGGCGGGTGCGGTGCGGGGGTGCCAGGCGGGTACGAGGCGAGTGCCGGTGGCGGGGGTGTGGTCCGCTGCGCCCGCTAACTTGCCCCCGGTGCGCCTGATCGTCGCCCGCTGCGAGGTCTCCTACATCGGCCGCGTCACCACCGTGCTGCCCGAGGCCGTGCGGCTGTTGATGCTCAAGGCCGACGGCACCTTCATGGTGTGGGCCGACGGCGGCGGCCCCAACGTCAAACCGCTCAACTGGATGACGCCGCCCACGGTGCTCGAAGAGGAGACGGACGCAGAGGGAACGCTCATAAGGCTGGTCGTGCGCAAGCAGCGCCAGGAGGATCGTGTGGAGATCGGAGTGGGGGAGGTGCTCTCGGATATCGAGCACGAGCTCGACGTGCTCGTGTCGCTGGAGAAGGAGGGCCTTGAGCGCGAACTGCAGGAGCTGCTGGCGGCCGCGCCGCAATGGTGCGGCGAGGGCTTTCGGCTCGTGCGCCGCGAGTGGCCCACCGACATCGGCCCCGTCGATCTGATGTGCCGCGACGGTGAGGATGAATGGATCGCCGTGGAGATCAAGCGCCACGGCACGATCGACGCCGTCGAGCAGCTCTCGCGCTACCTGGAGCGGATTCGCCTCGATCCCGCGCTCGGCTCCTGCCGCGGCGTGCTGGCGGCGCAACGCATCAAGCCCCAGGCGCGCGTGCTCGCGCAGGCGCGCGGGATCGATTGTGTGGAGGTCGATCTGGAGGTGCTGCGCGGGGAGCGCGAGCCCGAGCTGACGCTGTTTGCGGCATAGTCCCGGCCATGACTACACCAGAGACTCCCGCGGTCCTCACCGAGCGCCGCGACAACGTCCTGCTCATCACGATCGACCGCCCCGAGGTGCGCAACGCCGTCAACGCCGCCGTCGCCGCCGGGATCGCCGGGGCGCTGGAGGAGCTCGACGGCGACGACGCCCTCTCCGTCGGCGTGCTCACCGGCGCCGGCGGTTTCTTCTGCGCCGGCATGGACCTGGGCGCGTTCGTCAAGGGCGAGTCGCCCTGGTTCGGCGACCGCGGCTTCGCCGGCATCGCGCAGCGCTCCGCGCGCAAGCCGCTGATCGCGGCGATCGAGGGCTTTGCCGTGGCCGGCGGCATGGAGATCGCGCTCGCCTGCGACCTGATCGTGGCCGCCAAGGGCGCCAAGATGGGCATCCCCGAGGCCAAGCGCTCGCTGGTGGCCGCCGGCGGCGCGCTGTTGCGTCTGCCGCGGCGCATGCCCTACCACGTGGTCATGGAGCTGGCGCTCACCGGCGACACGATGCCCGCCGAGCGCTTCCATGAGTATGGCGTCGTCAACCACCTCGCCGAGCCCGGCGAGGCCGTGCAGGGTGCCTTGGAGCTGGCCGCCCGGCTGGCAGCCAACGGGCCGCTCGCGCTGATCGCCTCCAAGCGCATCCTGCAGGAGCAGTACGACTGGTCCGCGGCTGAGATGTGGGAGCGCCAGGGCGCCATCTCCGGCCCGGTGTTCGCCTCTGAGGATGCCAAGGAGGGGGCCAATGCCTTCAAGGAGAAGCGCCCGCCGGTGTGGCAGGGGCGCTGAGGTTCAGCCCCGCCGCGCGCGGCGCTTGCGGCGGCGCTGACGCCAGATCAGCTTGAACCTGCGCCACAACGACACCGCGCTCAGCGCTCCTCGGCCGTCGTCAGTCCGCGTGAGCGCATCTTCTAGCGCTCCCCCGGCGTCTTGCGCGGATACTGGCTGGTGGGTGCGCCCACGTTGATCGCCGTACTGACGATGCGGCTTTGTTCGGCGATGTGCGCCGCCGGGTATCCCTCCCCCGGGCTCGCCCGCTCGGGGCGGCCGATGTAGCCGAAGTGCATCTCCTCGGGCATGATCTGCATCAGGCGCGGGAACATATGTGCGCGCGCGCCCATGTTGCGTGGCTCCTCCTGCACCCACACAACCTCACGCAGGTTCGGGTAGCTGTTCATGAGCGCCAGCACCTGACCCTCCGGGAAGGGGTAGAGCAGCTCGATCCTGCCCACCGCAAGGGCCTGGTTCTCCTTGCGAGCCGGGTGCCCCACCAGGTCGTAGTAGATCTTGCCCGTGCACAGCACCAGCCGCGTCACCTGCTGCGGGTCAACGCCCGGCTCGGCGAGCACCGGCTGAAAGCGCGTCTCCTCCGCCATGTCTGCCACCGCGCTCTGCGCCTGCGGTAGGCGCAGCAGCGACTTCGGCGTCATGATCACCAGCGGGCGCTCCTTGGCGATGCGTGCCTGGCGGCGCAGCAGGTGGAAGTACTGCGCCGGCGTCGTCAGGTTCGCCACGCGGATGTTGCCCTCCGCGGCCAGCGCCAAGAAGCGCTCCAAGCGCCCGCTCGAGTGCTCTGGCCCCGAGCCCTCGTAGCCGTGGGGCAATAACAGCGTCAGGCGCGAGGTCTGACCCCACTTGGCCAGGCCCGAGACGATGAACTGGTCGACGATCACCTGCGCGCTGTTGACGAAGTCGCCGAACTGCGCCTCCCACAGCACCAGGGTCTCGGGCGCTTCCTGGCTGTAGCCATACTCAAAGCCCAGGCACGCCAGCTCCGAGAGCGGGCTGTTGTGCAGCTCCAGCGGCGCCAGCGCTTCGGGCAGGCTCTGGATCGGGCACACCGTCTGTCCCGTCTTCGCGTCGTGCAGCACCATGTGGCGCTGGCTGAACGTGCCGCGCTCGGTGTCCTGCCCGGTCAGGCGGATCGGCGTGCCCTCGGTCAAGAGCGAGGCGAACGCCAGCGCCTCGGCGTGCGCCCAGTCGATGCCGCCGGCCGAGGGGTTGCCGTTGGCTGCTGCCGTCGTGGCGGCGTTGGGAGAGGCGGAGCCGTTCGCGCTCGCGTCAAGCGTTGCCAGCCCCTCGCGCCTGCGCTCCAGCTGTTTCACGAGCTTTGGGTGCACCGTGAAGCCCTCCGGCACGCGCAGCAGCTGCTCGCCCAGCGCGCGCAGCCGCGCCGCCGGCACGTCCGTGCTCACATCCGGGCTCTGGCGGCGGTCGAGCTGGTGTTCGCCCGTGCTCTGGCTGGCGCCGTCCTCGTCGTGCTCCGCGGCCTGCGCGATCTTGCTCTTCAGGCGCTGGTGCAGCAGGGTCAGGTTGTCCCACACGCCCTGCGCCAGCTGGTCCACCTGCTCCCTGCTCACCACGCCGTCGCCGATCAGCCGTTCGGCCCAAAGCTCGGAGACGCGCTTCTTGCTCTTCACCTTCGCGTACATCTCCGGCTGTGTGTACGCCGGCTCGTCGGACTCGTTGTGCCCGAAGCGGCGGTAGCCGATCAGATCGATCAGCACGTCGTGGCCGAACTCCTGGCGGAACGCAAACGCCAGCCTGACCGCGCTCATGCAGGCTTCCACGTCGTCGGCGTTGACGTGGATGATCGGTACGTCAAAGCCCTTCGCCAGATCCGAGGCCCAGCGTGTCGAGCGCGCGTCGTCGGGGTCGGTCGTGAAGCCGATCTGGTTGTTCGTGATCAAATGCATCGTGCCGCCGACCTTGTAGCCATCCAGGCCCTGCAGGTTCAGCGTCTCCGCCACAACCCCCTGCGCGGGAAAGGCCGCGTCGCCGTGGATCGCGATCGGCATCGCCGCGTTCGTGTCCTGCAGCGCATGCGGCCCCTTGCGTGTGGTCTGCGCCGCGCGCGTCGCCCCCACCACCACCGCGCTCACATACTCCAGGTGGCTCGGGTTGGACTCCAGGTTCACCTTGATCGTCTCCCCGCCCGGCAATGCGTAGTCGCCCCAAGTGCCGTGGTGGTACTTCACATCGCCCGTGCCGCCCTGCGGGATCGTCGTCACCGCCTCAAGCGTCGAGGCCCCCTCGAACTCGGCGAAGATCGTGTCGTAGCTGCGTCCCAAGTTGTGCGCCAGCACGTTCAAGCGGCCGCGGTGGGCCATCCCGATCACGACCTCCCTGCCGCTGTGCGCGGCGGTCAGCTGGATCAGCTCATCGAGCATCGGCACCGTCATGTCCAGGCCCTCGATCGAGAACTGGTGCTGCCCGAGGTAGGCCTTGTGCATGAAGCGCTCCAGCGCATCCACCTCGATCAGCCGCTTGAGCAACGTCGTCTGCTCATCCGTTGTCAAGGGCTGGCGGAACGTCCCCGACTCGATCCGCTCGCGCAGCCACACGCGCTGGCGGTGGCTTGAGATGTGCTCGATCTCATACGCAATCGTGCCGCAGTACGTTTCGCGCAGATGCGGCAGCGCGTCCGCCAGGGTCGCCCCCGGCACATACATGCGCAGGATTTTCGCCGGGATCTGCGCCATCAGCTCCGGCGTCAAGCCCACCGACTCCGGATCGAGCGTCGGGTCGCCCTCCGGCTCCACCCCCAGCGGATCCAGTCGCGCCGCCAGATGGCCGTGCGTGCGAAACGCTTTGAGCAGTGCCGTAGCGGCCTGCACTGCCTGCAGCAGCTCCTCGTCCACCGGGCCCCCGCGCGGGGCCTCACGCGCGGCTGCCGCTGCCGCCGCAGGGGCAGGCAGCGCGGGCACCGGTCCGAGCTCCACGCCGAGCGAGGCGAACACGCCGTCGTAGAAGCCGCGCTCGCCCTGCAGGTATTCCTCGATGCGCGCCAGGAAGCGTCCCGACTCCGCCCCCTGGATGATGCGGTGGTCGTAGGTGGACGTCATGCTCATCACCTTCTCCGCGCCGATCATGTCGCCCACGTTCGCCAGCCCCGGCGGGTAGGCGATCGAGCCCGTCGCCACGATCGTGCCCTGCCCCGCCATCAGCCGCGGCACCGAGGCGATCGTGCCCAGTCCGCCCGGGTTCGTGAGCGTGATGTTCCCGCCCGTCAGGTCCTCCGCCGTGAGCGTGTTCGTGCGCGCCTTCTCCACCAGCGCGTTGTATGCGTTCAGGAAGTCCGCGAACGGCAGCCGCCCCGCGTTGCGGATCACCGGCACCATCAGCGTGCGCGTGCCGTCCTTCTTCTCCACGTCCACGGCCAGCCCGAGGTTAACCGCGCCGTCGTCGATGCGGTTGGGCTTGCCGTCGATCAGCGCGTAGTGGTGGCTCATAACCTGCATGTCATCCGCCGCGCGCGCGATCGCGTAGGCGATCAAATGGGTGAACGACACCTTCTTCTCGGCCGCCTTCAGCTCTTTGCGGCGGGCATCCAGGTAGGTCACCGTCAGCGTCCTGAAGCTGGTCGCCGTGGGGACTTCAAGCGACTGCTCCATGTAACGCGCCAGTGCTGCCGCGCCGCCCTTTATCGGCTGCGCCCCTGCCGGGCGCTCCGCGGTGGCCGCGGCGCCGTTGCTCGCGCCCGCGCCATTGCCCGCGCCGCTCGCGGCCGCCAGCACGTCCGCCTTGACGATGCGTCCCGCCGGACCGCTGCCCTCCACGCCCTTCAGATCGACGCCCTCGACGGCCGCCGCGCGCGCGGCCACCGGGGAGACCTTCGCGCCGTTGCTCTCCAGCGGTGTGGAGGCCTGCGCCGGCAGGGAGGCATCTGCCGGCGAGGGATCCGCCTGCGCCTGCGCCTTGCCGTTCTCGCCTGTCGGCTCCGCGCCCTGCGGCGCCAGCCGTGCGATCACCTGCCCCACGGTCACCGTCTCGCCCTCCGGCGCGAGGATCTCAACCACCGTCCCGCTCGCCGGCGAGGGCAGCTCGACGTCGACCTTATCCGTCGAGATCTCCACGATCGTGTCGTCGACCTTGATGAAGTCGCCCACAGCGACGTGCCATTCGAGGATCGTTCCCTCGGTGACCGACTCCCCCGCAGCCGGCGTCACGACATCTATCGTCTCCGTCGTCGTCGTGCCCGTGGCCATTGCTTCCCTTCACTCTAGCGATCTCGACGGGCGGAGCGCGGTGCTACGGGCTGAGCGTGATAGGGCCACTGCGCGACCCCCTCATATCCAAAAATAAAAGCCGTTCTCATGTCCCGGCCTTCGTCTTTCGCCCTTCGCGCATGAACTCATAGCTGCCGAAGAACGGTCCGATGCCGCCCAGCACCGCCACTGCCACCGCCAGGCGCAGGGACACGATGCGCAGGCGCGCCGCTGCGATGCATGCCAATGACATGACGATCCAGAGGATGCCGTGGGTGAAGCCCAGCACCTCGGTTGCCGGCTGCGGCTTGCCTGCCACGAACGCGCACACCAGCAGGGCTGTGTAGATGCACGAGTGGGTGAACGAAGTCCACTTCAGCCGAGTGAAGGCGGGCGTCACTCCGCCAGCCAGCGCGCCATCCGGGGCAGGCTCTCGCCCGCCTCCGCGGGCCACTGCTCGATCTCGCTCGGCCACCATGCGTGTTCGTCGTGCTCATGATCGCGCACCACCTCCGCGCCCTGCGCCAGCCAAGCCTGACCCACGAACATCACCATGCCGTGGGGCAGCCGTATCAGCGCCTCGCCGCGCACGCGCGCGGGTGTCACCGACCACTCCTCCCACAGCTCTCTTGTGAGCGTGTTCGCCGGGTTCTCACCGAGGTCAACCGCCCCGCCCGCGCCCAGCGCCCAGCGCCCCGCCCACGAGCTCAGCCACGAGGCGCGGCGTCCCGCCAGCCAGCGGCCGTCGGCCGAGCGGGTCACGCACAGGGCCGCCACGCTGTGCGACGCGTCGCCCTCCACCAGGCGCAGCGCCCAGCGCAGCGGCTGCAGGTCCAGCTCGATGCCTCCGTCGGCGGTCTCGCGGTAGTCCACCAGGCGTGCGCTCACCCCGTCGTGGCTCGGGCTGCCGCGCTCGCGCAGGGCGGCGATCGCCGCGTCCGCGGCCTCCGCGTGGGATTGCGGGGGCTCGAAGCGCTCGTCCAGCCAGTTGGCCTTGATCTGCTCCAGCGCCCAGGGGCCGCGCGCGAGGATCTCGGGCTGCTCGGTTGTTGTCTCCATCTGGGGCTCGGTCGTGGACATGTTCTCTTTCCCCAAGGCTATTGGGAATGGAGGGGCCCGACCGAAATCGGGAGACACGCGCCTGCGGCGCGAATCCCCGTTTCGGCCAGCCGGCCTTCGGCCGACTGCGCCACCCTCCTTTATGGAGCATAGACTCGCGCCTGTGACCGACCGTATGCACAAGCACTGGGGCTGGGGCTGGGCCGACCAGCAGCCATCGGCGTCGGAGCTGCGTGCGGCTGGGGCGGGGATGGCGGAGCACCTTGGATTCGGTGAGCTGGAGGTCGAGGACCCGGTGGCCTTGGCGGACGTGCGGCTGGCGGCGCCGCGTGTGGGCATCCCAGCCGGGCTCTCTGAGTTTTGTGCCGACGATCCGCACGCGCGCGCCTCGCACGCGCTGGGGAAGTCCTATGTCGAGGTGGTGCAGGGGTTTCGCGGGCAGTTCGCCCATCCTCCCGATTTCATCGCGCGCCCGCGCGAGGACGCCGAGGTGGAGCAGGTGCTGGAGTGGTGCGCCGCCGAGCGCGTCGCCTGCATCCCCTTCGGCGGGGGCACCAGCGTGGTGGGGGGCGTGCGGCCCGAGGTTCCCTCCTGGTGCAACGGCGCCGTCTCGCTTGACATGCGCGCGCTCGACCGCGTGCTGGAGGTCGATCCCGTCTCGCGCAGCGCGCGCATCCAGGCGGGCGCTACCGGGCCGGTGCTTGAGGCGCAGTTGGCCGAGCATGGGTTGACGCTGCGCCACTTCCCGCAGTCCTATGAGTACGCCACGCTAGGCGGCTGGCTAGCCACGCGCGCCGCCGGCCACTTCGCCACCGTCTGGACGCACATCGAGGATTTCGCCGAGTCGGTGCGCGCGATTACGCCAGCCGGGGTGTGGGAGTCGCGGCGGCTCCCCGGTTCCGGCGCCGGCCCCAGTCCGGATCGGATGCTGTGTGGGTCTGAGGGTGTACTTGGTGTCATCACCGATGCCTGGCTGCGGGTGTTGCCACGCCCCGTGCACCGCCGCTCCGCGGCAGTTCGTTTCGAGCGTTTCTCATTGGGTGTGGATTGCGTGCGCGCGCTCAGCCAGTCAGGACTGCATCCCGCCAACTGCCGCCTCGTCGATCCGGTGGAAGCGCGTTTTACAATGGCTGGCGATGGGTCGTGCGCGCTGCTGCTGCTCGGCTTTGAGTCGGCCGATCACCCGGTTGACCTCGCCGTGGAGCGGGGGCTTGAGATCTGCCGTGAGTATGGGGGTGAGAGCTCCGAGCGGGGTGGCGACACCGTCGGCTCGTGGCGTCAGGCGTTCCTCGGTGCCCCCTATGTGCGGGATCTCTTCGTAGCCACGGGTGTGCTCAGTGAAACCTTCGAGACAGCCATCACCTGGGAGCGTTTCCCCGTCTTTCACGAGCGTGTCGTGGGCGCCGCCGAGCAGGCGCTGCGCGAGAGCGGCGATCCCGCCCGCCCGCTGGGTCATGTCTCCTGTCGCTTCACTCACGTCTACCCCGACGGCCCCGCCGCCTACTTCACGGTCGTCGCGCCCGCGCGGCGCGGCGAGGAGGTCGAGCAGTGGTGGGCGATCAAGCGCGCCGTCTCCGACGCGATCATCGATGCCGGCGGCACCATCACCCACCACCATGCCGTCGGCCGCGACCACCGGCCGTGGTATGACCAGCAGCGTCCCGAGCCGTTTGCGGCTGCGTTGCGCGGGGCCAAGGCCGCCGTTGATCCCCAGGGCATCATGAACCCAGGCGTGCTCGTCGATCCGCTGCCGGCGGCGGCCGTCGCGGGGACATGAGCATGACGACCATCGCAGTGCTTGGCCCGGGGGGTGTGGGCGGGCTGGTGGCCGGGGCGCTCGACCACGCTGGTGCGTCCGTCACGGTGGTGGCGCGGGGGTCCACCGTGCAGGTCATCGAGCAGCGCGGGCTGCGCATCGACAGTGTGCGCCTGGGCGAGTTCGTCGCACACCCGCGCGCCGTGGAGCGCCTGACGGAGCCGGTCGACGTGCTCGTGGTGGCCGCCAAGGCCGTCGGCCTGGAGGATGCGCTGGAGCGCGTCGCCGCCACGCCGGCGCTTGTGCTGCCGCTGCTCAACGGCCTCGACCACCTGCCACTGCTGCGTGCGCGCTTCGGAGACGCCGCGGTCGTGGCGGGCACCATCCGCGTGGAGGCCGACCGGCCCGAGCCGGGCGTGATTGTGCATACGAGCCCCTTCTTGCGCATCGACATGGCCAGCCGCCACACCGGCGGGCGGGAGGCAGGGGGGCGGGAGACGAGGGAGGGGCTCGCGAGGAAGGGACTCGCGCGGCGGATGCAGGAGCTGGCGCGCACGCTCGGCGACGCGGGCATCCCGGCGCGCGTGCTGGACTCCGAGCCGCAGGTGTTGTGGAGCAAGCTAGTGCGCCTCAACGCGCTCGCCTGCACCACCAGCGCCTTTGACAAGCTCCTGGGGGAGATCCGCTCCACGCCCGAGCTGCGCGCGGAGCTCATTGGCGCAATTGAGGAGGGCTGCACGGTGGCGCTTGCCGAGGGGGCCGTCATCGAGACGGCCGACCCGCTGGGCGAACTCAATGCGGCGCACGCCACGCTCGGCAGCTCGATGCAGCGCGACATCGCTGCCGGGCGGGTGCCGGAGCTGGATGCCATTCCGGGGGCCGTCCTGCGCGCGGGTGCGCGTCATGGGATCGCGTGCCCCACGATCGAGCGACTGGTGGCGATGATCGCCGCGCGCGCTGGCGTGTCAGTGCCGGTGGTTGCCGGCTGAAAGCCCCGGTCTACCGCTCGTATGGCGGAAACGGAGCCGCCTCGGGAGCACCCACCGGGATCGCCTGCGTGGCGATCGCCTCGACCGCCTGCTCCTCGGCCTCCGTCAGGCCCTCCTCGTGCTGACCGTCGCACAGCACCCGGAAGTTGCCCGTCACGCCCGTGTCGCCGTGGATCGTGATGCCGGGCAGGATCTCCTCGCCCTCCTCGAATCCGAGACGCTCCATGTCGAAGTGCGCCAGGCCGATGCCGTACGCGTTGTGCGTCGGGTTCTCGCGGTCGTGCGCTGCCACCGCCTGCGCGAAGCGCTCCAGGTTCTTGGCGATCTTGCCGGTGTTCGCCATCGCTTCGCTGGAGGGTAGCGCTCCGGCTTGGATGCCGGCCGCCCGCGGGCGTACCATGCCTGGACCACACGACCCACGGAAACCAAAAGGGGACCTGCGATGGATATCTTCGACCTTCTCGATGCAGCGCGCATGCGCATCAACGTGCTCGAGCACCCGTTCTATGAGCGCTGGAACGCCGGCGAGCTGGAGCCGGCGGAGCTGAGCTTCTACGCGGGCGAGTATCGCCATGCCGTCGTTGCGCTGGCCGACGCCTCGCTACTGGCCGCCGAGCAGGCTGGTCCCGAGCGTGCCGCGGGGCTGCGCCGGCACGCCGCCGAGGAGGCTGGCCACGTCGAGCTATGGGACGACTTCGCGCGGGCCGTGGACGGGGCGGATGCGGGCCGCGAGCCGCTCGCGCAGACGCGCGCGTGCGTGCAGGCTTGGACAGCCGGTGGGGATCTGCGCGAGAGCCTCGCTGTGCTCTATGCCGTGGAGGCATCCCAGCCGGCGATCTCGCAGACCAAGCTGCACGGGCTCACCACGCACTACGGGCTCGCGTCTGACTCGCCTGGCCTGCGCTACTTCAAGCTGCACGCCACGCTCGATGTCGAGCACGCCCGCCAGGCGCGCGAGCTGATCTGCGAGCTGGGCTACGACGATGGCGACGCGCAGGAGCGGATGCTCACGCGCGCCGAGGCTGCGCTGGCGGGCAATTGGACGTTGCTGGACGGCGTGGAGGAGCGGCGGCTGGTTACGGTTTGAACGGCGGCGGTTACGGCTTGCGGCCGGCCGGCCCGTTACGGCTTGCGGCGGCCGGCTACGGGCTTGAGCGCCGCGCGCACGGTCGGTGCCACCTCGTTCGCGAACAGCTCCGTGGCACGCATGACCTTCTCGTGGGCCAGCGTGCCTACGCTGATCTGCGCCAAGAAGCGGTCGTGGCTGAACAGCTCGTGCTCGGCCAGGATCTTCTCGGCCACCTGCGCGGGGCTGCCCACCAGCAGGTGGCCCTCGGGGCCGCACGCTCGCTCGAACTGCTCGCGCGTGAGGGGCTGCCAGCCGCGCTCACGGCCGATGCGGTTCATCACTGGTGCGTAAGCGGGAAAGAAGTCGTCCATCGCCTGCTGTGAGGTGGCCGCGACGTAGGTGTGCGAGTTGATGCCCACCGCCACCGCCGAGCTGTCCGCTGCCCCCTGCCGCACGGCCTCGCGGTAGAGGTCAACCAGCTGCTTGAAGCGCGCCGGCGCGCCGCCGATGATCGCCAGCATCAACGGCAGCCCCAGCCTCCCCGCGCGCACGATCGACTCCGGCGAGCCGCCCACCGCGATCCATACCGGCAGCGGTTGCTGCAGCGGCCGCGGATACACGCCCACGTCGTGCAGCGCCGCGCGGTGGCGGCCCGCCCACGACACGCGCTCTGACTCGCGCAGCGCCAGCAGCAGTGAGAGCTTCTCGGCGAACAGGTCGTCGTAGTCCTCAAGGTCGTAGCCGAACAGCGGGAATGACTCGATGAACGAACCCCTGCCAGCCATGATCTCGGCGCGCCCGCCGGAGAGCAGGTCGAGCGTGGAGAAGTCCTGGAAGACCTTCACCGGGTCGGCGCTGCTCAACACCGTCACGGCGCTGCTCAAGCGGATGCTCCGTGTGCGCGCTGCAGCCGCGGCGAGCGCCACCGGGGGCGAGGACACGGCGTAGTCGGGTCGGTGGTGCTCGCCGAGGCCGAACACCTCAAGGCCGAGTCGGTCGGCCAGCTCCACCTCCTCCAGCAGGTCGTGCAGGCGCTGCGCCACGCGCGCCGGGTCCGCGCCGGGGGTGACGTCCGCGAAGGTGGCCAGGCCCAATTCCATGGGGCGCCACTATAGGTCTCGGTGGGGCCGCTGCCGGTGGGACTGCTGCCGGTGGGACCGCTGCCCTGTGTCGGCTGTCCTGTCCGGTGGTCCGGCGCCGGCGCGATGCCTGGGGCTCAGGCTGGGGAAAGCACCTTGATGCCGTGCTCGTGGGCACCGGCGGCCAGCTGCCTGTCGTAGGTCATCAGCGCATCCAGCTCGCCCGCCTCCGCCAAGCTGACGGCGGTCGCAAGGTGGATCGCGTCGAGCGTGGCGACCTTGGTCGGCGCGAGTGTCTCGGCGGTCGTTGCAATGCGCCTACCGAGCGGGATCAGCATGATGCCGCGCAGCAGCTGCTCGACTCGGTCTGGCATATCGTGGCGCCGTCCGAGGCGACGCAGCTCGATGCGCAGCAGGCTGCTCGATGTGCGCCTCGCGAAAGTGTCGAGCGTATCCTCGATCACCTGCTTGTCGGCTCCGTCGAGAAGCAGGCGGCCGAGGGCGCTCGTGTCTACGTAGACCAGGCTCACCGAACGCCGAATTCGCCCCAGCGGCTCTCGTCGAGAAAGGCGTCCACCGCACCCTCCGGGGGCGGGTTCTCGAGTGGGGGCAGGCTGCGGCTGATCCTCACGAGGTCGTCTGTGGGCACCGTCGCGCCGTACTTCTCCGCCAACCTCAGGTATTGCGGATCGATGTCGGGGTGGGAAGGGATCAGTCGCGCGACCTCACGGCCACGCTCGGTGACAGTCAGCGTCTCGCCCGCCTTGACCCGCTCCAGATAGCGGCTCAGGTTCTGGCGCAACTCGCGGACGCCGACCGTCTCGGTCGTTGGCGGTTTCGTGGGCGCAACGGCCATTGTGCGTCAGAGAGTAGCACATGCGGGGAGGCGTCCCAGGTGTGTGGATTACACCGCGTCGAGCCGTCTACATCTCAAGGATCTCAATGCGATAACCATTGGGGTCGCGCACGAAGCACAGCCGAGGGCCACCCTCGCGGATCGTGTACGGCGGCTTCTCGGGCTCGATGCCCTGCGCGGCGAGCCGGGCGAGCGTCTCGTCGAGGTCGGCCGAGGTGATTGCGATGTGCCCGTATGCGGTGCCCAACTCGTAGCTGTCCACGCCGAAGTTGTACGTGAGCTCCAGGCGCGGCGAATCGCCGTCTCCGGGCTGGTTCATGAACACGTTCACGGCCTCGTCGCGGATCGGGATGCGGCCGATCTCCTCGAAGCCGAGCGCGTTGTAGAAGGCCACCGAGCGGTCGATGTCGGTGATGCGGTAACAGGTGTGGATCAGGGCCATCGGTTCTCCAGCTTGGTCGTGGTGGGCAGGGCGCGCGGTTCCCGCGCGCTCGTGAGGTGCCGGCGCGGGCGCGCAGATGGAGACGCGGGCGCCGCAAAGGCTCCAGTCGTGCAAGTATGGCGCGCAATGATCATGGAGCGGGCGATGCATGCGCAGTTTCTGTCGAACACCTACCTGGTGTCCGACGGCGAGGGCGGCCCGGCGTTCTTCGTGGACGCGGGCGGTCCCGTGGAGGGCCTGATCGAGGCGGCGGGGCGCCTTGAGCTGACGCCGACGCACGTGCTGCTGACCCACCACCACTTCGACCACGTGAGCGAGGTGGGGGCGCTGCGCAAGCGCTGGCCGGCGATCGAGGTGCTGATCCACCCCTTGGAGCGCGAGCTGCTGGACGGTGGCGCGGAGGGGAACGGCGGCGCGGAGGGCGGTGGCGTGGCGACCGGCACGATCGAGGCTGGCGAAACGCTCGCCATGGGGGCGCTTGAGGTGCGCCCGCTGCACACGCCGGGGCACACGCTGGGGATGCTGTCGTTCCTCGTGGGCCGTCCCTCGGGCGGGAGCCGGCATGCGACGACGACCGCGCCCGGCGGGTTTACGGGCGGCGATGCGATGGTGTTCACCGGGGACACCCTCTTTCGCGGCTCGGTGGGGGGCGTGCGCGCGCCGGGGCACACCAGCTACACCGACCTGCGCGACGCGATCATGGGCACGCTCATGGAGCTGCCGCCGGAGACCGTCATCTATCCGGGCCATTCCGAGGCCACGACGGTTGCGCGCGAGTGGGACGAGAACTCGTTCATCCGCGTGTGGCGCGGCCTCGATCCCGAGGGCTCCGCCCCGTGCATCGCGCTGGGCGAGCCGGCCACGTTGGTACTGCTGGGCGAGGACTACGACGGCGGCCGTAAGGCTTGGGTGCGTTGGGGCGACGGCAGCGATGACATCGTGCCGGGCTCGCAGGTGAAGGCGGCCTGAGCCGCGGCCCTTGCGTCCGCGACTCCGCCAGGCCGGCGGCCCTTAACATCAGAACTGTGGCTCGCCAGAAGAAGGACGAAAAGCAGAGCATCCCCACCTCGCGCATGCGTCGCACCGCGACCGTGGGCCGGCTGGCGGCGACCGAGGCGGTGAAGCAGTTCGGCACGCGCGCCGCCAACGTGACGCGCGGCGACGCCAAGGCGGAAGAGGCGATGGCGCGTCGCCAGCTGGAGACCGCCAAGCAGATCGTGGCGGCGCTCGGCACGATGAAGGGCGCGGCGATGAAGCTCGGGCAGGTGATGAGCTTCCTCGATGTGGGCCTGGTGCCGGAGGAGCACCGCGAGGAGTTCCAGGCCGAGCTGGCCAAGCTACGCGACGCCGCGCCGACGGTGTCCTTCAAGCAGATGCGCCGGGTCATCGAGGACGATCTCGAAGAACCGATCAAGGCAGTGTTCGCGGACTTCGACGAGGAGCCGATCGCGGCGGCCTCGATCGGACAGGTCTACCGCGCGCGCTTGCGTGGGGAGGATGGCGAGGCAGGCCGCGAGGTGGCCGTGAAGGTGCAGTACCCCGGCGTGGCGGCGGCCGTGCGCGCGGACCTGCAGAACCTGGACATGATCATGCGCCTGCTCAAGCGCATGACCCCCGGGCTCGACGTGAAGGCCGTCACACAGGAGATCCAGGAGCGCATCGCCGAGGAGCTCGACTACGAGCTGGAGGCCCAGAACCAGCGCTCCCTGGCGCGCATCTTCCGCGGCCACCCTTTCATCGTGGTGCCCGACGTGATCACCAGTCTCTCGCGCGAGCGCGTGCTGGTGAGCGAGTTCGTCAGCGGCACCGGCTTCGAGACGCTGAAGAGCTATCCGCAGGAGCAGCGTGACCGCCTGGGCGAGATCGTCTTTCGCTTCTTCCTCGGCTGCCTCTACCGTCACCGGCAGTTCTCGGGCGATCCGCACCCCGGCAACTTCCTGCAGCTGGACGACGGCCGCGTGGCCTTCCTGGACTTCGGCCTGTTCAAGCGCATGGAGGCCGAGCCGGTGGAACTGGAGCTGGCCTGCCAGCGTGCCGTCAGCGAGGGCGACGCCGCGAAGCTGCACCGCCTGCTGGGCGAGTCGGGCTTCCTGCCCGAACCCGAGCGCGTGGACCCCGACCACCTGCTGGCCTTCGTCGAGGACGCCATCTGGTGGTACACCACCGCCGATGAAGTCGTCGAGCTCACCCCGGAGATCGCCACGCAGGTGATGATCGAAAGCAGCGACCCGCGCTCGGCGCACTTCCGCGAGATGCGCCACCAGGACATGCGCCCCGAGCACCTCTTCGGCCGGCGCATGGAGATGCTCACGCTCGCTGTCCTCTCGCAGCTGCGGGCGCGCAACAACTGGCACCGCATTGCGCGCGAGTGGATGTATGGGGAGGAGCCGGTGACCGAGCTGGGGCGCGAGGAGGCGGAGTTCTACGCTCAGGGCGGGGCACAGGTCCGCTAGTAGGTAGGCCACCTCGCAGATCAGCTAGGCCACTGGCGCGGGTCCGCTAAACCACCTGTATCTGCACCAAGCTGGTGGTCCCCGGCCGCCCGGAGGGCAACCCCGCGGTGATCCCCACGCGCTGCCCCGGCTCGCACCAGCCGAGCTCCACCACGCGCCGTGCGGCGTCGGCGATCAGCGCCTCGGTGGTCTCGTGGCGGGGCATCGAGGCGGCGCGCACGCCCCACATCAGGCCGCAGCGGCGCACGGTCTCGCGGCCGGGGGACAGCGCGTAGATGGGGACGGTGGGGCGGTGGGCGCTCACGAGGCGCGCGCTGCGACCCGACAGCGTCGGGACCACCAGGGCGTCCAGGCGCAGCTCGCGCGCGGCCACGCACAGGGTGTGGGCGAGGGTGTAGGCGGGGTCGGTGTTGCCGCGGCGCACGCGCGTGGCGTTCCAGTCCTCGTAGGGGGCGATCGCCTCGGCCTGTTCGGCCACGCTCGCCATCATCGCGATCGCCTCCACCGGGAAGGCGCCGATCGCCGTCTCCTGGGAGAGCATCACCGCGTCGGTGCCGTCGAGGATCGCGTTGGCCACGTCGGCCACCTCCGCGCGCGTGGGGCGCGAGGAGGTCACCATCGAGTCGAGCATCTGCGTCGCCGTGATCGAGGGCCGCGCCAGGTGGCCGGCCAGGCGCAACAGCTCCTTCTGCACGATCGGCACGCGCTCGATCGGCAGCTCGATGCCGAGGTCCCCGCGCGCGACCATCACGCAGTCGGCCACGCGCAGGATGTCCTCCGCGCATTCCACCGCCTGCGGCTTCTCCATCTTGGCGATCAGCGGCAGGCGCGTGTGCTCGCGCACCTCTTCCACGTCGCGCGGGCGGCGCACGAAGGACAGCGCCACCATGTCCACGCCGATCGACTCCCCATGGCGCAGCAGCTCGAGGTCCTCGGCGCCCACCGCCGGCAGCCCGTCGGCCGGGCCGGGGATGTTGACGCCCTGGCGCGAGGCGACCGCGCCGCCGACCTCCACCTCAGCCTCCACCTCGTTCGCACCGCCGGTGCGCACCTGCGCCACGCGCAGTCGGATCGAGCCGTCGGCCAGATACAGCACCGCGCCCGCCTGCACCGCGTCGGGCAGGCCCGCCCAGGAGATGTGCATGCGCTGCGCGTCGCCCTCGCTGTGTCCCTCCTCCTCGTCGCCACACACGAACGTCACGTGGTCGCCCGGCTTCAGCTCGACGATGTCCTCGCGAAGCGGACCGATGCGCAGCTTGGGGCCCGGCAGGTCCTGCAGGATCGCCACCGGGCGCCCCGCCCGGCCGGCCGCGTCGCGCACGCGGCGCACCGTCTCGGCGTGCTCCTCCAGGGAGCCGTGCGAGTAGTTCAGCCGCGCGACGTCCATCCCCGCGTGCACCATCCGCAGGAGGGTCTCCGGCTCGCGCGAGGCGGGGCCGATGGTGGCGACGATCTTCGTGCGGCGCATATTGTGTTGATCGTATGGCACCGCTCGGCCCCTCGCGCCCAGTGCCCCGCGTGGGCGCCCCCGCGCGCGTCGCGCACTTCGGCGGAGGCTTCGAGGCGGCCGTCGTCGCGGAGGTGCACGACGAGGGTCGGCGGCTGCACGTGCGCTGCGAGGGGGGCGAGCTGCTCGAATTTGCGCTTTCGCCCGCCACGGCGCGGTTCGTCGCCGCCGGCAGCTCGCACGGGGCGCGGCTTGAGCTGCTGGACTGAGGAGGCTTGCCCGGTGCGGGCCCTTGCGACCGTCAGGGCGCCTGTATGTCTGGGAAGTGCTCTTCACAGTGTTCCCGCAGCACAACCCTGATCCACGTCCTTTCCTCGGTGCCGGCGACGCGAAAGCGCTGCAACAGCTCGCTCTGGCGCTCGATCGGGGCGCCCGCGATCACCCAGCGCACGGCGAGGCGCTCGAACAGGAACTCCACCGCGCGATGCCAGGCGTCCTCGCGTGAGAGCGGGTTGCCGCTGAGCACCTTCGCGTACTCAGCGCGTGTGGCCGCAGTCAGCGAGCCGCGCAACGTCAGCACGTTGCCATCCGCGTCGGTGTAGTCGCTGCTGGGCGCCTGGAGCTGCTCGGGCTTCGTGTCTCGCGCGGTCGGGCCCGCGGCTGTGCCTCTGTCCTTCTTGGCCTTGCGCCGGCGGCCGTGCCTGCTCAACGCGCGTGGCCCGTCAATGTTCCGCGGCGGACCGCTCCAGCTGGCCGCGCACGTCGCCGGTCACGGGCTTGGCGTGGCCCGGCCAGGCCGCGGCGGGCTCCAGCGCCGCCAGCTTGAGCAGGCTCTGGCGCGCCTGCTCGGTGTCGTAGTTGTAAACGTCGACCGGCAGCTGCGGAGGGTGGTCGCGGCCCCACATTTCCAGCGTGTAGAAGCAGTCCGTCACCAGCGCCAGTCGGTCGGACTCGCGCCACAGTGCTATCTGCCCGGGGGCGTGGCCGGGGATGTGCACCACGCTGAAGCCCGCCACGTCATCGCCCTCCTTCACCGTCCCGGCGATCTGCACCGGCCCGCCGTCCCACACCAGGCGGTGCAGCGCCCTGTGGACCTGGCGCTGCGGGATCGGCAGGCCTGAGAGCGTTGGGTCCCAGTAGCGCCAGCCGCCGCTGCCCTCCGCGTCCAGCACTTCGTCGGGGTGACACCACACCGGCGCGCCCAGCGCCGGCGCGCTGCCGCGGTGGTCGGTGTGGCCATGGCCCAGCACCACACGCTTGATGCCGCCCAGCTTCGCGCTGGCGCTGGCGATCGAGCGCACCATCGTGCGTGCGCCCGCGTCGAACACCGTCACGCCGTCCTGCTCCTCGATCAGGTACACGTTGCAGCGGCCCGGATGCCCCTGCACCACCCACACGCCCTCGGCGACCAGCTTGGGCTCGGCCGGCCCCGTCACGCGGGTCTTCAGGTTGAAGGCGCCCATCAGGCGCTGCTCCGCGCCTGAGCCCAGCGGCGGCATCATGCCGATCTGGCGCGGCACGGCCATCGTGTCCATGAAGACCTCGTTGCTCTGTATCGCGCCGTTCGTGACGCTCAGCAGGTCGACGCCTTCGAGCGTCAGCGGGTGGCCGGTGGGTGCCACGCCGTTGAGCTTCCCCGGTCCCGCGAACGTGCCCGTGAGCTTCCACTGCACGCCGCAGCGCTCGCCCTCCGTGGTTGTGCTCACGATCTCGAAGTGCGCGTCGGGCAGGGCGTCGAGCAACCCGCCGATGAACTCGCGCAGGCCCTCGCGGCCGCTGTACTCGCCCTGGCCGTGCACGCTCTCCTGACCGTCCGGCGCCCACATTGCCAGGGCCGCCTCCAGCTCGCGCGCGTTCAGCGCCGCGAAGTACTCCCTGGCCACCTTCTCCGCCGCTCCGCCCTTGCCCGAGGGAGTGATGCGCTGGCGCGCCGGGGCATGGATGTTGGCCGCCGCCTCCTGCACCTTGGAGGCCGTGCCAGTGGGGGAATCTGCGTCCTGCGCCATCTGTCTGCTCCTTACGCGCGTGGGGACAACCGAGTTTAGACCGAATAGGCTCCACGCTGGTGTCCGAGACAATCCCCAAGCGCGAGCTCGGGCGCGGCGAGCGCGTGATGCACGGTGTCTACCGCCTGCGCCTGCCATTGCCCTGGCCGGGGGTGCCCCACTGCAACGCCTGGGCGGTGGACGCCGGCGATGGCGTCGTGCTGTTCGACACCGGCATGCACCAGCCCGGCTCGATGGCGCATCTCGAACGAGCCCTGCAGATGTGCAATCTGCGCGTGGAGGACATCCGCCTGGTCGTATGCACGCACGCCCACTCCGACCACTACGGGCAGGCCGCCACGATCGTTGAGCGCGCCGGCTGCGAGCTGTGGATGAGTCCGCACTACGAGCACATGACGCAGTGGGCCAAGGACACGGGCACCGCGATGGCCCAGCGGCTTGAGATCGCGCGCCAGAGCGGCGTGCCCGAGGAGCCCCTGCGTCGTTACGCCGAGCGGCGCAAGGATCACGACTCCGGCATCGCCGCCGTGATCGAGCCGGATAAGCCGCTCGTGAACGGCGTCACGGTCGCCACCGACCTGGGGCCTTGGACGGTGTATGAGACACCCGGCCACGCGCCATCGCACGTCTGCCTGTTCCAGCCCGAGCGGCGTCTGCTGATCTCGGGCGATCACCTGCTGGGGCGCATCTCGCTGTTCTTCGACTACGGCTACTCGCCGGATCCTGTGGGCGAATTCGTGAGCTCGCTGGGCGTCGTGGAGCGGCTGGGGGCGCGTCTATGTCTCGCCGGCCACGGGCGCACCTTCACCGACGTGCACGCGCACATCGAAGGCAACCGCAAGCTCGTGGCCGAACGATCCGAGCGCATCCTTGCCGCGATGGCGACCGCGCCTGCGACGGCCTTTGAGATCGTGCCGCAGATTTACGACGACGTGCCGTTCTCGCAGGGCACGGCGCCGTGGCTGCTGATGGAGACGCTCTCCTTTCTCGATCACCTGGAGCTCACGGGGCGCGCCGTGCGCATCCCCGGCGAGCCCGAGCGGTGGCATACGATCTAGCGATGCGCATCGACAAGCTACTGGCAGCGCCCGGTCCGGTCTTCTCCTTCGAGTTCTTCCCGCCCAAGACCGAGCAGGGGGAGCGCAACCTGTATGCGGCGCTGGCCGAGCTGCACGAGCTGGAGCCCTCGTTCGTGTCGGTCACCTACGGCGCCGGCGGCTCCACGCGCGCCAAGACGATCGAGATCGTCACGCGCATCAAACGCGACTACGGCCTGGAGGCAATGGCGCATTTCACCTGCGTCTCTGCCACCGTGGCCGAACTGCGCGCCACGCTCGATGACATGCGCGCGTGTGGCATCGACAACGTGCTCGCGCTGCGCGGCGATCCGCCCAGGGGGGAGGAGGTGTGGCGCAAGACCGAGGGGGGCCTTGAGTATTCGAGCGAGCTGGTGGCCCTGATCAAAGCCGACTACCCGTTCGCGATCGGAGCCGCCTGCTTCCCGGAGACGCACATCCACGCGGCGAGCCCGGAGGAGGATCTCGAACACCTCGCCGAGAAGGTCCGCGCAGGGTGCGACTTCCTGATCACGCAGCTGTTCTTCGACAACGCGCTCTACTTCGATTTCGTCTCTCGTGCGCGTGGGGCCGGCATCGAGGTGCCGATCATCCCCGGCATCCTGCCGATCACGCACATCGGCCAGCTCAAGCGCATGACGCAGATGTGTGGCGCCTCGATCCCCGCGGGGCTGCGCCGCGAGCTGCACGCGCGCGAGGGCCGCGAGGGCCAGGAGGATGCCGTGCGCGACTTCGGTGTCGCCTACGCCACCCTGCAGTGCGCCGAGCTGCTCGCCGCGGGCGCGCCCGGCATCCACTTCTACACGCTCAACCGCTCGCCCGCCACGCGCGCGATCCTGAGCGCGCTGAAGCTCGCCAAGCCGTGGGAGAAGGCGATCTATGCGGGCTCGATCTCAAGGCCCTCGGCCACGCGGGGCGAGCCGTCGGGGGCCTCGTAGCGCACGTCCACCGAGTCGTTTTGGCGGTATGTGCCCACGCCCCAGGCGCCCAATAGCCAGCGCCAGCCGCTGATCTTGTCCTTGCGCAGCTCGCGCTTGAACAGCAGCGCGCCGTCGCGCACCTCGTAATCGTTGCCCAGCTGCTGTGCAACGCCGTTGAGGTAGACCTCGTAGGGGGGCCGAACGTCGCGGGGGAGTCTGACCTTGGAGTGGGGCATGATCCCCACATCATCCCCGACATCCCCTACACCGTCCGCCGCTCCACACGCGCGCGCCGCGTGCGCGTCAACGTGCACGCACATACCGGCGTGGAGGTCGTGCTGCCGGCCAATGCCCCCGAGCGTGCCGCCGCGGCGGCAATCGTCGAGCTGAGGCCCTGGATCGAGCGGCGCCTCTCCGACGCACAGGGCGTGCTCGCGCAGATCGCCCAGCGCGGCGCGACGGTGCCCTATCTCGGCTCCACCCTGCAGTTGCAGCCAATCGCCGGGCGCCGGCGCGTGCACCGCGATAGCGAGCATCTGCTCGTGCCTGCGGGCGACGATGCGCGTCCTGCGCTTGAACGGTGGTACCGGCGCATGGCCCGCCACGAGATCGCCCCGCGCCTGGATCGCGCCACGGCGCTGGCCGGCACTCCTTATCGCGATCTGGTCATCCGTGCGCAGCGCACCCGCTGGGCCTCCTGCTCCGCCACCGGCCGCATGAGCTTCAACTGGCGGCTGCTGCTGGCGCCCGAGAGCGTGCTCGACTACGTCGTCTGGCACGAGGTCTGCCATCTGCAGGTGCTCGACCACTCGCCCAGCTTCTGGGCGCTCCTGGAGCATCACTGGCCGGGCTATCGCGAGGACCGCGACTGGCTGCGCCGGCACGGGGCCACGCTGGTGCTCTGAGCCGCGCTACGCCTCGTCTCCGAGCGCCCTGCGCAACCCCTCATACGGCGTCTCCCCTGGCACCAGCTCAACCAGCTTGCGTCGCAGTCGCCCGGTGTACGCCTCGGTGGAGCCGTCGCCGCGCATGTCGATGCCGCCGCGCGCGCCCGCCATCCAGCCGCCGGGGCCGGCGATCTCGGCTCTCACCGCGACCTGGCGGGCGGCGTCGAAGCTCTTGCCCGGCACGTTGATCGCGCGGCGTTTGGTGCTGGGGGCCAGTTCGTCCAGCTCGTGCTCCATCGCCCCGATCGCCTCGGCGAGCGTCTGGAAGCGCTTGTGCGCCACGTGCGGGCCGTCGCGGATGGTCAGCGTCCACTTGCCGTTCATCCTCGCGGATGATGGCAGCGAGGGGGTGGGACCTACAGCCCGGGGGTAGAGGTCCCCGCGCCGGGCGGCGGCTACCCGCGCTGCGCCACTGGCACGTAATCGCGATCGCGCTCGCCGGTGTAGATCTGGCGCGGGCGGGCGATCTTCTGCTCTGAGTCTTTCACCATCTCCAGCCACTGCGCGATCCAGCCGCTGGTGCGCCCGATCGCGAACATCACGGGGAACATCGCCACAGGCAGGCCCAGCGCCTCGTAGATCAGACCGCTGTAGAAGTCGACGTTCGGATACAGCTTGCGCGAGGTGAAGTAGTCGTCATCGAGCGCGCGCTTCTCAAGCTCCGTGGCGATGTCCAGCAGCGGGCTCTTGCCGCGCACCTCGAACACCGCATCGAGGTGCTCTCGGATGATGCGGGCGCGCGGATCGTAGTTCTTGTAGACGCGGTGGCCGAAGCCCATTAAGCGCTCTTTGCCCCCCTTCACTCCCTCCAGGAAGTCGGGGATGTTCTCGACGGATTCGATCCGGCGCAGCATGCGCAGCGCCTGCTCGTTGGCCCCGCCGTGCAGCGGTCCATACAGCGCCGCCACGCCCGCGGCCACGGCCGAGTAGGGGTCCACCTGCGTGGAGCCCACCGAGCGCACGGCGCTGGTGGAGGCGTTCTGCTCGTGGTCGGCGTGCAGGATGAACAGCACATCGAGTGCGCGTGCCAAGCGGGGATCGGGCTCGTACTTGAGCTCGGTCATCTTGTACATCATCCCGAGGAAGTTGCCCGCGTAGTCCAGATCGTTGTCGGGGTATACATACGGCTGCCCCATGTTGTGGCGGAAGGCGAACGCCGCCAGCGTGGGCATCTTCGCCAGCAGGCGGATGATCTGGATCGCGCGCACGTCCGTGTCGTGGATCCGGTTCGCGTCGGGATAGAAGGTGGAGAGCGCGCCGACGCTGGCCACGAGCATTCCCATCGGGTTGGCGTCGTAGCGGAAGCCCTGCATGAAGTCCTTCACGTTCTCGTGCACGAACGTGTGGATCGTCACCTCGTGCACCCACTCATCGAGCTGCGCCTGCGTGGGCAGCTCGCCGTTGATCAGCAGGTATGCCACCTCCAGGTAGGTCGAGTGCTCGCACAGCTGCTCGATCGAGTAGCCCCTGTGCTGCAGGACCCCTGCGTCGCCGTCGATGTAGGTGATCGCGCTGCGGCACGACGCGGTGTTGGTGTACGCCGGGTCGTAGGCCATCAACCCGAAGTCCGCCTCGTCGGTCTTGATCTGGCGCAGGTCCATAGCGCGCACGGTGCCATCGGTTATCGGCAGCTCATAGGTGCGACCGGTGCGGCTGTCGCTCACCGTCAGGTGGTCATCCGCCACGCTTGCACCGTTGCCGGACACCTGCTCGCCGACCGCCTCCCCGTGTGTGTCTGTGCGTGTCTCGGTGCTCATCCGTGTCCTCCAATCAGGTCTCACGTACACCGTAGCGGCTCTCTGTGGCCTCCACCTGACCCTGGTAGTGGCTGCCGAGCTCGGCGTGCCCGTAGGGCCGCGCGGCGGGGGCGTCGAGCGTCATAAACGACAGCTGCGCGATCGGCAGGCCCGGATAGAGCTTGATCGGCACGCGCGTGAGGTTGTTGAGCTCCAGCGTCAGGGTGCCCTTCCAGCCGGGGTCGCAGAAGCCGGCCGTGGCGTGCACGATCAGGCCGAGCCGCCCCAGCGAGCTCTTGCCCTCGATGCGGGCGACGACGTCATCGGGCAGCTCCACGTGCTCGAGCGTGCGGCCCAGGCAGAACTCGCCCGGGTGGATCACGAACGGTTCGCCATCGGTCGGCACCACCTTCTCGGTGAGCGCTTGCGGTGGGTCGCGCAGGTCGATCGCCGTGATGCGGTGGTTGCTGAACACGCGGAAGGACCCCCCCAGGCGCAGGTCCACGCTCGCCGGCTGCACCATGCCCTCATCCCACGGGTCGATCTTGATGCGGCCCGCCGCGACCATGCGCAAGATCGTCGCGTCGGAGAGCACCGAGCAGGGGGATTGGCTCATGCGCCGGACAGTATCGCTGCGCGCCCCATCGGTGCCACCTCGGTCGTGGGGTGGGGGGCCGGCGTGCGCCTCGCTCAGCGCTGTGTCAGCCGTGCGCGGGCGACGACGCTGCGCACGCGCGGGGGCGACAGTGGTGCAGGAGCGCCGTGGTGCGGGCCGCGCCGCGGGCTGCGCGGCAGGCGCGAACGGGGATGGCTGGGGTGGCGTGGGCGCGGCTTGGGCGAGATGCCGCCGTCCTCGTCGCTTTCGCCCCAGGCCTCCGTGGGCTCCTGCTTGACGGCCCAGCGCACCAGCAGGAACATCGCGACGACGGGGATCTTCAAGATCACCATCAGCCAGATGAAGGTCCACGCATCCACTCCTCTTGGATCGTATACCCGATTCTCGGCAGTCACAAGGGCGGAGGGCAGGGCAATCCCGCTCCGGCCGGGTGCGTGGCGTGTCGGGGTTGGGGCCGGCTGCCGCCCCTCAGTCGCGCAGTGGCACAGCCGCGGCCGAGAACTGCGTGAACTCGCGCAGCTGGCGCACGCGCGCGACGATCTCCCCGCCCGACAGCTTCTCGATGCGGTCCGTCCCGAACTCTTCGACGTTGAACGAAGCCAGCGCCGTGCCGTGTGCCATCGCCTGGCGCAGCAGATCCTCCGACAGCTCCTGCTCGGCGTGCGCCGCCAGGTAGCCAACAAAACCCCCCGCGAACGTGTCGCCTGCGCCGGTGGGGTCCATCACCGTCTCCAATGGGAAGGCCGGCAGCGAGAAGAAGCCCTCGCTCGTCACCAGCGCGGCGCCGTACTCGCCCTGCTTGGCCACGATCACCTTCGGGCCCCACGAGAGCGTCTCGCGTGCCGCCGCATACAGGCTGGCCTTGCCCGTCAGCTGGCGCAGCTCGCTGTCGTTGAGGATCAAGCAGTCGCAGCCGCGGATCGCCTTCACCAGCGAGTCGCGCGCCGCTTCGATCCACAGGTTCATCGAGTCCAGCGCCACAAAGCGCGCGTCGGGCAGCTGCGCGCGCACCTCGCGCTGCAGGTCGGGCTGGATGTTCGCCAGGAACAGCACGTCGCTTTCGCGCGAGGCCTGCGAGAGCTTGGGCTGGAAGCCCTCGAACACGCCCAGCTGCGTGTCGAGCGTCTCGCGCGAGTTCAGATCCCAGCCGTACTTGCCGCGCCAGAAGAACGTCTTGCCGCCCGCGATCCGCTCGATGTCCGATATGTCCACGCCGCGGTGGCGCATCACGTCCAGCTCGTGCTCGCCGAAGTCCTCGCCGACGGGGCCAACAACGCGCACCTCGTCGAAGAAGGAGGCCGCCAGCGCGAAGTGCACAGCCGCGCCGCCGAGCATGCGGTCGCGCTCGCCGAAGGGCGTCGTCACCGTGTCATATGCGATCGAGCCGACAACCGTGATGGACATGGCGCGCACCCTATAGCCTCACGCCGATGCGAGCCATTCAGATGACCGAGTTCGGTGGGCCGGAGGTGCTCAAGCTGGTGGATCTGCCCACCCCCGAGCCTGGCCCCGACGAGGTCTTGATCGAGGTCAGCCGCGCGGGCATGAACTACGCCGACGTGCACACGCGCAGCAACTCCTACGTGCAGAAGGCCACGCTTCCGCTTGTGCCGGGCGGCGAGGTGGCGGGCGTGCGGATGGACACGGGCGAGCGTGTGATCGCCCTCACCGGCAGCGGCGGCTACGCCCAGTACGCCACGGCGCTCACCGATCGCGTCGTGCCGATCCCCGACGGCCTCGACGACGGCACTGCGCTCGCCCTCCTGATCCAGGGCCTCACCGCGTGGCACCTCTATCGCACCGCCGGCCAGGTCGCGCAGGGCGAGAGCGTCGTCGTGCACTCCGCCGCCGGCGGCGTGGGCTCGCTGACGGTGCAGCTCGGCAAGCCGCTTGGCGCCGGGCGCATCATTGCTACAGCCTCCAGCGAGGAGAAGCGAGCGCTGGCGTTAGAGCTGGGTGCCGACGTGGCGATCGACTCCGCTGCCGAGGGCCTCACCGAGCGCCTGGTCCAAGCCAACGAGGGCAAAGAGGTCAACGTCGTCTTCGACATGGCCGGCGGCGCGATCTTCGACGCCTCCTACCGCGCGCTGGCGCACTTCGGGCGCATCGTGGTGTGCGGCATCGCCACGCAGGAACCGAACAAGGTCTCCACTGGCTCGCTGCTGCGCCACTCCCGCTCAGCAGTGGGCTTTTATCTGTTCCACTGCCTGGAGGGGGGCGCAGTCGGCCGCAGGTCGATGTTCGCCGAGCCGCTGCAGGACCTGTTCGCCCGCGCCGCGCGTGGCGAGCTGAAGGCCGTGGTCGGACACACCTACCCGCTTTCGCAGGCCGCGCAGGCCCAGATCGACATGCGCGAGCGGCGCACAACGGGCAAGCTGCTGCTGGATCCCGCGGCTTGAGAGCCCGCACCGCGTAAGCTCCACTGCGATCATGAGCAAAACCTTCGCCGAGCTCGGCCTCTCCGAGTCCACCCTGCACGCGCTGCGCGACGTGGGCTACGAGTCGCCCAGCCCGATCCAGGAACAGGCCATCCCGCCATTGCTGGAAGGCCGCGACGTGATCGGACAGGCGCAGACGGGCACCGGCAAGACGGCGGCCTTCGGCCTGCCGATCGTGGAATACGTCGACCCCGAGGACCGCGAGGTGCAGGCGCTCGTGCTGACGCCCACGCGCGAGCTGTGCATCCAGGTGACGCAGGCGCTGCGCACCTACGGCGCGCACAGCGGCGTCGACGTCGTGGCCGTCTTCGGCGGGGCGCCGATCCGCACGCAGCAGGCGCAGCTGCGCGCCGGCGGGCACATTGTCGTGGGGACTGTGGGCCGTGTGCTCGACCTGATCTCGCGCCACTCGCTCGTCTTGCACGACTGCCGCTTCGTGGTGCTGGACGAGGCCGATGAGATGCTCGACCTGGGCTTCCTCGAGGATGTCGAGCGCATTCTCTCGATGACCCCTTCCGGTCGCCAGACGGCGCTGTTCTCCGCCACGATGCCGCCGCCGATCCGCAAGCTCGCCGATGGCTACCTGTACGAACCGACGACCGTCAAGGTCAAGGCCGCCACGCTGACGATCGACACCGTCGCGCAGTTCCAGCTGCCGGTGGACGCGCGCGAGAAGCCCGACAAGCTCGTGGAGGTGCTCAGCGCCGAGGTCGGCGGCGCGGGGGCGCGGGACAAGGACGTCAACCAGACGATCGTGTTCGTGCGCACGAAGATCCGCTGCGACCAGCTGTTCCGCACCCTGCGCGACCGCGGCATGAACGTCAGGGCGCTGCACGGCGACATGAGCCAGGGCTCGCGCGACGGCGTGATGCTGGCCTTCAAAGGCGGCCGCGTGCCGATCCTCGTAGCCACCGACGTGGCTGCCCGCGGCCTCGACATCACCACCGTGACGCACGTCATCAACTACGACGTGCCCACCTCCCCCGACACCTACGTGCACCGCATCGGGCGCACCGGCCGCGTCGGGCGCTCGGGCCGCGCGATCACCTTCGTGGAGACGCGCCAGAAGCGCGAGCTGGAGGCGATCGAGCGCCATATCGGCACCTCGATCGACGCCTGGCAGAAGGGCGCGGTGGGCGCCCCGGTGCTCGTGCGCGAGCGCCCGCGCCGGCACTCCAAGCCGCGCATCTCGCGCAACGGCGAGGAGCCCTACGTGAAGCTGCTGGTGGGGAGCGGCAAGGCCGCCGGGGTGCAGGTGGCCGACATCGTGGGCGCGCTCACTGCGGCTGGGGGCCTCGATGGGGAGGCCGTCAGGGACGTGCTGGTGCTCGACCGCTTCTCCTTTGTCTCCGTGCCCGCCGCCGACGCCGACCGCGTGATCGAGGCGCTCGACGGGCACAGCGTGCGGGGGCGCTCGCTGAAGCTGGAGAAGGTAGGCTAGGCGCCATGCCATCCACAGCGACTATGAAAACCACCGAGGGCGACATCGTTTTTGAGCTGTTCGACGAGGACGCCCCCAAGACCGTCGAGAACTTCCGCAAGCTGTCCTCCGAGGGCTTCTACGACGGCCTGTTGTTCCACCGCGTGATCAAGGACTTCATGATCCAGGGCGGCTGCCCGCAGGGCACCGGCACGGGCGGCCCGGGCTACACCTTCGAGGACGAGTTCAACGACCACAAGATCGTGCGCGGCGCGCTGGCGATGGCCAATGCGGGGCCGAACACGAACGGCTCGCAGTTCTTCATCGTAACGGCCGACAAGTGCCCGTGGCTCGATGGCAAGCACACCGTCTTCGGGCAGGTCACCGAGGGGATGGATGTGGTGGACGCGCTGGAGGGCACCAGCACCGGCCCCGGGGATCGCCCCGAAGAGCCCGTCGGCATCGCCACCATCGAACTCTCGGAGTAGTTCCGCCCCGCCGCGCGGCGGCGAATCCGAGCGGATGTCCGAAATGGGTGTCGATTTGACTGGCTCCACGGCCAAACGGGTGTAGCCTGTCTCGTACCAGCGAACGAGATCGGGAGGGTCGCCACATGGCCACAGTCGAGCAGCACCCAGCGGACATCCTCACCAACGCCAACGGCGCCGCCGCCCCTGCCGGCGCGGACATCCCCGTGGAGAGCCCCGCGACAGGGCAGATCGTCGGCACCGTCCCCGACCTGGGCGCCGAGGCCGTGGCGGAGCTGGCGCGCAAGGGCCGCGCCGCGCAGCCGCAGTGGGATGCCTTCGGCTTCGAGGCCCGCGCGCAGGTGCTCAGGCGCGCGCAGAAGTGGCTGATGGACAACCAGGAGCGCGTGATCGAGACGATCATCTCCGAGACGGGCAAGACCTACGAGGACGCCGAGTTCGCCGAGATCGGCTACGCCGGCAACGCCTTCGGCTTTTGGGCCAGCAACGGCGCCAAGTACCTCGAAGACGAGCGCGTGCGCTCGAGCCAGCTGCTCGTGAAGGGCAAGAAGCTGATCCTGCGCCACCGCCCGCTCGGCCTGATCGGCGTGATCGGCCCGTGGAACTACCCGCTGACGAACTCATTCGGCGACTGCATCCCGGCGCTGATGGCCGGCAACAGCGTGATCCTCAAGCCCAGCGAGGTGACGCCCCTCACCTCATTGCTGATGGCCGAAGGGCTGCGCGCGAGTGGCCTGCCGGAGAACGTCCTGCAGATCGCCACCGGCCGCGGCGGGACGGGCGCGGCGCTCGTCGAGCACGTCGACATGATCATGTTCACCGGCTCGACCAACACCGGGCGCAAGGTCGCCGAAGCCGCCGCGCGGCGGCTGATCCCCTGCTCGCTCGAGCTGGGCGGCAAGGACCCGATGATCGTGCTGCGCGATGCCGACCTGGAGCGCGCTGCGAACACGGCCGTTTACTACTCGATGCAGAACGCCGGCCAGACGTGCATCTCGATCGAGCGTGTCTACGCGGAGGCTCCCATCTACGACGAGTTCGTCGGCAAGGTGACCGAGAAGATGCGCGCCCTGCGCGTCGGTCCCCCCGCGGGCCCGGGCAGCGTGGAGGTCGGCGCGATCACCTTCCCGCCGCAGCTGGAGAAGATCGAAGACCACGTGCGGGACGCCGTGGAGAAGGGCGCGCGCACGCTCACGGGTGGCCACGCCAAGCACGACGGGGGAGGGCGCTTCTACGAACCCACGCTGCTCGTGGACGTGGACCACACGATGAAGATCATGACCGAGGAGACCTTCGGACCGACGCTGCCGATCATGAAGGTCGCCGATGCCGAGGAGGCCGTGCGCCTGGCCAACGACTCGCCCTACGGCCTGGGCGCCTCGGTCTTCACACGCGACACCGCCCGCGGCGAGGAAATCGCCAAGCGCCTGGAAGCGGGCGCGGCCAACGTCAACGACGCGCTGATCAACTACACCGTGCTGGAGCTGCCGATGGGCGGCGCCAAGGCATCGGGCCTGGGCACGCGCCACGCGGCGGGGGGCATCCGCAAGTTCTGCGCGCAGCAGGCGATCGTCATCACCCCCCGCCTGGCGCTCAAGCGCGAGATGCACATGTTCCCCTACAAGGCCAAGACGACGAGGATGCTCTCGCGGGTGTTCAAGTTCATGTACGGGCGGGGCAAGGGCATCGAGGAGTAGACCCGACGCGCCCGGTGGGCGCCCGGTTTGTATTTTTTTGGATTTGAGGGGGTCGCGCAGCTGCCTGCCGCGCGGCGTGGCAGTCCTACGCCTGCAGCGAGATGCCGCCGAGCAGCTCTTCCAGCCGCGGGATGGTGGTCTCGGCGGCGGTGTGATGGACGGTGGCCATGCCCAACTCCTCTGCGGGGGTGAGGTTGAAGGGCAGGTCATCCACGAACACGCACGCCGCCGCGGCCACCCCCGCGCGCTCGGCTCCCAGCTCGTACATGCGCGGGGCAGGCTTGCGCATGCCCTCGTGGCCGGAGATGACGACGCCGTCGAACAGTTCCTCGAACAGGTGGTGCGGATAGCGGTGCGTGCCCCAGGAGTTGCTGACGAGCGCGGTGCGCACACCCGCCGTGTGCGCGCGGCGCACGGCCTCGACCATCGCCTCGTCGGGCCCCACCCCCGCGAAGAGGCCGTCGATCAGGCCCTCGGGCGCCACGCCGAGCATCCCCGCGAAGCGCTCCTGGAAGGCCTCCTCATCCAGCGCGCCCTCCTCCAGCGCTATCAACAGCTCGCGGAACTCGCCGTCCTTGCGAAAGCGGGTGATCAATTCCTGCGGGTCGATCTGCGCCTGCACGCAGTAGTCGTGGAAGGAGGCGAACAGGTTCGTAGTGAGGACGCCGCCCCAGTCGATCAACAGACCGCTGCGCACAGCGCGCTCGTCGGGGGCGCCGTCATCGACCGGACCGGCGCCGGCGCCGGGGCCGGGGCCGTCAGTCTCCGCCATACGCCACCCCCTCCGCCTGCCTTGCCAGCTCCAAGACGCCCTCGCCGAACTGCTTCAGGTACGGGTCGTCCGTCGCGCCCGCAATGGCGCGCTTGTAGTTGCCCTCCATGAACACCGCGCTCTTCCAGATCGCCAGCGTCGTGTACCAGCGCAGATCCCCCATCGAGCGCCCCGAGCGCTGCTCGTAGCGCTCGATCAGTTCCCCGCGCGTGAGAAAGCCCTCGCTGCGCGTCACCCCGCCCAGATACTCGCGCATCCCGCCCTTTGGGTCGCCGCCCTCGGTCCACATCATGCACAGGTACCCCAGGTCCGCCAGCGGGTCGCCGATCGTGGCCATCTCCCAGTCCAGGACCGCCACCAGCCGCGACGGGGCTTCGGAGGCGAACATGGTGTTGCCCAGGCGATAATCGCCGTGCACGATGCTCGCCGGGCCGGACTGCGGCAGGTGCTCGGAGAGCCACTGGCCCACCCGCTCGACCTCCGGGATCTCGCGTGTCTTGTTGTGCTCCCACAGCCCCCCGAAGCGCCGCACCTGGCGCTCCAGATAGCCGGTGGGCTTGCCAAAGCCCTCAAGCCCCACCGACTGCCAATCGACGGCGTGGATCTCCACGAGCGCATCGATCAGCTCCTGCGCGATCCGCCGTCGCTCGTCTGCGCGATCCAGGGCTGCCGGGACGCTTGAGACAATCACCTCACCGGCAACCCTATCCATCAAAAAAAACGGGCACCCGATCACATCCACGTCATCTCCCACGGCCACCACGCGGGGGACGCGAACGGGTGTGCTTGCCAGTGCCTCAAGCAGGCGAGCCTCGCGCAGCACGTCGTGCGCGCTGGGGGGCAGTGGGGGTCGCGGGGGCCGGCGCAGCACCAGCTCGCTGCCGTCATCGCGCGTGAGCAGGAAGGTGACGTTGGAGTGTCCGTCGCCGATCGGGATGGCCGTGATCGCGCCTGCGCCGAGGCCGTGCGCGTCCATGAACTCGCGCAGCGGCTCCAGCACGAGCAGGGGCGGGCGCGCGTTGCCGGCTGCCTCGGTGTGGGTCGCGACGATGTCGTCCGGTGCGCTTGCTGGAGTCATCGACCCGCACGCTACACGCACCGCAACCCCGCGCGCGCTGTCGTGTCCTAGCCACTATGCCCAAAACCAAAATGCTCCCCCAGCCGCGCAAAGCGCTCCTGATCCTGCCCGTCCTCGCCTGCCTGGCCTTCGCCCTGGTGGGCGTGGGCAGTGCGCTGGCGTCGCACAACGAGGCGGTCTTCTTCGAGGCCAACTCGCAGCTGCTCAACCCCGCCACGCGCGCGCAGACGCTCGTGCAGTTGCAGCACCTGGGCGTGAGGGCGCTGCGCGTGGAGCTGTACTGGGCGGAAGTCGCGCCGTACGCGAACAGCGCCAAGCAGCCGAGCTTTGAAGCGGCCAACCCCAACAGCCCCGCGTATAACTGGGGCCAGTACGACGCGCTGCTCGCCGAAGCCCATCGCCTGCACTGGCAGGTGCTGCTGACGGTCACCTCGCCGGTGCCCAAGTGGGCCAGCTCCAACCATGCGAGTCAGATCTACCGCCCCAACGCGGCCGATTTCGAACAGTTCATGACGGCCGTGGGGCGGCGCTACGGCGGCGAGGTGAGCCTGTGGGCGATCTGGAACGAGGCCAACCACCCGGCGTTTTTGCAGCCGCAGTTCGAAGCGCGTGGGCAGCCTGCTTCTCCCCGCATCTACCGCGCGCTCTTCCAGGCCGGCTACAACGGGCTGAAGGCGGCGGGATTGGCGGCGCCGAAGGTGCTGATGGGCGAAACGGCGCCGACCGGCTCGGACACGGTGACGCGCCGCGAAGGCCCTTTGCACGACGTCGCGCCGCTGGCCTTCCTGCGCGGCGTGCTGTGCCTGAGCTCGCACTACCGGAAGGCCGGCAGCTGCGGATCGCTACCCGCCTACGGCTATGCGCACCACGCCTACACGATCCCCGCCGGCCCCTTCTACAAGCCGCCGGAGCCCGACGACGTGATGATCGGCGTGCTCTCGCGGCTGTCGCGGGCGCTGGATCTGGCCGCGCGCGCAGGGGCGATCCGCGCGGGCATGCCCATTTACCTGACCGAGTTCGGGGTGCAGAGCAAGCCCAACCGCTACCTCGGCGTGCCGGTGGGCAAGCAGGCCGAATTCGATGCGATCGCCGAACACATCGCTTGGTCCAACCCGCGCGTGGCGGCCTTCTCGCAGTATCTGCTGCGCGACGACCCGCTCGGCGGGGCACCCGGTTCGAGCGTGCACGGGGGGGTTGTGCGCTTTCAGACGGGCCTGGAGTACGTGAGCGGCGCGCCCAAGCCGCTGTACTTCGGCTGGCCGATCCCGCTGACGGTCTCCCCCAGCGGGCACGGCGTGGGGCTGTGGGGGCTCGTGCGCCCGACGCTTGGGCCGACGACGGTGACGGTGCTCGTGCTGCCCCGCGGCTCGCACAAGTGGCGGGTGCTGGGGAACGTGCACACGGGCGCCTTCGGCGAATGGGCCCTGCGCTCGGGGGGCGGCGCGGGGATGGCCTGGCGCGTGCGCTGGGAAAGCCCGGCGCACGTGAAGTACGAAGGGCCGCCGATCCACGAGTCCTGAGGGCGGCCGAACCGCGCGTCGGATGTTGGAGGGGTGCTCGGCGCGTCGGGGGAGGTGCCGGTGCGCCCCTACGATGAGGGGCGATGCCGGAGCTGCCCGAGGTCGAGATCGTGGCGCGCCGACTCGATGCGGCCCTGCGCGGGGCGGTTATCGAGTCGGTGCTTGCGCCTGGCATCAATGCGCTGAAGACGTTCGACCCGCCGCTCTCGGTTCTCACGGGCCGGGAGGTGGCGGGCATGGGGCGGCGCGGGAAGAACCTGCTCGTGCGGGTGCAGGGCGAGCTCGTGCTGCTGATCCACCTGATGTCGGCGGGCCGCCTGCAGCTGTATGACAAGCACGCCGGCCCGCGCGACCGTACGTCTCGTCTGCTCGTGCGGTTGGAGGGTGGGCGCGAGTTGCGGCTGCGCGAGTTCGGCACGAAGCAGGCCGCCTGGGTGAAGCTGCTGGCCGCGGATGCGGTGGAGGCGGACGAGGCGCTGGCCAAGCTCGGGCCCGAGGCGTGGCCCGACCCGCCGCAGGCCGCTGCGCTCGGTGATCTGCTGCGCGCGCCTCGGCCGCTGCACACGCTGTTGCGCGACCAGCGCACGATCGCGGGCATCGGGCGCTCCTGGGTAGATGAGATCCTGTGGCGGGCCTGCTTGTCGCCGTACAAGCGCGGCGCCGATCTGGATGAGGAGGAGCTGGCGCGCCTACGCGAGGCGATCGTGGCGACGCTCGGTGGGGCGATCGAGCACTATGAGCAGGTGGTCGTGCTGCCCATCCCCGACAAGCTGCCGATGCCGCTGCAGGTGCACCGCCACGAGGGCGCGCCCTGCCCGCGCTGCGGGACGACACTGGAGGCGGTGCACTTCGAGGACTACATCATCGCGTACTGCCCCAGCTGTCAGACTGACGATCGCGTGCTCAAGGACCGCCGCATGTCGAGGCTGTTGAAGTAGCGATGGCTGACGAGCCCAATCCCGCGCGGCGGCGCCCCGCGATCGTGGTGGTCGATGACGAGCCGGCCGTGCTCGCGGCGGTGGCGCGCGACCTGCGCCGCGGGTTTGGCGAGCGCTTTCGCATCGTGCGGGCGAAGTCCGGGCCCGAGGCACTGGAGGTCCTGCGCGAGCTGCGCACGCGCGGGGAGGAGGTGGCGATGCTGATCGCCGACCAGCGCATGCCGGGGATGCCCGGCACGGAGTACCTCGTGCAGGCGCGCAAGCTGGTGCCCGAGGCCAAGCGCGTGCTGCTCACGGCGTACGCCGATACCGAGGCAGCGATCGCGGCGATCAACGAGGTGGCGCTCGACTACTACCTGCTCAAGCCCTGGGACCCGCCCGAGGAGCAGCTGTTCCCGGTGGTGGAAGACCTGCTCACCACCTGGGAGGCCGGCGCGGCGCTGGAGTCCGGGGGCGTGCGCGTGGTGGGGCACCGCTTCTCCAAGGAGTCCCACGACGTGCGCGATTTCCTCGTGCGCAACCGCGTGCCCGCGCGCTGGCTCGATGTCGAGCGCGACGGCGAGGCGCGCGAGCTGCTGCGCATCGCGGGCGTCGATGGCGAGCGCCTGCCGGTGGCGCTGCTGGAGGACGGCAGCGTGCTGGAGCGCCCCACGATCCTCGAGCTGGCCGAGCGCCTCGGTGTGGCGGGCACCCCTGCGCAGGACCACTACGACCTGGTGGTCGTCGGCGGCGGCCCGGCGGGCTTGGCGGCGGCGGTGTATGGCGCCTCGGAGGGCCTGAAGACGGTGATGGTCGAGCGCGAGGCTCCGGGCGGGCAGGCGGGGCAGAGCAGCCGCATCGAGAACTACCTCGGTTTCCCCGCGGGCCTGAGCGGCTCCGATCTCGCACGGCGTGCCACCGACCAGGCGCGACGGCTGGGGGCAGAGCTGCTGACGGTGCAGGAGGCCGTGGGCTTGCGCGTGGAGGGCGCCGCGCGTCTGGTGGAGCTGAGCGGCGGCGGCGTGCTGAGCGCCAGCTGCGTAATCGTCGCCTCGGGCGTGTCCTATCGCCAGCTGGATGTTCCCGGCTTCGGGGAGCTGACGGGGGCGGGCGTCTACTACGGCGCTGCCACGAGCGAGGCGCGCGCGTGCGCCGACCAGCACATCGTGGTGATCGGCGGCGCCAACTCCGCCGGGCAGGCGGCGGTGTACTTCGGCGGCTATGCCGCGCGGGTGACGATGCTCGTGCGAGGGCGCTCGCTTGAGAAGTCGATGTCGCACTACCTGATCGAGCAGATCGCCGCGCGCGAGAACATCGAGGTGCGCACCGGCACCTCGGCGATCGCCGCGTTGGCCGACGAGCAGGGGCGGCTGCGGGCGCTGCGCCTGCAGGGGCCCTCCGGCGAGGAGATGCTGGAGGCGGACGCCTGTTTTGTGTTCATCGGCGCCTCGCCGCGCACGGACTGGCTCGAGGGCGTGCTCGCGCGCGACGAGCGCGGCTTCATCCTCGCGGGGCGCGACGCCCAGGCCGACGGCTGGCCCTTGCAGCGCGAGCCCTACGTGCTTGAGACCACCGTGCCGGGGGTGTTCGTCGCAGGCGACGTGCGCGCGCGCTCGATCAAGCGGGTGGCCAGCGCCGTGGGGGAGGGCTCGATGGCGGTGTCGCTGATCCACGAATACCTGGTCGAAGCGTGAGGGCGAACGCGCGGTTCCCCGCGGGTGATCGAGGCGCGCGCCGGCGAGGCACGGGCGCCGAGCGATGACCGAGCGAGATGGGACCGGCGAGCCGGTGACCGCGGCGGAGCTGCGCACCGTTGACCTGTTCGATGACCTCAGCGAGGAGGAGCTCGCCGAGTGGGTGGCCGTTGCGCACCCGCGCTGCGTGGCGGCGGGCGAGACGATCGCCGAGCAGGGCGAGCAGCCGCGCGGGCTGAACCTGCTGCTGGAGGGCGAAGCGCAGGCGCTGCTGATCGAGGGCACCCGCAGCGAACCGGCGGGCCGCCAGCTGGCGCCCACGTGGATGGGCGCGATCGCGGTGCTCACGGGCAAGTCGCTGGGCGTGCGCATGCAGGCGCTGGGCGACTGCCGCCTGGCGGTGGTGGGCCCTGCGGACTTCCGTCGCCTGGCGTTTGCTCAGCCTGCGATTCATCGGCGCGTGATGGAGCAGGTCGCTCCGGTGACCGGCCGGGTGAGCGCGATCGAGGCCAACCGCGAGCGCCTCGCCTCGCTGGGCACGATGGCGGCGGGGCTCGCGCACGAGCTCAACAATCCGGCCGCCGCCGCGCGGCGCGCAGCGGCGCAGATGACCGAGGCGCTGGAGGCGATCGGCGCCACGCTCGGTGCATTCGTGGAGGCGGGGATCGAGCGCGAGGACGCGGCGCGGCTCGTGGAGCTGCAGCGCGAGGCGGTAGCGCGGGCCTCGTCGGCCAGCGCGCTGGAGGCGCTCGACGCCGCGGACGCCGAGGAGGAGGTGCTCGCCCGCCTGGAGGCGCTGGAGGTGGCGGAGCCCTGGCGCCTGGCCGAGCCGCTGGCGGCGGCCGGCGTCGATCAGCAGTGGCTTGATCGCGTGGCGGCGCTGGCCGGCCCGGCGACGGGCGCCGCGTTGCGCTGGGTTGCTGCGTCGGTGACGGCGGGGCGCCTGGCGGGGGAGCTTGAGGAGTCCACCGAACGCATGTCCGCGCTCGTGGGCGCGGTGAAGTCCTACGCCTACATGGATCGCGGCGATCTGGTCGAGGTGGACCTGCACGAGGGCTTGGAGACGACGCTGGTGGTGCTCGGCCACAAGCTCAAGCACACCGAGATCGAGGTGCTGCGCGACTACGACCGCTCGCTGCCTCGGCTCACCGTGCGCGGCTCGGAGCTGAACCAGGTGTGGACGAACCTGCTCGACAACGCGATCGACGCGCTGGGCGAGAGCGGCACGATCACGATCGCCACCACCGCCGACGGCGCCTGCGCGGTGGTTGAGATCATCGACGACGGTCCCGGCGTGCCGGCGGACTTGGCGGGGCGTGTCTTCGATCCGTTCTTCACCACCAAGGACGTCGGCCGCGGCACGGGCCTCGGCCTCTCCACCGCCCGGCGCATCGTGGTGGAGCGCCACGACGGCTCGCTCACGCTCGAATCGCGCCCCGGCCGCACGGCCTTTCGCGTACGGCTGCCGTTCGCGCAGGGTAGGATCGGGGCGTGATCTAGCAGGGAGACACTGCCCCGGACTTCGCGCTGCCCGACCAGGCGGGGCGCACCGTGAAGCTCTCCGACTACCGCGGGCAGCCGGTGGTCGTCTACTTCTACCCGAAGGCCGATACACCCGGTTGCACGACGCAGGCGTGCGGCGTGCGCGACCACCAGGCGGATTACGCCAAGGCCGGCGCGGTCGTGCTCGGCATCTCCCCTGACCCGGTTGCGAAGGTGGCGAAGTTCCATGAGAAGCAGGGTCTGAACTTCGACCTGCTCGCCGACGAGGACCACGCGGTCACGGACGCCTACGGCGTCTGGGTGGAGAAGTCGATGTATGGGCGCAAGTACATGGGCGCCGAGCGTACGACGTTCGTTGTGGATGGCGAGGGGAAGGTCGCGCGCGTGCTGCGCAAGGTCAAGCCGGGAGAGCACGACGCGCTGGTGCTGGAGGCGCTGGCGGAGGTTGGGCCGCCGGTGGAGTAGGGCAGGGCGTTTGCCTGGTCTCCGTCAGCTGCTCTGAAGGTCGGTGTCGGCGATGTCTGGAGACGCGACGCTGCCCCGGTCGATGTCCTGCGAGAAGCGTTGCTTGGCGGCGAGGCTGCCCTCGTCAAGGACGCCGGAGCCCGCGGCAAGCGAGATCGGATCGCCACCCCTGCCGCGCAGCACGAACGCACAGCCCACCGCGATCAGCGACCCCGCGAGCGGCCCCACGACATATACCCAGTAGCTTGAGAAGTCGCCGCTCACCAGGGCGGGACCGAAGGAACGCGCGGGGTTCATCGATGTGCCGCTCACCGGAGCCGACCACAGGCCGGCCAGGGCGATATAGCCGCCGACGCCGAGCGCGGCGATCGCGCCGACATTCTGCGCCGCCGACGCCGTCCCCAGGATGACGCTGACCAGCAGCGCGGTGAGCACGATCTCCATCAGCAGCGCCTGCCAATCTGCATAGCCGGCGCCGGGCAGGGTCGCGCCGAGGTGCTGGATGTTCCCGAACACCGCGAGCAGGAACAGGCAGGCCAGCGTGGCACCGATCAGCTGGATGATGATGTAGCCCGGCACGCGCTTCCAGGGGAAGTCTCCGCGCAGTGCGAAGGCCATCGACACGGCCGGGTTCAGGTGCGCCCCGGAGACCGCGCCCATGAACAGGATGATCGCCATCACCATCAGGCCCGGCGCGACGACCGCTGCGGCGAGGCTGATCTGGCCCTGGCCGTGGAGGATGCCGCCGCCGGCGGCGACCAGCACGAGCGCGAAGGTGCCCAGCAGCTCGGAGAAGAGCCGGCGCCACTCACGGCCCGGGTCATCGAACTGGGCCTTCGAGCCGAACTCAAGCGCGATCAGATGACGGGTCCTCAGGCCAAGGAGTCCATACCCAGCGCCCTCTCCGGGAGGGATAACCTCGTCGGGCTGCGCCGCACCGTATGACATCGTCGAACAGTCTAGACGCCGCGAGCGGCGAGAGGTGCGTGGTTATCAGCGGGGTCTCGACGGGTCCGTCCGCGCTCGTCTGGGCGAGCGTGTGCAAAATGTCGATCGCGGGAAGCTTGTTCGTCGCATATGTGCAGCCAGCGAACGAGGCTGTGAGCGAGACGCTCCAGATCCAATCTAAGGAGATACAACGATGCGCTTCATGATGATCATGATCCCGAACATCCCCGAGTTGAAGTCCGATGCCGACTGGACCCCCGACCGCGAGGCCATTTCAGCGATGTCAAAGTACAACGAGGAGCTCAGGCAGGCAGGAGTGCTGCTCACGCTCGACGGCCTCGCGCCGCCGGCCAAAGGCGCACGGGTGTCCTTCGCCGGGGGCAAGCCGAAGGTGACCGATGGGCCGTTCATCGAGACCAAGGAGATCGTGGGCGGCTACTGGATGATCGACGTGCCCTCCAAGGAGGTCGCCGTGGAGTGGGCCACGCGCTGCCCCGCCGGGGAGCACGAGGTGATCGAGGTACGCCAGGTCTTCGAGATGTCCGACTTCCCGCAGGAGCTGCAGGAAGCGGCGGCGCGCTAGCGCGAGGGCGGCGCTCCTCATGGGGCGGTCGGCGAGTCCGCGAACCTACTCGGACTGGAGCGGGTTCTCCTCGCCGGCCAGCAACTCCATCAGTAATCCGTCCTGCCAGCCTCTCGGCAGGTGCACGTATCGCCGCATCACGCCCACCCGCCTGAAGCCGACCTTCTCATAGGAGCGGATGGCGGCGGCGTTGCCGGTGGAGGGGTCGATCGTGATGCGGTGGTGGCCGCGGTCCTCGATCAGGTGGCGCACGAGGCGACGCACGGCCGCCGTACCCAGCCCGCGGCCGTGCAGCGCCGGGTCCAGGAACAGGTCGATCCTGGCGTGGCGATACGGCGCGGGCTCCTCGGAGAACTGGATCAGGCCCGCCACCGCGTCGTCCACTTCGATCGTCAGGCGGATCGAGTCGGGCTCGTCGCTCCAGGGGAAACCCGCCTCGGGGAGGCTCCACCAGCGGGCCACCTCCGGGCTGGCGTGGATGCGGGTCAGCGCGGGCTCATCGCCGCTGGCTAGGGGGCGCAGGATCATGCTCTCTGAGACATCACTCACCGTCAGGCGCGGCGGCCTCTCCCTGGGGCCGGCGCCCTCCTCGGGGTTTGCCGGTGTCCCGGTGTGCGGCGTGGGCGGCATCGATTCGACCCTACAACGGTTAGCCTCTTGCGCAAGGCAATGGCGAACCCTCGACATGCAGACACGGCGGGGAGCGGCGCCGATTCGGCGCGCAAGCGCCAGGCGCTGGAGCTGTTCCGTGGCCTGCCGCGGCACTACGACCGGGTTGCCACGGTGCTCAGCTTCGGCCAGGATCCGCGTTGGCGCCGGGCGATAGTGGATGCGGTAGCGCCCACGGCGCAGGATCGCGTGCTCGATGTCGCCACCGGCACGGGCATGGTCGCCGCCGAGCTGGTGGCGCGCGGTGGCTGCTCGGTCGTGGGTCTCGACCAGAGCACCGAGATGCTCGCGGGGGCGCGGGCGCGGCTTGCCGCGCAGCCGTGGCTCGCGCGGTGCGTGGAGCTGGTCGAGGGGCAGGCTGAGGCGCTGCCCTTCGCGGACGGCAGCTTCGATGCCCTCACGTTCACCTACCTGCTGCGCTACGTGGAGGACCCGCCCGCCACGATGCGCGAGCTGGCGCGCGTGGTGAAGCCCGGCGGGCGTGTGGGTTCGCTGGAGTTCGGCGTGCCGCCGCGCCTGTGGGCACGCGTGGCTTGGCGCTTCTACACGGCGGTGGGTCTGCCGCTGCTGGGCCGGCTGGTCTCGCGCGAGTGGATGCAGGTGGGGCGCTTCCTTGGTCCCAGCATCGGCGGCTTCTATGCGCGGCATCCGCTGCAGGAGATTGTGCGGTACTGGCAGGAGGCGGGGCTGGAGGAGGTGCGGGTGCGGCGCATGAGTCTCGGTGGGGGCGTCGTCATGTCCGCGAGGAAGTCCGCCACCGCGGCGCCGGGCGTGCGTGATGCCGGCCCAGCCTGAGCAGCGTCCGGCGTTCTACGCGCTCGCGGGCGGCGGCTGGCGCGATCTGCTGACGCTGCTGCACCCGCCCTACACGGCCTGGCACCTGAGCTATTTCGCGCTCGGCGCCGCGCTCGCACCGAAGGTGTACGTCGATCGCCTGCTGTGGGGTCTGGCGGCCTTCGGGCTCGCTGTGGGCGTGGCCGCGCACGCGCTCGATGAGCTGCACGGCCGGCCGCTGCGCACGGGCCTCTCCGACCGCACGCTCATTGGCCTGGCTGGTGTCAGCTTGCTCGGAGCACTCGCGATCGGGGTCGCCGGCATCCTCACCGTGTCGCTGTGGCTAATGCCGTTGGTGCTCGCGGGCTGCGTCTTCCTGCCGGCCTACAACCTCGAGCTGTGGGGGGGACGCTTGCACAGCGATCTTTGGTTCGCTGTGGGTTGGGGCGCCTTTCCGGCATTCGTCGGCTACTTCGCGTGTTCGCTTGAGGTCACGGCGGCCGGGGTGCTGATCGCCGGAGGGTGTCTGGCGATGAGCGTCGCCCAGCGCAGGTTGAGCACGCCGGCGCGCGAGTTGCGCCGTCGCACGGTGTCGCTCAGCGGGGAGCGTGTGCGCGCCGACGGGGGCAGCGAGGAGCTGTCGCTCCCGGGCCTGCTTGTGCCGCTGGACGGCGCGCTGGCAGCGATGTCGGTGGCGATGGTGGCGATCGCCGGAGCGGCACTGGCGGCGCGTCTCTGAGCCGCCGGTCGGGGTGGACGAACTGGGGTCTGCTAGCGGCCCAGGGTGCGCACGAACTGGCGGGCTCGCTCGCGCAGTGTGCCGAGCAAGGTGCGCACCTCCTCCAGGCCGGCGCGCAGCTCTGGGTCCCCGACCTCAACCGGCAGCATCGAGTCCTGCAGCGTGGCAAGCTCGCTGTCGGCCTTTCCGATCGCTTCCATCGCGCCATCCAGGAAACCTTTGACGCCTTGCGAGGGATGGCCCGGGGTAGCAGACTCGAACGTGTGGCCCGGCAGGCCGCTGCGATCGGCGAACGCCGTGTGGGTGCGCTGGGCGCGGCCGTAGGCCATCTGCACTGGGCGGAACAGCTCCTGCTCGAGTCTGTCGGCATTGGCCTCATCGAGCTGTTCGTACGCCTCACCCAGGGACGCGAGCGCGCCGCCGATCTCATCGGTCGCTGCGGCGAGGGTGTCCAGGAGCTGCTGCCTGGCCTGGGCGGTTGTGTAGGGCATGTGCATCTACCAGGTTATTCGGATTCACCGGATGAAGCGTGCCAGCCTCGCGTTGACGATCGTCTCGCGCAGCGTCTGCAGGGCGTCGTGCGCGGGGCGCCAGTGCAGCTCGCGCCGCGCCTTGGCGGTGTCCATGATCACCGGCTCACGGAAGGCTGCGATCCACTGCGCCTGTGCGGGCAGGAAGCCCAGGCGTCCCACCAGCTCGGCGATCGCGTCGACGGCCAGCTCAGGCACCGGGATCGAGTACCAGCCAAGCTCGGATGCGAGCTGGGAGACCGTCAGCTGGCCGGGCCCGGCGAGGTTGTAGACACCGGGCGTGCCGCGCCCGAGTACGCCGGCGCGCAGCGCGCTTGCAACGTCGTCGTGGTGGACCAGCTGGAAGGGCACGCCGGGATCGGGCAGCACCGGCTCGAGGATCGGCACGCCGTCGAGCAGCGTGCGTACCTGTCGCGGCAGGCGATCGAAGATCTGTGTGTAGGGCAGGCTCTCGATCAGCAAGGGCGCGTCGCGTCCGCCGACGATGCAGGGGCGAAAGACGTACGCGTCCGTGGCGGCGCCGTCGAGCATCTGTGCCAGCAGCGCCTCCACCTCGGCCTTCTGCGCGGAGTAGTAGTGGCCGCTGCTGCCGCGCGCCGGCACGTCCTCGGTGAGCGGCTGAGGGTTCTTGCGATGAAAGCCATAGGCGGCTACCGAGGAGGCGTACACGAGGCGCTCCACGCCGGCCGCGACGGCGGCCTCGAACACGTTGCGCGAACCATCGAGGTTCACCTTGCGGCTCTCGCTGGCGCTGCCCATGATGATGAACGCTAGATGCACGACCACGTCGGCCTCGCCGAGGAAGTCGGCTACGGCGGCGCGATCGAGCACGTCGCCTTGCCTGTAGGAGACCTTCTTCCAGCCCCGCTCCCGCGGGTCGAAGGGGCCGCGGGCCATACCCAGGATGCGCTTGACTTCACGCGAGCGCTCGAGCGCCGCGACCACCGCCTGACCGATCTCGCCGGTCGGGCCGGTCACCGCTACGGTGAGGCCGGCCGCTCGGGCATTGGCTGCCATCACCACCGTTGTAGCGGATGGCGCTCCCGGGCGCGCCCACCGGGCGCCGGCGCCGGCGCGAGTCCCCGGCGCGTCAGATTGGGTTGGGCACGTCCACGAACACGTGCCGCACGCCGAACCGCTCGTGCAGGTACTCGCCCAGGCGCTTTATCCCGAATGTCTCGGTGGCGTAGTGGCCGGCGGCGATGAAGTGCACGCCGGCCTCCTGCGCCTGGGCCATCACCCGCTCGGTCGGCTCGCCTGTCAGGAACGCGTCGGCGCCCAGCGCAACTGCGTCGGCGAGAAAGTCGCAACCGCCCCCCGAGACGATTGCGAGGCGCCGCACATTTTGCGGGCCGGCATCGAAGGTCAGCGGCTCGCGCTCGGTGACCTGCTCTACCCGCGCGAACAGCTCCCTCGCGGGCACGCCTTCGTTGGCAAACCGTGCGACGAAGCCGATCGGTCGACCGCGGTGCAATGCGAAGGGCACCAGCTCGTGGGCGCCGAGCGCGTGGCCGAGCAGCGCGTTGTTGCCCAGCTCGGGATGCGCGTCGAGCGGCAGGTGGTAGGCAGCGAGGCCGATGTCGGCGTCGAACAACAGCTTCAGGCGCCGCTTGAGCGCGGCGTCGATCGGGCCGGGCGACCCCGAGCCCCAGAAGATCCCGTGGTGGGCGAGGATCAGCTGTGCCCCCTCCGCGCGGGCGCGCTCGAACAACTCCAGCGTGGCGCTCACGCCGGTCGCGACCGTGGAGACCTCCGCGGCCCCCGGCACCTGCAGCCCGTTGGGGCAGTAGTCCTCAAAGCCCGCAGGGTCCAGCAGTCCCTCCAGCTCCGCCAAGATGTCATCGAGTCGCGTCGCGGGCATCCGGCGAGGACCATAGCGGTGTGGGATACTGGGCTCTGCATCGGGGCGTGGCGCAGCCTGGTAGCGCGCACCGTTCGGGACGGTGAGGTCCCGGGTTCGAATCCCGGCGCCCCGATTGGTTAGAGAACCGCGATGTCCAGCAAACACGGGCGAAAACCCCCGGAAACACTGGCCCTAGCGGTAGGTGGTTTGCCCGTGTTCGCGGCTGTTCGGTGGTCTGGAGGGCCGCAAACGGGATGCAAGGCTGCGGAAACGGGATGCAAACGGGATGCAAGGCGGTTTCCCCGGCCAGTGACCAGCGACTTGATCGGGGTCGCCGCCGACGACTAGCGTGCGCGCTTGGCAGCGCGGCGCTGCATCTGGATGAGCAGCGGCACGGGCGCCGCATCCTCGGGGTCGGGCACGACCAAAATCTCATCGCCAAGCAGCTTGCGATGAGCGTCCAATACGGCACGGTGATTGACGATGGTGGTGGCCTCGCCAATGAATGATCGCCCCGGCATGTACGGCTCCAACCGAACGGTCAGCTCGGCGACGGCAACTATGTAGCTGGCGGCGGCCTTGGGGCCGACCAGCTCCTTGTCCTGCTCGGTGACGTTGTGCGAGTAGGCACTGATGCTCTTGGCGCCTGAGCGACGCGGATGTACGAGGGCGTTGCGGACCTCGAAGAGAGCGAATAGTCGCTGCAAGGGCAGCCTTCCACGGTCGAGCGGCGGCTCGACGCCGACCAGGCGGGAGCCGATCAACAGCTTCTCCGTCGTAACGAGCCGATCGAGCGCCTGCGCGTCTCGTGCGGGCAGCGCAGCCTCAAGGAACTCATTGGCATACGCCTCGGTGGAGAGGGCAGCAAACAGCACCGCGTTCCGTAGGAAGCTGAGGCGACGGTTCATGGCGCTGAGCCGACGCTGCGAGGCCTCCAGCATCGAGCCGTGGTAGTAGTCCGCTATCTCGGCGTAGAGCGCGGGTGCGCTACTCGCAGCGGTCAGCGCCTCAAGCGCCTGATTCAGATAGGCCGACGACTGGGCCGCACGGGGGAGGGAAGGTGTTTCGGGACTCGGCGACATTCTGCACAGCATGGCCTACGGGGAGGCCGGTGGCGCGTGTCGAGACAGTTTTATGCGGAGCTGACGACGTGCAGGTGGCGCGGTGTCTCGGTGGCCGTGTTCCGCTGCCCATAGTCGTCCATCGCGCGCTGCGCGCGGGCGAGCGCGCGGCGCCGGCCGAGCTTGGTGTAGACGGTGGCGATGAGGTAGCCGCCGTCGTCGTGGCCGACTATTTCTGCGACCGTCGCGGGGTCGAGGCCGAGGCCGCCGTCCTCCACGGGATCGACCATCCATTGAATCGCGCGGTGCTTCAACTCGTAGAACTCCTGGCCTGGCATCCCTGCCGATGCGCGTACCGAGTGCCAGAGGTTTGACCAAGTGCTGCGCAGCATGTAGCCGCCGCGCGTCGCCGGGAACACGATCTCGCCCTTGGTACGGTCGATCGTCTTTCCTCGACGCGGCATCGTTTCTAGGTGCGCGCGAAAGCGGGGGCTCATTACGACCCATCGGCCGTCGTCGTCCTTGGGCCATGTGATCTTGCCGGTGTCGAGGTCGAGTTGCCAGCGCACATGGATCAGGTTCTCCGGGAAGTGAATATCGGGACGATGCAACGCGAATACCTCGCCGGGACGCATCGCTGCGTCGCCCACGCCGAGAGTCGCGCCCTCAAGGACGAGCCCGTAATCGTCGGCCCGGCTTTCGCGGGCGGCGTAGCGTAGTCGCTCGTACTGCTCGTCGGTGATGATCTCGAAGTCGGGTCGATCTACTCGGCGCTTGCGCTTGCTCGCTCCAAGGCGGGTGAACTGGTTGCGCTCGATCAAGTCGCGGTCGAGCGCGTGGTTGAAAAACTGCCGGACTGCCTGCTGAATGTTGGCGCCCTTCGGGCGCGTCCAAGTCACCGCCTCGTCACGAGAGAAGCTGTCGATCGGCCGGTCGTGAAACTCGCGGAGGAACGGTCGCAGCCCATCGCGCAACCGCCGCACGGACGAATCGCGTCGCCCCGTCTCCTTCTGCGTCGCCTCGCCATCCGGCCACGTCATCGTGATCCGGCCGTTCTCGTGAATCGTGGCACCCGCGAACTCAAGCACGGTGGGAGCGACGCACCGGGAGGGGTTGGCGACCTCCTCGCGCAGTTCCGCTAGGCATCGTTCCTTGGCCTTGCGGAACTCCTCCATGCTGTCGTGCGTGCCGATCCACTTCCTGCGACCCTTGTACTTGGCGAACCCGGACCACTTCGGCTTGTGACGTGAGCCTCGGTTAACCGGCATCAGGCACGCTCTCCTTTGCCGCAGTGGAGGCGTAGCGCTCGCGTAGCCATGCCTCGACCTCGGAGACGATGTAGCGGTTCATGCCGCCCATCCGCAGATAGGGGAGGCCGAGATGCTGCTGCAACTCGATCCAGCGGCGGGTGACTTGCAGGTGGTCGGCGAGCTGTTGCTTCGTGACCCAGTGCTCGCGCGCCTCGATCGCGGATGTCATGCGCCTGCCGAGTAGATACTCGTTCGGTCGGCGCCAGTGGCCTGCGCGAGGCGCCGGCCAAAGAGGGGCCGGCGCTGGCGCTGCTTGCCGTGTCCCGCGAGCGTGGTGCATCGCTGTCTGCGATCAGAGCAGACCCGAGCCGTGATCTCAAGCCCCTGACAGATATAAGGTCTCTTGCATCGGGTGGACAGGCCCGACGCGCCTTTTTGGATTGCGCTCGAAGACGCGCCCAGTCGCCTCAGCGTGGCTCGACGGGAGGGTTCTGCTCGACGCCGAGCGCTCGCTGCATCCACGCGACATCGTGCCACGCGCCGTGCTTCCAGCCGATCCGCCGATAGACGCCGACCGGCTCGAAGCCCATTGCTTGGTGCAGGCCTGCGCTCGCCTCGTTCGGCAGCGTCATGCCCGCGACGGCCATCCGGTAGCCGCGCGCCGCGAGTCGCTTGAACAGCGCCTCGTACAGCGCTCGACCCGAGCCGGTGCGTTGCCGGCCCTGCTCGACGTAGACGCTGACCTCGCACGAGAAGCGGTAGGCCGCTCGCTTCTGGTGCGGCCCGCCGTAGGCGTAGCCGACGACGCGATCGTCGTCTTCGTGAACGATCCATGCGTGCGTGCGCGTCGCCGCCGCGATGCGTTCGGCCATCTGCGCGGGTGTCGGCGGCTCGCCCTCGAAGCTGACGGCCGTCTCGCGCACGTACGGCGCGTATATCGCCGCGCACGCCGTCGCGTCGTTTTCGCTCGCGTCTCTCACCATCGCACCGGGCACGTTCGGCCGTAGCATACGCGGGCGCGTGGGAGGCGTTCGCCTCAGAGCGATCGCCCCCAGTGCGTCTGGGCCGAGCCGCGAAACTGTCAATAGCAGCGCCGAGCCACGCAGCGATGTTGCCGATGAGGATTGCGACTACCGGCCTGGTAGATCGGGTCATGCGCGCTCCCTCGATTGCCGTGGGTTTGATCTGCGCGGGGATCGCCGGGTGCCTCCGATGCGCTTCCGGTCGCTTCGGCTGGGCTGTAGCGCAGCCGTGAGTACGTGTCGGGCGAGCGGCGGAGGGACGGCGTTGCCGACCTGCTCGAACTGCCTGGTCTTTGTGCCCTGCCAGGGGTAGTCGGGCGGGAAGCCTTGGAGGACCGCGGCTTGTGCGACGGTGACGCGCACGGCGTTGGCGCCGCGACGCTGCTGATAGCGGCCAGGCGGGTCGCTCGCGTTCTCCTTGTGCCCCGGTGGCTGAACCCGCTTGTCGCACGCGACGGTTGTAGCCGGGCGCTCCTGCGCCCACGGAGGCGCTGATGCTTGGTCGTGCGGCGTGTCGGCGTCGGGTGGCACCCACTCGACCTTGTTTGCGCAGTGACCGAAGTGAATCGTCGGGGCGGGTTCGTCTGTCTCGCGCACGGTCGCGCTCGCGCGGGTTCCGTTGCGCCATGCACAGCCTCCGCGCTCATGTCCCTCGCCGCTCGGGAGCTGGCGGCCGACGAGCGCGCCGTCCTTGGAGCGGCGCGTTGTCGTGAGCGTCGGAGCTGGACGACGAGCCGGCCACCCGAGGTCCGCGTCTGCCTGCGCCGGGCGGGGATCGGACGATGGCGCGACGCCGCGGGGCTGCCAGCGATTGATTTTGGGGGTGACGGTTTGCGACGGTGCGCTTGTGGGGTCGAAGCCCTCGTGGATGCGCTCGCCGCTGCGCCTGACCTCCACCCACGCCCGCCGCTCGCGCGTCCACGCGCCCGCCAAACTTGTGATCGTGAAAGCTGGTGCTGCTGCCTCGCGCCGGTCGCGCTCCCGGAAGGTCTCGCTGTCGTCCCGGTCGTTTCGGCGGGGGAAGCCAACCCGATCGGTCAGTGTCCAGCCGAGTGCGTGGGCCATGCTGACCCACGGCAGCAGGTGAAGCTCGTCCGCAGGGGTGTCGTGGCGGCGCGCGTTGTAGGAGCGGTGCGTGGGAGCCGGGAGGCTCACCGGGCCGTCCAGGGAGGCGATCAGGAACGCCCGTTTGCGGGTCTGCGGCACGCCGTAGCGCTCGGCGCTGAGAATCCCGACGGCCGTCTGATAGCCATGCGCGCCGAGTAGCTGCGCGAACAAGCTCCACAGCTCAAGGACTGCGGGAACCTGCTCAAGCGCGATCCAGCGCGGGCGCAGCGCGATGGCGTAGCGCAGTGGCTCCACCGTGAGCAATGAGCGATGGTCGCGGCACCTGCGCAGGTGCCGGGTGCGGCTGTCGTGTCCGGCTGCGATCTCGTGCGCGCACGCGATGACCCGTGGCTTGTCGAGTCGCCCCAGGCCCTTGCCGGCGCTCGAATACGCCTGGCACGGCGGGGAGCCGATCAGCCCCCACAGCGGCGCGAAGTCGCGTGGGTCCAGCAGCGAAACGTCGGCCCGCAGTCGTGCGTGCCCGGCAGCCTGCCCGGTCTGACACGCGCATGGCTCGTTCTCTATGCCGAGCGCCGCATGACCGAGGGTCCGCAGAGCCTCATCCCAACCGCCGGCTCCCGCGAACAGGTCGAGGATCATTCCCTCGGTCATGCCGCCCTCCTGCGCGCCGTAGCGCTCGCTTGGTGAGTGTGAGGCTTTCGGAAGACGAGCACGTCTTCATGCGCGACGACCTGGGTGCGGTCTCCCTGTGCGCGATAGCGGCGAACGTGAAGTGTCTGCCAGAGCGAGGGGCGCATCACGAGTTCGTCGTCGCGGATAGTCGCCAACAGGCCGATGACGTGCTGCCAGTAGAGAAGGCCGGCGCTCTCGCAAAGCGCGATGGTGTCACCGCTCAGGTTGCGCAGCGCGCCGCGAGCGCGCATGTTCTTGGTGACACATACAAGGAACCCTCCGGGCTTGAGTGTCGCTGCGCAGACGCGGTAAATCTCTGACATCGCCGTGAGATATGTGTCACCGCGGGCGTGGCCGAGGTTGCGCCGGTCAGGGCTGTAGTTGGTTGTGTCGTGTCGGCGCAGAGGTTCACTCTTGTCTCTGACATCTACGCATGTGTCGGCGATCTCGCAGGCGTAGGGGGGCGAGGTAAGGATCAAATCGACGCGGCCGTAGGCCATGTGAGCGAGCTTGCCGGCGCGTCGGGTGGTGCCGGTGAGGAGGTCTTGCGCGTTTGTGGTGAGCAGCCGGGGTAGTTGGCGGGCGTCGCCTTCGATCACTCTCGCCGAGGCGCGGGTGCGGCCCTCGTGGTGGGCGTGGTCGAGGTTCGCGGTGGCGAGCTTCGCCCAGCGGGGCTCAAGCTCGACGCCGGCCGCTCGGCGCCCGAGGTTGGCCGCCTCGACCAGCGTCGTGCCGATCCCGCACATGGGGTCCACTACGAGATCGCCGGGGTCGCTGTAGGTTTCGATTGCTCGGCGTGCGAGCGCGGGGAGCATCTTCGCGGGATGCCGATTTGAGTCGGGCACGTAGCGGCGGTAGCGCTGCCATTGGCTTGTCTTCTGCGCGCACGGCCAGACCGCGAGCGGCAGGTCTGATGTCTTTCGGGCGGATTTGGTCAAGGTGGTTGGGCGTCGGAACGGAAGACCCTTGCACTAGATAAAGGTCTTTTTTGGCGCCCTAGCGGTACAGCTTGACCGCGAAAAAATGACGCGCCCGGCCGGGTGCTCCCAATTGGAGGGGAGTCTGTACCGCAGGCGGCCTCGACGGCACTTTTACCTAGTGAAAGGTCGCTTGTGCGGTGTCACGAAACATTGACGGCCGAAGGTTATGTGGCCTACCAAACGGACGGACAGGCTGGCGTCTCCCCTGCGCGGAGACGCCAGCCTTGAGGCGCTATGCGACTGCGTTTTCGAGTGTGCGGGCGATCGTGTCCACCGTCTCGGCATAGCGCCGGATCGCCTCTACGTCGTTTGCCTCTCCCCATCCCGCGATGTAGGGAATGCTCTCGCCCGACGTGTCCAGTCCGATCGAACCGCAAGCGATCACGGCCGCCGTCTCTACGATAACCTCGGCGTCCGCGCGCCCGTGCTCCTTGTATGTCGGGACGCCTACCGCGTGTGACAACTCGTGAATGAGTGTGCGGACTCGACCGTTCGCGCTCGTCGTGTTGGTCGAGACGCAGATCAGTTTTTCGGACTGACTGCAAAATCCGCCACTGTGCTCTAGTGGTCGGTACTCGACGCAGTAGCCGATGCTTTGCGCGAAGCGCTCCAGCTTGGCGATGTAGGGCGCGTGCGAGTCGCCCGTGACGGGCTCGCACGGAGGTTCCGGCAGCGGCTCGCCGTCGGTCTGCGATATGTCAAAGACGGAGACGGCGCGGAATAGCGTGATCGTCTCGTAGCTTTCGTTGCGGTTGTCGTCGCGCTGCTTGACGACCATTGGCGCCATGATCTTGATTGAGTGCTCGCCCTTGCGGACGTGCCGGCCAAGCTGTTTCCATGACTTGAATCCCGCGACGTTTGTAGCCTCGGGGCACTGCATGGCGATCAACATGCAGTTGTTTAGGCTGTAGTCGTGGAACGTGGCGCGGGTCTCGGCCCATTTGCGCCAACCGTCCGACGTGAGTAGGGCGCGTGCTGCGCGGTGGATCGCGTCCCGTGCCTCGGCGCGCTTGGTCTCGCGGTATGCGGCACGCTCGGCGTCCGAGAAGGTGGGTCGCGCTATAGTTTTGGCTGGCATCGAAAATATCCTTTCGTTGTCCACGAGCCCGGACGTTGGCGCGTCGCGGGCTCACTTTTGGCTTATTTGTGTCTATGCAACCATCACACCCGCCGTGTCTCGTTACAGCGCGTCGATAACGGTTTGTGTGTGGCGCAGCGCCGTCGCCTCGGCCGCAGCGCGGCTGTTGTGTTGCTCCTCGTCGCACTCCTCATCGCTGATGTAGCAGGTCGCGCGCCACGAGTAATCGCCGTGGCGGTCAACGGTGGCGAGGACGATCCCGAACTCTTTGCTTTCGTAGGTGGTGGTGTTTTGTGTGCGACTTACTGTTATGTCGGCGGTGGTGTTTGTCATAGGAATACGAGACCAGATCAAACGGTGAATGTCAAGGGTTTTTGCTCTAAGATTCGCTAAATCTTTTCGGTGACAACTGTGTGTGTTCGACGGCAGCGGTGGTGACGATGGCGAGCACGGAGCGAACGGTTGCCGCGTTCCACACGGTTACAGTGAGCGGCGCCCGCGTGTTGGCAATGGCAGCGGTCGCGGTGTCGGCACGGCGCGCGCTCGGCACGGCGAGGATCACGAGCGGGTTAACGTCGCGTAGGCTGCTGTGGGGTAGTATCTCGGTGTATCGTTTGGCCTTCTCGTGCAGGATTCGGGATGTCTCGGTGCCACGGTCGAGCTCAAGGAGTACGTGCAGCGGCGCGCGGCGGGGAAGGGTGAGCACGCCATAACCATCGGGTAGCAAGGTGCCGGCGAAGAGGTGGGCGAGCGTGCGCAGCCCGTACCACTCCGAGAGCGCCCCTTGCGCGCGGTTGGCTTCGACAGCGAGGCGGGTGAAGAACTCGTTGACTTCGACGTGGTGCGTGAGGTTGCGGCTCGTAGCGTAGCCGAGGGCGTCGGCGTGGGTGTAGTGAAGTTCGCTGCGCTCGATGCCCTTGTGGTCGGCGACTATGATCGCGCCTGCCTCATCGAGTATCCAGTGGTAGGGCAGCGTGCCCTCGCCTCGCCTCGCGCCTGGACGGAAGCGGTCGAGCACACGCAGGTCGTACAGCAGTTGCAGACGAGCGGTAGCGGTCCTCAGCCCGGTGAAGTGCAGGCGCTTTAGCTGGTCGGTCGTGAGTACGTGGTGCTCGTAGCAGTCCAGGGCGATGCGCCTGTCACGCTCGGTCAAGTGCGCTGGCAGGTTGGCAATGTGCTTCTCTCGCAGTCGGCTCGGCCGATCTCCCTTCGCTCTCTCGGTCACTTTTTTTGTTGTTCTCTCTGAATTATCGGGGCGGCTTATTTTCACGGGATTACTGTGATTTGCGGGGATTTTCATTGGCCGAGGGTCCTCCACGCTTAATCGGAGGACGTATCGGAGGACGTATTGGAGGGGGAATTGGAGGACGAATCAGCAGGCGCCATCTTGGGTCGCACGTCGCGCAGCGTCTTGGGCGGCAGTGCGGGCGCTCGCTGGTCGGCGGCGAGCTGCGCCTCGATCTGCTCGCGCGTCATGCCGTAGCGCCTGCGCGCCGAGGCCCTGACCGCCTGTGCCTGCTCGGGCGTGGTCGGGCTCAGGTTCTCGGTGGTGAGGGTGAACGCGCGGCCGGGCTGCCCTTGGTTGCAGAGCCTGACGGCGGCGGTGTAGAGGGGCAGGTGCGCGAGGTCGTGCGCGGATAGCTCGGGGCGGACCTCGCGCTCAAGCGCCTGGGCGTCGTCGCGGGATACCTGGAAGTAGACCTTGGAGCGGGCGTTGGCGCCGATCGCCTCGCGTAGGTCGCGGGGGAGCTGCGCAAGATGCTGGTGGGCGAGGCACAGCGACAGGCGGTAGGAGCGGGCCTCGGCGAGAACGTCCTCGAACGGCGTGGGGAGGTTCAGGTAGTTGTGGACCTCATCGACGTAGCAGGAGGCGTCCGGGCGCTGCTCGGGTTCCATCGCGGCTCGGGCGAGCGCGGCCTGCCAGACCCGTGCAAAGAGGAACGAGCCGAGCAGCCGGCTTGTGTCCTCGCCCAGGGTGCCCTTTGAGAGCTTGGCGAGCAGCAGGCGGCCCTCGTTGATCGCGCGGGGAACGTCGAGGGTCGTCTTTGACTGGCCGACGATCGCGCGCACGGGACGGCGCAGCAGGAACGCGCGCAGCTTGTTCAAGAGCGGCCCGGAGGCCTGCGCGCGCAAGGGGTCTGAGAGTTCGCCGTACCACTCCCAGAACGGGCCGAGCACGGGGTCTTTGATCTGCGCGGCGAGGCTTTCCTGCCAGTGGCGATCCGTCAGCAGCCGCGGCACGTCGGCAAGCGTGCTCTCCGGCGAGGCGGTGCTGAGCGTCAGCACGGCGGCGCGGAGGATGTCGTCCGTCCTTGGCCCCCAATAGCGCTCGAACACACGGCGGAAAATCCCCACGAGCTGATCGACGCCGAGATCGCGGTCGGGACTGTCGAGCACGTTCAGGCCGGGCGGTGCCTCGTCCAGCGGGTCCAAGAGGTCAACGTCGTCCTCGCGGCCGTCGGGGATGCGCGCGAGAATGTCCTCGATCAGGTCGCCCTTCGGGTCGATCACGACCGCGCCCCTGCCGGCGTCGAAGTCCGCGAGCACGAGCCGCGCGATCAGCGTGGACTTCCCCACTCCGGTCGGCCCGAGGACGTGAATGTGCTGGCGCGCGTCCGCGACCGCGAGGTTGATCTGCCGGCCGTTGGAGCCGCGGCCGAGCGGCTTGCCCTCGGTCGGCAGTCCGGGTGGTGGTGCGATCTCGCGTGCGCCGGCCATCACGACGCCGGGGATCGCCTCTTGGGTAGGCAGGTGCGCGAGCGCGGCCAGCTCGGGCACGCCGAGCAGGAACGCACGGCGCCCCAGACGCCTTTGATGGAGCCTCAGCATCGCGCGTGGGGCGTGCCGACGGCGCAGGAAGACCCTTGTGCCGTTGTAGGGCGCGAAGGCGCCCAGAACGGCGTGGATGCGCCCCCGCGCTTCCTTGCGTGAGTCGGCGGTGACGGTGACGCGGATGATGCAGCGGTACATCGACCCTGCGCTCTTGCTCATTGCCTCGCGCACGTCCGGGGTGATCGTCGGATCGAGCCGTGGCGGCGTGGGTGGCTGGGCGCGGAGCGCCTGCATGATCCGCAGCACGCGGCTGGTCGGCTCGCCTTTGCGTATCCGCCGCGCGGCGTTGCGCAGCCGGTGTTGCTCGCGGCTCGTCGCCGGCCGGGCAATGACTTGGATCAGCGCGCACTCTGAGTCGGTGAGTCCCGATAGCTGGCCGAGGATCAGCGGCAGCGGATCGGGATTCAGCGAGGCGTCCAGTGAGAACCATCCTGGCCCGGAGAGCGCAAGCTCGGAAGTGAGGCGCACCATCCCGCGCGGTGGATAGGCGGTGTCGGGCTCATCCGGTGCTACGGGTTCGGTGCTCGCGCTCGCGCCGGGCCATGCCGCGCTGACTGCGCGCTCGATCAGGCCGGGTGGGATCACCTTCGGCACCCATAGGCGGAAGATCGTGCCCGTCTCGCTCGCGGCGATCTCCCACGAGAGATGCGGCTGGCCGATCAGCACACGCGCGAACCGGGGGCGCAGCAGGTCGTGAAGCGCCGACCACAGCAGATGTCCGCCCGTGTCCTGCACGTCGGGCGGCACGCCGATCCGCACGAGCCGCGCGCCTCGCGGGAGAAGGTTGCGCTGTAGGGCGCGGAGCAGCAGCACGCCGATGGTCACGGCGAGCGCGAGCGCCGCGGCGAGCAGCGCAAGATGCTCGATCGTCCCGAGCGCACGACGGGCGGACGCGAGGCCTTCATGCAGCGGCCGGTTCGGTTCGAGCAAGTAGCGTTCAAGCGCGCGGCTGGGATGCGGCCCCGCCGCCGCGCCGGTCGGGTGATGGGGCGGGCGATGGTGGTGTCTCATCGTCCGCTGCCTTCGCGTGCGGCGGGACGAGTCGCGCCGAGGTAGTGGTCTTCACCCCACTGCGCGCCGACTGTGGTAGGGAACGGCTCGGTGCGAACGACGGTCCCGGGGTGGGGCGCGTCCACCATTTCGCCCGAGCGCACGACCATCCCGACGTGCGTAACGTCGCTGGAGCTCTGCCCGAAGAAAACGAGGTCGCCGGGCTGTAGCTGGGCGCTGGTGGGCAGGTGCGGTCCCGCGTTGTACTGTTCCTGCGCGGTTCGGGGAAGGTCGATCCCCGCCGCACGGTATGAGGCCTGTACCAGGCCGGAGCAGTCATAGCCGGACGGGCTCTCGCCGCCCCACACATACGGCACGCCAAGCTGGCTCAGCGCGAACGCCAGCGCTGTGCCCGCCGCGCCGCTTGGCGCCACCGTGACGGGTATGGCCTGCTGTTCATAGGTGGCGGCCCAGCGCAGGACATCTTCGACGTATTCCTGGGAGTGGTTGTACGCGAAGATCGCGCGCTGTAGTTCCCGCGGGGCGCCGTTGGCCTTCAGGTATCGCGCGGCAGTGAAGATCGCATCCGCGGGGTTCCAGCGGTCAGGCGGCCCGCCGTTGACGCTGACGCCGTAGATGGCCCATGTGGAGGCGAGGAACTGCATCGGCCCGCCGGCACCCGCGTAGTTGACCGCGCCCTCCTGGGTGCAGGATGGGTCGGAGTCTTGGCCGTCGTCGCACTCAACCTTCCCGATGCCGGCCAAGACCTCCCACGGCACGCCGTAGCGCGCCCCGGCGGCCTGAAACAGCCGCAGGTATTCCGGTGGTATCCCCGCGACCTGTTCGACGCTTGATGCTGGCTGGCCGAGACTGATCCCTGTGCCGGCGCCGAAGACCCCGGCAGCGGCGCCGAGGAAAAGCACGGGCAGGATCACGAGCAGCCCGCATGAGCTGAGCGCGGCACGCTTCACTGCGCAGCCTTCGCAAGCTCGGCGGGATCGCTGGTGACAAGCTCGTGCTCTGCGGGACTCGCCTTCACGGCGAGCGGGATGCGCTGCTCCCCGGTGAGCAGCAGCCCGTGGCCGGCGGGGCAAGTCAACAGGTAGGAGCGCTCCCCGGCGGTCAGCGCGAACGCCTGCCCAACACGGTCGATCGCCTGCGGCGACTGGTGCAGCAGAAAATGTTGGGAGGCGTTGTTCACTACCGCCTGCCCGAGCGGGGAGTCCAAGAGGTCGCCGGGGTCCTGAGTGATCGTCGTGAGGCCGGTCCAGCGCTTGCGGGCCTTCTTGGCGAGCCGGAATAGGAACCGTGCGCCGGGCGCCTCGCGTGTAGCGCTCGTCTCGCGCATCAGATCCCACGCCTCATCGACCAGCACGACGCGGCGGCGCAGCGGACCCTCAAGCGAGCGCCAAATCGCATCGAGCGTCAGCATCAGCGCGGGGGCGCGCATCCGCTCCGGGAGTCCGCGCAGGGAGAAGCAGACAAGGTGACTGTCGGGCTGGACCGATGTCGGGCGGTCAAAGAGCGAGGAATGCGAGCCGGTGGCGTATGGCGACAGGCGCTCCGCGAGCCGCTTGCCGGTTTCGCTCTCGGCCTCAAGTGCGCGCACGAGATCGGCGAGCAGCGGCGCGGGCCGGCGGTGTGTCGCGGGGTCGGTGGTGATCCCGGCGGCTTGGTAGGTGGCGCGGGCGCTGCGGTCGAGCACGGCAAGCTCTCCGCCGTCGAGGCCTCCCGCGAGCAGTTCGATCAGGTCCGCCAGAAACAGAATCCGCTCATCGAGCGCCCGCGATTCCTCGCTCGTGGCCGGAAGGTCGAGCGGGTTCAGCGCGACGGCGCTCGGCCCGGTCAGCGGGAGGTACGCGCCGCCGACCGCTTCGCAGATGGAGTGGTACTCGTCCTCAGGGTCGAGGATGAAGACCTGCACGCCGCGGTAGAGCAGCCGCAGCGCTTCCAGCTTAGCGGCGTAGCTCTTTCCCGCGCCGCTGTACGCCAACACGACGCTGTTGAAGTTGGTCCGCGCGAAGCGGTCCACGAGCACCGGGGCGCCGCTGTCAGTGAGCCCGTAGAGAACGCCTTCCTCCAATGGCGGGTCCGCGCTGGCAAATGGGAATCCGGCGGCGAGCGCGGGCGTATCGAACGTGCGCCGCAGCCGCAGACGGTCAGTCCCGAGCGGCAGGGTGGATAGCCACCCGTCCCATGCGCGGAACGTGGCGGGTACGACGTGCAGCAGCATCGAGGCGCACAGCGTCTTTGCGTGTTCGGTGCGCTCCTTCAGCTCCTCCCGACTCGGTGCGGTGATCGACAAATAGAGCGCGGAGCGAAACAACCGGCTCTCTCCACGGGCGAGCGCGCTTGCCAGCTCGTCGGCGTCCTCCGCGGCGGCGGCGAGCGTCGGATCGGACAGGCGCCCTCGGTCGGCGTCGATGCGACGGCTGGACTCAAGCCGGGCGCGCTGGCGGCGCAGCCGATCCGCCGCGAGCGCGGGCGGGATCGGCCCGATATGCAACGTCAGGTCAAGCTCGCCGGCAGCGTGAAGCAGTGGCGCGAGCCATCCCTGGTTTACCTCGCGGGGGTAGCCGGTGACGGCAAGGCTTCGATGCCACACGTTCCCCGTGCGCAAACAGTCGCGCTCGATCTGCACCGCACTCGGCGCCGGCAGCGAAGACCTATCCGCGGAGCCGTCGTCATCGCGTCTTGTGCGAACGCGCGGGAGAGAGGGGAGCGCGGCGGTTCTCAGCATCGGCGGATCACCCCGTCGAGCTGGGAGCCGACCGGCGGCCCCGGTGGTTCCAGCGCGTCGAGCAGCAGCGCGGCGGCCTGCTTGCCGTCGAGGGTGTGAAGCTCTACCCCGGCGGCGTGTAGCAGTCCGGTTGTCTCGCTGGCGCGGCGCTCGAGGTCTGCCTTGGCGGTCTTGCGCTCGCGGCTGCGGGTGCTGAGCACGAGCAGGATTTGACGGCGGCGCAGGCCTTCACCCTCGTTGGCGAGCTCGTGGAGGAACTGGGCGTAGGTGTGGGCGCAGTGGCGCAGTGCGGGGTGGGGGAGTGTGGGTGCGGCGTGCTCGATCGCGCTCGCGCGCTGTGCGAGATCGACGGGCTCCGAGCGCACGGTGATCGCGGCCGGCTCCACGAGGCTGTTCAGCCACTTGCCATAGGCCTCGGCCACCGCCGCCTGCTCCTCGATGCTGCGAAGCGCCCAGCTCGTTCCGCTCGCCGCGAGCAGCAGAGCGCTTGAGCCGTCGGCCAGCTCCACGACGCCGCTTGCCAGGATCGCGCTCACCGGCACTCGCAGCAGCGACACGCTGGGCTCGACGGGCGCCCCCGCCAGCCTGGCGGGCAGGCCTTCGGGTGCGGCTACGCGCCGCGGGGATTGGGTGAGGTGCCGGGCGGCGGCGAGCGCGATGCGGTCGCCCGTGAGCCCGTCAAGGCGCCCCAACGCCAGCGCGACACCCACGAGCGCCAGCGGCGCGGCGAGCGCGACCGCCACGGGCGTCGGCAGTACCGACCCGGCCGCAGAGAACACCGCGAAGCACACGATCGCGGTCACGGCGAGGATCACGAGCTGGCGCGCGGTGAGCCCCCACGCGAGACGGTCCTCCATCTCCACGTCCGCCGGCAGCCGGATACGCCCGCCAGCGCTCACAGCACGGCCCCAAGCGCACCGCGAACGATCCGGTAGGTCACATACGTCTTCGCCATCCGCGCGGCGTTCGAGCGGTGGCCCGAGAGGACCATTTCCTTGGCCCAGAATGGGATGCGAAGCAGGATGTAAAAGAGGCAGAGCACGAGCAGCAGCCCGACGAGGCTCCCGCCGGTCCCGACGCCAAGGACGGCGCTGCCGGAGGCGAAGAACACATGCACGGCCGCGGCGAGCGTGAGCGCCTGCGCGACCTGTACGCCGAGCGCGGCGAGCATCGCGCGCCACCACAGCCGCGCGAGGCCTTCGGTCTGCGGGAGGCCGTGCCCGAGCAGGCACAGCGGCGCGGCGCACACCAGCAGCACGATCAGCGAGGCCCGGACCAAGTAGAGGATCAAAAGCGCGACGGCGAGCACGGCGCACGCGAGCCCGAGCAGGATCAGGAATATCCCGCCGTTGGTGATCGCGTTCAGGACCAGCAGCTCAAGCATGTGCCCGGCCTGCTGGGGTTCCACGCCGTTGCCGAGCAGCGCCGTGGAGAGGACGTTGGCGATGTTCACCATCTGGCCGCAGATGGCGAGGCTCGCGTTCACCGCGACGGCCGCCACCGCCAGCCGGGGGATGATGTCCTTCAGCGCGTAGCTTGACTGAAGCGTCTCGTGACTCATCACGATCGCGCCGGCCGCGACCACGACGAGCACCAGCAGCGAGTCGGCGACTCCGAGCGATAGCTGCCAGTAGGAGCGGACCTGTGCCTCTCCCGCGATCTGCGGCGTGGAGAGCAGCGTGCGCCCGACGAGCACCATCGCCGGGTCGAGCGCGTCCTTGACCAGCCCAGCGAACCATTCGTTGATCGCGTTCTCGATCTGGCCGGGGATGTCGAAGAACCCCGGATGGCTCGCCTTGCCCGCGCTCACGCTTCCGCCCTTGGCGGGCGGCGCGGGATTCGGCAGCGGCGGGCCGACCTGGATGCCGCCGCCTTCGACTGTCGCCCCTTCGCCTTCGGATGTGCCCCGGGGGAGCGGAGGGGAGGCAGCCGGCGGCGTGCTCGCCTTGCCGGCGGGCGCGCTCGTGCCCGGCGCGGCAGCAGCCGGCGAGGCGCTGAGCGTCATCGCGGCGAGCGCGAGTGCCGCGAGGAACCCGGCGAGAACTGTCAGGCGCGGTTTCACGCTCCGACGATGTGCTGCAAGACCGTGACGAGCACGGGCGCGAGCGCCGCGAGCGCGTAGCCGCACAGCGCGGCTTTCAGTGCGGTCTTGGCACGCTCGATCTGGCCCGGGTCGCCCCCGGAAAGCAGGTAGCGCACCCCGGCGACTGTCAGCAGCAGCGTGGCGATGCCCACGAGCAGCCCGATCATCCAGAGCCGGATGTTTTCGACCACCTGACCGAGGCTTGTCGCGGCGTCCGCGGCCTGCGGCACGAGCAGCGCCGCCACGAGCACGAGAGCGGTTGCGATGGCGAGTCTGCGGGTCATAAAGTTGCTCGGGTCCGGCGCGGGAGCGGACCCGGTTCACCTCCTTCGTCTGTCTCGATTGGTCTTTCCATCCGACTGGGCCCCTACGCCCGACGCCGAACAACCCGAGCACTAGAAAAAGGTCTGTTTTGCTGGCCCCGCGGTACAGGCCGGTGCCCAAAAAAAACGAGGAGGCGCCGCTCGGCACGCTGGCGGCGCAGCTTCATCGTGTTGTACGAGACGCCGGCCAAGCGCGCCAACTCCTCGACCGAAACACCGTCGATGCGGCTCTTGAGAATGATCTGCGCCTCCTCCTCGGCGAGCGCGCCGGCCTTCACCGCACGATCGAGCAGCCCGTCCACGTCGCCTTCGTCCGAGGACCGATGCGCCGGGGATGGGTCGCTGTACGCGGGGTCGATATCCAGCCCGCACGGCACCAGGCGGACCCGGCGAGCGCGCAGCGTGCGGACGGTCTGATTGAGCGTGTCCAGCAGCAGGTTCGCCGCGACCCAGCGCGGGCGGCGCGAGACGGGATAGCCGCGAATCTGCTCCCACACCGCGCCGAGCAGCACCGCCCAAAGCTCCTCGTGGTCCGCCGCGTCGCCGATCATCCGTCCAGCGAGCCGCAGCAGGCCAGGACGGATCGTCTCAAGCACGACCCGGCCACCCAACGAGTCCTGCTGCGCCCACGCCAGCAGCGCGCACAGCACACGGTCCTTCTCCGCTCCCGCGCCGGGCGCCCGGTGCATGAACCGCACGAGCGCCTTGAGGTCAGCGAACCGTGACAGGGCCGGCTCGGCTTCCTGGCGTGCGCGGAACCGGCTGTGCAGCAGCGGGCGGTTTAGCTCGCGCTGCCAGTCCTCCTCCAGCGTGTCTAGTGGGTTTGGGCTCATCGCTCCAGCTCCTTCGATCGGGGTTGAGCCGAACTTGCCCGCGACCACTTGCAGCGCGGGTGACAGTCAGCAGGCAAACCCACTGACACCGCCCGCTGATTGGCGTGGTTCCAAAGAGCGAATAGTGGGTATTGGGGTTGGTTAGGAGACCCAAATGCCGCCATGTGTCGTGCTGCCCACATCGCTCCCCGGCAGACGCGCCGCCGCAGGCCGCGACGACGCGCTGAGTGCTGCGCCAGACCGCGACTCACAAGGGCTCCCAGGCACTTTCGCGTCCTCGCTTCGCCGGATGACCAGAACCTTGGAAGAGGCCGATTTGCGGCTGTTTTCGGGCCGTGTCAGTGGATTTGCAAGTTCGGTGCAAGTGATTTGTCAGCGATTTGTCAGTTCCCCGTGGAAGGAATAGGCCTATGAACCCCTCTCGTCTCAGGCTCTCCCGACTCGTTCCCTCACCGCAGGCTCAGCGCGTCGCGGACGCCAACGGCTCGCCGCCCGTGGTGCGCCCGCGCGTGCAGCCGGCGGGCGGCCCGCCTGCCCCGGGTGGCGCGGGCTGGCGGCGCCTGCTGCAACCGCTCCCGGCCGCGGGCCTGCTGCTCACGCTCGTTGCGCTGCTGGGCTACTGGGGGGTGTACGCAGCGAGCACCAAGCGCACGCCGGTTCTACTCGCCACGCACGCGCTCCCGGCCGGGACGGTCTTGACGGCCAGTGACGTGCGTACCGGCAAGCTCGCCGGGGAAGGCTCGGTGCTCGCGGCGCTCGTGCCCGAAAGCGAGCGCTCCCAGGTCATCGGGCAGCGACTCTCGACGGCCGTGCCGGCAGGAGCACCGCTACCCGCGGGGGCGCTCGCCGGCCACCAGACGCAGACCTCCGCGTTCGTGCTCTCGATCCCCGAGTTCGACGTGACCGGCGCGCAGCTACAGGCCGGGGATCGCGTCACCGTGCTCGCCACGTTCGGCGCCGGCTCCGGGCAGGCAAGCTCGCGTCCGGTCGCCCGTAACCTCGAAGTTCTCTCCGTCGGTGAACTACCGGCCAACTCGGACCCGAGCACCGCGACGGTCCCGGTTGGCGTCGCGGTCGGCAACCCCTCGCAGGCGTCCGCGCTCGCGCTGGCAAACGAGGACGCGAAGCTCGATCTCCTGCTCGAAGGGTCCGGCGCGTCCACCGCCGCGATCCCGTCCGCTACCCAAAGCAGCGCGCCATGACCCGGCCAAGGGTCGTGCTCGCTCTCACGCCGCTCACCGAGCGCGAGGTCGAGCCGCTGCTGTTCGACCCAAGCAACCCGCCGCTGGACCTCCTCGCCAGTGTGGTCGAGGCCGACGAACTGGCGCGTGCGGTACAGGAGCAGCAGCGAGTCGATGCGGTCCTCCTCTCCCCGGAGCTTTCCGGGCTCACGCCGGCTCACTGCGAGCGCGTGCGCGCGACGGGCATACGCCTCGTAGGGCTCGCGCTCGATCAGCGCGAGCGAGAACTGCTCGACACGCTTGAGGTTGATGCCAGCCTCGATAGCACCGTATCCCGCGAGGAGCTGCTGAGCGCCATCAGCGGCGACGCCACGGCCGGCGAGAGTCGCCCTGTCGCGGCGCCGCCCGTCACGCCGGTAGGCGAGCGCCGCGAAGATCGAGGCGGGAGCGTCTTGGCGGTCATCGGCGCGAAGGGCGCCCCTGGCTCAAGCGAGTGCGCGGCATCGCTCGCGGCGCTCGCCGCGCGCCGCTGGCCCACGCTGCTCATCGAGGCCGACGCGCTCGGCGGCAACCTCGCGCTGCGCTTGGGAGCCGACCCGAACCAAGGGTCGATCCTCGGAGTCATCCGAGCGACACAGGCCGGCGACGGCGCGCTACGCGAGCTCGTGGAGCGCTGGACATACGAGCCCGAGGGTTGGCCGTCGGTTCTCTTCGGCGCACCCGACCCACGCGCGCTGATCGACCTCGCGCAGCCGGGCGCGATGACGCACGCCCTCGACGCGCTTGGCGGCCTGTACCCGCTCGTCGTGTGCGATGTCGGGTTCCCGATCGAGGACGCCCGCTCGGCGCACCTTCACCGCGAAGCGCTGATCGCCGCCGACTCGGTAATTGTCGTCCTCGGAGCACGCGAGCCCCAGCTGCACGCCGGGCTGCGCCAGCTCGACATCATCCTCACCGAGCTTGGCATCCGATCCGAGCGGCTAAGGATCATCGTCAACGCGGTCGGTGGACCCTCACGCCGCGAGAAGGGCACGATCACAGCGACGATCGCGGAGCACCTTGCCGAGCGCGACCTGACGGTGGACGCTTGGCTGCCGTGGGACGCTCGCGGTCTGCGGTGCTCCGAGCAGCACGGCAAGCCGATCGCGCTCGCACGCCGCCGCAGCGCGTTCACCCGCGCGCTCACCGGCCTGCTGGACGAGTTGTTCCTGCCCTCCACAAGCCCACGCGCGAAGCGACGCAAGCGCCGCCTCACCGCACCCCCCGACAAAACCCCGAGCGCCGAGCGCGAGGACGTGATCTGGCAACGATGAGCACCCCGGACACAACAACCAACGGCGACGCGGCCGAGACGATCCGACAACGAGTCGAACACGCGCTGACGGCCGAGCAGGTTGACCTCACAAGCCAAGCTGGCCGCGAGCGCACCCTGCAGCTCATCGACCAAGAGATCGGCACCTACCACGCCCAAGCACTCAGCGGTGCTAACGGCCATCTCTCCGAGCACGACAGCGCGGCACTCGCTCGCGCGCTCAGGGACGACCTCGTAGGCCTCGGCACGATCGCCGAGCGGATGCTCTCCGACGAGGACGCCCAGGAGTGGATGGTCAACAGTCCAAAGCGCGTCTTCCGCGACGACGGGCAGCACATCGCAAGGGTGCCCGATCTCCTATTCCAAGACGACCGACAGGTCCGCGCGTTCCTCGAACGCCTCCTAGAGCAAGTCGAGGGCAAGCGCCTTGACCGCATCACCCCCCGGATCGAGGCGAGGCTACCCGACGGCTCCCGGCTCACTGCCGCGATCCCACCCGTCTCCTCAAACGGACACGTCATCTGCTCCATCCGTCGCTTCCGACTCGCGGCCGGCACCCTGCACGAGCTTGTCGATCTCGGGTTCCTCACCACCGCCGCCGCGGACTTCCTCGCCGCGTGCGTGCGCGCCGGAAAGAACATCCTCATCGCCGGGCGCGTCAGCGCCGGCAAGACCACACTCCTGAACGCGCTCGGACGCGCCGTTCCCGGCACCGAACGGATCGTCATCTGCGAGTCCTCAGCCGAGCTGCAACTGCCCGCCGTCCTACCCAACTGCGTCGGGTACGAGGCCCGGCCGGCGAGCACGGACGGGCTCACGGCGATCACGCTCGAGGACCTGGTAGCCGACGCGCTGAGGATGAACCCCGACCGCATCGTCGTTGGAGAGTGCCGCGGCCCCGAGACGATGGCGATGCTCTGGGCGCTGGCGACCGGGCACGCCGGCATGACCTCAGTTCACGGCGAGTCCGCCGAGCACGCCCTTACCAACCTCGCGCGCTTCGCGCTGACCTCCAGCGCAAATGTCGAGTCGAGTCAGGCGCTTGAGTGGCTGCGCGAGATCGACGTTGTAATCCACTGCGACCGACCCCGCGGCTACGACAACGGCGAGCGACGCTTCCTCCCCAGGCGCATCGACCAAATAGTCGAGGTCGCTGGCATCGAGGGCCGCCGCATGACACTCAATCCACTATTCACCGGGGCCGGCAGCGACCTTGAATGGGCCGGCACCGGCCCCGCGTTCCTCGATGACCTCCAAGCCGCCGGGTTCAACACGCCATGAAACGCGCGATCCCACTCGTGATCCTGGCACTCGCATTCGCCGCGAATGGATGCGGGGCGACAAAGACTGATAGTCCCACCGGGGATACCCGGTCAACGGTGACGACGACCTCAAGTCAGCCGACGACACCCGCTGCTCTCGAAGCCGCTGTGCGCCAGGCGCTCAGCGCGAATGGGCGCTTGTCGGTGTATGTCCTCTGGAGCGACGACATTCCTTCCTGGGCCTCGCAGTCAACCGGCGGGCCTGCGCTTGCGGACCTGAAGGCATCCGCTTTGAGTCGTCGCAAGCAGGCTCTACGTGTGCGATCCCTCTCGGACAAGCTCAGTGTTCTCTCGGTGCAGCTTGACCCGTCGTACACGTCCGCCACGGCGACGGTCCATGACGTTGAACGTGTCGCGCTCTACACACACGGACGGCGGGGGCGCACGGTCACACTCGATGAACGAGACCTGATCATGTTGCACCGGCTGGGCCAGCAGATGCGATTCATCGTTTGGGAGGTGAAACCCCAAAAATGATGAACGGGTGCGCCGCGACCTGCGTTGTGATTGGCACCCTCATGTGGGTGGCCTCGTCCTCTGCTGCCGTCAGCGTTGGCATAGGCCGCTACTCGCAGCAGGTCGCGCCAGGTCAAGCACAAGCCGGCGGCTCGATCACGGTCACGAGCAGCAGGCCAGGCGGCGCCTCGACGCCTGGCGCGAGCAGCGCTCCCGGTCCCAGCCCGAGCGCGGAAGGCACGGGCACGCCGACATCGGGCTCCGCTGGTCATGTGGAACCGCTCGGCCAAGGTTCTTACCGTTATACGGGCGCCGGGGGCGAAGAATGTCTTTATCTCACCGAAGGGATCAACACCTGCGCAGGTGAAGAAGAAGCGCGCCCCGCTGCTCCTGCTGCGCCCGCGCGTCCGGCGGTGAACCCCGAAGCGGTAGCGGTCACAGTCAGCGCTCATCTGAACCTCGCGGTGGGCGGGATCGTGGCAAGCCCGTCCGCACAGACGGCCGGGTTGACCGGCGCGGCCTCGTGGTTCTGGCTTGAACCCACCCCTGCGGCTCGTTCGGTGTCGGTTGCACTGCACGGCGAGCAGGTGACGGTCAACGCGAGCGTCGCGTCTGTGCGGTGGAGCTTCGGCGACGAATCCGATCTTGTCGCAGGGCCGGGAGTGCCCTACCGGCCCGGGATGCCGCCTGCTGGCGCGGTTCGCCACGTCTATCAGATTCGTTGCCTGCCGGGCGATCAGGGTCACGACCCGAATGTGCTCTCAAGCTGCGGCCCCAGTGGGTATCGCGTCGAAGCGCTGGTGCAGTGGGCGATCTCCTACACCGCGAGCGGCCCGGTAGCTGGGGGAGGCCCACTGCCCGCTCGCTCCACGGAAACGTCGATCAGCTACCCGGTGAGCGAGGCTCGTGCGTTCCTCACGGGGGAAGGCGAACGATGACGGGGTTCCTGCTCGGCGTGATCTTCGCTGCCGGCGTCGGGCTCGTGTGGTTCGGCGCCGTGGTCGGCGTGCAGCTCTCGCCACCCGCGCAGTCCTCGCGCGTGGGCGCGTTGCTCGACAGCGCCGCGGTGGATGTCGCCCCTTACACGTTCATGGTGGCCGTGGTGAGTTGTGGGCTTGCGCTGGGGCTGGTGGCGTGGTGGATCGTGGAAGTCCCCGCAGTGACGGTCGGCGGGCTGGTGGGCGGGGCGTGCGCGCCGATCGCGTGGGTGCGCTCGCGCCGGGAGCGCCGTGCGCGCGAGCGCGAGCGGGCGTGGCCTGCGGTGCTATCGCAGCTCGCCGACGCGCTTGAGGCGGGGCTCGCGTGGCCCGCGGCGGTGGCGCTGGTCGCCGAGTCGGGGCCGGAGGCACTGCGCGGCGAGTGGGCAGCGTTCACGACACGCTTGCGCGGCGCCGACTTGGACACGGCGCTTGAGGGACTGCGCGAGACGGGAGAACGCACGGCCGACTCGGTTGCGTTGCTGCTGCGCGCGGCGCTCGTGGACCTTCCGGCCGGCGGTCTTGCGCCCGTGCTGCGCGAGCTGGCCGGTGTCCTCTCTGAACGTCTTGAAGCGCGCGAGCGGGCGCGCTCGCGGGCGTCCTCGATGCACGTCGAAGCGGCGATCCTCGCGCTGAGCCCGATCGTGATTCTGCTGTTGATCGGACTCAGCTCGCCGGGCTACCTGGACGCCTACCGCGGCACGGGTGGCACGATCGTCGCGCTCATGGGTGGCGGGCTGATCTTCGGGTGCTACCTGCTGATGCGCCGGCTGGGACGTGTACCTGAGCCGCGCCGCACCACGGGAGGCCAATCGTGAACGGGACACTCGCACTCTGCTCGATCTGCCTGGTGGTCGGCGGGCTGCTGCTGTACGCGCACACTCTCTCTCGTCGGCGGCCATCGCTCGCGGTACGGATGGCTCGCGCACGAGGAGAACACCCCGCCACGCTCGGCCAAGAGAACCCGCTGGCCGCGAGTCTGCCCGAGTCGGTGGGCGTATGGAGTGAGCGCATCAGGGCGATCTATGAGGGCTGGCTGAGTCAAGCTGGCCGCAGCGAAACGCCCCGCCAGTTCTTTCTCAAGAAGCTGCTGCTCGCGTTCGCTGTGCCGTTTGTGCCGCTGTTGCCCTACGCCGCGGCGGTCCAGCACCCACCTTCGATCGTGCTTGTGCTGATCCTTGCCGTGGTCGGTTTCTTCGCTCCCGATCTCGCGCTGCGCACCGAGGCGCGCGAGCGGCGCGAGGCGCTGTTCCTCGATTTGCCAGAGGCCGTCTCGGTGATGGCGCTCTCACTACGCGCCGGACAGTCACTCAGGCAGGCACTTGACCTTGCCGCGCGTGACTGTCAGGGTCCGCTCGGGGATGAGCTGACACGCGCGCTTTCACTCGCCCGACGTGACCGGGCGCTCGGTGAGCGCGAAGCGCTGCGGTCGATCGCCAAGGGTACGGGGGAGCCGGCGTTCGTCCGGTTCGCGGAGCTGTTGTGCGCGAAGGAGAGTCCGTATGTCGATTTCCTCCGCGCCCAGGCCAGAGAGATGCGTGCAGAGCAAAACCGTTACTTGGAACGCGCTGCCGATCGCGCCTACCTGGCGATGCACGCACCGCTGGTCCCGTTGCTGGCGGTGCTTGTGCTGCTCGTCTCCTACGGCTTTTTCCACTTCCTAACCCAAACGGTATGAAAAGAAAGGAGGATGGTCATGGGCATCCTTGACGCGATTTGGTTCCGTCTCCTAGACAGTGCGCTCAGAGTGCGCGACGAGGAGCGCGGTGACAGCATGGTCAATTGGGTCGTGCTCGCCGTCGGGCTCGCTGCTGCTGCCGCTGCGATCGTGGCGATTGTCAGGCCCGCGATCGAAACGGCCGCGCAGAAAATCGTCAGCGTCCTTTCCGGCGCCTGAACCCACAGGGAGGCTCCGGTGGTAGGACTACGCAAACGGCTTGCCGGTGAGCGCGGCGACGCGCTGATCTCCGGGCTGCTCACACTCGGCTTGGTGTTGCTCGTGATCGCGCTGGCGATACAGGCGCTCGCCTACGCGCACGCCCGCAACGTCGCGCAGGCCGCGGCACAGAACGGCGCGGAGGCAGCCGCCTCCGAAGGCTCCGGGGCGGGCGTCACTCGCGCCCAGGTGATCCTCACCGCCGCCGGGGGAGCCGGCGCAGGCCTTCATCCCTCCGCGTGGAGCACCCCAAGCGTCGTGACCGTCACCGTCTCGGGATCGGCGCCACACGTCTTTCCCGGCGTTGACCTGATGCTCCCCGCGATCACCGCGCACGCGAGCGTCCCAACCGAGCGCTACCCACAAGACGAAACACGACAATGACCATCCACGGGCTGACACGCAAGCTCAGGAGCGAGCGCGGAGAAGCGGCGATGGTCAGCGGCGTGCTGCTGCTCGCCGGGGTGTTGATCCCGCTTATGTTCCTGATCGCGCTCTACGCCCGGATCGAGCTTGCGCAGGTTGACGCGCAGCAGGCCGCCCGCGATGCCGTGCGCTCCGCCGTGCAGGCGCCGAACCCCGCCGCTGCGCACGCGGCAGCCACCACGGCGCTCGCGCAAGAACAAACCGGGGCGAGCGTCCCACTTGCGCTTAATCTCACCGGCACGTTCGCGCGTGGGCAGGTGATGAGCGCGCAAGTCACCGCCAAAGTCCCGATCGGCGCGCTGCCGCTGCTCGGGCACTTCGGCACGATCACCGTCCACGCCGACGCAAGTGCCCCGGTAGACCGCTACCGAAGCATCCTCGAACGCCCATGACCCTCCGAAGGCTGCACCGACGCTTGGTCGGCGAGCGCGGCTCGGTACTCATCACAGGCCTGCTGCTTTCGCTCGCGCTGATAATGGTGATCGGCGCGGCGGTGGACATCGGCCACGCCTTCCTCGTCAAGCGCCAGCTTGCCTCGATCGCGGACGACGCCGCACTCTCTGGCAGTCAGGCGGTCGGCCTCCAGGCTCTGCACGAAGGCCACCTGCAGCTCAACCCAGCACAGGCACGCACCGAAGCGCAGCAGACGATCGCCGCCAACCCCTCGGTCGTCGGCCAGGTGACAGTCACGACGAGCAGCGTGACCGTGACCGTCACCCGGCACGTCCCGACGATCCTGCTCGGCCTCGTCGGCTTGAACACCCTCACGATCACAGCGCACGCGACCGCGGCACCACGCGGACCATGAGACGAGCGACCCTCACTTGCGCGGGCGCGGGCGCCGCGATCCTGCTCGCGGCTGGCGGCGCCAGATTCACAGTCGGCCCGTTCGGGCTCGCGCGACTCGCCATCCTCGGCGGGGCGCTCGGTTTGCTCGCGCTCCATGACGTGCGCGAGCACCGCATCCCAAACCGCATCGTGCTCCCCGCAGCCACGATATGCGCCGCACTTTCGCTCGCCGAAGGGGTACACCCAAGCTCCGGGTTCTACGTCGGCGCGGCGCTTGTCGCGCTGTTGCTCGCGGTCAGCCTCGCCGCGCCCGCAATGCTAGGCATGGGCGACGTGAAGCTCGCGCTGCTGATCCTCTGCGCCCTCGACGCCTTCGCGCCGCTCGCACTACTCATCACCCTGGAGCTGTACGCGCTGATCGCGTTGTGCCTCCTCGGCCGGCGCGGACGCGCCGCGCTCAAAATGTCACTCCCGCTCGCGCCGATCACCGCCGCCGCGTGCCTGATCGTCCTCCTGCTATGAGGCGCCACCCGCTCATCGCTCGCGCCGGCGCAGCAGGCGCCGCGGTCGTCTCTCTCACAGCGCTAATCATGCTGTGGCAGCTCAGACCCGGATTGCCGCAAATCAGCTCCCTCACCGCGCCACTGACCACAGCGATTATCCAGCAAGGCTTGGTCTGCATCGTATGGGTGCTCGCCGTCTACGTTGCGCTCTCAGTCTTCATCCACGTCGCGCAGACCACCGTCCACAGCTCCTCCTCCCGGTGTGCGATGGTCCTGCCGGGGGTGATACCGAGCGCGCCGCCACCCAGGCCACGAGCAGCGGCACCCCGGACTGGCCCTACTCGATTCCCTCTCACCTTCGCCCCGCGACCCGCATCAGCCGCCGCCGACGCGCCTGTCTCACGGGTCGAACTCACCCTACCGCCTACGGCCTCATCACCCGATGCGTCAGCGACACGCGCCCCAGCCGCGCCGCAGAACCGACCGGCCCTCTCGATCTCCGTCCTCGGCCCGTTCAGGGTCAGCGGAGCCAAGCGAGCACTCAAGCGAGCGGCGACGCGCGAGCTGATCGCGTATCTCGCGCTGCAACCCAAGGGCGCCAGCCGCGACGAGCTGATCGAGGCGCTATGGCCCGCACAAGACCCCGAGCGCACCCGCCCCCGCTTCTGGCAGTCCGTCACCGACGCGCGAGGCGCACTCGCCGACGCATGGGTCCACGACGGCGAGCGCTACCAACTCGACCGCGCGAAGGTCAACATCGACCTCGACCAGCTAGAGCAACTTCTCGCATCCACAGACCCCGAACACGATGACCCCCAAACCCTCGAAACAGCTATCGGACTCTGGCGCGGCGAGCCGCTTGAAGGCACCGACTACGCCTGGGCCGACGGACATATACGCCGGCTACGCGCCACCCTGCTCGAACTACTGGAGCGCGCCGGACGCTCACGCCTCCAAAGCGGCGACGCTCGCGGCGCGCTCGAAGTGGCCGAGCAAGCAATCACGCTCGACCAGTTCCACGAGGCAAGCTGGCGCCTCGCCCTCCAAGCCGAACACGCGCTCGGACTGCGCGAGTCGATCACCCGCCGATACGACGAACTCGCCCGCTCACTCGATGAGCAACTTGGGCTAGAGCCGACACGCGAGACAAGGCTCATGTACCGGCAGCTACTCGGGCAGAACTGAGACAGACGTTGCCCTTGCCCAAAATCCCCGCTCAGTGGGGCTTCTCAAAATCTGACTGAGAGTCAGCGATCATGGCCTCTGGACAAGCGTCAAGGTTGATCTCATACTCCACGCGCTCGATGCCCGCCGGTAGCCCATCGGCAAATGACGCAAGGGATATTCGCGGAAAACTTTTACCAACCTCGTACAGGCGCTCATTGATAACTCGAAAGCGCAACTCAGAGTAACGATCATTCTCGACGGCGGAGTAGCCTGTTTGCATGAGCCGCGCCTCGAAAGCGTCAAGCGCTTCGCTATCGTCCTCCAGCTTAGACCCGATGTTCTCGATAAGCGTGACGATTGAGTTTGAGGCTGTTGTCTCCTCCCTCAGGCGAAGACTGAAAAGGCGGAGTCGGCCGTTGGCGGGAGGCTCAAGCTGGTCCAAGCCGTTGATGCGATGGACGTGTCCACGCACCGATGTTGTCGCCTTGGCCTCGATGGCAAGCGCCGGCCACTGGAAGTCGTGTCGGGCTCCTGTTGGTCCGAGCCAGTGGCCGATCTGGTCATGCCCGTGGGGGAGGAGCCAGAAGGCGAGGAACCATAGCTCACCAAAGAGACCACGGACCTCCTCATTCGTCAGGCCGCTCTCAGGTGCTGCATTCCAGAAGCGACGCCAACGGGCCAGGGTAGTCAGGACGACCTCGGACGCATCACTACCCCGCTGCACATTCTCCAAGATCGCTGTGACCACGAGGTTGAAAACGTCCTGCCCCGCCCCCACAGCACAGAGAACGTCGATGAAGTGTCGCTCCGAGTGACCCTGCACGGAGAGCGGTCGTGTGATGGCCCGGATACCCCGACTGCGCTCATCGCTTATCGGCTCGGTGTCGCTCTCAACGGCGAGCAGCAGGTGTCTCACCCCATCGTGGTCAACGGCTAGGAATGCCCCGCTCAAATCCGGGATTGCCTCGGCGACCAGTTCCGCATAGATGTCCGACCGTGCTGGGAGTGGTCGCCAGCTCTCGGGCGTGACCGTGACCATCAGGTATCCCCGATACCGACTGTACCTACCACGTACTCGACCGTCGCGGCGGTATCCGAGGGTGGCATGGCCACGGCGATACCGATGATATCCACCATCTCTCGTGCCCGTGCTGGATCGGCGTATATGGGTTGGCGCTCGTTCTTGGCAACATCGTTATCCCCGTCCCAACCGGAGAGGCGACTGATGGGATAGACGAGCAGAAGACCCTCCCGAGGATCACGGACCTTGCGGAGACGGTCTCCCGATGGCGCTCCGCTCTCGGTCCTGGCTCGCTCACGCTGTTCATCCGATAGTCCGAGTCCGAGATGTGTCGGCGACGTGATGACCCCGAGCGAGTGTGAATCCCGTAGACGTGTGCGCTCGATGAGATTGATCTCAGGAACGCCCTCGACTCCCAGGTCGATCGTCCCCAAGTGATCGACGCGACGCGCCTGTCCCATGACGCCAACAACCCACTCGACCAGCTCACCCTGTTCAGCCTGCCGGCGAAGGAAGCTGACAAGTAGTCCACGGTTGACGCGCACAGCCGAAGGGTCAGTCTCGTAGGACTCCAGAAAGTTGACGACCCGATCCCACGGCACGCCCCGCCACATCGGCTGCGCCGGGTCATCGGGGGCACCGAGGTTCGCAAGGAAGTCGCTCGTGGTGTCGATATTCGCTTTGAGCCAGTCCCGGTCGTGGAAGGGAAAAACGATGGTCTGCACAAGTCGGCCGGCAAATGACATGCTCTCAAGGTGCGCAGAACGCATCTTGAGTCGGTCGGTGACGAGCAGAGCTGGGTGACGACGAATCCGCACTCCGAAGTCAACCGGAGTAAGTCCCTCCTCGGCATACCGACGAATGTCCTGACGAACCTCTGCCTCAACGCCCACCAGATCACGAAACCACTGCTCCAACTCGGGCGTCGTATAGATGCGTGTCAGGTCAGCATATCCGCTGCGGTATCCGAACCATCGGCCCATCTGCATGAGCGTGTCATAGGCATTGGCACGACGCACGTAGTAGCTGACGAGAAGTCCCTCCAGTGTCAGTCCACGCGATAGACGATTGCCGCCAACAACTATCACCTTGAGCGATGTGTCGCGGTTGTAATCGAGAATGTCCTCCGACGCGGAGTTGAGCTGGAGTGTTTCCACTGGGTGCTCCAGCAGAATGCCAATGTGCTCACGAATCTCGTCAAAACCAGCATCGAGTTCGACGTTCTCCATGCGTGTCACACGGCGAAAATCGGTCTCCCAGCGTTCGCGCAATCTTCGCTCAAGTCCATGTTCCCAGTTGTATCGCCACTCATCTCGCAGCTCCGTCATGTATGTTGCGACGGCCTCGTGGAGACGCTGCTGAACGCGGGTATAGTGACTTGTATGAATAAGCATCGTCGCCGGCTTCTCACCGCTGCCGCGCTGGTAGCGGGCGGCACCGGCGAGCACAAAATCATCTATCGCATCGCGCAGACTCTGAGGGAGCCTTGGGTCAAAGTCATCAACCTCGTCACGGCTGTTTGGGACGAGAAAGTGAAGGTCGTCATCGGGAACATGCCGGATCACGTCCAAGCCCTGGCTGTCGGCGTCCTCACCGGAGCCAAATATGCGCTCGGGACCATAGTAATCATACGGTCGCGGCAGATCGACGATGAACGATCGTGGATAGATGTCCGCGCCCGCGTGGCGATCCTCGGCCTGATGGTCGATGAGGACATTGGCGAAGGGTGTTGCGGTGTAGGCGACATAAGCGACCCGCGGAAAGCCGTTGAGAAGGCTGCGAATCAGCCCATTGATGGTGCTGGGTGCGGACTCGGTCTGCTGCGCAACGTCGTCCTCGTCGCCGTCCTCGGTCACGTCGGGAAACGGTCGGTTGCTCCTCGTATTGGGCGAGGCCTGATCCGCCTCGTCGTCAATGACGATCACAGGAATACGATCGCGTGTCGTGCGAGGGAGACCCTCAAGCCACTGGTTTAGACGCCTCAATATCGTTGCGTTCTTCTTTGCGACAATGAGCGCCGGCTGTCCTCCGGCGAGCGCCGCTGTGTCCACCGTTCCTGGCGTGAAATCCCCTCCAAGATCGGTAGTCGTAAAGGTCAGCCATCGACGCTGATCTTCGCTTGGGGGAAGAACGCCGCCCGGCTCGCTCCCGACCAACTCGGCATTGAGCCGGCGCTGTGTCTGCTGACGGAGCTGATTGTGGATTCCCGTGAGAACGATGAAAAGGCGGTAGCCGGTGTCGGCGGCCTTGGCGATGAGTGCACTGTAGTTGGCGGTCTTACCGCTCTGCACATAACCCACCACGAGACCTCGCCGGTCGAACTCGCGCTCTCCACTGGGGTCCTCAAGCACGGCCAGAATACGATCCGTCGCGTCATCAATTGATTGAACCGCCGGGGGTGCCCATCCTCTCGCAGTCAGCAGATGCTGTCGCAGTCGCGGCCAATAGCTCCATCCCTGGCGATCGGCGTCACGGAGCCATTCATGGTGTCCATGCGCGTCCTCGATCATCCGAAGGTCCTGAATGCGGATCGTGCTATGCGCCTGCGCCTCGCGCTCCAACGCGGCACGCACAGCCTCACGCATGTCATCGGGTATGAGTGGCTGACTTGCGACCGCCTCCTCCGGGTCGAGGTTGGCAAAGTGCATAGCCGTCCGAGCGAGACCCAGAGCGTCCTCGAAGTTCACTGTGTTCACGCTCCCCCTGTCTGCGCACGGCTGCGACCGTCCACAGCATCGCTCAGTGCATCGAGAATCTGCCGCAACAAGTCGGGTTGGCTCGCAAGCTCGTCACGCAGCACGTCGTAGATGACATGCCACGGGACGAGTGATTCCGTGTCGATTTCCGATGCGGCAGCGGACCCATTTGTTTGTGCTGATGTGATGCTCGATCCGTCGCTGGAGGCCTTGGTGTTGCGCGGACTCGCCTTCCCGCCAAAGGACATCTGTCCGGGCCGACCGCCGCCGTTCTGTCGGTACGCGGCCTGGGCGCGGTTGGCGACGGCGCTGGCGATCGCCCTCAGATCGGCACGCACATCTGCTGGAATCAGAACGCGCATCTTCGAGACGTTGATTCCAAACGCCGCGTCGGCGCCACGCGGAATGTCGATGGCGATGCGCGCGAGCTTGGTGTGCTCATCGGGTGTGCGCAGTCTGTTCCACCCTCCGCTCTGGATCATGCGTCCGCCACGGTAGATGTAGAATCCCTGCTGGCGGTTCCACTTCTTCGGGCCGCTTGTAACCTCCCACGCACGGGCTGTCGAGAACTGAAGCTGGTTGGGAAGAACGTAGGGCTGCACGCGAACCGTGTGTGTTCGTCCACCGTGACGAAGCGAGATGGTCTGCTTGTCAAGGCGCTGCGTCGCTGGCTCACCGCGTGCGAACGGGTCCCAGGGGTCAACCTCGTTGCCCTGCAAGGTGATCGTCAGCGGCAGTGCCCTACGTCCCTGCTGTGCGATGAAGCGGTGGAAGACCATTGCCAGGTGGGCCTCTATGTCACGGCAGATCGTTGAGAGACCATTTTCGGCGGCCACCCCGGACGGGAGCTTGTAGTCAAGAACGCGGTCAAGCAGTTCCCACATGATGACCGTGCCGGGACCGTTCTGGAGGGGCATTACTATCTCGTCACGGACCTCCGAGGGGCCGAGCCGCAGGAGCTGCCAGCGATCCTCGTCCATAACGTGGTCCAGGTCCCACCGTCGAATCTCGATATCGCGCCGCTGGGGATTTGTTCGGGTTGCTACGGTGAGCCGTCGGCACTGACTCAGTGATGCGGTCTTGAGCCCGAGGCCGAACTTACCGAGGTCGGCCTCGGTGTAATCGCGGTCGGTGCCATATCGCATTGCCTCGTTCATTCGATGCGTGGGCATTCCGGTCCCGTTGTCCGCAACGCGAATCCATGAATCCTCCCCCTCAAAGGTGACGGTTACGTCCACCCTCGTCGCGTCGGCGTCGATGCTGTTATCAACGAGATCGGCCACGGCTGCGGGGAGTTCGTACCCGATGTCTCGCAGGGACTCCATGAGCCTTCGGGCCGAGGGAATAATGGTCAGGCTCTGTGACAATGCTCTGAGGGAGTTGATGGGGAAGGTATTTGGGTTCAGGTCATCTCGGCAAGTGCCCTGTGACGAGTTGCACAGTGACGATCACCGATGGGGCACTCATCGCAAAGGGGTGTCCCCGCACGACAGACGAGGGCGCCAAAGTCGAGTAGGGCATAGTTGAAGGCCGCGTCCGGTCCCGGGCGGCCGGCGAGCTCGTGGAGGTCAAGGCGAAGTTGCCATCGCGGCGTCTTGTCACGACCACATACGCGGCCAATGATCCGCTCGGTGTTGGTATCGACAATGACCGTGCGCCGTCCAAAGCCGAAGGTGAGCACCGCATTGGCAACGTAGTCGCCTACCCCGGGGAGCCGGCGCAGTTCAAGCTCGTCGGACGGAATCTGCCCATTGTGCTCGTCAACGAGCACCTGCGCGACACGGAGCATGTTGTCGGCCCGCCACCGCAGACCGAGGGAGCGCATGACATCGAGCGCTTCATCGGCCCTTGCGACCATCGCCTCGGGCGACGGTGCCAGCTTGGCGAGAGCTTCATACACGGGGCGAACCTGGTCTGCGCGCGTGCGATGGAGGCATATCTCCGCCATGAGAACGTGCCAAGCGTCAACCTGCTCCCGCCAAGGATAGTCACGGGCATTGTCCGCGTGCCACGCCACTAGCCCGGCGCGAAACGCCTCGCCGTTCGCTCGTGGGCGACCACGTTGAGGCGGAAGCGTCAGGGCACGATGGACCGATTCGGCAATTGTCCTGGCGAGCAATGGCGGGACGGCGTTCCCGATCTGGCGATAGCGGAGGCTCGGCTGGCCCGAGAAACGAAACCAGTCAGGGAAGGTCTGGATGCGCGCCGCCTCCCGTACCGAGAGCGTCCGATGCTGGTCGGGATGTATGTACCAATAGCCATCCCTTGCGATGTGAGCGGTGATTGACCGACTGAGACCGCCCCATTCCAGTCGCTTGTACTTGTCCGAGAAGATGTCAGCACGATAACGCTGTAGGCGGGCGGGGAGCTGGTCATACGTTCCGCCCTCTGGGAGCAGCGCAAACGCCTCCGCGTCATCCTCCCGCACGTCGCGGGTTATATGGTCGTAGATCACCCCCCGATCGCCCTTCGGAACTCCGGTGCGAAGGAGCCTCTGTAGTGCTGTGCGCGGCCCTCCGTAGCGGATTCGTTCCTCGCGCTGTGCGGGACCAACGACTGGGAGATCGCCGATCGCCTGCCGAACGGTAGGCGATCGCGGCTCGGATTGCGGCCAGTCAAACTGCGCACCGGGGCTGAGCGCGACGATGAACAGACGACTGCGGTGCTGAGGGACACCGTGCTCGTAGGCATTGAGTATCGTGGCGCGCGGCCTGTACCCCAGGTCGCGCAACGACTCGCAGAAGCCCACGAGCACGCCCCCCTCGTCCCACACGGCCAAGTCGGGCACGTTCTCCAAGAGCACGGCACTCGGTCGAAGCTCACCCACGATCTCGATGAAGCTGCGCCACATCTGTGCGCGTGGATCGTCAGCCGATCGCTGGCCCGCATCAACGAGGCTGCGAATCTTCGATCTGCCCGCTCGGGAGAAGGGCTGACAGGGCACCCCTCCAGCGATCAGGTCCACGCCACGAATGCCCCAGGCGCTGAGGTGGTCCAGAAAGTCCTCTGGGTCAGAGAGATCGCCCTGGTAGCCAAGGCCGCCGAGGTTCGCAACATGCGTCTCGACGGCTGAAGCGTCGGAATCTGCGCCGACAAGCACCCTGAAGCCTGCATCCTCCAGTCCGAGACTGAGCCCCCCGGCACCGCAGAAGAGGTCGAGCGCGGTGAGGCCGCGCGCCGTCTCCGCCTTGACCCATCGGCGCACCGCCGCAAGGTCCAGCGGGTCGGGAGAGTCGGGATGCGGTGGAAGCCTCAAGCGAGGACCTCGATACGACCTCACCGCCGTGCGGGACGGCCGATCCGTGCTGCGGACATCAGCTGTGCTCTCCGGTCTCATCGTTGGTCGTGGTCGGGGGCCCCACGACCATATCTTGATTGCTCGGCAGGACGAGTGCGCTGAGGCCGAGAGGCGGGCATCGGCGGGCCGTGGGCGGCGCTGTCATCTTCGACGCAGGGATTCGGAAGTCCTGCGGCTCTGCGCAGTGCGGGCCAGCACGACCCCCAAAAGCTGCTGTAGTTTGAGACTGGCGGGGACGTGGCCGGGGGTACTGATCTCGCGGGCGATCTCGGTTTCGGACCACGGCCGCTGCTTGTCGATGTCGAGTAGGAGCCCGAGGACCGCCCGGTCGAGGTAGGCGTGCGCTTCGGATTCGGTTGAGCTACGTTGGTCGAGCATGGGAGCGATTACCTCCTGTGTCACGGTCTCGGGCGGGGTTGCCGCCCCGCGCCGAGGCCATAATGGTTAGAGCTGAATCTCACCTATACAGCGCATTTATGGCGTTGTGGGCGCGGTACACGAAGCTGACACGAGGACGCCGCGATCATGTAACGCTCATCGCGGGACGCAGACGAAGGGAGTCCGGGGCGAGGCGGTAGCCGACGCCGCGCGTGGCGCGAACCAAGCCCTCGGCGCCAGCCTGGGCGAGCTTGCATCGCAGCCGAGAGGCGTGAGAGTCCAGAGTCCTCGTCATCACAGCCGCGTGGATGCCCCACACCGCCCGCAGTAGCTCGTCCTTGGTGTGGACGCGGGCCGGGTCACGCGCAAGATGCACGAGCAGTTCGTACTCCAGCCGGCGCAGACCGACACGGGTTTCTCCGATTGTGACCTCGTGCGCTGCGGTGTCGATTCGAAGCTCCCCGTACTCGATCACGTCGGGAGTGTCGGCGAGGTCGCGGCGGCGCGCGAGGGCTTGCACGCGGGCGCGGAACTCGGGGTAGGCGAAGGGAGTGCGGAGCACGTCGTCGGCTCCGGCCTCGAATCCGCGCAGCACGTCGCCGAGGTCGCCGTTCGGACTCATCCAGAGCGCGCGGAGCATGGGCTTGACCTCGGGGGCGAGGGCTCCCGCGCGTAGCTGGCGCAGCACGTCGAGGCCCGACCCGCGGCGTGTTGGTTGGCCGAAGATGACGACCTCGATCTCCCCGGTGTCACACGCCGCGCGCAGCATGGCGGGGTCGCTGGCGCGTCGTACCTCATAACCGTCGAGCGCCAGCTCGTCGGCAAGCCCGAGGTTTGCGTACTCCTCGCCGTAGAGAAGCAGCGCAAAGGGCGCGCTCGGGGTCGGGTCTCCACCTGATGTTCGGACGGGCTCTGCGCTCATCTGACCTCCTCTCGAGCACCGAAAGGACCGCCAGCGAGCACAGCCGATTATCCGCAGAGAGCTACGGTAGGCGTGGCATCGAAGGTTGGTTCTTCGGTGCTACTGGCCGGGCGGGGTGTCGTAAGCATCCCGCTCGGCCGCTTCGGTTTTGGGCTTATGGCGCGATCAGAGCAGAGCCTGCGGCGGAAAATCTCGTGGTCGCGCGACAACGCCGCGTCCTACCCAACCGGGTGCCCGCCTCCGGCGGTTTTGTCGGACCCGGCTATGAGGGGTTGGATACGAGCAGCCGTAGCCCCGCGTCGTACTCCTCAAGCTCGCGCAGATGCCCGTGGCGGGCGTCCCAGGCGCCGTCTTGAAGGTCGCGCCGAACCGCCTCTACGACGCGGTTGACGACCCCTGGGGGCATCCGTGCGAAGCCGGAAGTCGAGCTGCGTGCTTGAGCGTCAAGTACACGCTCGGGGTGGGCCCAGAATGAGCCGAGCGTCCAGTCCGGTGTGTCGCGGGGAATCGGAACCTCCCGGACATAGACCTCTGCGTCGAGCCACCGCGCGAGCGTTTGCGGCGTGGGGAAGATACGACGGTCCAGCTCGGCGACCTCGGGCAGGTAGTCAGCCATGAGCCACATGCGGGCGCTGACCTGCGGGTCGAAGGTGAGGATCACGACCGGCCCGCGGGCGACCCGGCGCAGCTCTCTGACGCCTCGCTCCTGATCGCGGTCCCAATGGTGGATCGTCAATATCGCCATCGCCGCGTCAACGCTCCGATCCTCCAGCGGCAGCGGGTAGGCCCCGGTAGGGATCACAGGCGGTAGCCCCGGGTCGCGCTGGGCGATCATCACTTCGCTTGGCTCGACCGCGATGACGTGCCGGTCGCGCGGCTCGTAGGAGCCCGCGCCGGCACCGACGTTTACGATCGTGCGCGCGTGGCCCAGCGCCGCATGGATGAGCGCCGCGATGCCGGGGTCTTCCCGGCGGGTCGCGGCGTACTGCGCGCCGATCGAGTCGTAGCGGGTGTCGAGCATCAGCGCGCGTGATCCTCTCACGAAGGCCGATGGCCGCGTCGGCGAACGTCGCCGGGGCCGCTCACGAGCACTTCAAGGTTCGATGCCGAGCCCTCCGTCGCCCGGGGTAGGGCCGTCCGGCTTCGATCGCTTCAAGCTCCTCCCGCCTGACGCCTGCGGCGCAGGTAAGCTCGGCTGGGGTCATACCTCGCTCCTCGCGTAGCTGGCGGACCGCGCGGCCGAACGCAAGCAACAGCTTCCGGTCTTCCTCGGACGGCACGCGCCGGTTCATCGCCGCGAGCAGCTTCTCAAGCAGCGGGTTCTCCTCGGCCGCTAGCTTGGCCTCATCCCGGCGGGCTATCAGGGTCTTCGACGTGCTCATACGTTGCTCCCTTCGGCTTGGGTGGAGTCGCCGCGCTTCTCCAGGCCAGCGGCGGCGAGGAACGTCTCGATCTGCTTGATGTGGCGTCGGGATATGCGAGCCTGCCTGGCGCCCTCGGGGTAGTCGCGATCCACGTCCATCAGATACCGCTCGAACTCCACCCGCCGGTACAACGCCGCCGTCAGCGCCTCGCGGTGTGTCCGGCGGCGCAGCCTCAGCTCGACCGCGATCGTCGGTGTGGTGCGTATCGCCCCGACCCCTTCCAGCAGCGTCCGGTAGACCTCGAAGTCCTCAAGCTCCTGCGGGTCGATCCCGAAGTCCGGGTGACTGTGGCCGGAATCCTTGATCTCTTCCGCGCAGTTCGCAACCTCTTCAACGAGAACCTCGCGCATCACGTTCACCAGCCGCGACGGGACCGTGACCGTGTTCATACCGCGCTCCCCTCCGCTTGGACGATGAGGTCCGCGAGCTGGCCGATGCGCGCCTTTGCAATCGCGCGAGCCTCGTCGCTGACTTCCGGGTCTTCCTCGACACCGTGCTCGGACTCGATGCGTGTCAGGAGTGTCCGCAGCAGCGCCGTCTTGTGCTTGCGCACGTCAACCTCCACGACGGACGGGGGATCGACGGGCTCGATCCAGCCCACGACATCGAGCAGCGCCCGAGTGCCGTTCGCTCGGCTTAAACAGCCATCGACCGCGGCCCGGATATCCGCTCGGCCGCGAGGCTCGATCAAGGTGCCGGCCTCCTCCAGTTGGCCGTGCAGGTCGAAGTAGAGCCCGTCGCGCAACAGCGGGACAAGCTCGTCAGGGATGACGATGTGCATGGTCTCTCCGTTCGGTCGGCCGAAGAAACCGCCCGGCGTAGCCATGACTGGACCCGCAGCCGCGAGAGCTACGGTGTCGAGCGTGGCATCCGAAGCGTCTTCTTCGGTTGTCCACAGGCCGGGCGGGTGCGTCAACACTCGCCCGGCCACACGATGTCTTGGGGCGGGAGAGCAGAGCAGAGCCCACGCCGACCCGCAAGAGACAATTAGGTGCATGAGCGAGGGAGCTTGCAAGCCAATCTCCATCTGCTCGGAGAGCGAGCATCCGGCGCTCGCCGGAGAATGGGGATATGGCTCTCTTGGGCATCACCGACATTGACGTGGCTGCCCTCGGGGGCGCTGGGACGCTCATCCTTGCTGCCGCCGCGCTCCTCCAGATCCGCGAGAGCCGCCGACAGACCGACGCCATGAAGGACCAAGTGACGGCGATCAAGGACGTGGCTGACAAGGAGCTGGCCGCCATGCGCGAAGATGTGCAGGCTTCGATTGAGCAAGGCCGCGCCGTGCGCGAGGCGGCGCGCGCGCAGAACCAGCCAATCGTCTTCGCCAATACCTACGGAGGCGGCATCAAAGGCCCTGATGAGGGAGCTGACCTTGGCCCCGGCGAGGTTGGCTTTCGGTACACGCTCGTCAACGAGGGCACTGGGGTGGCCCTCAACATTCGCCACGGCGTCGAACTCTGCGGCATCGTCCGAGAACACGGCGACGGGATGGAGGTGCGCTCGATGCGCCCCGCCGAGAAGTTGCCGCCAGGGCAGCCCATGACGGCCCCAGCCTTCATGGTTGTGTTCCGCGAGGATGAGCTACCTACGGGCTGGCCCAAGGAGGCCCGCGCGTACTGGGCGAGCTTCGAGAACGTGTTTGGGGAATCGTTCAAGACCGCGAACCCGCACGACCCTTACCAGTCAGCGGCGTTCATGCGCGTCGAAGAGCTGCCAAGCGCGGAGGTCACCTAGCTATGCAGGCTACGGGCTCAGATGCGTTTCGGCAGGCACTGGCACTGACGATCGGCGCGGTGCGCGACTTGGCCGATGCCGTCAGCGAGCGCGCCGAACGGCACGGGCATCAGCCAAGCGCCGACTCGCGGGCGATGGAGGAGATCGCCGTCGAAGCGACGTTCGCCGCCCGATCGGACGGCTGGCAGGAGCCGATCAGGGACACGCACACCTTCGGCGGCATGACGCTCACGGCCGCAGCGGACTTCGCGCGGAGCTTCGCCGTCTTGATCGACGCCGACTCCACGCCCGTCTACGGGCATCTGGTGGTCGCGCGCAGCGTGTTCGATGCGTGCGTCGTCGCGGCGTGGCTGAACGAGCCGAAGGCCGACGCGACGGAGCGAGTCAAGCGCGGCCTGTGCGAGCAGCTATACAGCGCTATGGAGCTTGTCCGTCTCGGTCTTGAGGACGACGCCCCCGAGCGCCGCGACTTCTGGAAGGCGCGCGCGGCGGCTCTCGGTTGGAGCGTGAAGCCCAACACGAAGCCGGTGATCGACGGGACGAGCCGGCCGTCGGTCCCGTTGGGCATCGCCGAGCTTCTTGTTGGCGATGGCGAAGCGCGGATCGGCAAAGCGCAGTGGAGCTATCTCTCGTCCGTCTCGCACGTCACTTGGTACGGGCTCCGGCAGGCCGTCACGAGCCCGGCGCCGACGCCGGGGCTCGCTGGCGGCCTCGTCAGCTACGGGACAACATCGTCATCCATGCGAGCGCAGGCGCTTTGCGTGCTGATCGCGCTCCGCAGGGCTGCCGATGCGCGGTTCGTCCTCATGGGGTGGGCCGACGACGACTGGCGCGCAGCGTGCGAGCGAGCTCAGGCGCACGAGCTGATTCTGATGCAGGCCTACCAGCAGGGCGAAGCGTGATGCCTCCTGCGGCCATCATCGGCGGTGGGCGGCGTATCCGAGAGCGAGTGGCGGTGTACGTCTCGTTGTGATCGAGAGCACCCTCACTTCGGCGCACCCGACGCGGGCTCGATACCAGCCTGTTCGAGGGGCGCACATCTATGTCGAGCGTGCTCTCATCACCCACCACGGCATCGACTGCGGCGACTGGACCGTAATCGACTTCGCTGGCCGAGACGGGGGCAAGGACACCGCGTGCATCCGGCGCGTTTCGCTCGCTGAGTTTGCTCGGGGGGCGCCGGTGAAGACCCGTACCTACGGGTCTTGCTACAGCCCCGAGGTCGTCGTGGCGCGCGCCGCCTCGATGATCGGGCGCTCAGGCTATGACCTGTTCTCCAACAACTGCGAGCACTTCGCCACTTGGTGCGTCACGGGCGAGCACAGCAGCGCTCAGGTTGAGGCGGCCTGGTCCACCGCCGGCATGGTCGGTGTGGGGAATGTCGCGCCGCGTATTGGGAGAAGCGCCGTGGTTGGCCTGGGCGAGACGGCCCCTCGTAGCGCATCGAACGTGATGTCCGGGCTCACGAAGCTCGGCGGGAGCGCGATCGGCGGCGTAGCGGTCGTGGCTGGTGCGGGCGCCGTCGTCGGCGCGGGAACGATATTGTTCGCGCTGCGCGACAAGCCATACGTGACCGATCAAGAGCGCACCGCACGTCGCGTCGGGCGAGCCGCAGGCGTCGGCGGGGCCGCTGTCGGGACTTGGGCGGCGGTGCATTCCGTCGGCGTGCTCGGCGTCGCTGGCTACAGCGCCGCTGGGCTCTCGTCCGGCTTGGCGGCACTCGGGAGCTTCGCTGGCGGCGGGATGGTCGCTGGAGTTGCCGTGGTGGGCGCGATCCCGCTGGTCGCAGCGTTTGTGTTCGCGCTACTGGCCTACGGCTTGATGAAGTGCCTCAAGGCACCTGCGCCCGTGCCCCACGCCGGAATCTAACGGGCATCCCGCTCGGCTACTTGCCGACGCCGCCGCAGGGAAGGCGGTGGTCCCGCCGCTACCATTTGACGCATGACGGCGAAGGAGAAGCTGCGCGAGAGAGTCGAGGATCTGACCGAGCAGGACGCTGAGGCGACCCTTGAGTTCATCGCTGCGCGCGGCCAGAGCTTCGGAGACTGGCTGGACTCGCGTCCCGAGGACGACGAGCCGCTGAGCCCCGGGGAGCACGCAGCGCTCGCCGCAAGCGACGCGGACATCGCCGCCGGTCGTACCGTCTCCTACGCGCAGGTGAAGCAAGGCCTCGGAGCCGAGTGAGCGGCGGGCGAGCGCTGCGCTTCACGCGCGCCGCCGAGAAGGAGTTGCGGCGCCTCGACCCGCCGATCCGCGCGCGGGTCTTGGGAGCGCTGGATCGTCTCAGCGCCGACGATCGCTCGCTCGATGTCCGGCGGCTCACGGGCAGCGAGCACTTCCGGCTGCGGGTCGGCGACTGGCGAGTGATCTTCGACTACGATCGCGCCACACAGACCGTACTCGTCCGGCACGTACTCCCGCGGGGCAGGGCATACGAGCGATAGCGGGTGTGGATCGCTATACGCACGTTCAGGATGGCATACACCCGGCCTCTACGGCTCGAAGCCCGGCATGAGGGTGGTCTGGAGGGCTGCAAACGGGATGCGGAAGCCCCAAATCCCCTGTATCCAAGCCAACTCTAACCGATCGCCCCGATTGAATTGCTGTTGGATGCAGGGGGATGCTGGGGGTGTCCTGGGGCGGCGGGTTTGGCTCTGGGACTGTGGTTTGGTGGGGTCGGGGGCAGCGGTGGCGGGGTCGCTGCGATGGGCGGTTTGGGAGCCGACCGCACGCGGACCGCACACGCCGAGCCGAGATGACCGCACACGCTAGCGTCGGCCCGTATGCAACATCATGCTTGCGCCCACACGACGAGCTGGTGGAACCAGCTGGGTGAGACGAGCAGTTTGTATTCCGGGGCGCCACCGGCTCTGACGCTCAGCTCGCCGGGTGTGTCGTCATCGGTCAAACCGACATCTATGGGCAGGCCAGTGCCATGGACGATCTCGCAGCGAAACCACTTGTAGAAGACTTGCTCAATTGGCCAGACCTTGCCGCGATACTCGACTGAGAGACGAGTTGGAAATTTGGATTCGATGTATCGACGAAAGCTTTCCGCCTCGCCCATGGGTTTCGGGAGTCCTCACGGGCTCGCACGACCACTGCCACGATGGCGAGCAGAAAGGCTCCCTCACGGCGTCCGGCTTGCCAGAGTGTGAGCGCATCATCAACTCGATCCTGGGCTGAGTCCATCAATCGTCGGACTCTCTGGTGGCATCTTCTCGGCCAAAGACGAGCTTTTCAATGTCAGTCCGGCTGGTGGCCTGCTTCCCGAGTTCGTGGCGTACCGCAAGCACGATGTCGATCAATAGCGCGCGACCGTCAGCGGTAACGGTATTGGCGTCGTCTTGAAACCGGCGGAAGGCAGTCACAACTGTCGGCGATGCGTATAGCGCGATCCTTGCCTTCGCGGAGGCGTAGCGCGCCAGGGCCTCGCGGCCGCCACCTTGAGCTACCTCAGCGATGGCAATCATCGCATCATTGAGAGCTGACACGAGCAAGCGATCGGCTTCAGCCTGCTTCTCATTGCGACGGTTTAGCAGTGCTCCGCAGAGCACTCCAATCACAGCGGCAGCGCCCGCGATTGCGGCTGTCCCGAGGCCTGTGGTCATACCGGCACGTTAGGTGCGAGCCCGGACGCTGCAGGCCTTCCGGGCACCGCATTTTGCGCTCCTCCGGAGGGGAGGTGCATCTGGTCTGTGTCAGGGTCGTTGCTTGTGCAATGACTTTGTGGGAGGGTCAGCGCCGGGGGTGTTGCCCGTGGGGAGTCGGGGTGCTGGGCTGGCTGGGCGTGTGCTCTGGGAGGTGGTCTTTTGTGGCCGGTGGCGGGGTGCTCTGAAAAGTTTGTGGCCGGTTTCGGGGTTTCGGGGTCAATAAGGGGGTGAGCCGAAGCGATCTTCCCCATAACCCAGCCGGTGCGCCGCGGTGGCCGCTCGGGGGTGAGCGCTTTGTGTCGCGCCGGGAGCTGGCCGGGCTCATGGGTGTGAGCTTGGCGACGGTGGATCGGATGGTCGCGGAGGGGATGCCGTCGGTGACGTGGGGGCGGCGTACGCGGCGCTTCAGGGCCTCGCAGGCGATCGGCTGGGCGTCGGAGCGCAGGAGGGCGGCGTGAGCGTCACACGGCTCCCCTCGGGCCGCTGGCGGGCGCAGGTCTATGACCCTGCCACCGGGAAGAACGTCAGCGTGTCCGGGGTTCTCGGTGGTCTCGGCACGTTTGCGACGAAGACGGAGGCCAAGCAGGCTCGTTTGAGGGCGAGGGAACGCCTGGGGTATGCCCATGCGAGGGATGTGACGGTGCGGGGGTTCTGGGAGCGTTGGACGACCGACCCGCTGTTCGCCAGGCCGAAGGAGTCGAGCGACATCCGTCGCCGGGAGCTGACCAAGAGCTTCGTGGACCGCTATGGCGATGTGCCGATCCGCCGGGTGGGGGATGAGATCGTCGCGCAGTGGCTCGCTGGCGGTGGCCGCTCCAGTTCGGTGCAGGGGTTGTGTTCGATGTTCAACGATGCGGCGTCGGTGAAGGCGGGCCGGTTGATCGACCGTAACCGTTTCAGAAGCTCGGCATCTCACGGGGCAAGGGTAGGCGTGACCAGCAGCCGCCGAGCGAGCAGCAGGTCTGGGACCTGGTCGCCCATGCTCGGAGGCTGTCGGGGCCGTCATTCGCGGCGTGGCTTCAGGTCGCGGCGTTCACGGGCCTGCGGCCGGGGGAGCTTGACGCGCTGCGGTGGGAGCGGGTCGACTTCGACCGGGACAGGATCGTGGTCGCCCAACAGTTCAGCGCCGCGACGCGCAGGTTTGACACGCCGAAGAATCATCTGCGCCGCGAGGCGCCGCTGACCACGCACGCCCGGACGGCGCTGCAGCGCTTGCCGCGTGAGGGGGAGTTCTGTTTCGTCTCGCTGCGCGGCGAGCACTGGACGCCAAGCTCCCGCGCGTACCATTGGAAGGCCGTCCGAGCGGCCGCAGGATGGGATGGGAGCCTCTATCTGGCGACGCGGCACTTCGCGGGCTGGTACATGGTCAACGAGCTTGAGATGTCCTCCGAGGATGTCGCCATCGCCTTGGGCCACCAGGATGGTGGGAACCTCGTCCGTCGCCTCTACGGCCACCGCGACAAAGGCCGCGCCCTTGACCGCATCGTGGGCGCCTACACGAAGGCGGCCAGCGGACGCCCGGCCTGGAGGGAGACCGGTCCCGAACCATGGAGGGAGTGGGAGGAGCGGTTCCCCTACGACATCGGTCGTCCGGGCCGCGAGACCGCGCGTGACCTTCCGGAGCGCTCGCGGTGAGTGGCATCCTGGGTGGCCGGTAGAACTGTCGTATGGCTGGTTCGATCGAGCAGCTCAGTTTCGAGTTGACCGCGGGTGCGCTGGCTGAGCAGGAGCGCGCGCTGGCAGGCTTGAGGGCGCGTGCGGGCACGGTGCTCGCCGCTGCGTCGATCGCGGGCTCGTTCTTCGGCGCCGAGACGAGCCACGGGTCCCTCGGCGCGTGGGGTGTGCTGGCGATGGTTGCGTTCGCGTTGTGTGTGGGTAGCGCTATATGGGTTCTGCTGCCCCATGCGTTCGTCTTTGCCTTCCGCGGCGAAACGCTGCTGGCTGAGAGCGATCACCGGGGCGTGTCTGATGTGGTGGAGGCGTATCGCACGGCCGGTATCTGGGTGCAGCCCCATCTGGAGGCCAACCGCGGCAAGATCGCTGGGCTCTCGGACTGTCTGGCCGCGAGCTGCGCGCTGCTCGCCGTCGAGGTCATCCTCTGGACGCTCAGCCTCATCGGGTAACCTGAAACGATGGCTGTCAAGGCACCCCAGACCACCCCGCAGGCGCCGCCCAAGCCGCGCCCACCGGCGCAGCTTCCGGCGACCGCGCCGCCGGGCTTCGCGATCCCCGAGAAACGCGGCGGACTGCTCGGCGGCGGGAAGTAGCCGACCGCGCCCACCAGGAAGCGCCAAGAGAGCGCCCAAGCCGCCCACGAAACCGCACACGGCCCCGCGAATCACCAGCCGCAGAGCCAAACACCGCCAATCGCCCCGATTGAAATGCTGGTTGCCTCATGGGGCATCTGAGAGCTCAAGGAGTCTTCGAAATCCTCATAGTGGTAGGGGGTTCGGAGTATTTGGGCCGATTGGCCCGGTTGGCGTGATATCTCAAGCAGGCATGTTGCCGCCAGATGAAGCTCTGCTCGACAATCCGGCATATACCTCGCTGTGTGGTCCGCATGCGCGGCTCGCCCAGGCACGCGGGGGCGCGCGGCGATACCCGGCCGATGTCGCGCCGTTCCTCGCTCTGCCCTCGCCGCCGTCGGCACAGGATTGGCGGGACGCCGCCGGACTCGTCGCGCCGGGAACCTACGTAGCCGGCCGGTACGGCAACGCCGAGCTGCCAGAAGGCTGGCGCGCGGTGCAGGCGTTCGATCTGGTGCAGATGGTTGAGGACCAGGTCACCGCTGCCGATTGCGCGGAGGCGATCCCGCTCGGCGCCGCCGATGTCCCCGAGATGCTCGAGCTCGTCGCCCAGACCGAACCGGGGCCGTTTCTGACCAGGACGATCGAGCTCGGCGATTACCTGGGCATCCGGCGCGACGGGGCGCTCGTCGCGATGGCCGGCGAGCGGTTTCATCCGGACGGCTGGACCGAGATCAGCGCCGTCTGCACCAAGTCGGACCATCGTGGCCAGGGGCTGGCCTCGCAGCTCATGCGGGCATTGATTGCGAGCATCCACCGGCGGTCCGAGCGTGTGTTCCTGCACGTGCTGAGCACCAACGCGGGGGCGATCCAACTGTATGAGACGCTTGGCTTTCGCGTGCGGCAAACAGCGACGCTCACCGTCGTTACGCGCGATCCGCCCGGAAACGCTTAGACATAGGCCCGGAAGGCTTAGACGACGTAGGTACCCCACTACCCCACGCTGGTGTGAGTGGTCCAACGCAGGGGTCTGTGGTCCAACGCGGTGTGTGTTTCCGACGCGGGGTCTGCAGTCCAGCACGGTGTGTGTGGTCCCAGGCAGGTGTGTCATGGCGCTGGGTCAATCCAGCCACCGTGTGCATGACTCTCGGCGATCGGGGTAGGAACCGCTAGATCACCGTTCTTTGCAAGCAACCGATGCGGCGCGCTACCGCAGGCGAGTATCGAGGGAGGAGCCACGATGAGCACAACCGCGACATTCCCGACCCCCAAGTGCCCGACCCAAGGCCCTGTGGGCGAGGACACGACGGATGAGCTGTTCGCACGCTGGCAGCAATCCGGCGACGAGACCGCGCGTGAGGCCTTGGTGCGGCGCTATCTGCCGCTCGCTCGCCGCTTGGCACGCCGTTACCTGCGCTCCTCGGAGCCGTTCGAGGACCTGCAGCAGGTCGCGTCGTTGGGGTTGCTGAAGGCGCTCGACCGCTTCGACCCCGCCCGGGGCCGTCCCTTCCAGGCGTTTGCGGTGCCGACGATACTGGGCGAGATACGCCGCTACTTCCGCGACTCGGGCTGGTCGATGCACGTGCCCCGCAGCGCGCAGGAGCGTGCGCTGCGGGTACGCGATGCCCAGGAGGCGTTCGCCAACAAACATGGCCACGCACCCACCGTCAACCAGCTCGCTGTGTACCTGGAGCTCGACGCCGAGGAGGTGATCGACGCGCTGATCGCGATCCAGGGGTACAAGACGCTGTCCCTGGACGCGCCTCTGCCCGGGGAACAGGACGATGCGGCGATGAGCTACGGCGACTCCGTCGGGGATGAGGACGAGCGGTACGAGCTGATCGAGTTGGACGCGACGGTCACCGCGGTGCTCGACCACATCGCCCCGCGCGAGCGGCGCATCCTGCACATGCGTTTCGTCGAGGATCTCACCCAGACCGAGATCGCGGCCCGCGTGGGCATCTCGCAGATGCAGGTCTCGCGCTTGCTGCGTAGCTCGCTGGAGCAGCTGCGTGCCCTGGCCGGCGAGCGGGCAGTAGCGAGCGGGCAAGTAGGTTGATCGCGAGGAAGCGAAATCTGCCCGCGCGCGGACATCGTCGTCAACTGCGTACGATCGAACGATTCACCGTGCGCCTGCGCGGCGCCGCGCAGCGGTCGGTCGATGCGCGGCGATCGATCGGTACGAGTTCCCCACCACTACTGATGGCCGAGCGAGCAAACGTCCGTCTGCGACTGGTCAACCGGCCGGAGAACGTGATGCTCGTAAGGGAGCTGCTGACGGGGGTGGCAGAGGCATTCGCGCTAGATGGCAGTGATCTGATCGACATCCACACCGCCGTCACCGAGGCGTGCAACAACGTCGTCCAGCACGCCTATGCAGGCGAGGAGGGATCGTTCGAAGTGGTGGTGGAGGCGGCGATCGATGCGGTGACGGTGGTCGTTCGCGATTGGGGCGTCGGCATCCCCTCGCACGACGGCGCTTCGGCACACGAGGCCGGTCCCGGGATCGGCCTGACGGTGATCCGCGCGCTCGCCCACCGCCTCGATCTGCGGCGCCCGGTCGACGGCGGCAGTGAGGTGTCGATGGAGTTCGCCACGTTGGGGATGCGCCTGCCGCAGCCGGTCGGTGTGCCGGGACGCACGCTGCCCCCCATCCATCCCATCCCTCTCATCGCTTCCATCGCGCCCGCCGCGACGATCGAGCTCACCGTCGTGCCCGGTGAGCTCGCGCGTACCGTCCTGACCCGTCTGATGTGCGGCCTCGCGGCGCGCGCCCACTTCTCAACCGACCGGCTCGCCGATGTTCAACTCATCGCCGATGCCCTCGGAGCGAGCGACGGTGTCGCACCTCTGCAGACCGTCGCCGGCATCGAGCCACGCGGTCTGGAGCTGCGCATCGGTCCGTTGGAGCATGGGCGCGGACAGCGGCTGGTGGCCGATTCCTCGCTCGACGGGCTGGGTTCGGTGATCGCGAAGCTGGCCAACGGCTTTCAGGTGGAGAGCGCGGGCTCTTATGAGGTGCTTGCGTTGCGGTTGACCGACGAGCGCGGTGAAGGGGGTGGGGACGCGCGCGACGAGGCCCGCGGGCGCTGACCCCTGCGCGCGCCAAGTCCGATCCTTTCGCCCAACTCCGGCAGGCTCTGGGTGACGCCGAGCACGGCGGCGAACAGGTCCCCCTCGCGCTCCACGCGCCGCAGCAGCTCCCGCGGCGCCAGGCTCAGCTGCTGCTCGCGGCCGCGGCGGCGGCGCGATCCGACACCGACCTCCTCCCACGTCAGGGGCGTGGAGATGAGCGGGGTAGCGTGAGCGCGCAGCGAATACACCGACACGGTTGTCTTGTGCGGATCGTTCTGGCTCCAGTCGATCAGGACCCGGCCGGGGCGCAGGCTCCTCGTCATGCGCGCGACGACCAGCTCGGGGTGCTGCTTCTCCAGCAGCTCGGCCACGGCGCGGGCGAACGGCTTGGTGTGCTCGTATGAGGTCGCGGTGTTGAGCGGCACGTACACCTGCAGGCCCTTCAAGCCCGAGCTCTTCACCGCCGACTGCAGCCCGAAGGCGTCGAAGATCTCCTTGATCGAGAGCGCCACGCGGCAGCACTCGCGCACACCGGCCGGCTCGCCCGGATCGAGGTCGAACACAAGCGTCGTGGGGGTCTGCAGCGCGTGTGCCCGTGCGAGGCTTGGGTGCAGCTCGATCGCGGCGAGGTTGGCGACCCACATCAGCGTCGGCAGGTCTTCGACCAGGCAGTAGTCGATCGTGCCCGCCTGGCGGCCGCTCCACACTGGTGCGGTTTTCACCCATGCGGGGCGATGGGCGGGACAGCGCTTCTCGTAGAAGTACGGCTCCCGCACTCCGTCCGGGTAGCGCTTCAGTGTCACCGGCCGCCCCGCCAGATGTGGCAGCAGGAAGGGGGCGATCGCCACGTAGTAGTCGACCAGCTCGCCCTTGGTGAAACTGGCATCCGGGTAGAGAACCTTGTCGCGATTTGACAGTCGCAGTCGCCGACCCTGCACCTCGATCTCGATGCGGCGTTTGGTTATGTGCACGGGTGCTCCTGGATCGCAACCTGCGGGTGGCCCGAGGAATCCATGTCGTGATCATCTCACCCCGGCTGCCACCGACTGCCCGCCTGTGATCGTTTCCGCCCGCCTGGGCCCGACCGCCCCGCCTTTGATCGCTCGCCCCGGTTGGGCCCGACCGCCCCGTCTGTGATCGTCTCGCCCCGGCTGGCACCGACCACCCGCCACGCGCCGCCGCCGGTAGGTGTGCGGCGGTGCGGTCGCTGTAATACTTAGCGTCCGTCTTGGGCAGTCCTCTCAGGGCACCGCCCATAGCCGGATCCCAAGCAATGCCGGGAGGATCAGACAAGGGGGGGGCGATCAGCCTCGACGCCTCGCGACGGAGGGGGGTGGCCAGCGACCTGCTGATCGAGGCGGGGGCGATCCTGGCCAGCTCGCTCGACCCCAGGACGACGATGGGGCAGGTCGCGCAGCTGACGGTGCCGCGGCTGGCCGATCTCTGCGTGATCGACCTGTGCGAGCCGGACGGCGCGATCATGGGCGTGGCGGTCGTCGCCACTCAGCCGGCGCTGGCGCGCGAGTTGGAGGAGCTACGCGTGCGCTATCCACTGGACCCAGCCGGAGAGCACCCGGTGGCACAGGTCATCCGCGGCGGCGAGCCCCTGCTGCTCGCGGAGATGAGCAACGCGCTGCTGCGCTCCTTCGCGCAGGGATCGGAGCACGCGCGGTTCATGATCGAACACGGCTATCGCTCGGCGGTCGTCGCGCCGATGGTCGCCCGCGGGCGCACGCTTGGAGCCCTCTCGACGCTGCGACTTGGCGAGAGCGAGCGCTATGGCAGCCAGGACCTCGACCTGGTCGCAGAGCTCGCTCTCAGGGCGGGCCTGGCAATCGACAACGCCCGGCTGTACTCCGATCTGCAGAGTCTGGAGCGGCGCCTGGAGGCGGTGCTCGCGAATCTTGCGGAGGCGATCACGGTGGTCGATGGCCCCGGGCAGACGGTGTTCGCCAACCAGGCCGCCGCCGACCTGCTCGGGTTCTCCACGCCCGAGGAGCTGATGCGCGCCGTGCCGGGAACGATCATGCCCCGTTTCGTCGTTTCAGACGAGCAGGGGCGCGAGCTCGATCTGGAGAGCATGCCCGCCCGGCAGCTGTTCAGGGGCGAGCAGCCCGAGCCGCTGCTGGTGAGAAACATCGTCCGCGCCACCGGCGAGGAGCGCTGGCTGATCGTTCGCTCCTCGCCGATCCCCGACCCGGAGACCGGTCGTATTGGCCACGTGGTCAACGTCTTCGAGAACATCACCGAGGTCAAGCGCGCGCAGCTCGGGGAGAGCTTCATGGCGGAGGCCAGCCGCGCGCTGGCATCCTCGATGGACTACGGGGAGACGCTGCAGCGCGTGGCACGGCTCGCTGTGCCGCAGATCGCCGACTGGTGCGCGGTCGATCTTTTGAACGAGCGCGGGCAAATCGAACGGGTGGCCGTGTATCACGCCGATCCTCGCAAGCTCGAGCTGGCAGCTCGCATCGACCGCGCCCACCGCCCGGCGCTCGACGAGCCGGCGGGCGTTCCCGAGGTGATCCGCACGGGGGAGGCGCGGATCTTCACCGACATCCAGCCCGAGGCGCTCGCTGCCTACGCGCACGGCTCCGAGCACCTGGAGCTGCTGAGCGCGATCGGCGCGACCGCGGTGATCATCGTGCCGATGATCGGCGCCACTGGGGCGCTCGGTGCGATCACGCTTGTGTCCTCGGAGTCGATGCGCCGCCTCACCGCTGCCGACCTCGGGGTCGCGGAGCGGCTTGGCCGCCGGGCGGGCACGGCTGTGGAAAACGCGCGGCTGTACACAGAGCGCACCCACATCGCCAAAACCTTGCAGCGGGCGCTGCTGCCGGAGTCGCTGCCCGAGGTGCCGCACGCCGAGATCGAGGCCAGGTACCGCGCGGCGGGCGAGCTGAACGAGGTCGGCGGCGACTTCTACGACGTGTTCGAGCACGGCGCCGAGGGCTGGATGCTCGTGATCGGCGACGTCTGCGGAAAGGGTCCCCGTGCCGCCGGCGTGACGGCGCTGGCGCGGCACACCCTGCGCGCCGCTTCGATGGGCGGCCAGTCGGCAGCGGAGATGCTCGGGACGCTGCACCGAGCGCTGTGCCGCCAGCCTCCCGGCGCGGACCTCTGTACCGCCTGCCTGGTGGCCGTGGCGCCGGCGTCTGAGGAGCACCTGCGGTTGACAGTGACGCTCGCCGGGCACCCGCCGCCGCTGCTGATCGACGTGCACGGCGACGCGCGCCAGCTCGGCCGGCTCGGAACCCTGCTCGGCGTGCTCGAGCAGATCGACGTCGTCGAACACGAGGAGGAGCTGCACGCCGGCGAGACGCTTTTGCTTTACACCGACGGGATCCCCGAGGCCGGCCGCGGCAAGGACGTATTGGGTGAGAGTGGCTTGATCGAGCTGTGTCGTGAGGCGCCGCAACTCACCCTCGCGCGGCTGCTGGAGCGTATCGAGCACGTGGCGCTGGAACACGCCGAGGGCTCGCTGCGCGACGATCTCGCGCTGCTCGGCATGCGTATGCGGCCCCAGTCCGCTGCGATAGCATGAACGCCTGTGATCGGGGAGGAACAGCTCACCATCGAGATCAGGCAGGAGCCGGACAGGATCGTGCTGACGCTCCACGGCGAACTCGATCTGCTCGGTGCACCGCGGCTGCAGAGCGAGATCGAAAGCGAGGCGCTCGATGCCGCTGAGGTCGTTGTGCTCGACCTCGACGACGTCCAGTTCATCGACTCTGCCGGCCTGCGGGTCGTCCTCGCCGCGCACGAGCGTACGGCCGAGCGTGGCCAGCGGCTGGCCCTCACCCCGGGCTCGCCGCAGGTGCAGCGGCTGCTGAGCATCGCCGGCGTAAACGGGCGCCTGGAGACGATCGCCTCGGCTGACGCCGCACTCGTTTAGAGCACCTCCGCTCGTCTCGCCCGCACTCGAGGCGCTCGAAGCCTGCACGACCTGGGCTCTCGTCAAGACCCCTACGCCGTTAACGTCCCGTGGATGGCGGAGCAGGTCCCGGCGGTGAGCGACGTGCTCGACGCGATCGAGCGTCGCGATTGGAGCCGCCTGCAGCGACTGCTCCATCCCGACATCCACTGGACCACCGCCGTGGAGGAGCAGCTGCACGATGCTCAGGCTGTGATTGGGATGCTCTCCCACGACCCGCCGCCCGCTCCTCCGTCCTACCACGAGGTGCGCGATGGGTTGATGTACCGCTGGATCGACTGCCCGGGCTGATGCCCGGTGTCCGCGTGCGGGTAAGCTGCGCGGGTGACTTTCGTGCTGCTCACCGGCGCCACGCGCGGCATCGGCCGCGCCGCCGCGATCGCGCTTGCGGGGCAGGGTGTCGAGCTGGCGCTCGTGGGGCGTGAGCACGAGCGCGTGCGGGACGTTGCGCGAGAGGCTCGCGCGGCCGGCGGCGGTGCGCCGGTGCATGAGCACGTCGCCGATCTCTCGCTGATGACAGACGTGCGTGCGCTTGCGGCGGATGTGCGCGAGCAGCATGAGCACATCGACGTGCTCGCCAACAACGCTGGTGCGCTGTTCGCCGCGCGCAAGGAGACCAGCGAGGGCCTTGAGCGCACGTTCACGCTGAACCATCTCGCGCCCTTCCTGCTCACCAACCTGCTGCGCGATCGCCTCCATGGCGGGCGCGTGGTGACGACTGCATCCGACGCGCACAAGTCCGGGCGCCTGGACCTCGACGATCTGCAGTCCACGAAGTCCTACGCGGCGATGCGCGTGTACGGCACGAGCAAGCTGTGCAACATCCTCTTCACGCGCGAGCTGGCCAGGCGCGCCACGGAGCTGCACGCCAACTGCTTCCATCCCGGCGTCGTACGGACGGGCTTCGGCAAGAACGAAAACGGGATCTGGCGGGTGCTCACGACGCTGGCTGGCCCGTTCTTTCGCTCGCCCGAGCGCGGTGCGCGCTCGCTCGTGTGGCTGGCGCTGTCGAAGGAGGCGGCGCCGCTCGACGGCGCGTATGTGCAGGACGAGAAGGTGCTGGCGCCCAGCGCGCAGGCGCAGGACGATGTGCTGGCGGCCGGCCTGTGGGAGCGCAGCGCGCAGCTGGTCGGCATGCCGACCGAGGCGCCCGCGTAGCGCGGCTTGGGGCACGCGGGCCACAGGGCGTTACGCGATCGATGGCTGAGGCCTGGGTCTACATGCTGCGTTGCGCCGATGGCTCGCTCTACACCGGCTGGACCGTCGACGTGCAGCGGCGCCTCGCCCGCCATCGCGAGGGCCTGGCCAGCCGCTACACCGCCAGTCGTCTGCCCGTGGAGCTGGCCTGGTCGCGGCGGATGCCCGATCGCCGCGCGGCGATGCGCGAGGAGGCCCGCATCAAGCGGCTCGGGCGCGGGGAGAAGCTGGCGCTCCTCGCCGTGGATGGGCGGCCCAGCCCGAGCGGTCCCGCCGCGCGCGTGGGCGGGTCCTAGAGTTCGCCTGTGGTGGTTGGTGAAGCGGCCCTGAACGAGCAGCTCTTCCGCGAGCAGTGGGGCCGCGTGCTGGCGGCGCTGATCGGCTACCTCGGCGACTTCGACCTAGCGGAGGAAGCCGCGCAGGAGGCGTTCACGATCGCCGCCGAGCGCTGGCCGCGCGAAGGGCAGCCAGCCAACCCGGGCGCGTGGCTGATGACGACCGCGCGCAACCGGGCGATCGATCGTATCCGTCGCAACCGCACGCTCGCAGCGAAGACGAAGCTGCTGCAGGTGCCCTCGGAGGAGGCGATCGAGCCGGCGGTGGAGGACGCGGAGGATGGGACGTTCGCCGACGAACGCCTGGAGCTGATCTTCACCTGCTGCCATCCCGCGCTGGCCGGCGACGCACAGGTGGCGCTCACGCTGCGCACCCTCGGCGGCCTGCAGACCGAGGAGATCGCGCGCGCGTTCCTGGTCTCGGAGGCCACGATGGCGCAGCGGCTCGTGCGCGCCAAGCGCAAGATCCGCGAGGCGGCGATCCCCTTCCGGGTGCCGCCGCCTCAGCAGCTGCCCGAGCGCCTGGCGGTGGTGCTGGCGGTGCTGTATCTGATCTTCAACGAGGGCTACCACGGCCGCGCGGAGCTCGCCGCCGAGGCGATCCGTCTGGCGGGCTCGCTCGCTGAGCTGATGCCCGAGGAGCCAGAGGTGCACGCGCTGCTGGCGCTCATGCTGCTGCACGATTCCCGCCGCGAGGCGCGTCTGCGCGACGGCGAGCTCGTGCTGCTCGCCGAGCAGGACCGCGCACTGTGGGATCGCGAGCGGATCGTCGCGGGCCGGGCGGCGCTCGATCGCGCGCTCGCGCTGCAGGGTGGCAGGGCGGCTGGGGCCGCTGCCGGTAGCGCCGAGTCTGCTGGACCTGACGCGCCAGCGGGGTCTGCCCGGGTCGCAGGGCCTGTCCGAGTCGCGTCGCCCGGCCCCTACCTGCTTCAGGCCACAATCGCCTCGCTGCACGCCCAGGACGTCCGCGACTGGCAGCAGATCGCCGCGCTGTACGGCGAGCTGGCGCGGCTCACCGGCTCGCCGGTGGTGGAGCTCAACCGCGCCGTTGCGCTCGCCGAAGCGCATGGCCCCGAGAGCGGGCTGCGCGCGCTCGATGAGCTCGAGCTGGACGCCTATCACTACCTCCACGCCACGCGTGCCGACTTCCTGCGCCGTCTCGGGCGCACCGATGAGGCGCGCGGCGAGTACCGGCGGGCGCTGGAGCTGGCGCACTCCGCCCCGGAGCAGCGGTTCCTCTCACGCCGTCTCGCCGAGCTCGACGTCTGAGCCTGCGTCGTCCCGGAGCGCGCGACGCCGGTATGTCCGTCCTCTCGCCGAGATCCCCGCCTGAGCCTGCGTCGTCCCAGCGCGCGCGACGCCCGAAAGGGCCCCACGGACGGCGGCGGTCGGAGACAAACAAGTCCAACTGCTTGGCACGCGATTCGGAATGTTCTATCTTGTTCGGAAAACCCACGACGGGCACGGTGGCGCCGAAAGGAGCAATTGCATGCGACAGTCGGGATTGGACGAGACGAAGCGACCCAGGTACGCCCGTCCCGGCAAAGGCCGCGATGGCAGCGCCGGCACCTTCCCGCTGGGTCACGACCGCGAAGACCTCGACGAGATTTCCACCAGGGTCGGGGGCGCCGCCAGGGGCAGCAACGGCCGCGGCAGGATCTATTTAGACGGCGCGGGCCGGGTCTCCGAAGACCGTTCCACCCGCGTGCCCGCCAACGACAGCCGCTATTCGCTCTCGTTGGGCCACGGTCTGGCGATCCTCTCAAGCTTCAGCGCCGAGCGTCCCACGATGGGCATCGCCGAGATGGCCAGCGCGCTGAGCATGAGCCGCTCCACCACCCATCGCTACGCGGCCACGCTCGCGCAGCTCGGGTATCTCGAACAGAACTCGGCGCGCCGCTACCGCCTCACGCCGCGCTGCGCCGACGTTGGGCTGGCGGCGCTGGGCTCGATGGCGCTGCATGCGTGCGCGCACCCCTATCTGCAGGAGCTGCGCCGGGAGACCGGCTGGACGGCATCGCTGGCGATACTCGACGTCGGCGAAGTCATGCTGGTGGAGCGTCTGCGCGGGTGGCGCGGCCTGCACGAGATCGACCTGCGCCTGGGTTCCTCCGCACGCCTGCCCGTGCACTGCACGGCGATGGGCAAGGTGCTCGCGGCCAACCTGCCCGACGAGGAGCTGCGCGAGCTGCTCGCCGACATCGCGCTCCCACGGCGCGGCCCCAACGGCATCACCAGCAAACGCGCCTTGCGCGCGGAGCTGGATGAGGTGCGGGAGCAGGGCTTTGCGCTCGACGACGAAGAGCTGATCGACGGCCTGCGCTCGATCGCCGTGCCAGTGCCCGACGGGCGCGAACGCGTGCTCGCGGCGCTCGACCTCGCGGTGCCCGGCGCGCTGTTCGACGCCGGCGAGCTGGTCGATGATTTCGCCGATCGGCTGGCGGAGGTCGCCGAGGGCGTCACGGCGGAACTGTCGCGCTAGCAGGCCACCAGAGCGCTCGGCTCCCCCAGCGTGATGGCGCCGACGGCGTCGGCCGCCACCACCCGGTTGCGTCCCCCGCGCTTGGCGTCATACAGCGCCGCGTCGGCGGCCCTGAAGAGGGTGTCGTAGTCGACGCCCTCGCCGCTGCCCGCGCTCAGGCCCAGCGAGATCGTGATATGGATGCCCTGCGGGCGCACCTGCTCGATGGCCTCGCGCAGCCGCTCCGCCACTTCCAGCCCGGCCGCGCCGCTGACGCCGGGCAGCACGATCAGGAACTCCTCGCCGCCCAGCCTATATACGAGCTCGAAGCTACGCAGGCGCTTGCGCAGCTCATAGGCCACATCGCGCAACACGGCATCCCCGCGATCGTGGCCGTACTCATCGTTGATCGTCTTAAACCCATCCACGTCGCACAGCACCATGCTCACCGGCTGCCCGCTCAGGCGCGCCTGATGGGAGAGCTCGATGAAGCGCGGCATCAGCGCGTGGCGGTTGAGCAGGCCCGTCAGCGGATCGAGGATCGCCTCGTCGCGGTGGTGCAGCTCGGCCGCCTGCAGTGCCCACACGATCGACACCACGCCCGCCAGCAGCGCCAGCGTGGCGATCACCGGCACGGGATCGGCCACGGTGCCCGCGGGGTCCACGCCGAGCGTGGCCAGGAGGATCGTAAAGACCGTGAGCACGAGGCCCACGATCACCACCCGCGGGCGAAAGCGCGCCGCCACCATGCCCGCGGGCAGCACCAGCCAGGGCAGCGCCGGAGAGGTGGGGCCGCCGCTCGCCGCCACGCCGCCCGCCAGCAGCAGCTCGGTGACGAGGATTGCGCACACGCTCACGCGCTCGGGATGTGTGCTCGTGCGCAGCCGCCGATCCACATTGATGAAATTAAGTGCCGACAGCGCGAACAGGATCAGTGTCCACCAGCCGATCCAGGGGGCGGAGATAACGAGCGCCACCCCCACCGCACCCGAGCCGACGAGGCGGATCGTGCGCACGCGGTCATTCGCGTCCACGACGCGGCTGCGGTCAAGCTCGGTGGGGCAAAGCCAAGATCCCTCGCTCATTTGGTCATTCCTTCGGTCGCCTTTATGCGGGGCTTGAGGCGAGCGCTGGCGGCGACAACACCTGTATCAGCGACGACTGGTGTCTAAGTCGATGCAAGCGCTCTCTCAGCACTGGAGTTTGGCTTTGCAGAGCCGATTCCCCGGGTAATGACTGGGGGGAGGGCAGGATATTTCGATTATTCGGGCAAAATTCCAGCCCGGCTGGACGCCACGGGCGGGCACCGCGGGCTAACGGTCCTGTGGAAGAGCTAAAACTACCCTGGATGGCTCCGCTGTTTCCATCCAGCTTTGAAGGCGATCCTCCGCGCGAGGAGAGCGAGGACGCCGGCGGCCGCGAACCCGCGGAGGGCGCCTTGGCGCGCGAGCGCAGCGCCGGCGGGGAATCCGCGGAGAGCGCTCTGGCGCGCGAGGGCAGCACCCGCCGCGCGCCCCATCGCGACACCACGGCGCCGGGCGAGAGTGCTGTGCCGGGCGAGGGTGCTGAGCCCGCCGAGGGCGCCGAGCCCGACTACGACACCGAGCGGCTTGCCGACTACGACGTGCTGCGTCTGCGCGCCGACAATCCCGGGCCGTTCACGCTGTCGGGCACCAACACGTGGCTGGTGGGCGAGCACCCCGTGTATGTCGTGGACCCCGGGCCGGCGCTGCCCGCGCACATCGAGCGCCTGCTGGCGGCGATCGACGCCCGCGGCGGTCTCGGCGGGGTGGCGCTCACGCACGATCACACCGACCACTCCGAGGCCGTGCAAGCGCTGCTGCTGGCCCGCCCCGCGCCACTGGCCGCCGCGCGCGGCGAAGGCGTGGACGTCGTGTTGCGCGACGGCACGCGCTTCGGTCCGCTGCGCGCCGTGCCCACCCCCGGCCACGCGCCCGACCACTTCGCGCTGGCCACCGAACACGCGTGCTTCACCGGCGATGCCGTGCTCGGCGAAGGCAGCGTGTTCGTGGACGCCTACCCGGGCGCGCTGGGCGGCTACATGGCCGGCCTGGCAAGACTCGCCACGCTGGAAGTGGATGTCCTCTGCCCCGGCCACGGGCCACCCATCTGGGAGCCAGAGAACAAGGTCGAGGAGTACATCGCGCACCGCTACGAGCGCGAGCACAAAGTGATCATCGCGCTCGGCCTCGGCAAACGCTCGGTCGCCGAGCTGCTGGAGCACGCCTGGGCGGACGTCCCACCGGAGCTGCGCCCGGCGGCCGTGGTGATGCTCGCGGCCCACCTCGACAAGCTCGACGAAGAGGGCCTGTTGCCGCGCCACGTCGAGCGCCCGGAGCTGGGTCACTGGCAGTAGGCGACGCAAGCGCGCCCAGGGGAGTTGCCGGGCTCGTGTGCCCGGGCGGTAAGCGGTCTCGGGTGCTCGGGCGTTAGACCGGTATCGCGTGCCGGAGCGGGTAAAACGGTCTAGCGTGCTCACACGACGGGCGATGATGTCATCCTCCTGCGGACGATGAGCGCGGACATTACCCAGGACTCGCCCTTCCCGCCGATCGCCGACTACGGCTTTCTCTCCGACTGCCACACCGGCGCGCTGCTTGCCAGCGACGGCTCGATCGAGTGGATGTGCCTGCCGCACTTCGACTCCCCCAGCATTTTCGCCGCGATGCTCGACCGTGGCGCCGGCAGCTTTCGCGTGGGTCCCTACGGCGTGTATGTGCCCGCCGGCCGCCGCTACATCCCCGGCACGAACGTGATCGAGACCACCTGGATGACGCCGCAGGGGTGGCTGCGGGTGATCGATGCGCTCACCATCAGCGACTGGCATGACGAAGAGCGCAATACGAGTCACACGCGCCCGCCCACCGACTTCGACGCCGACCATTTGCTCGTGCGCATCGTGGAGTGCATCCAGGGTCATGTGCAGGTGGAGATGGTGTGCGAGCCGATGCTCGACTACGGCGCCACCGCCGCCAGATGGGAGTGGGTCTCCGACGAGCACGGCGAGGGCCTGCAGGCCGGCGGCGGCGAGAGCGGCCACACCTTTCGCCTCTTCAGCAACACTAAGCTGGGCATCGAGGGCAACCGCGCCCACTCGCGCCACGTCATGAAGGAGGGCGAGCGGAGCTTCTGCGCGCTCTCCTGGACCGAAGAGCTGCGCGGCCCGCGCACTGTGGAGCAGGCGCAGGCCCGCACCCAGCGCACCGAACAGTTCTGGCGCAACTGGCTGTCCGAAGGCACCTACCCCGACCACCCCTGGCGCGTCCACCTGGAGCGCTCCGCGCTGACGCTGAAGGGCCTCACCTTCATGCCGACGGGCGCGCTCCTCGCCGCCCCGACCACCTCACTGCCCGAGACGCCCGGCGGCTCGCGCAACTGGGACTACCGCTACTGCTGGATGCGCGACGCCAGCTTCACCCTCTGGGGCCTGCACGCGCTGGGCCTCGACTGGGAGGCTGACGACTTCGTCCAGTATGTGGCCGACATGCAGCGCAACGAGGACGGCTCGCTGCAGATCATGTACGGCATCAAGGGCCAGAAGGATCTCGCGGAGCAGGAGCTCAAGCACCTCAAGGGCTACGAGAACGCGCGGCCGGTGCGCATCGGCAACGGCGCCTACGATCAGCGCCAGAACGACGTCTACGGCGCTGTGCTCGACTCGGTGTACCTGCATTCGAAGCGCCGCGACCACATCCCCGAGCGCCTCTGGCCGGTGCTCGCCGATCAGGTGGAGTGCGCCTGGCGCGTGTGGCGCGACCCCGACCAGGGCATCTGGGAGGCGCGCGGCGAGCCCCGCCACTACGTCTCCTCCAAGCTCATGTGCTGGGTGGCGATGGACCGCGGCGCGCGCTTGGGCGAACGGCGCGGGCACAAGGACCGCGCGGCCAAGTGGCAGGAACGGGCCGAGGAGGTCCGCGCGGACATCCTCGCGCACGGCGTCGACGGGCGGGGAGTGTTTCGCCAGCACTACGACACCGACGCGCTCGACGCCTCCAACCTGCTGATCGGGCTGGTGCGCTTCCTGCCCCCCGATGATGAACGCCTGCACGCCACCGTGTGCGCGATCCGCGACGAGCTCACAGAGCACGGCCTCGTGCTGCGCTACCGCACCGAGGAGACCGACGACGGGCAGAGCGGCGAGGAGGGCACCTTCCTGATCTGCTCCTTCTGGCTCGTCTCGGCGCTCTGGGAGATAGGTGAACACCGCGACGCGCGGCATCTGTGCGAGCGGCTGCTTTCGTATTCATCGCCGATGGGCCTCTACGCGGAGGAGCTGGAGGCATCGAGCGGGCGGCACCTGGGCAATTACCCGCAGGCTTTCACCCATCTGGCCTTAATTAATGCTGTCACGCATGTAACAGAAGCGCAAGGGTCGTCCTAGCGGGATAATTTTTTTTGGATTTGAAGGGGCCGCGTCGTTGCGCGCTTGCGGCGTTGGCACCACACGGCAGCCTTATCAAAAATAGGTCGCCGTCGTTGCGCATCCGCGTGTCATTCGTAACCCGGCTCACCGGGCAGAACCACGCGGCCACCCTTTCCCTCCAAAACAATACGCGGCTGCACAGGGAAGACCTCTCGGTCAGCCGCCACGTGCAACAGCTCGGAGGCGCTTTTGAACTCACCCAGCTGCTCCAGGTGCTTGATCGTGGGGAACACCAGCGCGATCTCCTGGCGTTCGTGCGCGTGGAGTGCGCCGGCGGGGGTGAACCAGCCGAGGTCGACGCACTCCTCGCCGTCCACCCGCGGCACCTGGCCCGGAGGGAGGGGAGCGAGGAAGAAGTGCGTGTCGAAGCGCACCTTCACCTCTGCGGGCGTGATCCAGCGGGAGAACTTCACCAGCTCGTCGGGGGCGGTGAGGGCGATGCCCGCCTCCTCGTTCAGCTCGCGGATGGCCGCGCGGCGGTGGGCCTCGTCGTCGTCCTCCGCGGTGCCCTCGTGCCGCTCCACGGCCCCGCCGGGGAACACCCACACGCCGCCCATGAAGCGGGCGTGCGGCGTGCGCTTGACGAGCAGGACCTCCAGCTGCTCCTCGCCGCCGCGCAACAGGATCACCGTCGCCGCCTGGCGGGCCTCGGTGGTGGGTCCCGGGTTGTACTCCTCGCCGGGGCCGGCCTGCTCTCGGGCGCTGCCGTTCATCCGCTGACCATACCCTGCGCGAGGGGCGCTTGGGTAGACTGCCCCTATGAGCACACAGACCCTCCAGCGCTGGATCTGCGAGTCCTGCGGCTACATCTACGATCCCGACGAGGGCGACCCCGACGGCGGTATCCCCGCGGGCACGACCTTCGAGGAGATCCCCGACACCTGGTTCTGCCCGGTGTGCGGCGCGCGCAAGCGCGACTTCACGCTCTACGAGGACTAGAGCGGCTCGGGCGCGCGCGTGGCGGACTGGGAGCAGTTGCTCGCGTTCGATCGCGCGCACGTGTGGCATCCCTACGCGCCGCTGCCCCCCGCTTCGTCGCCGCTGCCGGTGGTCGGGGCTGAAGGAGTGCGCCTGCGTCTGGCCGACGGCCGCGAGCTGATCGACGGTATGTCCTCGTGGTGGTCGGCCATCCACGGCTACCGCCAGCCGGCGCTGGATGGGGCGGTGCGCGAGCAGCTCGGGCGCATGGCGCATGTGATGTTCGGTGGGCTCACGCACGAGGGGGCGGTGCTGCTGGCGCAGCGGCTGGTGGAGCTGGCGCCGCAGGGCTTGGATCGCGTGTTCTTTGCCGACAGCGGCTCGGTCGCCGTGGAGGTCGCGATCAAGATGGCGCTTCAGTATCAGCACGCGCTCGGGCGGTCGCTGCGCCGGCGGCTGCTGACGGTGCGCGGGGGCTATCACGGCGACACCTTCGGCGCGATGAGCGTGTGCGATCCGGTTGGGGGGATGCACAGCATGTTCACCGGCACGCTCCCTTTGCAGGTCTTCGCCCCGCGACCGCCGGAAGGGTTCGATCGCGGCCTGGACCCGACGTGGGCGGCGGAGGTGGCTGGCCTCTTCGAGCGCCATGCCCATGAGCTGGCGGCCGCAATCGTCGAGCCCGTAGTGCAGGGCGCCGGGGGGATGAGCTTTCACTCGCCCGCCTGCGTGGCGCTGCTGCGGCAGCTGTGCGACGAGCACGGCGTGCTGCTGGTGCTCGATGAGATCGCCACTGGCTTCGGGCGCACCGGCGCGATGTTCGCCTGCGAGCACGCAGGTGTTAGCCCGGATGTGATGTGCGTGGGCAAGGCCCTCACCGGCGGCTACACGTCGCTCGCCGCCACGCTCTGCACGGGTGAGGTCGCGCAGGTCATCTCAGGCGGGCTGGGCGGTGGCACGCTGATGCACGGCCCCACCTACATGGCCAACCCGCTCGCCTGCTCGGTGGCGCTTGCGTCGCTGGAGTTGCTCGGCGTGAGCCCTGGCGAGACCGCGTGGCAGGAGCAGGTCACGCGCATCGAGCGGGGCCTTGCCGAGGGTCTCGCGCCTGTGCGCGAGCTGCCGGGGGTCGCCGACGTGCGCGTGCTCGGTGCGATCGGCGTCGTGCAGATGGAGCACGAGGTGGACGTGGCCGCTGCCACCGCCGCTGCCGTCGCGCGCGGTGTGTGGCTGCGGCCCTTCCGCGATCTCATCTACGCCATGCCTCCCTACGTCATCAGGGATGAGGATCTGGCCACGGTGACAAGGGCCATGGTCGATGCCGCGTGTATGGTTAGTGTCTAACGGTCGCCGGAGTGCTCGCCGCTGTAACCGTCAAGAAGCCACCGCCTCCACGGCAGCTTCGCGCCGGCCTGCGCCAGCGCGGCGCGAGACGGGTGTGCAACGGGGGCGAGGCCCGCGACCTCGATCTCGCCCAGGCGCGCGATCGTGTCGCGATTGGATCGTTCCATTGCCGAGGGGTGCGTGGGCCATGGCGTAAGCACCACCGCGCGCACGTCCAGCTCCGCCGTGCGTGCCGCCTGCAACGTGAGCAGCGTGTGGTTGATCGTGCCCAGGCCCGGGCGGGCGGCGATCAGCAGCGGCAGTCCTAGTTCGATGGCGAGCTCGCGCATGGTGAAGTCCTCGCTCAGTGGCACCAGCAGCCCACCCACTCCCTCCACGATCACCGTGCCTCTATGGGCGAGTGTGTGGGCGTGCGCGATCAGCTGGGCCGGATCGATGCGTTCGCCGGCCATGTCCGCCGCGAGGTGGGGCGAGACCGCGGGGCCGTAGCGCAGGGGCGCCACTTCCTCGGGCGTCATGCCGGCCATGTCTGCGAGCAGCTCGTGGTCGTGTGGCCATGCGCTATAGGATTCCGCGGCGGTTGCCGGTGGCTCGTCCAGGCCGGTGACCACCGGCTTGTAAGCATGGACGGGCTCCCCCTCGGCGGCCAGCGCCGCCACCAGCGCGGCGCTGAGGATCGTCTTGCCGACGCCCGTGCCGGTGCCGGTTACGAACAGGCCCCGCAAGCCAGGCAGCCTCGTTCAGGCGGCGCGGGCGATGCGGGCCTCGCGCGCACTCTCGCGGTCGATCGCGGGCCGCCCAGTTGCCGATCTCAGAGCCGCTGGCTCCAGGCCCACCGCGCGTGCGGCCTCGCCGAGCACCTGGGCGGCCTCGCGCAGCTCCGCGTGTGTGTGAGAGGCCATCGCCGCCAGGCGCAGACGCGAGCTGCCTGCGGGGACCGTTGGCGGGCGGATGCCCTGCGCGAACACCCCGCGCTCAAGTGCCGCTCCGCACATGCGCATGGTGTCATGCTCATCGCCCACGACGATCGGCACGATCGGCATCTCGCCGGGCGCGACTGGGAAGCCCTCGCGCGCGAGTGCCTCGCGCAGCGCGCGTGCCGCCGCGTGCAGGCGCTCGACGCGATGGGGACGCTCCTGTAGGAGGTCCAGAGCGGCCAGCGCGCCCGCCACGGCGGGGGGGCCGGGGGCCGTGGAGAAGATCAGCGAGCGTGCCGTGTTCACCAGGTAGTCGGTCATCTGCGCCGATGCGCACACGTAGGCGCCGTAGCTGCCGAGCGCCTTGCTCAGAGTGCCCACCGTGACGTCCACCTCCTCCCGCAGGCCCGCCTGTGCCACCGCCCCGCGCCCGCTGGGGCCGAGCAGGCCGGTGGCGTGGGCCTCGTCCACCAGCGTGCGCGCGTCATACGCATGCGCCAGCTCCACGATCTCGCTCAGCGGCGCGATGTCGCCGTCCATCGAGAAGACCGCGTCGGTGGCGATCAGCCGCCGCTGCTTGGGCTGCTTGGCGTGGCGGCGCAGCGACCACTCCAGGTGCTCGCAGTCCAGGTGGCGATACACCACCACCTCGGCGCCGCTCATGCGGCAGCCGTCGATGATCGAGGCGTGGTTGAGCTCGTCGCTGAACACCACATCGCCCCTGCCCGCCAGTGCGCCGATGACGCCGACGTTGGCCAGGTAGCCCGAGCCGAACAGCACGCATGCCTCGCTGCTCTCCCACTCGGCCAGGCGCTCCTCCAGGCGGCGGTGGATCGTCATCGTGCCCGACACCAGCCGCGAGGCGCCTGCGCCCACGCCCCAGCGCATGGCGGCCTGCGCGGCGGCCGCGCGTACGCGCGGGTGGTCGGCCAGGCCGAGGTAGTTGTTGCTGCACAGCAGCAGCACAGGGCGGCCGTCGAGCAGCACGCGCGGACCCTGCGGTCCGCTGATGAGGCGCAGGCGGCGGCGCAGGCCCAGCTGCTCCAGTTCCGCCAGGCGCGCCTGTATCTCGCTCATGCCGTGCTCAAGAGCTCGTCGGGGCGAGCCTCTGGGCCGGGGCGAGCGTCCGCGTCCGGGCGTCCAGTGTGGTTCGCATCAGGGCGTGGAGGCACGGTGCGCTTGGCCTTGTAGCGCAACTGCGTCGAGGGATCCCACAGCCGCACCTTCAAGCCGTCGGTCTCGCCCTCCGCACCGGGCTTGCCGCCTGTTTCGGCTTGATCTTCTGTGCCGGGGCCGTCGAGATAGTCCTCCACGACATCCGGCGTCTGTCCATCCAGCCACCCCCCGCGGTTGTCCGGCCGCGGGTTGGCGCCGTTGTCGGGCTGCCTTGCCACGTTCAGGCCCAGCTCCTCGAACATCGCGCGATCCTGGCGCGGCTCGTTGCCGAGCGTCGTCAGGAAGTTGCCCATCATCACGCCGTTCAGGCCCGCCTTCACCGCCAGCGGCTGCAATTCGCCAAGGTTCTCCACGCGCCCTCCGCACAGCCTGAACAGCGCCTCGGGCAGGATCAGGCGGAAGATGGCGATCCACTTCACGGCCTCCCACGGGTCCATGTACTCACGGTCGCCGAACTTCGTGCCCGCGCGCGGGTTGAGCAGGTTGATCGGCACACTCGTCGGATTGATTGCGGCCAGCTCGAAGGCCATCTCCACGCGCTGCTCGCGGCTCTCGCCGAGGTTCAGGATGCCGCCGACGCATGTCTCCAATCCGGCCTCGCGCACCGCCTGGATGGTGCGTATACGCCCCTCATAGCGAACGGTGCTGGTGACCTCCCCGTAGTAGCTCTGTGCGGTCTCCACATTGTGGTGCACCCGCTGGATGCCCGCCTCCTTCAGCGCCTTCGCGCGCGCGGGTGACATGTGACCGATCGAGGCGCAACGCTTGAGGTTGGTCTTCTCGGCGACCAGCTTTGCCCCCTCGAGGATCTTCTCGAAGTCCCGCTTGGAGAGGCCCTGCCCCTGCGTGACCATGCAGAAGCGATGCGCCCCCGCCGCCTCTGCCGCACGCGCATGCTCGAGGATCTGCTCGGGGTCCATCATCGCGTGCATCGGCGTCTGCGCCTCAGCGAAGCGCGACTGCGCGCAGAAGCCGCAGTCCTCGGCGCAGCCGCCGGACTTGGCGTTGACCAGCGAGCACATGTCGGTCGAGTCGCCGAAGCGCTCGGTGCGCGCCTGCCAAGCACGCTCCACCAGCGCCTGTATCTCGGCGTGGTCCTCGATCTCGCCCAGTCTCAGGGCCTCCGTGCGGGTGATGAGCGGGGGCATGTTCTACGCGTCCTTCGACGATTGTGAGGAAGGAACCATATGCGGTTTGGCGGACGGTGGGCAGGCAGACGTGGGTGCGGGTGCTGGGTCTGGCGGAGGCTGGCAGGCAGACATGGGTTGGGGTTGCTGGGTCTGGCGGAGGGCGGGCAGGCACACGCGGGTCGGGGTGCTGGAGTCAGAGGGCTGGATGGGGTCAGGCGGCGGCCTCGGCCCGGTCGGTGCGCCTGCTCCACACCACCCGTCCGTCTCCCCACGGCACCAGCACGGCTCGGTGAAGGGTGAGTTCACCCCTGCGGAACAGTGGCCCCCGGCGTCGCGGAAGGGAGGGTCGCAGATCCCTCAGCACTGTGCTCAGGATCAGCTTCATCTCGAGCATCGCGAACGGCGCCCCCAGGCAGCGGCGTATGCCCCCACCGAAGGGGATCCACGAGAACGTCTCTGGCCGGTTCTCCAGGAAGCGCTCTGGACGAAACTCGAGCGGTCGCTCGTACACCCGCGGGTCGCGATTGGTGAGGAAGATCGATACCGCCACTCGCGTGCCAGTGGGCAGCCGGTACTTCCCCACCTGCAACGGCTCCTCCAGGATCCGCACCACCATTGGGATCACCGGGCGCACGCGCAGGGTCTCGTCGAGCACAGCCTGCATATACGCATCGCTCTCGCCGGCATCGTTCTCGGCAATCAGCCGCTCGAGCTTGGCCGGGTGGCGCACCAGGCGCTCGATCGCCCACGTTATGGTCGTTGCCGTGGTCTCGTGGCCGGCCATGACCAGCGTCACCAACTCGTCGCGCAGCTCCGCGTCGGTCAGCTCACGTCCGTCCTTGTCGCGCGCCTGCAGCAGCAGCGAGAGGATGTCGCCCCGCTCCCCGGTATCCGCTTCGGCGCGACGACGGGTGATCTCTGCGTAGATCACCCTGTCGAGGTTTTCCAGCGCACGCCCGTAGCGCCCGGTCGGGCGTGTGGAGGAGGAGGGGCGCAGCATCAAGAGCAACGCCACCGGCAGCCCCAGCAGAGCGAACAGCTCTTCGATCGTCTGCCGCAGTTCCTCTCCTATCCGCGTGGCTTCCACCCCGAACACAGCTCGCATGATCACCTCCAGGGCGATCTCCATAATCTGATCCTGCAGGCGCATCGGCCTCCCCAACGGCCACGAGGACATGCTGTGCTTGGTCGCCTCCACGACCACCTGCTCGTACTCTCCAACTCGCTCCCCGTGAAACGGCGGCAGCAGCAAGCGCCGCATGCGCATGTGCTCCTCTCCCGTCAGGGTCAGCACAGAGCTGGGACCCAAAACCGGCGCGATCGGTGAGATCCCGGTCGCGGAGGGCGCCACCTCGGGCGGTGCCGCGAACACTGTCTTTACGGCATCCGCGCCACTCACCATCACGAGCTGGCGTTTGCCAGGGGAGAATCTCAGTGTGAACATCTCGCCGTAGCGCGCGCCGCAGCGGTTGAGAAGCCAAGGCTGCGCAAAGGCCAAAGCCAGCGCTTGTGCCAATCCTGGCCAGCGCGGTCCCGCTGGCACCGAGGTCGCGGGTAGTTCCACGGCGGTCTGAGCTGTTGGTGCGCTTGCCATCTGTTGCCTACGCTTTGGCGTGTTTCCCCGCGTGTCGGCGTTGCGTGGGTTGCGCGGGTGGGCAGGGCACCGCGTCGGGCACTCTCAGGGTGGTCCCGTCGAGGAAGCGCATATCCGTTACAAACAGGAAGCCTCCAGGTGGGCATTTTGAAGGAAGCGCGATTCCCTGCGGGCGGTAGCCGACCTCGTTGCCGTGAACCCGCTTGTAGTAGGTCAGGTGTGCAGGGCCTACCTCCAGTGACATATTGATCATGGCCGCGTCGGGGGCGCCGGGCAGGGTGGGAGTGGGAGGGAAGGTGGTGTCCAGGCTCTCGGGGCCCGAGCCGATCAATATCACTCCAGGGAAGACCTGTTGCGCGAAGACGGGCGAGAGGCTTTCGGCGAAGAGCAGCACGCCAACCTGTTCTTCCGCCGGCGGTCCCATCAGCACATGAATCGCGGCTGACTCGGTCACGATTTCCGGACCGAACGGCACCGCCACAGTGGCTGTACCCGCTCCGAGGAGCGCATTGGGCGGGCAACCACTCAGGCCGTCTGCGAGCAGGGTAGCCGGCTTGCAGATGGCCAGACCCAAGGTGCTGCCGATCAGTTCAAGTTCCGCCGGAAGGTGCTGGTCGAACGCGACGATCGGACTCGGCAGGGCGCCGTCGGTGTTGCCGACAGTGAGGTGCGTGATGACCGATACGTGGGCCCCGAGCCGATCGGGCACGAAGGCTATGTGGATTTGAGCCACATCGACTGCTTGTGCCGCGGCGGGCAGGCAGCCAAGGAGGAGAACCGGCAGCAGAGCGGCATGGAGTCGAGCGCTCGCGAGCCGTGCTGAGTGGAGTCGGTGGGGTCGAGCGCTCGCGAGCCGTGTCGAGTGGAGCCGAGCGCTTCTCGATATCGGAGTGCTTCCCCGCACCGCGCCCCTGTCCCCTTGCGCCCGCGCAGCCACGATCAGGCCCGGAGGCTGCCGGTGAGGTGCTCTGTGATACGAAAGTTCTGTCGATCCATCACGCCGCTGTAATGCAGGCTCGATCCGGATGCATGCGCCCAGATGCCGGTTCCCCCAGTGATCGTCGCGGTCCCGGCGAATGGCACCGAGGCCCCTTCGACATGGCCGCGGGTGGCCGCCTTGCCAGAAAACGAGCCACCTTTTGTATAAATGGTGAACGTAGCTGTCCCCGAGGTGGAGGAAATGGATACACATCGAGCGGACACGCTGCCGGAGACGCTGCCGGAGATGGTTCCCTGCTCGGTGAGCACGCGCTCGGGGCGTCCGACGAGGTGCAGGCTCGCGGTCAGGCTCACGGAGCGTGTCGCAGCGACGATGGCTGTGCCATGCTCAGAGCGCGAGGATGTCGCGCTGGACTGGGCCACGCCCGCCGCCGCGCCGAGAGCCACCGCTGTGAGAACCAGCAGCGCGACCCGCACATACGTGTGTTGCATAGCGTGCTTCGAAAGCAAGCCAAAACCCATGTCAACCCCTCCAATGAAAGATGTCTACCTAGCCGCTACCGTGGCGCAGTAGACAATAAGTTGCAATTTCGCCCCATATATCTCCCCGGTCCGCGGGGTGGCTGCCGCTGCAGGACCAGGCTATAACCTCGAATAGCCTTTGTCAAGGCTCACCTGATATGTCTATATCTTGGAGGGGATGCTCGCGCAAATCCTTCCCGATGGGGTGGTGGCCGTGGAGGCCCGCACCGATCTCGCGGATGTCGTGCTCTTTCCCGAGGAGGAGCGCGCGCTCGGGAAGGCCGTGGAGAGGCGGCGAGCGGAGTTCACAACGGCCCGTGCCTGTGCACACGAGGCGCTGCGAGGACTCGGTCTTCCGCCGCTGCCGGTGCCCAGCGGAACCAGCGGCGAGCCCCGTTGGCCGGCCGGTGTCGTGGGCAGCATCACGCATTGCCGCGGCTACCGTGCATGTGTTGTAGCCCATGCCACCCAGCTGCTTGGGATCGGCATCGATGCAGAGCCCAACGAGCCGCTGCCGGCCGGCGTGCTCGCCGAGATCGCCCGAGCCGAGGAGCTGCCGCGGTTGGATGAGCTGGCGCGCCGCGATCCTCGCGTGCACTGGGATCGTCTGCTCTTCAGCGCCAAGGAGTCGGTGTACAAGGCATGGTTTCCGCTCGTCGGCCGCCGCCTGGGCTTTGCCGACGCGGTGCTGTCCATCGATCCCTGCCGGCGCGGCTTCACCGCACGCCTTGTGGTCTCCGGACCGGCGCTGGCGGGAGGGCAATTGAACATGTTTTCGGGCCGGTGGCTGGTCGACGACGGGCTGGTATTAACCGCCGTGACGCTTGCTGCAGCTTGATTGCAATAAATGGATCGCCCGATGAGTTGAAAATCGGAGGCTGAACACGATCCGCCAGCCCAGTCTGCCCTGAAACATGGTGCCGGCTTAGTTGACAAACGCCCAGTACTGACCTAGAGTCCCGCCCCCAGAAGACAGAAACACTTAGGGTCGAGGGGCACATATGTACGGCAGGTCGGGCGCCAGGTTTGGGGAGGGGGTTGTTTTCGTGTTCTCGGGCCATGGCTCGCAGTGGCCGGGGATGGCGCGCGAGCTGCTGGAAGCATCGCCCGTGTTCGCCCGGAGCATGCAGGCGTGCGAGGAGGCGCTCGCCCCTTCCGTGGGCTGGTCGCTGTCCAAGGTCATTGCGGGCAGGCGTCGCGCACCGCGACTTGAGCGCGTCGATGTGGTCCAGCCCGTGCTGTTTGCCGTGAGTGTGTCGCTGGCCGAACTGTGGCGTGCCAACGGTGTGCGCCCCGCTGCCGTGATGGGTCATTCCCATGGTGAGATCGCGGCCGCCCACGTGGCGGGAGGCCTGTCCCTGGCGGATGCCGCTCGCGTCGTTGCCTTGCGCAGTCGCGCGCTGAAGGTATTGTCGGGAAAGGGCGGTCTGATCGCGGTCGGGCTCGGCGCCGGCGCCGTGGAGAAGCGTCTGCGGCGGTGGGGTGGGCGGATTGGCATTGCGGCGCTCAACGGTCCCTCGACAGTGGCGCTCTACGGGGACGGCGATGCGCTGGAGGAGTTGATCGGCGAGCTCCAGGCCGACGGCATCAAGGCACAGAGGATCCGTATCGACTACGCGGCCCACTCTCCCCAGGTCGAGGCCATCCGCGCCGAACTGTCGCAGGCGCTGGCCAGTATCGCCCCCCGCTCCAGCGAGGTGCCGTTCTATTCGACGCTCACCGGCGGGATCTTGGACACCGCCCAGCTGGATGCCGAGTACTGGTATCGAGGCGAGCGCGAGGTCGTGCGGTTCGCGCCGGTTGTGCAGACCCTCCTGCGGGAGGGCGCTCGTACCTTCGTCGAGGTCAGCCCCCATCCGGTCCTGACGGTACCGACGCAGGAGGTCGCCGACACCGAGCTGGGCGAGTCTGCAGACACGCTGGTGCTCGGCTCGCTGCGGCGCGGCCAGGGCACGCTTGAGCGCTTCACCGCGGCGCTGGCTGACGTGCGGGCACGGGTCGACGAGCAGGCACGGACCGACGAGCAGGTGGGCCGGGCTGATGTGCGGGCGCTGGCCGACGTGCGGGCACGGGCCGACGAGCAGGTGGGGCAGGCGGACGAGCAGGTGAGCAGCGTGGCGGCGCTGGATCTGGTGTGCGCACAGGTGGCCGCCGTGCTGGGGCAGGATTCGACCGAGGCGCTCGACACGCAGCGGGCGTTCAAGGATCTCGGGCTCGACTCCGCGGGCGTGGTGGAGTTGCGCAACCGACTGCGGGTGCTCACAGGGCTGCCACTGGGAGCCACGGTGCTGTTCGACAACCCCACCCCGGCGGCGCTCGCCGAGTGGTTGGCGGCCGGCGCAAACGCCGGCGCTGACGCGGATGCCGGGGGCGACGTGAGTGGTAGCGGGGACGCCGACGGTGGGGGCAACGCCGAGAGCGGCGGCGGTGGGCAGTACGACGCGGAGGGGGCGACGCTGCGGGCTGTCGATCGGGGTGAGCCGATCGCGATCGTGGGAATGGCCTGCCGCTACCCGGGGGGCGTGCGCTCCGCGAGCCAGCTTTGGAGTCTCATCAGCACGGGCGTCGATGCGATCTCTGGATTCCCCACCGATCGCGGCTGGGAACTCGAGCGCCTCTACGACCCCGACCCCGATCGCCCCGGGCGCAGCTATGTGCGCGAAGGCGGCTTCCTCCACGACGCCGGCGAGTTCGACGCAGCGTTCTTTGGCATCAATCCGCGCGAGGCGCTGGCGATGGACCCCCAGCAGCGGCTGCTCCTGGAAGTCGCCTGGGAGACTTGCGAACAGGCGGGTATCGATCCCGCGACCCTGCGCGGCAGTCAGACCGGCGTGTTCGCCGGCGTCACCGCACAGGATTACGGCCCGCGCCTGCACGAAGCGCGAGAGGGATCGGAGGGCTACACGCTCACGGGCAACACGGCCAGCGTTGCGTCTGGACGCCTGGCCTACGCGTTCGGCCTGCAGGGGCCGGCAGTGACGGTGGACACGGCCTGCTCCTCCTCGCTGGTGGCTCTGCACATGGCCTGCCAGTCGTTGCGCCAAGGCGAGTGCGCGCTGGCGCTGGCCGGTGGCGTCGCCGTGCTCGCCAACCCGGGCATGTTCGTGGAGCTCTCGCGTCAGCGAGGGCTGGCGCCCGACGGGCGCTGCAAGCCCTTCGCCGATGCGGCCGACGGCACCGCGTGGGGCGAGGGCGTGGGGATGCTGCTGCTGGAGCGCCTCTCGGATGCGCGCCGCCGCGGTCACGAGGTGCTGGCGGTGGTACGCGGCAGCGCGATCAACCAGGACGGCGCCAGCAATGGCTTGACGGCGCCCAGCGGTCGCTCCCAGCAGCAGGTGATCCGCCGGGCGCTCGCCAACGCGGGACTCGCCGCCGGGCAGGTCGATGCGGTGGAGGCGCATGGCACCGGCACCAGGCTCGGCGATCCGATCGAGGCGCAGGCGCTGTTGGCCACCTATGGGCGAGACGGCGCGCGCGTCAGTCCGCTGCTGCTGGGGTCGATCAAGTCCAACATCGGCCACACGCAGGCCGCCGCGGGCGTGGCCGGGGTGATCAAGATGGTCATGGCGATGCGCCACGGCGTGCTGCCGCGCACGCTGCACCTGGATGAGCCTACTCGTGAGGTCGATTGGTCGAGCGGCGCCGTTTCCCTGCTGAGCGAGGACGTGCAGTGGCCGCTGCGTGACGGCGAGCCGCGCAGGGCAGCGGTGTCCTCGTTTGGCATCAGCGGCACCAATGCCCACCTGATCCTTGAGCAGGGTCCATCGCCCGCCGAGGCTGTGCCGCATGGTGCGCCCGAGGCGGGACTGCGTGGTGCGCCCGAGGCTGGACTGCATGGTGCGCCCGAGGCCGGACTGCAAGGTGCGGGCCTCGGCCTCGGCGGCCCGACGGTTGGCGGGGAGAGGACTGCCGGAACGGGGGCAGTCGGGAGCGAGTTGGTCTCGCGTGCAGTCGTCGGCGAAGGCCGCGAAGACATGTCCGTGGCCCATGAGGGGGTGCTCGGGGATGATCTTGCGGCGTGGGTGGTCTCGGCCAAGACCCGTAGGGCGTTGCGCGGGCAGGCGCGGCGCTTACGGGAGTACGTGGCCGCGTCACCGGAGGCCAGTACGGGCGACATCGGGGGTTCGCTGGTCACGGGGCGGCCGGTCTTCGAGCACCGTGCTGTGGTGCTCGGCGCTGGGCGTGGACAGCTGCTGGGTGGTCTTGACGCGCTGGCTGCGAGCGAGTCCGTCGAGCATGTCGTTGAAGGCGTGGCCAACATGGGTGGCGAAGAGGTCGTCTTCCTGTTTCCAGGGCAGGGGTCGCAGTGGGAGGGGATGGCGCGGGAGCTGCTGGACGCATCGCCCGTGTTCGCTGCGGGGGTGAGGGCTTGCGGGGAGGAGCTTGCGCGGCATGTCGAGTGGTCGCTCGAGGATGTCCTACGTGGGGCCGGGGGCCCCTCGCTGGAGCGCATCGAGGTGGTGCAGCCGGCGCTGTTTGCCGTCATGGTTGCCCTTGCCGGCCTGTGGCGCGCCTGCGGTGTGCATCCCACGGCGGTGGTCGGTCACTCCCAGGGTGAGATCGCCGCGGCCCATGTCGCGGGTGGGCTCTCGTTGGCGGACGCGATCTCGGTGGTGGTGCTGCGCAGTCACATGCTCGCGGAGCTGGCCGGACAGGGTGGAGTGGCTTCGATTGCGCTCTCGCCTGCGCAGCTCGCGCCGCGGCTGGAGCGCTGGGGCGAGCGGCTGGTCATCGCGGCCGTCAACGGTCCAACGATGGTCAATGTGGCCGGCGATCGCCAGGCCCTGGATGAGTTCCTGAGGGAGTGTGCGGCCGAGGGCCTCCGCGCCCGAGAGGTGCCCGCAACCGTCGCCTCGCATTCGCCCAGGGTCGAGGGGATCCGCCAGGAGCTGCTTCAGAGGCTTGCTCACGTGACTCCGCTTAGCGGTGAGATCGCCTTTTACTCGACGGTGACGGGCTCGCTGTACGACACGGCAGAGTTGGGTGCCGAGTACTGGTATCGCAACATGCGTCAACCCGTTCAGTTCGAAGGGGCCATACGCGCGCTCTTGGATGCCGGCCGGCGAACGTTCGTGGAGGTGAGTCCCCATCCGGTGCTCAGCATGGGGGCACAGGAAACCGCTGAGCAAGTGTTTGGCGAGTCCGGCGAGGAGGCGCTGGGCCAGGATCTGGGTCGGATCGCGGTGGTCGGCTCGCTGCGTCGCGGCGAGGGAGGCTTCGAGCGCTTCCTCGCCTCCCTGGCTGCCGTCTTCGTGCGCGGAGTCGGGGTGCGGTGGAACGCCGTACTCGCCGGGTCCGAGCGCCGGCGTGTGGAGTTGCCTACCTACGCGTTCCAGCGCGAGCGCTTCTGGCTTACGGCGCCCGCAGTGGGCACGAGCGCCATGGTCTCGGCGGGGCAGCTCGCCGCGGAGCATCCGCTGCTGAGCGCCGCGGTGGCTCTGGCCGACGGCGAGGGCTGGCTGTTCACCGGCCGACTGTCGCTACGCACGCATCCCTGGCTCGCCGACCACGCCGCCATGGGCGTGGTGCTGCTGCCGGGCACGGCATTCCTTGAGATGTCGCTCCGCGCGGGCCACGAGGTGGGCTGCGAGCGGGTGCAGGAGCTCACGCTGGAGGCTCCGCTCGTATTGCCCGAGCACGACAGCGTGCAGGTGCAGCTCTTGCTGGGCGCGCCCGATGCCTCGGGCGCGCGGCCCTTGAGCATCTACGCCCGCCCGCAGAGCGCCTCCGAGGGCGAGATGGAAGCGGAGCAGGCTGAGCAGGCGTGGACCCGCCACGCCCGTGGCGTGCTCGCCGCCGGTGTTACACCCGCCGACGAGCGGATCTCGCGGCTGCTCGCGGGCGAGGCGTGGCCGCCGCCGGGCGCGCTGGAGGTGGACGTCGAGGATCTGTATGACCGGCTGGCGGCGCAGGGTTATGACTACGGCCCCGCCTTCCAGGGCTTGCGCGCCGCCTGGCGGGGAGAGGAGGGGCTGTTCGTCGAGTTGACCCTCGCCGAGGGTCAGAGGGAGCAGGCCGGAACGTTCGGGGTGCACCCGGCGTTGCTCGATGCCGCGCTGCACGCCATCATCGGCCTGCTCGATGACAAGCCCGAGGAGGGGGCCGGGGAGCGCCCGCAAGGGGTGCGACTGCCGTTCGCCTGGAGCGACTTCAGCCTGCAGGCCGGCGGCGCTCGTGCTCTGCGCGTATGCCTTTCTCCGGCGGCGGGCGGCGGGGGCGAGGGGGTGGCCATCGCGGTGGCCGACGAGGATGGCGCTCCGGTCGCCTCTGTGCGCGCCCTGGCCATGCGAGCGGTCTCCGCAGAGCAGCTCGCCATCGCTGCCGGCGGTCCGGCGCAGTCGCTGTATGGCCTGGAATGGGTGCCTGTCGCCGAGCACCTGCCGGATGACATGGAGCCGTCCGCGGAGGACGAGGTGGTGTTCGTGGATCGCGACCTGCTCGATGAGGATGGAGTCATCGGCGCCGCGCACGATGTCGCTCAGCGTGCATTGAGATTGATGCAGGCGTGGCTTGCGGAGAACGTCGATGCCGATTCGCGTCTCGTGCTGGTGACCCACGGGGCCGTCGCGGCGCGTCCGGGTGAGGATGTGCGCGGTCTGGCCGCCGCGCCGGTGTGGGGCCTGGTGCGCGCGGCGCAGTCAGAGCACCCCGGTCGCTTCGTGCTGGTGGATCTCGATGACGAGGACGAGTCCCTGCGCGCGCTTCCCGCGGCGCTCGCCGGCGAGGAGCCGCAGCTGGCCCTACGCAAGGGCGTTCTCCTGACTCCGCGCCTGGCGCCGGCATCGGCGATGACACCGGCGCAACAGGGTGGCGCATTCGACGCCCAGGGAGGCACGGTGCTCATCACCGGCGGCACCGGCGATCTGGGCGGCCTGCTCGCCCGCCACCTGGTGACCGAGCACGGGGTGCGCAATCTGGTGCTGGTCAGCCGGCACGGCCCCGCGGCCGAGGGCGCATCGACGCTCGAGACCGAGCTCGCGGGGCTGGGCGCAAAGGTGAGGATCCTCGCCTGCGACGTGTCCGAGCGCGAGCAACTGGCGGCCGTCCTTGCCTCGATGTCCGAGGAGCACCCCCTGACCGCGGTGGTGCACGCCGCTGGGACGCTCCAAGACGGCGTGCTCGCCTCGCTCACACCCGAGCAGCTTGACCGGGCGCTGGCCGCCAAGGCGGATGGAGCCTGGCATTTGCACGAGCTGACCGAGCACCTCGATCTGTCGGCGTTCGTGCTGTTCTCATCGATCGTCGCCACGCTCGGCAACGCCGGCCAGGCCGGCTACGCCGCCGCCAACGCCTTCTTGGACGGGCTGGCGGCCCGGCGCCGGGCGCGAGGGCTCACCGGCATCTCCCTGGCGTGGGGGCTGTGGGCTGGAGATGGGGCTGCTTTGAACACCGGCATGAGCGCCGGTCTGAGCGAGGCCGACGTGGCGCGCATGAGGCGCTCCTATGGCGTGGCCGCACTGTCCCTGCGGGAGGGCCTGGACCTGTTCGACATGGCGTGCGCGAGCGAGCAGGCGCTGCTGGCCCCGGTGCGTCTGGACGTCGCTGCGCTGCGCGCGCAGGCACGGAGCGGAACTGTCTCGCCGCCACTGCGCGGTCTTGTGCGTGTGCCCGCACGGCGAGGCACCGGAGATACGGCCGACGGGGCGCTCGGCGGATCGCTCGCGCGCCGCCTGGCACGCGCGCCGGAGGATCAGCGCGCGCACATCGTGCTCGAGCTGGTACGCACGCAGGTGGCCACAGTGTTGGGGCACGCCTCCTCTGAGGCGATGCAGGAACAGCGGGCGTTCAAGGAGCTCGGCTTCGATTCGCTGACCGCCGTGGAGTTACGCAACCGGCTGAGCGTACTCACCGGCCTGCGTCTGCCGGCGACGGTCGTTTTCGACCATCCCACGCCCGCGGCGCTGGCGGCGCACCTGCTGGCGGAGGTCGCCGCGGGGCAGGCAGCTGGTGATCCGACGGCCGCCTGGGGGCGAACGGCCGCGGGGCGCCGGGGCGGTTCGGCCGTGGCCGCGGCGTCGCCGGCGTGGCCCGTACGCGAGCCGATCGCGATCGTCGGCATGAGCTGCCGCTACCCGGGTGGCGTGGGCTCGGCGGAGCAGCTGTGGGAGCTCGTCGCCGGCGGCCGGGACGCGGTGTCGGAGTTCCCCACGGATCGCGGTTGGGATCTGGATCGACTGCTGCACGAGCGGGCAACCAAGCAGACGGGTGGAAGCGATGCGTCCGAGCGGCTGAACGGGGACGGTGCACCCGAGCGGCCGGACGGGGACGGTGCGTCCGAGCGGCGGGACGGAAGCGGTGCGCATGGGCGGCAGGGCCAAAGCGACGCGCGCGAAGGCGGCTTCGTCCACGACGCGGGCGACTTCGATGCGGCGTTCTTCGGGATCGGCCCGCGCGAGGCGCTGGCGATGGATCCCCAGCAGCGGCTGCTGCTGGAAGCCTCCTGGGAGGCGCTCGAGCACGCCAGGATCGACCCCTCCTCGCTGCGGGGCAGCCAGACGGGCGTGTTCGCGGGGGTCATCTACAGCGACTACGGACCGCGTTTGCACGAGGCGTCGGGCGGCTCCGAGGGCTACCACCTCACGGGCAGCGTCGGCAGCGTCGTATCGGGCCGCGTGGCCTACACACTCGGCCTGGAGGGACCGGCGGTGACGGTCGACACCGCCTGCTCCTCCTCGCTCGTGGCGCTGCATCTGGCGTGCCAGGCGTTGCGCCAGGGCGAGTGCTCGCTGGCGCTGGCCGGGGGCGTGACGGTGATGGCCACGCCGGGCGTATTCGTGGAGTTCAGCCGCCAGCAGGGGCTGGCCCGCGATGGCCGCTGCAAGTCCTATGCCGATGGCGCGGATGGCACCGGCTGGTCCGAGGGCGTGGGGGTGCTGCTGGTGGAGCGGCTGTCCGACGCGCGCCGCCTCGGCCACGAGGTGCTGGCGGTGGTGGCGGGCAGCGCGATCAACCAGGATGGTGCCAGCAACGGGCTGTCGGCGCCGAACGGCCCTTCACAGCAGCGCGTGATCGCGCAGGCGCTGGCCAACGCCGGGCTCTCCGCCGCGGATGTCGATGCTGTCGAGGGCCACGGCACGGGCACGACGCTGGGCGATCCGATCGAGGCGCAGGCGCTGCTGGCCACCTATGGGCGCGAGCGTCCCGCTGATCGCCCCCTGTGGCTGGGGTCGGTGAAGTCCAACATCGGCCACGCGCAGGCCGCTTCGGGCGTGGCGGGAGTGATCAAGATGGTGATGGCCATGCGTCACGGTGCGCTGGCGCCGACGTTGCATGTCGATGCGCCCTCGCGGCAGGTCGATTGGTCCGCCGGTGCGGTATCGCTGCTGACCGAAGCGCGGCCGTGGCCGGCGGTGGGCCGCGTGCGTCGGGCAGGCGTGTCGTCCTTTGGTATCAGCGGCACCAATGCGCACGTGCTGCTTGAGCAGGCCCCTGCCGCCGAGCTTGAGCAGGCCCCTGCCGTCGAGGATCCGCCAGATGGCCTCGCGCCTGGCGAGGAGGCTGCCGGCACCATAGTCGCCGCCGGCGTGAGCGTGGAGGAGAGCGCCCGGGTCGGGCTCGGTGGGGTGGTGCCATGGATCCTGTCGGGTCGCGGTGTCGCCGGTTTGCGGGCGCAGGCCGGGCGGTTGCGTGAGCTCGTGGAGGGTCAGCCCGATGTGGATGCGGCCGACGTTGGGTTCTCGCTGGCTGCGGGTCGGGCGGCGTTCGAGGATCGGGCGGTGGTGGTTGGCGAGGGTCGTACGGGTCTGCTGGGTGGTTTGGGGGCGTTGGCTGGGGGTGTGTCGGCGGGTAATGTGGTGGAGGGGAAGGGTTGGGTCGGTGGGGGTGGTCGGGGGGTTGTGTTTTTGTTCCCCGGTCAGGGTTCGCAGTGGCGGGGGATGACCGCTGGGCTGCTGGATTGCTCCCCGGTGTTCGCCGGGGGTTTGCGTGCTTGTGCCGGGGCGCTTGAGCAGTTCGTGGACTGGTCGGTCGAGGACGTTCTGCGGGATGTCGATGGCGCGCCTGGGTTGGAGCGGGTGGATGTGGTGCAGCCTTTGCTGTTCGCGGTGATGGTTGCGTTGGCGGGGTTGTGGCGGGCGTGTGGTGTGCGGCCGAGTGTTGTGGTGGGCCATTCCCAGGGTGAGATCGCGGCGGCGCACGTGGCTGGGGGTTTGTCGCTGGAGGATGCGGCGAGGCTGGTGGTGACGCGCAGCCGAGCCTTGGTGAGGCTGATGGGTCGCGGGGGGATGGTGTCGGTCGCTCTGCCTGAGAAGGAGATCGAAGGGTGGCTTGAGCGCTGGGGCGGGCGGGCGTCGGTGGCGGCGGTGAATGGACCCTCATCGGTGGTGGTTTCGGGTGAGCGCGAGGCGCTCGATGGATTGTTGGGCGAACTGGTGCAGGGGGGTGTGCGGGCGCGGGAGATTCCCGTGGGATATGCGTCGCATTCGGCGCATATCGAGGAGATCCGCGAGGAGTTGCTGGAGGGGTGCGCGGGGATAACGCCGGTGTCTGGCGATGTGCCGTTCTTCTCCACCGTCACGGGCGGGCTCCTCGACACCGCGGAGCTGGATGGCGAGTACTGGTATCGCAACCTGCGCGAGACCGTGCGCTTGGAGGCCGCCACGCGGTCGCTGTTGGCGGAGGGTTATCGGTCGTTCATCGAGATCAGCCCGCACGCGGTATTGACCGTGGGGGTGCAGGAAACCGTGGATGCGGCACTCGACGGGACCAGTGATGCGCTGGTCAGTGGCACCCTGCGCCGCGAGCAGGGCGGCTTGGAGCGCTTTCTGCTCTCGCTGGGCGAAGTCTGGGTGCACGGCGTGGATGTGGACTGGGGCCGTGTGTTCGCGGGCTCCGGAGCGCGCACCGTCGGCCTGCCCACGTACGCGTTCCAGCGCAAGCGCTACTGGCTGAATGCCGCCGCGGGGGGAGGTGGAGATGTCGCCTCGATCGGGCAGGCATCGGTGGATCACCCGCTGCTGGGCGCCATGGTCGGCCTGGCCGACGGCGAGCGCCTGGTGTTCACCGGCCGCCTGTCGTTGGACACGCATCCCTGGCTGGCAGATCACGCCGTGATGGGCACGGTGCTGCTGCCGGGCACGGCGTTCGTGGAGCTGGCTCTGCGGGCAGGACGTGAGGTTGGGTGCGAGACCGTGGGGGAGCTCACCTTGGAGGCGCCGCTGGTGCTGGAGCCGCAGGCCGCCGTCGAGATCCAGGTGAGCCTCGATGAGCCTGGGCCCTCGGGCGCCAGGCCGTTGCGCATCCACTCGCGTGTGCAGGTCCGCGGGCAGGGCTCTACAGATGGCATGCCCGAGCCGGACGGCTCGTGGACGCGCAACGCCTCGGGCCTGCTCAGCGTAGGCGCGGCGACGCTCACCGGCGAAGGTGCGGGGCAGGCGGATTCGCTCGCGGGGGGGATGGGTTCGCTCGTTGGCGGCGCGTGGCCGCCGCCGGGCGCGGAGGGGGTGGCGGTTGATGGGTTGTATGACCGCCTGGCCGAGTGGGGTTATGACTATGGCCCGGCTTTCCAGGGAGTGCATGCAGCGTGGCGGCGAGGGGAGGAGATGTTCCTGGAGGTGTCCCTGCCAGAGGAGCAGCGGCTGTCTGCCGGTCGCTTCGAGTTGCACCCGGCGCTGCTCGATGCCGCGCTGCACACGGTGGCGGCGCAACTGCTCGGCGAGCCCGGCGGCGAGGACGGGGGGAGCCGGGTGCTGCTGCCCTTCTCGTGGGGCAATGTCGCGTTACGCGGTGTGGGCGCCGGCTCGCTGCGGGTGGGTCTCAAGCGGGTCGGCGCCGAGACGGTCTCGCTGGTGGCGGCCGACGAGCACGGCGAGCCGATCGTCTCGGTGGGCGAGCTGGTGCTGCGCCCGGCCCCGGCGGCGGCGCTTGGCGGCACACGCGGGGACATGGAGGGATCGCTGCTGTGCCTGGATTGGGACGCTGTGCCGACCGCAGCCGAGCGCGAGGACGCGGGGGCGCTCGCCGGGCGCTGGGCGGTGCTGGATGCACGCCAGGCCGAGCTGGATGCGGGCCGCGTGGAGACGGGTGCGGGCCGCGTGGGGCCGGATGCGGGTCGCGTGGAGACGGGTGCGGGCCGCGTGGGGCCGGATGCGGGTCGGATGGAGACGGGTGCAGGCCGCGTGGAGCCGGATGCGTCCCAGGCGGGGCTGGCGAGTGCACTCGCCCGCACGGGAATCGCCACAGAGGTGTATCGGGACCTGTCTTCCCTGGGCGCGACTATCGACGGCGGCGAGGAGCCTCCCGATGTCGTGCTGCTGGACTGCGCGAGGAACGACGCCGCAGCCGCCACGGAGGGCGATGTGCTCGTGCAGGCAGCCCACGCGGGTGTCAAGCGCGTGCTGGAGCTGATGCAGGCATGGCTCGCTGACGAGCGCTTCGCGTCTGCCCGCCTGGTGCTGCTGACGCGCGGCGCCGTGGCGGTGGGCGCCGGCGAGGAGCTGCCGGGCCTCGCGCAGGCGCCGCTATGGGGTCTGCTGCGCTCGGGGCAATCGGAGCACCCCGGTCGCTTCGTGCTGGTGGACCTCGACGGCGAGCGCGATTCGCTGGATGCGCTGGGAGTGGCGCTGGCCAGCGGGGAGCCGCAGCTTGCGGTGCGCAAAGGCACGGTGCTGGCACCGCGCCTGCTCAGCGGCGCCTCCGGCGATGTCCTTCAGGCCCCTGCCGGGGAGCATGCCTGGCGCCTGGATATCGCCGGCGAGGGCGGCACGTTCGAGCGTCTTGCGCTTGCCCCATACCCAGAGGCGCTCGCGGCGCTCGCGCCGGGGCAGGTGCGGATTGCCGTGCGCGCCGCGGGCCTGAACTTCCGCGACGTCACTGTCGCTCTGGGCCTCGTGTCGCTGCGCGACTCCAGCGATGCCCTTGGCAGCGAGTGCGCGGGGATCGTGTTGGAGGCCGGTCCGGGGGTGGACCTCGTGCCGGGGGACCGCGTGATGGGTCTGGTTGCCGGCGGATTTGGCCCCATCGCGATCGCCGACAGCCGTCTGCTCACGCGCGTGCCCGAGGGTTGGTCCTTCGCGCAGGCCGCGTCCGTGCCGATCGTCTTCCTAACGGCCTACTACGCGCTGGTGGACCTCGCCGCCGCGCGCCCGGGCGAGCGGTTGCTGGTGCACGCGGCGGCCGGCGGCGTGGGGATGGCCGCCGTGCAGCTCGCCCGGCACATGGGAATCGAGGTGTTCGCCACGGCCAGCCCCGGGAAGTGGCCGGTGCTGAGAGAGCTGGGGCTGGATGAGGCGCACATTGCTTCCTCGCGCACGCTGGAGTTCAGCGAGCGCTTCCTGGCGCAGACCGGTGGCGAGGGCGTGGATGTCGTTCTCAACTCGCTCGCGCGGGAGTTCGTGGACGCCTCGCTTGAGCTGCTGCCGCGCGGTGGGCGCTTCCTGGAGATGGGCAAGACCGACATCCGCGACGCTGAGCTTCTCGCCGCGGAGCACAGGGGCGTGTCCTACCGGGCGTTCGATCTGCTGGAGGCCGGGCCCGAGCGTCTGCGGGCGATGCTCGGGGAGGTGCTGGAGCTGTTCGATCGGGGGGTCCTGCAGCCGCTTCCGCGCCGCACGTGGGATGTCAGGCGCGCGCGCGAGGCCTTCCGCTTCCTCAGCCAGGCGCGTCACGTCGGCAAGATCGTGCTGACGCTGCCCGCGGGGCTCGACCCCGCCGGGACCGTGCTGATCACCGGTGGCACGGGCGGCCTGGGGGCGTTGCTGGCGCGACATCTCGTGGTTGCGCACGGGCAGTGCAGCGTTGTGCTGGTCAGCCGCCGCGGCGAGGCGGCGCCCGGCGCCCTCGCGCTGCGGACCGAGCTGGAAAGCCATGGCGCGCGGGTCGCCGTGGCGAGCTGCGACGTGAGCGACCGCGCCGAGCTGCAGGGGCTGCTGGCTGCGGTGCCGGTGGAGCACCCTTTGACGGCCGTGGTGCACGCAGCGGGAGCGTTGGATGACGGGGTGATCGAGTCGCTGACGGCGGAGCGGGTCGATCGCGCGATGGCCCCCAAGGTCGATGCCGCGTGGCACCTGCACGAGCTGACGGCGGAGCTTGAGCTATCGGCGTTCGTGTTGTACTCCTCTGTCGCCGGCACGCTGGGGACGGCTGGTCAGGGCAACTACGCCGCGGCCAACGCCTTCCTCGACGCGCTTGCTGCCCACCGCCGCGCGCAGGGGCTGCCCGCCACAGCGATGGCCTGGGGTCAGTGGGCGCAGGCGAGCGGCATGACCGGCGGTCTCGACGCCGTCGACCTGGCCCGTTTGCAACGCACTGGCATTGGCGCGCTTTCCAACGAGCAGGGTCTCACGCTGTTCGACACCGCCTGCGAGATGGACGAGGCGCTTGTGGTGGCGCTGCGCCTGCACACCGCCGCGCTGCGCGCCCAGTCACGGGCGGGCACCTTGCCGCCGTTGCTGCACGGTCTGGTGCGTGTACCGGCTCGCCGCGGGGCGCAGGGGGCGGGCGGGTCGCTGGCGCGGCGTCTGGCGGGCATGCCCGAGCGCGAGCGCGAGCGGGTGGCACTCGATCTCGTGCGCGGCGAGGCGGCGACTGTGCTGGGGCACACGACGGCCGCGGCCGTGCCCGCGCAGCGGGCATTCAAGGAGCTGGGTTTCGACTCGCTCGCCGCCGTCGAGTTGCGCAACCGGCTGGGTGCGCTCAGCGGGCTGCGCCTATCCACCACCGTCGTCTTCGACCACCCCACTCCGATTGCGCTGAGCAGACACCTGCTGGCGAGCATTGCGGGCGCGGGCCTGGCGGGCCCCGGCATCGCAGAGGCGGGCCAGGGAGCAGCTGGCGCTCCTGCGACGGTGGCGGCTGCGAAGGAGCCGATCGCGATTGTGGGCTTGAGCTGCCGCTTTCCCGGGGGGGTGCGCTCGCCGCAGGAGCTGTGGGAGATGGTGGCCGCGGGTGGCGCCGCGGTGGGTGCTTTCCCCACCGATCGCGGCTGGGACCTGGAGGGGCTGTATGACCCCGATCCCGATTCTCCGGGGAAGAGCTACGTGCGCGATGGCGGATTCCTCTATGACGCGGGGGAGTTCGACGCGGACTTCTTCGAGATCGGTCCGCGTGAGGCGCTGGGTATGGACCCGCAGCAGCGGCTGCTGCTGGAAGCCGCTTGGGAGGCGCTCGAGGATGCCGGCATCCCTCCCCGCGCACTGCGTGGCAGCCAGACCGGGGTGTTTGCCGGCATCAGCTCCCAGGACTACGAAAGCATCGAGGGCTACCGCTTGACAGGCGGCCTGAGCAGCGTCCTCTCGGGCCGGGTGGCGTATGTGTTCGGGCTCGAGGGTCCAGCCGTCACTGTGGATACGGCCTGCTCGTCTTCCTTGGTGGCATTGCACATGGCCTGCCAGGCGTTGCGCGCGGGAGAATGCACGTTGGCGCTGGCGGGTGGGGTGACGGTCCTGAGCACGCCCAGTGCGTTCGTCGAGTTCGCTCGCCAGCGGGGCCTGGCACGCGACGGACGCTGCAAGCCGTTCGCGGCCGACGCGGATGGTATCGGCATGTCCGAGGGCGTTGGCGTGGTGCTGGTGGAGCGGCTGTCCGACGCGCGTCGCCTGGGTCACGAGGTGCTGGCGGTGGTGCGCGGCAGCGCGATCAACCAGGACGGCGCGAGCAACGGGCTGTCCGCGCCCAGCGGCCCCTCCCAGCAACGCGTGATCGCGCAGGCCCTCGCCAACGCCGGGTGTGCGGCGCAGGAGATCGATGTTGTCGAGGCCCACGGCACGGGCACGACGCTCGGCGATCCGATCGAGGCGCAGGCGCTGCTGGGCGCCTATGGACAGGGCCGCCCCGAGGGACGGCCGCTGCGGCTGGGCTCGGTCAAGTCCAACATCGGCCACACGCAGGCGGCTGCCGGCGTGGCGGGTGTGATCAAGATGGTGATGGCGATGCGCCACGGCGTGCTGCCGCGGACGTTGGGTGTGGATGAGCCCTCACACGAGGTGGACTGGTCGGCCGGCGCCGTCTCGTTGTTGAGAGAGCAGGCGCCGTGGGTTGCAAATGGACGGCCGCGACGGGCGGGAGTGTCCTCGTTTGGCATCAGCGGCACCAATGCGCATGCGATTCTCGAAGAGCCGCCTGTGGCGGACGGCGCCGGGGGTGGTGGTGCGGGCGGCGCAGCGGGGGGCGGCGGGGGGGCTGATGGCGCGGGCGCTGTGGCGGGCGGCGACGGGGGGCTTGGTGACGCGGGCGCCGCGGCGGGCGGTGGTCCGGGTGACGCCGGGGGTTCTCCGGACGCGGGGGGTGCGGACGGCGCGCGTCTGGACGGGGAGCGCATCCTTACCCGGGAGACGCTCCTGGACGGCGTCGTGCCATGGGTGCTCTCGGCGCGTAGCGAGCACGCGCTCGGCGAGCAGGCGCAGCGGTTGGGGCGGCACCTCGGGACTCACCCGCTGTTGGAGGCGAGCGACGTGGGCTACTCGCTGGCCACCGGCCGCTCGGTGTTCGAGCAGCGCGCGGTGGTGCTCGGCAGCGACCGCGAGGACCAACTTGCGGGGCTCGCCGCGTTGGAGGAGGGAAGGAGGTCGCATGCCAACGTCCTCGTGGGGGCAGGAGGCAGCGATGCGGCCGGTGGCGGCGGTGTGGTGTTCCTGTTCCCCGGCCAGGGATCGCAGTGGGAGGGAATGGCGCTTGAGCTGCTGGAGCGCTCCCCGTTATTCGCCGAGCGTATGCGGGCCTGCGGCGACGCGCTGGCGCCATATGTCGACTGGTCGCTTGAGGGTGTCCTGCGTGGCGCGGCGGATGCGCCGGGGCTGGACCGCGTCGATGTGGTGCAGCCCGCGCTGTTCGCCGTGATGGTGTCGCTGGCCGGCCTGTGGCGCGCCTGTGGAGTGCAGCCCGACGCGGTCGTGGGTCACTCCCAGGGGGAGATCGCGGCCGCGCACGTGGCGGGCGGGCTCTCCCTGCAGGACGCCGCCCGCATCGTCGCGCTGCGCAGCCGGGCGTTGGTTGCACTGGCCGGCCGGGGCGGCATGGTCTCGATCGCGCTGCCGGCCCGGGAGGTCCGCTCGCGGATCGAACGGTGGGGCGACCGGGTCGCGATTGCCGCCGTCAACGGACCCTCCTCGGTGGTGGTATCCGGCGACCGCGAGTATCTGGCCGCGCTGCTCGGGCAGTGCGCGGCGGAGGGCGTGCGCGCGCGAGAGATCGCGGTCGACTACGCCGCGCATTCGGCGCAGGTGCAGACGATCCGCGAGGAGCTGCTGGAGGCGTGCGCTGCGATCGTTCCGCGCGCAGGCGATGTGCCGCTCCACTCCACCGTGACCGGAGAGCTGCTCGATACCGAACTGCTCGACGCGGAGTACTGGTATCGCAATCTGCGCCAGACCGTGCAGTTCGAGCAGATCTCCCAGACGCTGCTCGAACAGGGGCACCGGACGTTCATCGAGGTCAGTCCGCACCCAGTTCTGACGGTGGGGTTGCGGGAGACCGTCGATGCGGTGTTCGACGCCGAGCATGCCCCCGCGTTGCAGGGCATCGGCCTGGGGGCGCAGGACGTCTGCGTGTGCGGCTCGCTGCGTCGCGGGGAGGGCGGCGCCGCGCGTTTCGTCAAGTCGCTGGCCGAGGGCTGGGTCAACGGCGTGGACGTGGACTGGGGGACGGTGTTGGCGGGGAGCAGCGCCAGGCGCGTGCGTCTGCCCACATATGCTTTTCAGCGGCAGCGCTACTGGACCGAGACGCCGCGATTGGATGCCGGGGATGTCGCCTCAGCCGGCCTGGGCGCCGCGACGCACCCGCTGCTGGGAGCCACGCTTGCGCTGGCCGCGGGTGAGGAGCGTGTGTTCACCGGACGCCTGTCGCTGCAGACCCATCCCTGGCTCGCCGATCACACAGTGCTGGGTGAGGTGATGCTGCCGGGCACGGCCTTCGTCGAGCTGGTCTCTCACGCCGGCAGCCAGGTCGGATGCGACCGGATCCAGGAGCTCACAATCGAGGCCCCGCTGGTGTTGCCCGCGTCCGGCGGCATCCAGATACAGCTCTCCGTGGGCCGGCCCGAGGAGTCGGGCGGTTGTGCGGTTGGCGTCCATTCCCGTCCCGACGATGCCCCCGGCAAAGGTTTGTGGCAAGCGGACGGCTGGACTCGCCATGCCGTCGGCATGCTCGCTAGCGGCGAGACCACCACGGGGGAGCGGGCGGCCGTGGAAGGAGCGGCGAGGTCCTCTGTGCAGGAGCAGGCGGCGTCATTTGCGCGCGGCAGTTGGCCACCCGCGGGTGCGGTGGAGATCGATGTCGAACACCTCTATGACCGGCTGGCCGAGCAGGGCTTTGACTACGGACCGGCATTCCAGGGGCTGCGGGCGGCGTGGCGGCGCGGAGAGGAGCTGTTCGCCGAGGTGGCGCTGCCAGAGCAGGAGCGGTCGCAGGCCCAGCTGTTCGAGGTGCACCCCGCACTGCTGGATGCCGCTCTGCACGTACTGGGCGCAAGCCTGCTCGAAGAGGAGGATGGCGAGCGCAGGTGGCTGCGCCCGTTCTCCTGGAGCGAGGTGTGTGTGCACGCAAAGGGCGCCTCCCGCCTGCGCGTGCGTCTGTCGCCAGCGCAAACCGACGATGCCGTCTCGTTGCTGGCCGCGGACGAGAGCGGGGCGCCGGTCGCCTCCGTCGAGGCACTGGCGCTGCGTCCGATTCCCCCGCAACAGCTCGTCGGCGCCGGCGGTGCTCTGCGCGACTCGCTGTTTTACATCGATTGGACGGCGCCCTCCGCGGGGGAGGTCTTCGCGGCGGAGGCTCCCCCGGTCGTGCTGGGCGCCGAGGGCCAGGGCTTGGCGGGGGCGCTGCGGGCCGCGGGCGTCACGCCACAGCTGCACGCCGACCTGGCGTCCTTGGGGGAGGCGCTCGAAGAGGAGGGAGCCGTAGTCCCCGCGACGGTGCTCGTGGGCTGCGCCCTGGACGAAAACCCGGCGATCACGGATGGGCCAGCCGGTGGGGGGGCCACGGATGGGTCCGCCGGGGGGATGACCACCTACGGACTCCCCCGGGAGGTGCGCGCCGTGGCCGATCGCGTGCTCGGCCTGGTGCAGGCGTGGCTCGCCGACCCTCATTTCTCCACCCGCCGGCTCGCCCTGGTCACCCATGGTGCCCTGGCCGTGGCTCCCGGGGAGCAGCTGCCGGGTCTCGCCGACGCGCCGGTGTGGGGGCTGGTGCGCTCGGCGCTGTCGGAGAACCCGGGCCGCTTCATGCTCATCGACATCGACGGCGAGGAGACCTCCCTGCAGGCGCTCGGCGCGGCAGCGAGCATGCAGGAGCCGCAGCTGGCGGTGCGAGAGGGCAGCTACCGCGTCCCGCGACTGACCCGCGCGCCATCCTTGGTTCTCGCTGGCCCCGTCGGCGATGGTGTGACCGCAGATCCGGCCGGCGATGGCGTGGCCGGCAACGGCGATGCCACGGGCTCGGCCAACGACGACACCCCCGCATTCACCGCGCGGGGCACCGTGCTGATCACCGGCGGCACGGGCGAGCTCGGCGCGCTGGTGGCGCGCCATCTCGTGGTCGAGCACGGCGTGCGCAGCCTCGTCCTCGCCAGTCGGCGGGGACCTCGGGCCCCAGGTGCGCCCGAGCTGGAGCGGGAGCTGATCGAGCTGGGAGCACGGGTGAGCATCGTCGCCTGCGATGTCGCTGACCGTGAGCAGTTGCAGGCGCTGCTGCGCTCGGTGCCGGCGGAGTATCCGCTGAGCGCGGTCGTGCACACCGCCGCGGTGCTCGCCGACGGCGTCGTCGAGTCCCTGACGCCCGAGCACATCGACCGCGTGCTGGCACCCAAGGTGGATGCGGCGTGGCATCTGCATGAGTTGACGGCCGAGCTGGATCTGTCGGCGTTCGTCCTCTTCTCCTCGGTCGCGGCGACGCTCGGCAGCCCCGGGGTGGGCAGCTATGCGGCCGGTAACGCCTTCCTGGATGCGCTCGCGGCGCATCGGCGGGCGCGGGGTCTCGCGGCCACCTCGATGGCATGGGGTGTGTGGGAGAGTGGCGCGAGCGGCATCAAGTCCGAGCTGCGCGAGGTGGACCTCGCGCGGATGGCCCGATCCGGTGTCGTGGCGATGTCATTCGAGCAGTGCCTCGGGTTGTTCGACAGTGCCTTGCGCACGCCCGACGCGGCGCTGGTCATCCCGGCGCGCCTGGATCTTGCGGCGCTGCACCAGCAGGCTGGGCGCGGCACGCTGACCGCGCTGCTGCAAGGCTTGCTGCGTGGGCTTCTGCGCATGCCCACCGGCCGTGCACCCGCCGATGCCGGCAGATCGTTGGCGCGGCGCCTGGCCGGCGCCTCCGCAGGCGAGCGCCGGCAGGCCGTGCTCGAGCTCGTGCGCAGCGAGGCGGCGATCGTGCTGGGTCACGCCGTCGGGGCGAGCGTCCCCGCGGGGCGGACGTTCAAGGAGCTTGGCTTCGACTCGCTGACGGCGGTGGAGCTGCGCCAGCGCCTGAGCGCGGCGAGCGGCCTGCGCCTGGCGGCGACGCTCGTCTTCGACTACCCCACCCCGCTCGCCCTGGCGGGCCATCTGGTGGAGCAGCTCGAAGGGGTCGGCAGCGAGGTGCGTACGCCGTTGCCGGCGCGCGCGGGCTCGGATGAGCCGATCGCGATCGTGGGGATGGGCTGCCGCTATCCCGGCGGGGTGCGTTCGCCCGCCGAGCTGTGGCAGCTCCTCGCAAGCGGCGGCGATGCGATCGCCGGCTTCCCGGTGGATCGTGGCTGGGACATTGAGGGGTTGTATGACGCCGAGGGAGACCGCCCCGGGAGCACCTGCACGCGCGAAGGCGGCTTCCTCTACGACGCGGGCGACTTCGATGCGGCCTTCTTCGAAATCGGCCCGCGCGAGGCGCTGGCGATGGACCCCCAACAGCGTCTGCTGCTGGAGGCCGCGTGGGAGGCGTGCGAGCACGCCGGCATCGCTCCGCATTCGCTGAGCGGCAGCCAGACGGGGGTCTTCGCCGGTGTCAGCTCCCAGGATTACGCCGTAAACCTTGGGTCGGCCTCCGCGAGCGCGGAGGGCTACTGGGCGACCGGGCACGGTGGCAGCGTCGTCTCCGGCCGCGTCGCCTACGCCCTCGGTCTGGAGGGCCCAGCGGTGACGGTGGACACGGCGTGCTCCTCGTCGCTCGTGGCCCTGCACCTGGCTTGCGCGGCGTTGCGCTCGGGCGAATGCTCGCTGGCGCTCGCCGGCGGTGTCACGGTGATGGCCGGGCCCGACCTGTTCGTGGAGTTCAGCCGCCAGCGCGGGTTGGCACGCGACGGGCGCTGCAAGGCGTTTGGCGCCGGCGCGGACGGGACCGGCTTTTCCGAGGGCGTGGGCGTGCTGATGGTGGAGCGGCTGTCCGACGCGAGTCGTCTGGGCCATGAGGTGCTGGCCGTGGTGCGCGGCAGCGCGGTGAACCAGGACGGCGCCAGCAACGGCCTGACGGCGCCCAACGGACCGTCCCAGCAGCGGGTGATCTTGCAGGCGCTCGCCAACGCCGGCCTGTCGGCGGCGCAGGTCGATGCGGTCGAGGGACACGGGACGGGGACCGCGCTCGGCGATCCGGTCGAGGCGCAAGCATTGCTGGCGACGTATGGCCAGGGGCGGCCCGAGGGAAGACCGCTGTGGTTGGGGTCGGTCAAGTCCAACATCGGCCATACGCAGGCCGCGGCCGGCGTGGCGGGTGTGATCAAGATGGTGATGGCGATGCGTCACGGGGTCTTGCCCGCGACGCTGCACGCCGAGGTGCCCTCGGGCGAGGTGGACTGGGCGACCGGCGCCGTGTCTTTGCTGAGCGACGCCGTGGTGTGGGAGGGTGACGGACAGCCGCGGCGCGCGGGAGTGTCCTCCTTCGGGATCAGCGGCACCAACGCCCACGTGATCATCGAGCAGGCGCCGGCTGCCGCGGCGGTCTCCTCGACGGTTGGTTCGCCGACTGACGCCGCCTCCCTGATCGTGCAATCAGCGCCCCGGTCCGGCTCTCCGGGGATGGGTTACCCGATCGACGCTACCTCCGCGCCAGCCGTGATCGCCGGTGTCGAGGAAATGACGCCGTGGATGCTTTCCGGCAAGAGCGCCGCGGCACTGCGTGGACAGTCCGAGCGGCTCCTGGCTCACGTGGAGGGGTCCCCCGAGCCGACCGACGCAGATGTGGCTTTCTCGCTGGCCGCCGGTCGTTCGGCGTTCGAGCATCGCGCTGTCGTGGTGGGCGGCGAGCGTCGCGAGCTGCTGCAGGGGTTGAGTGCGCAGAGGCGCGGAGAGGCTGTGGAGAACGTGGTGGAGGGCATTGCCTCCGGTCAGGGTGGGGGTGTCGTGTTCGTCTTTGGCGGTCAGGGCTCGCAGTGGCCGGGGATGGCGGTGGAGCTGCTTGATTCCTCCCCTGTCTTTGCCGAGGGGTTGCGTGCGTGTGAGGGGGCGCTGGGGGTGGATTGGTCGCTTGAGGATGTGTTGCGTGGGGTGGACGGCGCGCCGGGGTTGGAGCGGGTGGATGTGGTGCAGCCGCTGCTGTTCGCCGTGATGGTGTCGTTGGCGGGGTTGTGGCGAGCTTGCGGCGTGCAGCCGAGTGTGGTGGTGGGTCACTCCCAGGGTGAGATCGCGGCGGCTCATGTGGCGGGTGGCTTGTCCCTGGAGGACGCGGCGAGGCTGGTGGTGGCGCGCAGTCGTGCGTTGGTGGGGTTGATGGGCCGGGGTGGGATGGTGTCCGTGGCGTCCTCCGAGGAGGAGGTCGAGGGGTGGCTTGGGCGTTGGGATGGCCGCGTGTCGGTGGCGGCCGTGAATGGCCCGGGTTCGGTGGTGGTCTCGGGTGAGCGTGAGGCGCTTGATGGGCTGTTGGCCGAGCTCGTGGAGGGGGGTGTGCGGGCGCGGGAGATTCCTGTCGGCTATGCCTCGCATTCGGTGCAGATCGAGGAGGTTCGGGGGGAGTTGTTGGAGGGGTGCGCGGGGATCGCTCCGCTGTCGGGTGAGGTGCCGTTCTTCTCAACTGTCACGGGCGGGCTGGTCGATACCGCGGAGCTGGATGGCGAGTACTGGTATCGCAATCTGCGCGAGACAGTGCGTTTCGAGCAGGCCACGCGATCGTTGCTGGACGAGGGGCATCGGGTGTTCGTGGAGGTCAGCCCGCATCCGGTACTGGCGCTCGCCATCCAGGAAACGGCCGACGATGCAACCGCCACGGCCGACGATGCAACCGCCACGGGCGGCGATGCAACCGCCGCGGGCGAGGACGCAACCGCTGTCGAGCGAGTGCTCGATGACCGGGGCGATGTCGCCGTCGTCGGATCGCTGCGCCGGGGTGAGGGGGGTCTGCGGCGCTTCCTGCTCTCGTTGAGCGAAACATGGGTTCGTGGCGCGCAGGTGGACTGGGCGTCTCTGTTTGCGGGATCGCGCGCGGCACGCACGGCATTGCCGACCTATGCGTTTCAACATCGGCGCTACTGGCTGGAGCTCTCCGCAAACGCAGCGAGCGCAAGTGAAACGAGCGCGGCCGAGGCCGGGTTCTGGGAGGCCGTGGAGGCGCAGGACGGCGACGGCCTTGCGCAGGCGCTCGGGCTGCAGGGCAGCGATCAGGAGTCCTCGTTGAGCGCCCTGCTGCCCGCGCTGTCGGCGTGGCGACGCCGGAGCGACGAGCAGGAGCGTGTGGATGGCTGGCGCTATCGGGTCGCCTGGCAGCCCGTTGGCGAGGCGTCGAGCGCGTCGCTTTCGGGTACGTGGTTGGTGGTTGTCCCCGCCGAGACCGCGCGGCAGGACACGTCGGTTGCGGCGCTCGTCGGTGCGCTAGAGGTGCGCGGCGCAGAGGCCGTGCTCATGGCGCTCGACGCCGACGCGAGCAGCGATCGCCTGGCGCTGGCGGGGCGCTTGAAGGACGCGCAGTCCGAGCATCCGGGTCTTGCCGGCGTGCTCTCGCTGCTGGCATTCGACGAACAGCATCACGTGCACTGCGTGGCTGTCCCCCGGGGTCTCGCAGGGACGCTCACCCTCACGCAGGCGCTGGCGGACATCGACATTCAGGTGCCGTTGTGGATCGCCACGCGCGGGGCCGTATCGACCGGGGCGGCCGATCGTGTCGAGAGCCCCCTGCAGGGGATGGCCTGGGGACTCGGCCTGACGCTGGGCCTCGAGCGCCCCCAGGGTTGGGGCGGGCTCATTGATCTGCCCGAGAATCTGGACGAGCGCGCACAGGCGCGACTGTGCGGCGTGCTGGCAGTCACGGGTGAGGAGGATCAGCTCGCGTTGCGCTCCGCCGGCGTGTTCGCGCGCAGGCTGCAACAGGCTCCGGCAGGAGATGGCGCAACCGGGCGCTGGACGCCGCGGGGGGCTGCGCTCGTCACCGGCGGCACCGGCGGGCTGGGCGCCCACGTCGCGCGCTGGCTCGCCCGCAGCGGCGCCCCTCACCTCCTGCTGGTCAGCCGGCGTGGACTGCTTGCGCCCGGTGCGCCTGAGCTCCAGGCGGAGCTGCAGGAGCTGGGTGCGAGTGTGAACATCGTCGCCTGCGACCTCGCCGACCGCCAAGCCCTGGCGCAGGTGCTTGCGCAGATACCGGCGGAGCATCCGCTGGACGCGGTCGTGCACGCCGCCGGCGTGACCGTCCAGCACGACTTCGCCTCGCTTGCGGTGGAGGATCTCGAGCGGACGCTCGCGCCCAAGTCACAGGCGGCGCTTCACCTGCACGAGCTGACCGAGCACCTCGACCTCTCCGCGTTCGTGCTGTTCTCCTCAATGGCCGCCACCTTCGGCTCGGGTGCGCAGAGCGACTATGCCGCCGCCAACGCCTTCCTCGATGCGCTCGCCGTCCATCGCCGCGCCCGGGGTCTGCCGGCGACATCGATCGCATGGGGTCTGTGGGACGGCGCCGGCATGGGGTCCACAGCGGGCGAGCGGCTGAGCCGGCGGGGCATGCGCGCGATGGATCCGCAGCTGCTCATCGGCGCGCTGCAGCAGGCCCTGGATCGTGACGAGACCTCGCTGACGATCGCCGACATCGACTGGGCCCTGTATGCACCCTCCTATGCCTTTGCGCGTGCGCGCCCGCTGATCGGCGAGTTGCCCCAGGTCCGGCAGGTGTTCGAGAAGGAACTGACGCGGACCGGTCAGGAGCAGATGGGCGACGGCGCCTTCGCGGCGCGCCTGGAGGGTCTGTCCAAACGGGAGCGCGAACGCATGGTGCTGGAGCTCGTGCGCTCGCACGCAGCCAGCGTGCTGGGGCACGAGACGTCCGACGCCGTGCAGGCGCACCGCCCCTTCCGCGAGCTGGGGTTCGACTCGCTCGCCGCGGTTGAGCTGCGCAACAGACTCCAGGCCGCGAGTGGTCTGCGCCTGCCCGCCACGCTCGTCTTCGACCATCCGACGCCGATCGCCGTCAGCGCTCGTCTGCTGAGCGAGCTGCGCGACGAGGGGCGGGCCGAGTCCGGCGCGAGCGAGTCGGCCGCGAGAAGCTCGGTGGACGCCGAGCTCGACAGGCTCGAGCGCACGCTCGCCGCCACGGGGAGCGAGGTCGAGCAGGCACGCATAGCCTCGCGCCTGAAGGCCCTCCTGGGCGGGCTCGACAGCAGCGCGCGCGAGGGCAACGGAGGCGTCGCCGTCGCGGAGAAGATGCAGGCCGCGTCCGACGAGGAGCTGTTCGACTTCATCGACAAGCAGCTCGGAGCCTCGCGTGCGAACGAGGCGGTTGCCGACGCCCTCGATCGTTCCTCCGACGCCGACGAGGATGCCCCCGATCGCCTTTCCCGCGGGAGCCGGCAATGAGACGCTCGCTCACAGAGGTTGCCCTATGAGCGAGGACGCCAAGCTGCGCGACTACCTACGCCGGGTCACCGTCGATCTCTACGACACCCAGCAGCGTCTGCGCGAGGTCGAGGAGGGCAGCTGCGAGCCGATCGCCATCGTCGGTATGAGCTGCCGCTATCCAGGTGGCGTGCGTTCGCCCGAGGGGCTGTGGGAGCTGCTCGACGCCGGCCGGGACGCGATCGCGTCGTTCCCCACCGACCGCGGTTGGGATCTGGAGCGTCTGTTCGATCCCGACCGCGATCGGCCCGGCACGAGTCACGCGCACGAAGGCGGGTTCGTGTATGACGCTGGCGAGTTCGACGCGGCCTTCTTCGGCATCAGCCCGCGCGAGGCGCTGGCTATGGATCCCCAGCAGCGTCTGCTGTTGGAGCTCTGCTGGGAGGCGCTGGAGGACGCCGGGATCGCGCCTGCCTCGCTGCAGGGCAGTCCGACGGGCGTCTTCGTCGGCAGCGGCGGTCAGGACTACGAGGGCGTCGAGGGCTATCTGGCGACGGGCAACGCGGCGAGCGTGCTCTCGGGCCGCGTCGCCTACACGCTCGGCCTGCAGGGCCCTGCCGTGACGGTCGACACCGCGTGCTCCTCCTCGCTGGTGGCATTGCACCTGGCCTGCCAGGCGCTGCGCGGCGGGGAGTGCTCGCAGGCGCTTGCTGCGGGGGTGATGATCATGGCAACACCGCAGGCGTTCGTGGAGTTCAGCCGCCAGCGCGGACTCGCCGCCGACGGACGCTGCAAGGCGTTCGCCGCCGCCGCCGATGGCGCCGGTTGGGGCGAGGGCGCCGGCGTGCTGCTCCTGCAACGGCTCTCCGACGCACGCCGCCAAGGCCACGAGGTGCTGGCGGTGGTGCGCGGCAGCGCGATCAACCAGGACGGCGCCAGCAACGGTCTCACGGCGCCCAACGGACCCGCGCAGCAGCGCGTGATCGCGCAGGCGCTTGCCAACGCGCGGCTGTCCCCGGCGGACGTCGATGCGGTGGAGGGACACGGCACCGGCACCTCGCTCGGCGATCCCATCGAGGCGCAGGCGCTGCTGGCGACCTACGGCCGCGATCGCCCGCGCGAGCAGCCGCTGTGGCTGGGATCGATCAAGTCGAACATCGGCCACACCCAGAGCGCGTCCGGCGTGGCTGGCGTAATCAAGATGGTCATGGCCCTGCGCTACGGCGTGCTGCCAAAGACGCTGCACGTCGATGAGCCATCGCCCGCTGTGGACTGGTCGGCGGGCGCCGTGTCGCTGCTGAGCGAGGCGCGCACGTGGCCGCAGAGCGGGCATCCGCGGCGCGCCGGGGTGTCCTCCTTCGGGGTCAGTGGCACCAATGTGCACGTGATCCTCGAACAGGATCCGCCCTCGGCCGGAGAGCATGCGGCCGAGGAGTCCTCCGGCCTCGGAGAGCCTTCCGTCGAGAGGCTCTCTCCCATCGAGGAGCCTTCCATCGATGAGCCCATCGACCTCGGGGTCACGCCGTGGGTCCTGTCGGGCAGGAGTAAGCGGGCCCTGCGCGAGCAGGCGCTGAGGCTGGGAGAGCACCTGCGCGCCCACCCCGCGTTGGGTCCTGCCGAGGTGGGCCTCTCCCTGGCCGCCGGCCGCTCGGCGTTCGAGCATCGCGCCGTCGTCCTCGCCGAGGAGCGCGAGGGCCTGCTGAGTGCTCTGGACTTGCTGGCGCAGGGCGAGCCAGGGCCGGGTGTGGTCGAGGGCGCCGGCCCGCTCACGGGTGCGCAGGTTGCGTTTCTGTTCACCGGCCAGGGCTCCCAGCGCGCGGGTATGGGCCGGGAGCTGTACGAGGCCTTTCCGGTGTTTGCGCGTGCACTGGATGAAGTGTGCGCCGAGTTGAACGGGCAGCTCGGGCGCTCGCTGCTGGAGGTGATCTTCGCCGCCGGCGAGTCCGCCACGGGCGGGTCGTCCGACGCTGGGCTGCTGGACCAGACCATGTTCACCCAGGCGGCGCTGTTCGCGATCGAGGTCGCCCTCTTCCGGCTCCTCGACTCCCGGGGGGTGCGCCCCGATTTTCTCATCGGCCACTCGATCGGCGAGCTGGCCGCGGCGCACGTCGCGGGAGTCCTCTCGCTCGAGGACGCCTGCAAGCTCGTGGCCGCGCGCGGGCGCCTGATGGGCGCGCTACCCGCCGGGGGCGCGATGCTCTCCGTGCAGGCATCCGAGCAGGAGGTGCTGGAGACGCTCGCCGGCCACGAGGACGTGGTGGCGGTCGCGGCCGTCAACGGACCGGCCGCCGTGGTGCTCTCCGGCGAGGAGCAAGCCGTACTGGAGCTGCAGGAGCTGTGGCGCGAACGAGGCCGCAAGACCAAGCGCCTGCGCGTCAGCCACGCCTTTCACTCGCAGCGCATGGACGCCATGCTGGACGAGTTCGCCGAGGTCGCCCGCGGCCTCTCCTTCGCCCCGCCGCAGATCCCGATCGTCTCGAATCTCACCGGCGAGCGTGTCTCCGCCGAGCGGCTCTGTGCGGCCGACTACTGGGTCGCGCACGTACGTCAACCGGTGCGCTTCATGGACGGCATGCGCTGGCTGTGGGCGCAGGGGGTGCGCAACTTCCTGGAGCTCGGGCCCGATGGTGTGCTCAGCGCGATGGCCGAGGAGTCCCTCGCCGATCGATCCACGGGCGAGGCCCTTCTCATCGATCGATCCGCGGGCGACGATGCCTCGGCGACGGCAACCTGTGCGGCGCTGTTGCGCGGCGAGCGCCCCGAGGTACCCACGCTGCTGGCGGCACTGGCGCAGATGTGGGTGCGCGGCGTGCACATCGACTGGAGCGCCGCATTCGCCGGCTCGGGCGTGCGGCGGGTGAGGCTGCCCACCTACGCCTTCCAGCGCGAGCGTTACTGGCGAGCAGCCGCCGCGGCAGCGGGTGCAGATATGGCCCAGAGCGGCCAGTCATCCGCGGAGCACCCGCTGCTGGCCGCCGCCATCGGGCTCGCCGAGGACCGTGGATGGCTGTTCACCGGCAACCTCTCCCTCCCCTCCCATCCCTGGTTGGCCGGCCACGATCTGCTGGACACCGTGCTGCTGCCGGGCACGGCCTATGTCGAGCTCGCGCTGCACGCCGGCGCCTATGTCGGATGCAATGTTCTGCACGAGCTGATCCAGGAAGCCCCGCTGGTGCTGCCCGAGCACGGCGCCATGCAGCTGCAGCTGCTCGTTGGCGAGCCCGCGGAGTCCGGCCGTCGCTCGCTGGCCATCTACTCCCGTCCACGGCCCGGCGCCGACGAGGATCTGTCGGGCGGGCACGCGTGGATGCGTAACGCCAGCGGTGTGCTCGCCCCCGGTGGACATGAGTCGACCCAAAAGCCACAGCTCGATTCCCACGATGGCCGTGCGTGGCCTCCGGAGGGCGCCGAGGCGGTGCCGGTCGAGGATCTCTACGAGCGCCTTGCCGCCCTCGGCTTCAACTACGGGCCGGAGTTCAGGAGCCTGCGCGCGGCCTGGCGGCGTGGGGAAGACGTGTTCGTCGAGGCCGCCCTGCCCGAGGAGCAGCGCCAGCAGGCCGCCCTCTTCGGCCTGCACCCTGCGCTGCTTGACTCGGTGCTCCACGGCATGCTCGTGAGCGCCATCGGCGAGGGCAAGCTCGCCGCAGGGGATCAGGGTCTTGCCTGGCTGCCCTTCGCCTGGAGCGGCGTGAGCCTGCATGGGCGCGGGGCGTCCTCGCTGCGCGCGCGCATCTCGCCGGCGGGAGCCGACGCGCTGTCCATCGAGGTGCTCGACGAGCTGGGCGAGCCGGTGCTCGCGGTGGAGTCGCTCGCCGTGCGCAAGGTCTCCGCGGCTGACCTCGCGCTCGCGCGCACCACCCGCGAGGAGTCGCTGTTCGCACTCGATTGGGTCGAGCTGCCGACCGTGCCCGCGCCGCCGCAGGCTCTCGCTGCGGACAGCGACGCGGGTGCTGTGCCCGAGGATGCGGTGCTCCTCGACTGCACCCAGTTCTCGTCCGGCGGGCAGCCTGCGCACGAGGGCGATGTAGCTCACGCCGGCCAGGACGGCGATCCTGCGCAGGCCGCGCACGAGGTTGCGCGGCGCGTCCTGCGCGAAATGCAAGCGTGGCTTGCCGATGAGTCGTCCTCCTCGCGCCGGCTGGTTCTGCTGACCTCCGGAGCGGTGGCGGTTGCGCACGGGGAGGCCCCCAGCCTGGACTGCGCGGCTCCCTGGGGGCTGGTGCGCGCGGGGCAGTCCGAGCACCCGGGCCGCTTCGTGCTCCTCGACATCGACGACCACGAGGACTCCCGTCGCGCGCTGCCCGGCGCGCTCGCGTTGGACGAGCCGCAGCTGGCGATCCGCGCCGGTCGCGTGCTGGCGCCACGCCTGAGCCGTGTGGCCGCGGCGACAGAGTCCCCCGCCGCGCCGCTCGATCCGCAGCGAACCGTGCTCATAACAGGTGGCAGCGGCAGTCTGGGCGCGCTGCTCGCGCGGCACCTGGTCACCGAGCACGGCGCGCGCCGGCTGCTGCTTGCCAGCCGCCAGGGCCCCGACGCCGAGGGTGCCTCCGAGCTGGCGCAAGAGCTGGAGGGGCTGGGTGCCCACGTCACGTTCGCAGTCTGCGACGTGTCCGAGCGGGCGTCGCTTGAGGCGCTGCTCGCGACGATTCCTGAGAAGCATCCGCTGGGCGCGGTGATACACGCCGCCGGTGTGCTCGACGACGGGGTGATCGCGACCCTCACGGAGGAGCAGCTCGATCGCGTGCTCGCGCCCAAGCTCGACGGCGCCTGGCATCTGCACGAGCTGACCCAACACGCCGAGCTTTCGGCATTCGTGCTGTTCTCCTCGAGCGCCGCCACCTTCGGCGGCGCCGGTCAGGGTGGCTATGCGGCAGCCAACGCCTTCCTGGATGCCCTGGCGGCGCATCGCCGCGCCCACGGCCTCGCCGCCAACTCGCTTGCCTGGGGACCCTGGGCGCAGAGCGGCGGCATGGCCGGCGGGCTCAGCGATGCAGATCGCGCACGTTGGGCACGTGCCGGCGTGAGCGCCCTGTCTCCCCAGCGTGGGCTGGCGCTGTTCGACGCGGCCTGCGCCCTGGATCGGGCACACGTGCTCCCCATACGCCTGGATACCGCCGCGCTGCGCGCGCAACTCGGCGAGCAAGCGCCACCGGCACTGCTGCGCGGTCTGATTCGCGCCCCCTCACGTCGCCCCCGCGACGACGGTCGGGGCTCGCTGGCGCGGCGCCTGGCCGCCATGCCCGCCTCCGAGCACGAGGGCGAGGTGCTGCGGCTCGTGCGCGCCCACGTGGCGAGCGTGCTGGGACACGCTTCCGCAGATGACATCGCGGCGCAGCAGGCCTTCAAGGACCTCGGCTTCGATTCGCTGGCCGCCGTCGAGCTGCGCAACCGGCTGGCGGCGGCCACTGGGCTGTCGCTGGCCAGCACGCTCGTGTTCGACCATCCCTCGCCTGCGGCGCTCGCGCGCTACCTGCTGGCCGAGGTCGGATTGACCGAGGACGGTGGCGTGCAGGTGAGCGTCACGACTCCTCCTTCGGCATCGCTTGCGCTCAGTGACGATCCGATCGCGATCGTGGGCATGAGCTGCCGCTTCCCCGGGGGTGTGAGCTCGCCGCAGGAGCTCTGGGAGCTGGTCGCCTCGGGTACCGATGCCATCTCCGGCTTCCCCACCGATCGGGAGTGGGATCTGCAGCGGCTGTTCGGCTCCAACGGCCAGGGCTCCGGGGGAGTCGACGGCCGTGGTTACGGCGCGGCCGCCGGCGAGGGCTCCGGGGGATCCAATGAGAGGGGCTTTGAGGGCTCCAACGGCCAGGGCCCCGGCATGAGCTACGTGCACGAAGCCGGCTTCCTGCACGGAGCCGCGGAGTTCGACGCCGGCTTCTTCGGCATCAGTCCGCGCGAAGCGCTCGCGATGGATCCCCAGCAGCGCCAGCTGCTCGAAGCCTGCTGGGAGGCCTGCGAAGACGGCTCCATCGATCCGCACTCGCTGCGCGGCAGCCAGACGGGAGTGTTCGCCGGCATCAGCCGCCTGGAGTACGGGGCCGGCCGCTGGTCGCAGGCGAGCGATCTCAACGGCTACTGGATGACCGGCACGGCCGCCGCGGTGGGCTCCGGACGGGTGGCCTACACGCTCGGCCTGGAGGGCCCCACGCTGTCGATCGACACCGCCTGCTCCTCCTCGCTCGTCGCTCTGCACCTGGCCTGCCAGGCGCTGCGCGGAGGCGAATGCTCGCTGGCGTTCGCGTGCGGCGTGATGGTGCTGGACACGCCGGGGGTGTTCGTGGACTTCTCGCGCCAGCAGGGAATGGCTCCCGACGGACGCTGCAAGTCCTTCGCCGACGCCGCCGACGGGACCGGCTGGGGCGAGGGCGTCGGTGTTGTGCTCGTGGAGCGTCTGTCCGACGCGCGCCGCCATGGCCACGAGGTGCTGGCACTGGTGCGCGGAAGCGCCGTCAATCAGGACGGTGCCAGCAACGGCCTGACGGCGCCGAACGGCCCCTCCCAGCAGCGGGTGATCCGCCAGGCGCTCGCCAACGCCGGCCTGTCCGCGGCAGAGGTCGATGCCGTGGAGGCGCACGGCACCGGCACCACGCTCGGCGATCCGATCGAGGCCAACGCGCTGCTGGCGACCTACGGGCGGGCCCACACGCCCGAGCGGCCGCTGTGGCTGGGATCGATCAAGTCCAACATCGGCCACACCGGGCTGGCGGCGGGCATGGCCGGGCTGATCAAGATGGCGATGGCCATGCGTCACGGCGTCCTGCCCAAGACGCTGCACGTGGACGAACCCTCGCGGCAGGTCGATTGGTCCAGCGGCGCGGTGGCGCTGCTGCGGGAGGAGCAGGTGTGGTCGGCCAACGGCGAGCCGCGGCGGGCGGCCGTCTCCTCGTTTGGCGTTAGCGGCACCAATGCACACGTGATCCTCGAGGAGGCACCGCCGGCGGTGCCGGTGCGCGGTCCATCCGCTGGCGAGGCCCCGGCGCTGTGGCACGACCCTTCGGCCGGGGAGGCTCCGCAGCTGTTGCACGACTCCCCGGCTGGGGACCCTACGACGCCGGTGCGCGACACTCGTGCGCAGGAGGCACCGCTCCTCGCCGGTGGCCCGACGCCATTGGTGCTCTCGGCCAGGAGCGAGCCGGCCCTGCGCGAGCAGGCGCTGCGGCTGGCCACCCACTTCGATGCCCAGCCCGACCTGAGCCCTACGGATGTCGGCTACTCGCTGGCCACGGGCCGCCCGGCGTTCGAGCGGCGCGCCGTCGTCCTCGACGAGGGGCGCGATGGTCTGCTCGACGGGCTGCGCTCGCTTGCCGGTGGCCAGTCCGCGGCGAACGTCCTCACGGGTCTCGCCGGCATCGCCGGCGGTGGACACGGGGTTGCGTTCGTGTTCCCCGGCCAGGGCGCGCAGTGGCCGGGGATGGCCCTGGAGCTGCTGGAGCGATCGCCGCTGTTCGCCGCGCACATGCACGAGTGCGCCGATGCGCTCGCCGCGCACGTCGAGTGGTCGCTGGAGGATGTCCTGCGCGGTGCGAGCGCCGCGCCGGGGCTCGACCGGGTCGACGTGGTCCAGCCCGCGCTGTTCGCGGTGATGGTCTCGCTGGCGGGACTGTGGCGCGCGTGCGGCGTGCACCCCGCCGTGGTGCTCGGCCACTCCCAGGGTGAGATCGCCGCCGCGCACGTCGCGGGCGGTCTGTCGCTGGCGGATGCAACACAGATCGTGGCGCTGCGCAGTCGGGCGCTGCTTGCTCTGAGCGGGGCCGGCGGGATGGTGTCGGTCGCGCTCGCGGCCGAGCAGCTCGAAGCGCATCTGGAGCGTTGGGGCAGTCGGGTGTCCGTGGCGGCCGTCAACGGACCTTCTTCGGTGGTCGTCTCAGGCGATCGCGAGGCGCTGGCCGGGCTGCTTGAGGATTGCCGGGCCGCCGGCATCAGGGCGCGCGAGATACCCGTCGACTACGCCGCGCACTCCGAGCAGGTCGAGGCGATCCGCGTGGAGCTGCTCGATGCGTGCGCCTCGATCGTCCCCCGCGCGGGCGATGTTCCGTTCTATTCCACCGTCACCGGCGGGTTGCTGGACACGGCAGAGCTGGACGGGGAGTACTGGTATCGCAGCCTGCGCGAGACCGTGCGGTTTGAGCAGGCCACGCGCGCCGTGCTCGAGCGGGGGTGCCGTGCGTTCGTCGAGGTCAGCCCGCATCCGGTGTTGAGCATGGCGGTGCAGGAGACCTGTGGGCAGGTTCTCGGCGGCGGGGAGGGCGATGTCATCGACGGGGAGGGCGAGACCCCTGGCGGGGAGGATGCGGTTCTCGGCGGGGAGGTCGGGACACCCGGCAAGCGGAGCGAGACCCTCGGCGGGCAGGGCGAAGCCGTCGTCGTCGGCTCGCTGCGGCGCGAGGAGGGCGGCCCGCAGCGTTTCCTCGCCTCGCTCGGCGAACTGTTCGTGCGCGGTATGGAGGTGGATTGGGACGCCGTGTTCGCCGGATCCGGCGCCCGCAGGGTTGGCCTGCCGACCTATGCCTTCCAGCGCGAGCGCTACTGGCTTGCGGCTTTGACCCTGGGCACCGGGGATCTGGCTGCTGCCGGTCAGTCTTCGGCCGAGCATCCGCTGCTCGGTGCGGCGTTGGCGCTCGCGGACGAGCGCGGCTGGCTGTTCACCGGCCGCCTGTCGCTGGCCACCCATCCCTGGCTCGCCGACCACGCCGTGATGGGGGTGGCGCTGCTCCCCGGCACCGGCTTCTTGGAGCTGGCCCTGCACGCCGGTGCGCAGGCGGGCTGCGAGCTGGTACGCGAGCTCACGCTGCACGCGCCGCTGCTACTGCCCGAGCAGGGCGGCGCGGGGAACGGCGCGCAAGGGGGGGTGCAGGTGCAGGTCTCGCTGGGTGAGGCCGACGAGAGCGGGCAGCGCACCCTGGCCATCTACTCCCGTCCGCAAAGCGCCGGCGAGGAGCACCTGGTGCACGACGCGTGGACACGGCACGCCAGCGGCCTGCTTGCCCCGGCGCTCGGGGCACAGGATTCGGGCACGCCCCTCGCCGAGGCGGGGACCTGGCCTCCGCGCGGCGCCGAGCCGGTGGCGCTTGAGCATCTATATGACGACCTCAGCGAGCGCGGCCTGGAATACGGTCCGGCCTTCCAGGGGCTGCGGGCCGTGTGGCGGCGCGGCGAGGATGTGTTCGCCGAGGTCTCTCTTCCGGAGGAGCAACGCCTGCAGGCCGGGCTGTTCGGTCTGCACCCGGCCCTGCTCGATGCCGCGCTGCACGCCGCACTGTCGGGTGCCGAGATCGGCGAGACCAACGCCGTGCGGCTGCCCTTCTCCTGGAACGAGGTATCGCTGCACGCCGTCGGCGCCTCGGCGCTGCGTGTGCGCCTGTCGCCCACGGATGGCGAAGGCGGGATCGCACTGGAGGTGACCGACGAGGACGGCTCTCCGGTGGCCTCGGTGCAGTCGCTCGCCACGCGCCCGGTCTCCCAGGCGCAGCTCGACGGTGCCCGGGGGCGACGCGATTCGCTCTACCGCCTGGAGTGGGTCGCGCCCGGGGCCGCGTCCGCGCCCGGTATCTCGGCGGACCGGTTGGCGCTGCTGGGAGATGCCGACAGCGCGCTCGCGGAGGTCGTCGGGATGGATGCCGTGTACGCCGACCTCGGCTCGCTTGCCGGCGCCATCGACCAGGGCGCCCCGGTGCCCGAGGCGGTGCTCGTGGACTGCACGCCCTCCCAGGCCATCGGCGATGTCGCTGCGGTGCATGCCAACACACAGGCGGTCCTGACGCTGATGCAGGCGTGGCTGGCCGACGAGCGCCTGCGCGATTCGCGGCTGGTGCTGGTGACCGAGGGAGCGCTCGCGGTGACTCGCGGGGAGTCGCTGCCGGGGTTGGCGCATGCGCCGGCGTGGGGGCTTGTGCGCTCGGCGCAGCTCGAGCACCCGGGGCGCCTGGTAGCGATCGACATCGACGGCGAGCTGGCCTCCCTGGCCGCCCTGGGCGCCGCGCTCGTGAGCGGCGAGCAGCAGCTGGCACTGCGCGGCGGGGTCGCGTCCGTGCCCCGTCTGGCGCCGATGCCCGCGCTTGACGCGGAGGACCAGACCGCTGGGGAGGCCCTCGCTGGGGACCTGCATGCCGGTGAGGTGTCCTCTGCTGGGGCGACAGCCCCCGACGAGGCCCCCGGCACCGTGCTGATCACCGGGGGCACAGGAGACATCGGCGGGCTCGTGGCGCGGCGTCTGGCGCATGAGCAATGGGTGAGCCACGTGCTGCTGCTGAGCCGCCGCGGGCGCGAGGCTGCGGGCGCGCCGGCGCTGGAGGCCGAGCTGCTCGCGCTGGGCGTGGGCGTCACCGTGGCGGCGTGCGATGCGGCCGACCGAGAGGCGCTGGCGCGGCTGATCGAGGAGATACCCGCGGAGCATCCTCTGCGCGCGGTGGTGCACGCCGCGGGAGCGCTCGACGATGGCGTGATCGACACGCTCACGCCCGAGCAGCTGCAGCGGACGCTGCGGCCCAAGGTCGATGCGGCATTGCACCTGCACGAGCTGACCGAGCACATGGGCCTGCGCGAGTTCCTGCTGTTCTCCTCCACCGCGGGCACGCTGGGGGGTGCCGGCCAGGGCAACTACGCGGCGGCCAACGCCTTCCTGGACGCGCTGGCGGCGCATCGTCGCGCGCGCGGTCTTGCCGGCATCTCGATGGCCTGGGGGCTGTGGGCGCAGGACGGCGGCATGACCGCCGAGCTGAGCGCCGTCGATCGCAAGCGCCTGGCACGCTCGGGCACGGCAGCGCTGTCCGTCGAGGAGGGACTTGCGCTCTTCGATGCCGCCCGTGCGGCGGACGAGGCGTTCGCGCTGCCGCTGCGCCTGAACATGCCCGCGCTGCGCGCGCAGGCGAGGACGGGCGCGATCTCGCCGCTGCTGCGCGGCCTGGTGCGCGTGCCCGCACGGGCGCTGCGCGACGGCGCCGGTGGGTCGTTTGCGCGGCGTCTGGCGCAGGCGCCCGCGAGCGAGCGCGAGCGCGTGGCGCTTGAGCTGGTGCGCGCCGAGGTGGCGATTGTGCTCGGGCACGCCTCGGCGGAGGCGATTGAAGAGCGGCGCGCCTTCAAGGATCTCGGCTTCGACTCGCTGACAGCAGTGGAGCTGCGCAACCGCCTGGCCGCCCTCACCGGACTGCGTCTATCAAGCACGCTCGTGTTCGACTATCCCACGCCGCAGGCACTGGCGGGCTATCTGCTGCGCGAGGCCGCCGGGCGTGGTCACGCCGTCGCTGCGCACGCCGCCGCGTCGGCAACGGCCCTGGATGAGCCGATCGCGATCGTCGGGATCGGCTGTCGCTTCCCGGGAGGCGTACGTTCGGCCGCCGGGCTGTGGGAGCTGGTGGCCGCGGGGCAGGACGGAATCGCCGCGTTCCCAACCGATCGCGGCTGGGATCTGGAGAGGCTGTATGACCCCGACCCCGAGTCCGATCGCCCTGGGAGCACCTATGTGCAGGAGGGCGGCTTCCTCTACGACGCGGGCGACTTCGATGCGGGCTTCTTTCAGATCAGCCCCCGCGAGGCGCTGGCGATGGACCCGCAGCAGCGGCTGCTGCTGGAGGGATCGTGGGAGGCGCTCGAGGACGCCGGCATCGACCCCAGCTCGCTGCGCGGCAGCGCGACCGGGGTGTTCGTGGGCGCGATGAACCACGACTACCACAAGGGGGTGGCCGCCGCCGCAGACTTCTCGGCCGGTCACCAGCTGACTGACGGCGCCGGCAGCGTCGTCTCCGGTCGCGTCGCCTACGCCCTCGGCCTGGAGGGGCCGGCGATGACGGTGGACACGGCCTGCTCCTCCTCGCTGGTGACCCTGCACCTGGCCTGTCAGGCGCTGCGCGGCGGCGAGTGCTCGCTGGCCCTGGCGGGTGGCGTATCGGTGATGGCCACACCCGAGGTGTTCGTCGGCTTCAGCCGCCAGGGCGGGCTGGCGCGCGACGGGCGCTGCAAGTCCTTCGCCGACGGCGCCGACGGGGCCGGCTTCTCCGAGGGTATGGGCATGCTGGTGCTGGAGCGCCTCTCCGACGCGCAACGGCTGGGTCATGAGGTGCTGGCGGTGGTGCGGGGTAGCGCCGTCAACCAGGATGGCGCGAGCAACGGCCTGACGGCGCCGAACGGACCGTCCCAGCAGCGGGTGATCCGCCAGGCGCTCGCCAACGCCGGTCTCGCCGCCGCACAGGTCGATGCCGTGGAGGCACACGGCACGGGCACCACCTTGGGCGATCCGATCGAGGCGCAGGCGCTGCTCGCCGCATACGGGCAGGATCGTCCGGAGGGGCAGCCCCTGTGGCTGGGATCGATCAAGTCCAACATCGGGCACGCGCAGGCCGCCGCCGGTGTGGCCGGCGTGATCAAGATGGTGATGGCGATGCGTCACGGCGTGCTGCCGCGCACGCTGCACGTGGATCAGCCCACGCGCGAGGTCGACTGGTCGGCCGGCGCGGTGGCGTTGCTGACCGAGTCGCAGCCGTGGTCTGTCAACGGGCGGCCGCGGCGGGCGGGGGTGTCCTCGTTCGGCGTCAGCGGCACGAATGCGCACGTCGTGCTCGAGCAGGGGCCTCTGCCCGAGAGCGAGTCCCCGGGCACTGGGCCGGTTGTTCTCGATGGTGGTGTTGTGGGGCAGGGTGTTGGAGTTGGTGGTGTTGTGCCGTTGGTGCTGTCGGGTCGTGGTGTGGGTGGTTTGCGGGGGCAGGCTGGGCGGTTGCGGGATTTTGTGGAGGGCACTCCCGATGTGGATGTGGTCGATGTGGGGTTTTCGTTGGGTGTCGGCCGGGCGGTGTTTGAGGATCGGGCGGTTGTGGTCGGCGATGGTCGTGCGGGTCTGCTCGATGGTTTGGGGGCGCTGGCGCGGGGTGAGTCGGTGGGGAGTGTTGTGGGGGGGAAGGGTTGGGTCGGTGATGGTGGTCGTGGGGTTGTGTTTTTGTTCCCCGGCCAGGGTTCGCAGTGGCGGGGGATGGCCGCTGAGTTGCTTGACTGCTCCCCTGTCTTCGCGGAGGGGCTGCGTGAGTGTGCTGCGGCGCTTGAGGGGTTTGTGGATTGGCGGGTTGAGGATGTGTTGCGTGGGGTGGATGGTGCGCCGGGGTTGGAGCGTGTGGATGTGGTGCAGCCACTGCTGTTTGCCGTGATGGTTTCACTCGCGGGGTTGTGGCGGGCATGTGGAGTGCAGCCGGGTGTGGTTGTGGGTCATTCCCAAGGTGAGATCGCGGCGGCGTATGTCGCGGGTGGCTTGTCTTTGGAGGATGCGGCGCGTTTGGTGGCGATGCGCAGCAGGGCGTTGGTGGGGTTGATGGGCCGGGGTGGGATGGTGTCGGTGGCGTTGTCAGAGAATGAGGTCACGGGGTGGCTTGGGCGTTGGGGTGGTGGGGTGTCGGTGGCGGCCGTGAACGGGCCCTCTGCGGTGGTGGTGTCGGGCGATAGGGAGGCGCTCGATGGGTTGTTGGGTGAACTCGTGAAGGGGGGTGTGCGGGCGCGGGAGATACCTGTGGGCTACGCGTCGCATTCGGCACAGATCGAGGGGATTCGTGAGGAGCTTTTGGAGGGGTGCGCGGGGATAGGGCCGGTGTCTGGTGACGTGCCGTTTTTCTCGACGGTCACGGGTGGCCTGGTGGACACCGGAGAGTTGGATGGTGAGTACTGGTATCGCAATTTGCGTGAGACGGTGCGTTTGGAGGCGGCCACGCGGTCGTTGCTCGGGGAGGGTTATCGGGCGTTTATCGAGGTGAGCCCGCACCCGGTGTTGAGCATGGGTGTGCAGGAAACGGTGGATGCCGTCCCGGGGGAGCCGGACGGCGTGATGGTCACGGGCTCCCTGCGGCGCGACGCGGGCGGCCTTGAGCGTTTTCTGCTCTCGCTGGGCGAGGCGTGGGTGGGTGGTGTGGATGTGGATTGGGGTCGTATGTTCGCGGAGTCCGGTGCTCGCCGGGTGCGCGTGCCGACGTACGCCTTCCAGCACGAGCGCTACTGGATCGAGGGGCGCAGCACGGGCACCGGGGACGCCATCTCGATCGGCCAGGCCCCGGCCGATCATCCGCTGCTGGGCGCTGCGGTGGCGCTGGCCGACGGCGGTGGCTGGCTGTTCACCGGCCGGCTGTCGCTTTCCAGCCACCCCTGGCTGGCGGATCACGCCGTGATGGGCACGGTGCTGCTGCCGGGCACGGCGTTCGTGGAGCTGGCGCTGTGCGCGGGGAGGGAGGTCGGGTGCGACCTGCTGGCGGAGCTCACGTTGACGGCTCCGCTGGTGCTGTCCGAGGAGGGCGGGGTGCAGGTGCAGGTCTCGCTGGGCGAGCCGGATGAGGAGTCGGGGCTGCGGAGCGTGAGCATCCACGCGCGCCCTGAGCAGGGCATCCAGGCGCGCGCCGAGCAAGCAGCCGCGAATAGCCTGGGCGACGCCCAGGTCGATGCCCAGAACTGGACGCTGCACGCGACCGGAGCGCTTGCCCCCGCTGAGCAGCCGATGGAGTTGGCGGAGCAGGCGCGCGAGCTTGTGCAGGGCAACTGGCCGCCACAGGGGGCGGAGCCGGTTGAGATCGAGCACATGTATGACCGGCTGGCCGAGCGGGGCTTTGAGTACGGGCCCGCGTTTCAGGGGCTGCGGGCCGTGTGGCGGCGGGGCGCGGAGGTGTTTGCCGAGGTGAGCCTGCCCGCGGAGGAGTCGGCGCAGGCCGGCCTGTTCGGCGTGCACCCGGCGCTGCTCGACGCTGCCCTGCACCCCGCGGGCCTGGGTCTGCTCGGCGGCGGGGATCTATCGGAGGAGCAGGATCGCGTGCGCGTCCCCTTCTCCTGGAGCGGCGTGGGTCTGCACGTCGCGGGCGCCTCGCGTGCGCGTGTGCGGCTCGCCCCGGCCGGCAAGGAGGCGATATCGCTGGTGGCGGTCGATGAACACGGCGCGCCGCTCGCCTCGGTGTGCGCGCTGACATCGGGCCCGCTGTCGCTGGAGCGACTGCTGAGCGCGCAGGGAGCTGGGCGCGCAGAGGACGCTCTCTTCGGCCTGGATTGGATCGCGCTCGGCGCAGACGACGCCTCCGCGCCGAGCGCCATCGACGGATGGGCCGTGTTCGGTCACGAGGGCGATGCGCTCGCCGCCGCTGTCGGGGGGGCTGGAATCGAGGCCGAGGCATATGCCGATCTGGAGTCCCTGGGCGTGGCGATGGAGGATGGCGCTCCCCTGCCGGGCGTCGTGCTCATGGCCTGCACGGGCAGCGGCAGCGGCGGCGCCGAAGCCGCGCTCGACGGGCGCGCAGCCAAGACGACCGGTGACGATGCCGAGGCCGCGCTCGACGCGCCGGCCCCTTCCGCGGACATGGTCGAGGCGGTGCACACCGGCGTGCAGGGAATGTTGGTGGTGTTACGCGCGTGGCTCGCCGACGAGCGGTTCGCCGGGTTACGTCTGACTGTGGTGACGACAGGGGCTGTGACCGCTGGGGCCGTGGCTGCGGGAGGAGGGACGGATGCGTTGGACCTGGCTGCCGCGGCGGTGTGGGGCCTGGTGCGCTCGGCGCAAACCGAGAACCCGGGTCGGTTCGTGCTCGTTGACATCGACGGTGAGCCATCCTCCTGGCAGGCGCTGCCCGCGGCGCTCGCCTGCGATGAGCCGCAGCTGGCCGTGCGCGAGGGCGAGCTGTTCGCCCCGCGGCTCGTGCGCGGTGAGCGCGGCGGAGCCCTCGTGCCTCCGCCGGGGGCCGCCGCGTGGTGTCTGGATCTCCTCGGCGGGGACGCACCCGGCGCCGGCGATGGCACGCTGGAGAGCCTGGCCTTGGTCGCGGCCCCGGCGGCGACGCTGCCGCTGGAGCCCGGGCAGGTTCGTGTTGCGATGCGCGCTGGGGGGCTGAACTTCCGCGATGTCCTGTCCGCCCTTGGCATGTATCCGGGCGAAATCGACGTCGGTGGCGAGGGCGCCGGCGTGGTCCTGGAGGTCGGCCCGGACGTGCCCGATCTGGCGGTGGGCGATCGCGTGATGGGCCTGTTGCCGGGCGCCTTCGGACCGCTCGCGGTGGGCGACGCCCGTCTGCTGGTGCGCGTGCCGGAGGGATGGTCCTTCGCGCAGGCGGCGTCGGTGCCGGTCGTGTTCCTGACGGCCTACCACGGGCTGGTCGACCTCGCCGACCTGCGCGCGGGGGAGGCGGTGCTGGTGCACGCCGCCGCCGGTGGCGTGGGCATGGCCGCCGTGCAGCTCGCTCGCCACCTGGGGGCGGAGGTGTTCGGCACGGCGAGCCCGCGCAAGTGGGGTGCCCTGGGCGAGCTGGGCTTCGACGACGAGCACCTGGCCTCCTCGCGCACGCTGGACTTCCGGGAGAAGTTCCTGCAACAGAGCGGCGGGCGGGGAGTGGATGTCGTACTCGATTGCCTCGCGCGCGAGTTCGTCGATGCTTCGCTGGAGCTTTTGCCGCGAGGGGGGCGCTTCGTCGAGATGGGCAAGACCGACATCCGCGACGCCGACGAGGTTGCGGACACCCACCCAGGCGTGTCCTACCGGGCTTTTGACATGCTGGAAGCCGGGCCGGAGCGCATCGCGCAGATGCTCGGCGAGCTGGTGGAGCTGTTCGAGCAGGGTGCGCTGAAGCCCCTGCCGCTCCGCGCGTGGGATGTGCGTCGCGCGCCGGAGGCATTTCGCTTTCTCAGTCAGGCGCGCAACGTGGGCAAGATCGTGCTCACGCTCCCCGCGCCGATCGACCCCGACGGCACGGTGCTGATCACGGGCGGCACGGGCGGTCTGGGTGCCCTGGTGGCCAGGCATCTGGTGGTTGGACACGGGGTGCGCAGCGTCCTCTTGGCCAGCCGCCGGGGGGAGGAGGCGCCGGGCGCGTCGCAGCTGTGCGAGGAGTTGCAGGCGTTGGGCGCGCGCGTGCGGATCGCGGCGTGCGACGTGAGCGAGCGCGCTGCCGTGCAGGGCCTGCTCGGGCTGGTGGCAGAGGAGTTCCCGCTGCGCGCGGTCGTGCACACCGCTGGGGTCATCGAGGACGGGCTGCTGGAGTCGCTCACGCCCGAGCATGTCGATCGCGTGCTTGCTCCCAAGGTCGATGCGGCGTGGCATCTGCACGAGCTGACACAGGGCTTGGACCTGGGGGCGTTCGTGCTGTTCTCCTCCTTCGCGGGCACCATGGGGGCACCGGGCCAGGGCAACTACGCGGCGGCCAACACTTTCCTGGACGCACTCGCGGCGTACCGTCGCGCGCACGGCCTCGCCGGCGTCTCGATGGCGTGGGGGCTGTGGGCTGGGGCAAGCGGCATGACTGGTCAGCTCGGCGAGGGCAACAGGACGCGGATCGCGCGCGGGGGCGTCGCCGCCATGTCAGCGCAGCAGGGTCTTGAGCTGTTCGACGCCGCGTGTGGTGCGAGCGAGGCGCTGGTGCTGCCCGTGCGCCTTGATTTCGCGGCTGTGCGCGCGCAGGCCAGGGCCGGGATGGCGCCGCCGCTGCTGCGCGGTTTGATGCGCGCGCCCGCAGCCCGCACGCAGGGCCATGGCGGCGGATCGCTGGCTGGGCGCCTGGCTGGCCTGTCGCAGGCCGAGCGCGAGCGCGCGGTGCTCGAGCTGGTTCGTGGCGAGGCGGCGATCGTGCTGGGGCACTCTTCGGCGCGGGCGATCGATGCGCGGCGCGCGTTCAAGGAGCTCGGCTTCGACTCGCTGGCCGCGGTGGAGTTGCGCAACCGCCTGAACACGATCACCGGGCTGCGCCTGCCCGCGAGCCTCGTGTTCGACCACCCCACGCCCGCGGCACTGGCAGCGCACCTGCTGCGCGCGCTTGCGGGCGAGGACGACCGGGTTGCGCTGGCGCTGGCGCCGGCGGCTGCGCCCGCGGACGAGCCGATAGCGATTGTGGGGTTGGGTTGTCGTTATCCGGGGGGTGTGGGCTCGGCGCGTGAGCTGTGGCAACTGGTCGCCACGGGTGGCGATGGGATGTCCCCGTTCCCCGAGGATCGCGGCTGGGATGTGGAGGGTTTGTATGACCCCGACCCGGATCGCCCCGGCAAGAGCTATGCGCGCGAAGGCGGCTTTGTGCTCGACGCCGGCCGGTTCGACGCGGGCTTCTTTCAGATCAGCCCGCGCGAGGCGCTGGCGATGGACCCTCAGCAGCGGCTGCTCTTGGAAGTCGCGTGGGAGACGCTCGAAGACGCGGGCATCGACCCGCTGTCCCTGCGCGGCACGCCGACCGGGGTGTTCGCAGGGGTCAGCTCGCGCGACTACGCGATCAACAGCGGCGCGGAGAGCGAGGGGCTCGAGGGGTATCGCTCGACGGGGTCGCTGAACAGCGTGGTCTCCGGCCGTGTCGCCTACAGCCTCGGCCTGGAGGGGCCGGCGGTGACGGTGGATACCGCGTGCTCCTCCTCGCTGACCGCGTTGCACCTGGCCTGCCAGTCGTTGCGTGCGGGGGAGTGTTCGCTGGCGCTGGCGGGGGGCGTCACCGTGCTCGCCACGCCGACGGTGTTCGTGGAGTTCAGCCGCCAGCGTGGTTTGGCCCCGGATGGCAGGTGCAAGTCGTTTGCGGACGGCGCCGATGGGACCGGCTTTTCCGAGGGTGTGGGTGTGGTCGCGGTGGAGCGCCTGTCGGATGCGCGGCGGCTGGGACACGAGGTGCTGGCTGTTGTGCGGGGCAGCGCGGTCAACCAGGATGGGGCGAGCAACGGGTTGACGGCGCCGAACGGCCCCTCCCAGCAGCGTGTGATATTGCAGGCGCTTGCCAATGCCGGCCTGTCGGCGGGGCAGGTGGATGTGGTGGAGGGGCATGGCACGGGTACCACCCTGGGCGATCCGATCGAGGCGCAGGCGCTGCTGGCGACGTATGGGCGCTCCCGCGCGCCGGAGCATCCCCTGTGGCTTGGATCGGTGAAGTCGAACATCGGTCACACCCAGGCTGCCGCCGGAGTGGCGGGTGTGATCAAGATGGTGATGGCGATGCGCCACCGTGTGCTGCCCGGGACGTTGCACGTGGATGAGCCTTCGGGGGCGGTGGACTGGTCGGCTGGCGCGGTTTCGCTGCTGACCGAGGCGCAGCCGTGGGAGAGCGGCGACGAGCCGCGTCGTGCTGGGGTCTCTTCATTTGGGATCAGCGGCACCAACGCCCATGTGATCCTCGAGCAGGCGCCGCCCGTCGCGCTGGAGTCGTCCGCGGGGGATGCCGTGCCGGCGAGTGGCGAGGCGGGCGCGCCTCTGGCGGGCGTGCTCGGTGGTGTGGTGCCGTGGGTCTTGTCGGGTCGGGGTGTTGGAGGTCTGCGGGGTCAGGCCGGGCGGCTGCACGAGTTCGTGACCGGTGACGCGACCCTGGGCACGGTCGATGTCGGCTATTCGCTGGTGGTGGACCGGCCGGTGTTGAGCGATCGCGCGGTTGTGCTGGGTGAGGATCGTGAGGGCCTGCTCGACGGGCTGCGCGCGCTGGCTGACGGTAGGCCGGCGGCGAACGTGTTCGAGGGTGTCGCTGAGGACTCCGGTGGGGTTGCGTTTCTGTTCACCGGCCAGGGTGCTCAGCGGGTGGGTATGGGGCGGGAGTTGTACGAGGCGTTCCCGCGCTTCAAGGACACGCTGGATGAGGTGTGCGCGGAGTTCGACGGCAGCTTGGGCCGGCCGCTGTTGGAGGTGCTGTTCGCGGCGCCGGATTCCAACGAGGCCCGGTTGCTCGATGCGACGATGTTCACGCAGGCGGGGCTGTTCGCGCTCGAGGTGGCGCTGTTCTCGCTGGTCGAGAGCTTGGGGGTGAGGCCTGATTTCGTGATGGGTCATTCGATCGGCGAGCTGGCCGCGGCCCACGTGGCGGGCATGTTCTCGCTGCAGGATGCGTGCAGGCTCGTCGCGGCTCGTGGGCGGTTGATGGGAGAGCTGCCGGAGGGTGGGGCGATGGTGTCCATCCAGGCCTCCGAGGAGGAGGTGCTGGAGGTGTTGGCCGGGAGGGAGGGTGAGGTCGCGCTGGCGGCGGTGAACGGGCCGGCTGCCGTCGTCATTTCCGGTGAGCAGGACGCGGTGTTGGAGTTGGCTGAGGTGTGGCGGGAGCGGGGCCGCAAGATCAAGCGGCTGCGGGTTTCGCATGCGTTTCACTCGCCGCGCATGGACGCGATGCTGGAGGAGTTCGCCGCTATCGCCGACAGCATCGAATTGCAGGAGCCCCGTATCCCGGTCGTGTCGAATCTGACTGGTGAGGCGGTGTCGGTGCAGGAGATTCGCTCGACGGGCTACTGGGTGCGTCATGTGCGTGAGCCGGTGCGGTTCTTCGACGGGGCGCGGTGGCTCGCCGGGCAGGGCGTCAACAGGTTCGTGGAGCTTGGTCCGGATGGTGTGCTCAGCGCGATGGTCCAGGGCGCGGTGCAGGAGGCGCCGCTGGCGGTGCCGTTGTTGCGTGGCGAGCGTCCCGAGATGCAGGCGTTGCTCGGGGCGCTGGGCGAGGCATGGGTGCGCGGTGTTGAGGTGGACTGGGGGGCGGTATTCGCGGGGTCCGGCGCCAGACGGGTGGCGCTGCCCACCTACGCCTTCCAACGCGAGCGCTACTGGCTGGTCGGGGATGGCGTCGGCGCCGGGGATATGGCGGCGGCCGGCCTGGGTGCCGCCGATCACCCGCTGCTGGGCGCGATGGTCCCTCTGGCGGAGGGAGAGGGCTGCCTGTTCACCGGTCGCATATCGCTGCAGACACACCCCTGGCTCGCCGACCACGAGGTGCTGGGCTCGGTGTTGCTACCGGGAACGGCGTTCGTGGAGCTGGTCCTGCGGGCGGGCCGTGAAGTCGGGTGCGAGGCGCTTGAGGTGCTCACCCTGCAGGCGCCGCTGGTGCTGCCGCAGCACGGTGCGGTGCAACTGCAGCTCGCCATCGGCGAGCCTGAGGATTCGGGGTCGCGGCCGGTCAGCGTGTACTCGCGCCCGCAGGACACGGGCCAGGAAGATGGGTTTGAGCAGGAGCGCGTGTGGACGTGCCACGCGGCCGGCACGCTCATCCCCGCCGCGGGCGACGGCGCGGGCGTGCGGGGGCTGGACTGGCCGGCCGCGGGCGTGTGGCCCCCGGCGGGTGCCGAGGCGCTGCCGGTCGAGGATCTGTATGACCGTTTGGCTGCGCACGGCCTGGAGTACGGGCCGATGTTCCAGGGGTTGACCGCCGCCTGGCGCGTTGGCGAGGAGCTGTTTGCCGAGGTGTCCCTGCCTCACGGTCAGTCCACCGATGTGGGTCGCTTTGGCCTGCACCCCGCGCTGCTGGACGCCGCGTTGCACGCCGTTGCGCTCGGACTGCCGGGCGTCGGCGCCGGGTCATCGGACGATGGCGCTGAGCGAGACGGGGCGCGGGCCGAGCAGAACGACGTGCGGGTGCCGTTCTCGTGGGGTGGCGTGGAGCTGTACGGCGCTGGGGCCGAGCGGCTGCGCGTGAAGTTATCGGCAGCGGACGCGAACGCGATATCGCTCGTGGTGGCGGATGAGAGCAATACGCTCGTCGCTTCGGTCGATTCGCTGGTCGTGCGGGAGGTCTCCGCTGAGCAGCTGCGGGCTGCGCGTGGTGGCCAGCACGAGGCGCTGCTCTCGTTGGAGTGGGTTCCCCTCCCGAGGATCCCATCCCCAGCGATCACATCCCCGGCCACCCCCTCACCGGCGATCCCCTCAAACGGGGCCGCACCTTCAGCGCTCGCGGCTGCGAGATGGACCGTGCTGGGGGCCCGACAGGCCGGCCTCGCCGGGCAGCTGCAGGCCGCGGCGATCGAAGCCGACGTGTACGCCGATCCGCGGTCGCTGGGAGAGGCGCTGGACGGCGGCGCGCAGGCGCCCGCGCTGGTGCTGCTCGATTGCACGCAACATGGGTCCGCGCCCACTTCCGATGAAGTCCTCGGCGCCGTGCACGCCTGCCTGTGGCGCACGCTGGAGACGATGCAGGCATGGCTTGCCGACGAGCGCTTCGCACGGACGCGGATGGTGCTGGTGACGCGAGGCGCCGTGGCGGTGCGCGCCGGCGAGGACGTGTCGGATTTGGCGGGCGGGTCGCTGTGGGGTCTGGTGCGCTCCGCGCAGTCCGAGCACCCCGATCGCTTCGTGCTCCTCGACATCGACGAAAAGCAGGCCTCGCTCGCCGCCCTGGATGTGACGCTGGCGTGCGAGGAGCCGCAGCTGGCGCTGCGCGCGGGCGAGCCGCTGGCGGCGCGTCTGGCGCGGGGCGTGTCCGCCGGAGCGCTTGCCCCTCCCACCGGCGCGGAGCCGTGGCGACTGGATATGGGGGTCGGGGGCACGCTTGAGAGCCTTGCGCTCGTGACCGCCCCCGAGGCCCTGCGGGCGCTCGAGCCCGGAGAGGTGCGTGTCGCGGTGCGCGCGGCGGGTCTGAACTTCCGCGACCTCCTGGTGACCCTCGGCTTGGTGCCGTTGTTCGATCCGAGCGAGACGCTGGGTGGCGAGGGCGCCGGGGTCGTCCTCGAGGTCGGCTCCGACGTGAGCGACCTGGCGGTGGGGGATCGCGTGATGGGCCTGCTCGCGGGCGCCTTCGGGCCGGTTGGGGTGAGCGATGCGGACCTGCTCGTGCGGGTTCCCGAGGGATGGTCCTTTGCGCAGGCCGCGTCGCTGCCGATCGTCTTCCTGACGGCCCTCTATGGGCTGGTCGATCTGGCCGACCTGCAGGCGGGGCAGTCGGTGCTCATCCACGGCGCCGCTGGCGGGGTGGGCATGGCCGCGCTGCAGATCGCACGCCATCTGGGAGCGGAGGTGTTCGCCACCGCCAGCCCCGGGAAGTGGGACGCGTTGCGCGCGCTCGGATTGGACGAGGAGCACATCGCTTCCTCGCGCACGCTTGAGTTCCAAGAGCGCTTCCTAAAGGCCACCGCCGGCGCGGGCGTGGATGTCGTCCTGAACTCCCTCGCGCGCGAGTTCGTGGATGCCTCGCTCGAGCTGCTGCCCCGCGGTGGACGCTTCGTGGAGCTGGGCAAGACCGACATCCGCGATGCCGAGGAGATCGCCGAGGCGCACCCTGGTGTGGCCTACCGTGCGTTTGACCTGATCGAAGCGGGTCCGCCGCGCATCCAGCAGATGTTGTGCGAGATCGTGAAGCTGTGCGAGCGGGGTGTGCTCGCGCCACTGCCGCGCACCGTGTGGGACGTGCGCCGCGCGCCGGAGGCCTTCCGCTTCCTCAGTCAGGCGCGCCACGTCGGCAAGATCGTCCTGACGCTACCGCCTTCGCTCGACCCCGAGGGGACAGTGCTGATCAGCGGCGGCACCGGCGAGCTGGGTGGACGGCTGGCCAGACACCTGGTGGCCGAGCACGGCGTGCGCAGCCTGCTGCTCGCCAGTCGCCGCGGCCCTGCGGCTGAGGGCGTGCAGCAGTTGCGCGGCGAGTTGGAGGCGATGGGCGCGCGCGTGGAGGTGGCGGCGTGCGACGTGGCCGAGCGGGATGAGGTCGAACGCCTGCTCGGGTTGGTGCCGCAGGAGCGCCGGCTGAGCGCCGTCGTGCATACCGCTGGGATTATCGATGACGGCATGTTCGACTCGCTCACGCCGGAGCGGATCGACCGGGTGCTCGCTCCCAAGGTCGCCGGGGCGTGGCATCTGCACGAGCTGACACGGGACCTGGACCTGGCGGCGTTCGTGCTGTTCTCCTCGGCGGCTGGTACGTTCGGCGGGGCGGGCCAGGGCAACTACGCCGCCGCCAACGCATTCCTGGACGGGCTCGCGGCGCACCGCCGCGCGCTGGGTCTCCCCGGCGTTTCGATGGCCTGGGGACTGTGGGCCACTGCCAGTGCCATGACCGGCCATCTGGAGGAGGAGGACCGCATGCGGATCGCGCGCTCGGGGATGGGCGCCCTCTCCGCGCAGGAAGGTCTGCAACTCTTCGACGCGGCTCTGCAGCCGCTCGACGCGGCGCGCGGTGCGGAGCAGGCGCTGGTGCTGGCGCTGCGGTTGGATGGGGCGGCATTGCGCTCGCAGGCGCGCGCGGGGATGCTGCCGGCGCTGCTGCGTGGTCTGATCCGCGCGCCCGCGCGCCGCGCGGCCACCGCGGATGGGTCGCTCGCGCAACGTTTGGCGGGCGTGTCCGGAGAGGAGCGCGAGCGTGTCGTGCTCGATCTCGTGCGTGACCAGGGGGCGATCGTGCTCGGTCATGCCTCGGCTCAGGCGATAGACGCGCAGCGGGCGTTCAAGGAGCTCGGGTTTGACTCCTTGACCGCCGTGGAGTTGCGCAATCGTCTCGCCACTGCCACGGGGCTGCAGCTGCCGGCCACCCTTCTCTTCGACTATCCGACGCCCGCTTTGTTGGCCCAGTATCTGCTGGGAGAAATCGCGGACGAGGGGACTGGTGCGGGGGGCATCGAGGCGGAGCTCGACAGGCTCGAGCTGGCGCTCGCCGCGGTGACGGCGGAGGATCCCCATCGCACCATGACCACGGAACGGCTGCGGGTGCTCTTGTCGAGGCTGACCGCGCTCGGCGCTGAGGAGCCCACCGACGAGGATCTTGAGTCGGTCACCGACGAGGAGATGTTCAGCCTCATCGATAAGGAGCTGGAGGCGTCATGAAGCCGCCTGCGCGAGACGGATCGGGGCCTGCGCGAGACGGATCGGGGCCTGCACCCGATGGGTCGCAAGTGGAGATGACCGAGGACGCCAAGCTGCGCGACTATCTGAAGCGGGTCACGGTCGATCTGCGCAAGGCGCGGCGACGCCTGCGGGAGGTGGAAGAGCGCTGGCACGAGCCGATTGCGATTGTGGGGATGGGTTGTCGTTATCCGGGTGGCGTGGGTTCGGCGGAGGAGTTGTGGGAGTTGGTGGCCGCGGGTGGCGACGGGATCTCCCCGTTCCCCGAGGATCGCGGCTGGGATGTGGAGGGGTTGTTTGACCCCGACCCGGATCGTCCCGGCAAGAGCTATACGCGTGAGGGTGGGTTCGTGCTCGACGCCACGCGGTTTGATGCGGGCTTCTTTCAGATCAGCCCGCGCGAGGCGCTGGCGATGGATCCTCAGCAGCGGCTGCTGCTGGAAGTCGCGTGGGAGACGCTCGAAGACGCGGACATCGACCCGCTGTCCTTGCGCGGCACGCCGACCGGCGTATTCGCTGGGGTGAGCTCACAGGACTATGGCATCGACCACGGCCCCGAGCTCGATGGGCTTGAGGGGTATCGCTCGACGGGGTCGCTGAACAGCGTGGTCTCCGGCCGTGTCGCCTACAGCCTCGGCCTGGAGGGTCCGGCGATGACGGTGGACACTGCCTGCTCCGCCTCGCTGACGGCGCTGCATCTGGCCTGCCAGGCGCTGCGTGCCGGGGAGTGCTCGCTGGCGCTGGCTGGAGGTGTGACGATCCTCGCCACGCCCGCTGCCTTTGTGGAATTCAGCCGCCAGCGCGGCCTGGCCCCCGATGGCAGGTGCAAATCGTTTGCGGCCTGCGCCGACGGGACCAGCTTCTCCGAGGGTGTGGGCGTGGTCGCGGTGGAGCGCCTGTCGGATGCGTTGCGCTTGGGGCACGAGGTGCTGGCTGTTGTGCGGGGCAGCGCGGTCAACCAGGATGGGGCGAGCAATGGTTTGACGGCGCCGAATGGTCCCTCCCAGCAGCGCGTGATCGCGCAGGCGCTTGCCAATGCCGGACTGTCGGCGGGGCAGGTGGATGTGGTCGAGGGTCACGGCACTGGCACCACTCTGGGCGATCCGATCGAGGCGCAAGCGTTGCTGGCGACGTATGGGCGCTCGCGTGCGCCTGAGCGACCTCTGTGGCTTGGGTCGGTGAAGTCGAACATCGGTCACACCCAGGCCGCTGCCGGAGTGGCGGGTGTGATCAAGATGGCGATGGCGATGCGTCACGGCGTGCTGCCCCAAACGCTGCACGTGGATGAGCCTTCCGGGGCGGTGGACTGGTCGGCTGGCGCGGTTTCGCTCCTGACGCAGGCGCGGCCGTGGGAGAGCGGCGGCGAGTTGCGCCGTGCGGGGATCTCCTCGTTTGGGATCAGCGGCACCAACGCGCATGTGATCCTTGAGCAGGCGCCGCCTGTCGCTCCGGGGTCACTCGCGGGGGATGCCGTGCCGGCGGGCACTGGGGATGGCGCGCCCCTGGCGGGAGTGCTCGGTGGCGTGGTGCCGTGGATCGTTTCGGGTCGGGGTGTTGGTGGTTTGCGTGGTCAGGCTGGGCGGTTGCACGAGTTCGTGGCCGGCAATGCGGCGTTGGGCGTCGAGGATGTCGGCCATGCGCTGGTGGCGAGCCGGCCGGTGTTGAGCGATCGCGCGGTTGTGCTGGGTGAGGATCGTGAGGGCCTGCTCGACGGGCTGGGTGCGCTGGCCGATGGCAGGCCGGCGGCGAACGTGCTTGAGGGTGTCGCAGGCGGCTCTGGCGGGATCGCATTTCTGTTCACCGGTCAGGGTGCTCAGCGGGCGGGTATGGGGCGGGAGTTGTATGAGGCATTCCCGGTGTTCAGGGGCAAGTTGGATGAGGTGTGTGTGGAGTTCGATGGTTGTTTGGGGCGGCCGTTGCTGGAGGTGTTGTTTGCTGCGCCGGGGTCGCCCGACGCGCAGTTGCTGGATGCGACGATGTTCACCCAGGCAGGGCTGTTCTCGCTCGAGGTGGCGTTGTTTTCACTGGTTGAGAGCTTGGGGGTGAGGCCCGATTTCGTGATGGGTCATTCGATCGGTGAGTTGGCCGCGGCCCATGTGGCGGGCATGTTTTCGCTGCGGGATGCGTGCAGGCTGGTTGCGGCTCGTGGGCGGTTGATGGGTGAGTTGCCGGAGGGTGGGGCGATGGTGTCGATTCAGGCTTCCGAGGAGGAGGTGCTGGAGGGGTTGGCTGGGAGGGAGGGTGAGGTGGCGTTGGCGGCGGTGAACGGGCCGGCTGCCGTGGTGATCTCGGGTGAGCAGGATGCGGTGTTGGAGTTGGCGGAGGTGTGGCGGGAGCGGGGCCGCAAGACCAAGCGGCTGCGGGTTTCGCATGCGTTTCACTCGCCGCGCATGGACGCGATGCTGGAGGAGTTCGCCGCTGTCGCCGACGGTATCGAGCTGCACGAGCCCCGCATCCCGGTCGTGTCGAATCTGACTGGTGAGGCGGTGTCGGCGCAGGAGATCCGCTCGACTGGCTACTGGGTACGTCACGTGCGCGAGCCGGTGCGGTTCTTCGACGGGGCACGGTGGCTGGCCGGGCAGGGCGTGAACAGGTTCGTGGAGCTGGGTCCGGACGGCGTGCTCAGCGCGATGGTCGAGGGTGCGGTGGAGGACTCGCCACTGGCCGTGCCGCTGCTGCGGGGCGAGCGTCCAGAGGTTCAGGCGTTGCTCGGGGCGTTGGGCGAGGCGTGGGTGCGCGGTGTCGCCGTGGACTGGGCGGCGGTATTCGCGGGGTCCGGCGCCAGACGGGTGGCGCTGCCCACCTACGCCTTCCAACGTCAACGCTACTGGCTCGAAGACGCCGCGAATGGCGCGGACGAGGACCTCGACTCGCCCGACCGCTGGCGCTACCGGATCCAGTGGAAACGGATGGACGACGGCTCTGCCGGGGCATCCATGACGGGTGTGTGGCTGATCGTGGTTGCGCTGGGCTGGGCCGAGGATGAGCAGACCTCGGGCCTGGTGCGGGAGTTGAGCGATGGCGGTGCGCGCGTGGTTACATGCGAGTTGGACCCGGTTGCCGCGGAGCGCGGCGTACTTGCCCGGCAGCTGCGTGAGCTGCTCGTGGAGGAGCGCTCCCCGGGCGCCGATGAGTGTCCCCTGGGCGCGGACGAGCGCTCCCAGGGCGATGAGGAGGAAGGGCTGGCCGTGGATGGCGTGTTGTCTTTGCTGGCTCTGGAGGAGAGCCATCCTCCGGCCTGGCCGGACACGGACAGTCTCCCAGCCCGGCCGAACGTCCCGCGAAGCCTGGCTGGATCGCTGACGCTGATGCAGGCGCTTGAGGATGCAGGCATCGGCGGGCGGCTGTGGATCGCCACGCGCGGCGCCGTCTCGGTGGGAGCCGCCGAGCCCCTCAAAAGACCCGCGCAGGGGATGCTCTGGGGGTTGGGGCGCGTGCTGGGACTGGAGCAGCCCGGGCGCTGGGGTGGGCTGCTCGACTTGCCGGCCGAAATCGATGAGGCGGCGTGCGCACGGCTGCGCGATGTGCTCGGCGGTCGCGACCAGGAGGATCAGGTGGCGGTGCGCGACGGTGGCGTGTTCGCAAGGCGGCTCGTGCGTGCTCCGTTGCCCCGGCGGCGCTCCGCGGACGCGACGTGGAGACCTGGCGGTGGCACGGTGCTCGTCACGGGCGGCACGGGCGCGTTGGGGAGCCACGTTGCGCGCTGGCTGGCGGGCAGTGGCGCGGAGCATCTGCTGCTGGCCGGCCGCCGGGGACTCGATGCGCCGGGTGCGACTGAGCTGCGCGACGAACTTGTGAAGCTCGGCGCCCGGGTGACGGTGGCAGCGGCGGATGTCTCCGATGCCTCACAGCTACGGGAGCTGTTGGACTCGATCCCGCTGGATTGCCCGCTGTCCGGGGTGTTCCACGCGGCCGGAGTGGCGGAGAACGAGCCGCTGGACTCGCTCTCGCAGGAGAGCCTTGAGCGGGTGTTGGGCGGCAAGGCGGGCGCCGCGTGGCATCTGCACGAGCTGACGCGGGCGCTCGATCTGTCGGCGTTCGTGCTCTTCTCCTCGACGGCAGGGACGACTGGCGCCGGTCATCAGGGCGCGTATGCGGCCGGCAACGCCTTCCTGGATGCCCTGGCGCAGCATCGACGGGGGGAGGGATTGGTTGCGACCGCGGTGGCGTGGGGACCGTGGGCTGGAGAGGGAATGGCCTATGGGGCCGGCGAGCTGCTGCGTCGTCACGGCTTGCGCGAGATGTCGCCGCAATTGGCGCTCGCCGCGTTGGAGCAGGCCCTCGATCGCGATGAGACCTGCTTGACGGTGGCGGACTTCGACTGGGAGCGCTACGCACCGATCTTCGCTTCGGCCCGCCGGCGTCCGCTGCTCGACGATCTGGGCGAGGTGCAGCGAGCGCTGCGGGCAGGGGCCGGTGTGGATGGGGTTGGCATCGATGGCGCCGGTGTGGATGGGATGGGCGCGGGTGGAGCGCTGAGCCAACGGCTGAGCGAGCTGCCCAAAAGCGAGTGGGAGTACGAGGTCCTGCAGCTCGTCCTCAGCCATGCCGCCGCCGTACTGGGCCACGCATCGCCCGAGGAAGTACCGGCGGAGCGTCCGTTCAAGGAGCTTGGGCTCGACTCGCTTGCGGCGGTGAAGTTGCGCGGTCGCTTGAGCGCGGCCAGCGGGCTGCCCCTGCCGGCGACGGTCGTATACGACCATCCCACGCCCATCGCGCTGACCCGCCATCTGCTCAGTGCGGTCGCGGGTGCGGGTGTCGAGGTCCGGGCGCCAACGTCGGTCGCTGCGACATCCGTGGACGAGCCGATTGCGATCGTGGGCATGAGCTGTCGTTACCCGGGGGGTGTGAGCTCGCCGCGGGAACTGTGGGAGCTGGTCGCGGCCGGCGGGGACTCGATCTCTGGATTCCCCACGGATCGAGGCTGGGACCTGCGGCGGCTGCACGCCGCCGATGGCGAGCACCCGGGCACGGGCGCCTCCTTGGAAGGGGGCTTCCTCTACGACGTGGGAGAGTTCGACGCGGGGTTCTTCGGCATCGGCCCGCGCGAGGCGTTGGCGATGGATCCTCAGCAGCGTCTGTTGCTGGAAGCCTCGTGGGAGGCGCTCGAGGACGCCGGCATCGACCCGCTCTCGCTGCACGGCAGCTATACCGGCGTGTTCGTAGGGGCCAGCGCCCAGGAATACGGCGACAGCCTGCTCTCCACCTCGCGGGAGCTGGTTGGCTATCGCGCCACGGGCGGTGCGGGGAGCGTCCTCTCCGGGCGCATCGCGTATGTCCTCGGCCTGGAGGGTCCAGCGATGACGGTCGACACTGGATGCTCGGCCTCGCTGGTGGCCTTGCACCTTGCCTGCCAGGCGCTGCGCGCGGGGGAATGCTCGCTCGCGCTGGCGAGTGGCGTGGCGGTCATCGCCGAGCCGGGGCTGTTCCTGGAGTTCGGCCGCCAGAGCGGACTGGCGCCGGATGGCAGGTGCAAATCCTTTGCGGACGGCGCCGACGGGACCGGGTTTTCCGAGGGTGTGGGCGTGGTGGCGGTCGAGCGCCTGTCCGATGCGCAACGGCTGGGGCACGAGGTGCTGGCGGTGGTGCGGGGCAGCGCCGTCAACCAGGACGGCGCGAGCAACGGGCTGACGGCGCCGAACGGCCCTTCCCAGCAGCGGGTGATTTTGCAGGCGCTCGCCAACGCTGGGCTGTTGGCGGGGCAGGTGGATGTGGTCGAGGGGCACGGCACGGGCACCACTCTGGGCGACCCGATCGAGGTGCAGGCGTTGCAGGCGACATACGGGCGGGGTCGTCCGGCCGAGCGACCGTTGTGGCTTGGGTCGTTGAAGTCGAATGTCGGTCACACGCAGGCGGCGGCTGGTGTGGCGGGTGTGATCAAGATGGTGATGGCGATGCGCCATGGCGAGTTGCCGCGGACGTTGCACGTGGATGAGCCCTCGCGGCAGGTCGATTGGTCGGATGGTGGGGTGTCGCTGTTGACGGAGTCCGTGCCGTGGTCGCGTAACGGAGAGCCGCGCCGCGCGGGGGTGTCCTCCTTCGGCCTCGGCGGCACCAACGTGCACGTGATCCTCGAGCAGGGGCCCGCAGCGACCGGCGAGGAGCCGGCGCTTGCTGCCGCCGCGGGTGCGGGTGGCGCGATCTTGGGCCCGGGTGGTGTGGTGCCGTTGGTGGTGTCGGGTCGTGGTGTGGGTGGTTTGCGGGGACAGGCCGCGCGGCTGCTGGATTTTGTGGAGGGCGATCCCGATGCGGGTGTGGCCGATGTGGCGTTTTCGGCGGCTGTCGGTCGGGCGGCGTTCGAGGATCGGGCGGTCGTGGTCGGCGATGGTCGTGCGGGTCTGCTGAGTGGTTTGGGTGCCTTGGTGGGTGGTGTGTCGGTGGGGAGTGTTGTGGAGGGGAAGGGGTTGGCCGGTGGTGGTGGTCGTGGGGTTGTGTTTTTGTTCCCCGGTCAGGGTTCGCAGTGGCGGGGGATGGCCGCGGGGTTGCTGGATTGCTCCCCGGTATTCGCGGAGGGGTTGCGTGCGTGTGCCGGGGCGCTTGAGGAGTTTGTGGATTGGCCGGTGGAGGATGTGTTGCGTGGGGTGGAGGGTGCGCCGGGGTTGGAGCGGGTGGATGTGGTGCAGCCCTTGCTGTTCGCGGTGATGGTGGCGCTGGCGGGGTTGTGGCGGGCGTGTGGTGTGCGGCCGAGTGTGGTGGTGGGTCATTCCCAAGGTGAGATCGCGGCAGCGCACGTGGCGGGCGGCCTGTCGCTGGAGGATGCGGCGAGGCTTGTGGCGATGCGCAGCAGGGCGTTGGTGGGGTTGATGGGCAGGGGTGGGATGGTGTCCGCTGCGTTGCCTGAGAACGAGGTGCTGGGGTGGCTTGAGCGGTGGGAGGGCAGGGTGTCGGTGGCAGCGGTCAACGGGCCTTCCTCGGTGGTGGTCTCGGGTGAGCGCGAGGCGCTCGATGGGTTGTTGGGTGAACTGGTTGAGGGGGGTGTGCGGGCGCGGGAGATACCTGTGGGTTACGCGTCACATTCGGCGCAGATCGAGGAGATTCGGGGAGAGCTTTTGGAGGGGTGCGCGGGGATCGCGCCGGTGTCTGGCGACGTGCCGTTCTTCTCGACGGTCACGGGTGGGTTGGTCGATACCGCTTCGTTGGATGGTGAGTACTGGTATCGGAATCTGCGCGAGACGGTGCGCCTGGAGCAGGCAATGCGGTCGTTGCTGGGGGAGGGCTATCGGGCGTTCATAGAGGTCAGTCCGCACCCGGTGTTGACCCTCGGGGTGCAGGAAACGGTGGATGAGGTCCTGGCTGGGCCGGGTGGTGTGCTAGTCGCTGGCTCCCTGCGCCGCGATGAGGGTGGCTTGGAGCGTTTCTTGCTCTCGCTGGGTGAAGTGTGGGTGCGTGGTGTGGAGGTGGATTGGGGTCGTGTGTTCAGCGGGTCCGACGCGAGGCGCGTGGGGCTGCCCACGTACGCTTTCCAGCGCGAGCGCTACTGGCTCGCGGGAGGTGGCGCCGGCATGGGGGATGTGGCTGTGGCTGGGCTCGGTCGTGCTGAACACCCGCTGCTGGGTGCGGTACTCGCACCGGCGGAGGGCGAGGGCCGCCTGTTCGCTGGTCGCATCTCGCTGCAGAGCCACCCGTGGCTTGCCGACCACGCGGTGCTGGGCACGGTGTTGCTGCCCGGCACGGCGTTTGTCGAGCTGGCCCTGCGCGCGGGTCGTGAGGTTGGGTGCGAGCAGTTGGCGGAGCTCACGCTGCAGGCGCCGCTGATGCTCGCGGAGCAGGACGCTGTGCAGTTGCAGCTGTCGGTGGGCGAGCCAGACGAGCTCGGGCGGCGAGCGGTCGCTGTTTACTCGCGCGCGGAGGACGAGTCGGGAGAGAGCGCGCTTGCCGGGGAAGGGCTGGCGTGGACCTGCCACGCCTCGGGCCTGCTCGCAGTGGGTGAGGGCGTGGCGAGCGAGCAGGCGGCGCTGCTCGCCGATGGGATCTGGCCGCCAGAGGGTGCCACGGCGGTGGAGATAGATGGTTTGTATGAGCGCCTGGCGGACCAGGGCTATGACTACGGACCGGCGTTCCAGGGGCTCACGGCTGTGTGGCGGCGCGGCAAGGAGCTGTTCGCCGATGTCGTACTGCCCGAGGATCTGCAAGCAGGTGCGGCCGGCTACGAACTGCACCCCGCGCTGCTCGACGCTGCTCTGCACGTGGTATTCGCCGGCAGCGACGGGGCTGGGGGCGAGCGGGCGGACGAGGCGAGAGCGGAGCGGCAGGGTCAAGCTCAGGGCCAGGCCCGCTTGCCGTTCTCCTGGAGCGGCGTGGAGTTGCACGCCACGGGGGCCTCCCGTGTGCGTGTCTGCTTGACCGAACTGGAGAACACCGCGGTCTCGCTGGTGCTCGCCGACGAGGACGGCACGCCGGTCGCCTCCGTGCGCTCGCTCGCTTCGCGACCGGTGGACATTGAGCGCCTGGGCGAGGCGCACGCGGGCAGCCGGCGGAGTCTGTTCGGCGTCGACTGGATAGCCGTCGGGGCGCCGCCGAAATCGCGCGCCGCCGAGGGCGGTTGGGCGGTGCTGGGCGCGCCGGAGGCGGGGCTCGCGGGAGTGCTCGCGGAGCTGGGGATCGAAGCCGATGTCCACGGCGACCTGGAGTTGCTGGGCGAGGCTGTGGAACGGGGTGGCGCTGTGCCCGAGATAGTGCTCGTGGAGTGCGCACTCGCGCAGGGCGGCGCCGGCGGTGAGGGGTTGGCGGCGATTGCGCGGGCGGAGGTCGGCCGGGTGCTGGAGCTGGTGCAGGGATGGCTCGCCGACGAGCGCTTCTCCGGTGCGCGGATGGCGTTGGTGACGCGCGGCGCTGTGGCCGTCGACTCGCAGGAGGACACGCCGGGTCTAGCCGACGCCCCGGTGTGGGGGCTGGTGCGCTCCGCGCAGGCTGAGAACCCCAATCGACTCGTGCTGGTCGACGTGGACGGCGAGGAGGCCTCGTGGCGCATGCTGGCAATGGCCCTGGGCTGTGACGAGCCGCAGCTGGCGGTGCGCCAAGGCGGCGTATCGGCGCCGCGACTGGTCCGCATCGAGGCGCCAGCTGAGGCTCAGCGCGAGGCATCGATCGTACCGTTCGACGAGCACGGCACGGTGCTGATAACCGGCGGCACCGGCGGACTGGGCGGTCTCATCGCTAAGCATCTTGTGGCCGAGCACGCTGTGTCAAGCCTGCTGCTGGCCAGCCGCCGCGGGCCGGATGCCCCGGGCGCCCCGGAGCTGCGGGCCGAGCTGGAGTCGCTGGGTGCGCAGGTGCGGATCGCGGCCTGCGACGCGAGTGACAGGGAGCAGCTCGAAGATCTGCTGGCAACGGTGCCGGAGGAGCACCCGCTGGGCGCGGTTGTGCACGCCGCGGCGGTGCTCGACGACGGCACCGTCGCAAGGTTGACGGGGCAGCAGCTCGATCGTGTGCTCGCGCCGAAGGTGGACGCGGCGTGGCACCTGCACGAGCTGACCGTCGATCTGAAGCTGTCTGCGTTCGTGCTGTTCTCGGCCGCCGCCGGCACGCTCGGCAGTCCCGGCCAGGCCAACTACGCCGCGGCCAATGCGTTCCTGGACGCGCTGGCGGCGCACCGGCGTGCGCGTGATCTGCCGGGCGTCTCGTTGGCGTGGGGGCTGTGGGAGGGCGCTGACAGCGCAACGGTGGGCGAGATGACGGGTGGCCTGGGGGCAGGCGATCTGAAACGGATGGCGCGCCTGGGCGTCACCGCGCTGTCGATCGAGGAGGGTCTTGAGCTGTTCGACCTTACAAACGTGCTCGACCGTGCGCTGGTGGTCCCGGTTGGTCTGGATATGGCCAAGCTGGGCGCCAACGCCCGGGCCGGTTTCGTGCCGGCGCTGCTGCGCGGACTGGTGCGCGTGCCCACACGCCGCGCGCGTGCGGGCGCCGGGGGAGCGTTTGCACGGCGCCTGGCCGAGCTGCCCGAGGCCGAACGCCGGCGCGAGCTGCTCCTGCTCGTGCTCGGCGAGACGGCTGCCGTGCTGGGGCACGACTCTTCGGCGGCGTTGGACGGTGAGCGCGCATTCAGGGAGCTCGGGTTCGACTCGCTAGCCGCGGTGGAACTGCGCAACAGGCTGGTTGCCCTCAGCGGGCTGCAGCTGCCGGCGACCCTCGTGTTCGATCACCCCACGCCGACGGCGGTCGCCGAGCATCTCCTGAACGAGCTTGCCGGCGTTCGGCGCGCGAGCGCGATGGCGGTGGGGGTACGTGCGAACGAGGAGCCGATCGCGATCGTGGGCATGAGCTGTCGCTACCCGGGCGGTGTGCGCTCGCCGCAGGAGCTGTGGGAGTTGGTGGCGGCGGACAGGGATGCGGTCTCGGATATGCCGAGCGACCGCGGCTGGGATCTGGAGGGTCTCTATCACCCCGACCCCGACCACCCTGGGACCTTCTATGTGCGCGGAGGCGGGTTCCTGCACGACGCGGCCGAGTTCGATGCCGGGTTCTTCGGGATGAGCCCGCGCGCGGCGCTGGCGGCAGATCCCCAGCAGCGACTGCTGCTGGAAGTGGCGTGGGAGGCGTTCGAGGATGCCGGCATCGATGCGCGCTCGTTGCGGGGCAGCCCGGCCGGCGTGTTCGTGGGTGCCATGTACCACGACTACGGCATTGGGCCGGCCCCGGTGCCTGAGGAGCTGGAGGGCTATCTGGCCACGGGCGGGACCGGCAGCATCATGTCTGGCCTCCTCGCCTACAGCTTCGGGCTGGAGGGCCCGGCCGTGACGGTCGACACCGCGTGCTCCTCCTCGTTGGTGGCCCTGCACCTGGCCTGTCAGGCGCTGCGTGCGGGCGAGTGCTCGCTGGCGCTGGCCGGCGGCGTGACGGTCATGTCCACGCTCGCGCCCTTCGTGTCGCTCAGCCGCCAGCGGGGGCTCGCGAGCGACGGCCGCTGCAGGCCCTTTGCGCAGAGCGCCAACGGCACGAACTTCTCCGAGGGGGTGGGTTTGGTGGCGGTAGAGCGGCTCTCCGACGCCCGCCGTCTGGGTCACGAGGTGCTGGCGGTGGTGCGCGGCAGCGCCGTCAACCAGGACGGGGCCAGCAATGGCCTGTCTGCTCCCAACGGCCCTTCCCAGGAGCGCGTCATCGCGCAGGCGCTGGCCAACGCCGGCCTGTTGGCGACGGATGTCGACGTGGTCGAGGCGCACGGCACGGGCACCCCGCTGGGCGACCCGATCGAGGCGCAGGCGCTGCTGGCCACCTACGGCCAGGGCCGCCCGCCCGAGCGGCCACTGCGGCTGGGGTCGATCAAGTCCAACATCGGTCACACGCAGGCCGCCGCGGGCATGGCCGGGACGATCAAGATGGTGATGGCGATGCGCCACGGCTTGCTGCCGCGGACGCTGCACGTGGACGAGCCCTCCCGGCAGGTGGATTGGTCGGCGGGCGCTGTGTCGCTGCTCACGCAGGCGCTGCCGTGGTCTAGCAACGGGCACCCGCGGCGCGCCGGAGTCTCCTCGTTCGGGGTGAGCGGCACCAATGCGCATGTAGTCCTGGAGGAGCCCCCGGCTAACAGCGAGGCGGGGCCCGCGGCAGATCCGGATCGGGAGGATGGTGGCGGCCCGGGCGCGACCGTCGACGGTGAGGCTGCCGCTGGAGACGTCTTCGCGTCAGCTCGCGCCGTGGGCGGTGTTGCCGGCGGGGCCGTTGTCGCATTCGCTCACGCGCAGGGCGAAACGGTGCCTTGGCCCGTGTCGGGTTTCGATGCAAGCGGCCTGCGGGCGCAGGCGGAGCGCCTGCGTGGATACGTGAACGCTCGCCCCGGACTGACGAGCCGCGACGTCGGTCTCTCGCTGGGCGGGCGCTCAGAGTTCGAGCGCAGGGCGCTCGTTCTCGGCGCTGACCGCGATGAGCTGCTCGCCGGTTTGGGCGCTCTGGCCGGGGGCGAGTCGGCTGCGAACGTCATCGCGGGTGGCGCCGGAGCGAGCAAGCACGACGTCGTGTTCCTGTTCCCGGGTCAGGGCTCGCAATGGCGGGGGATGGCGCTTGAGCTGCTCGCCTCTTCGCCGCTGTTCGCCGAGCGCATGCGGCTGTGCGGCGAGGCTCTGGCGCCATGGGTGGACTGGTCGCTTGAGGGTGTGCTGCGGGGGCATGAGGGTCAGCCCGGTTTCGAGCGGATCGACGTGGTGCAGCCGGCGCTGTTCGCGGTGATGGTGTCGCTGGCCGAGCTGTGGCGCGCCTGCGGTGTTCAGCCGAGCGCTGTCGTCGGACACTCCCAGGGTGAGATCGCCGCGGCGCACGTGGCGGGCGGACTCTCGCTGGGGGAGGCGGCACGGCTGGTGGCTCTGCGCAGCCGGCTCCTGACGAGGCTGGTCGACCAGGGCGCGATCGCCTCGATTGCGCTCGGCGTGGAGGATCTGAGCCGGCGACTTGAGCGCTGGGAGGGGCGCATCACGATCTCCGCCATGAACGGGCCGAGGTCAGTCGGGGTAGCGGGCGATCCGCAGGCGCTGCAGGAGCTGCTGGCTGCGCTTGAGGCCGAGGGTGTGAGGACGCGCCTGGTGCCGGGCACCGTGGCCACGCACTCCGCTCAGGCCGAGCAGCTGCGTGAGGAGCTGATGCAGATGCTGGGTTCCGTGGCCGTCTGCTCGGGCGATGTGCCGTTCTTTTCGACGGTGACCGGCGGCCTGGTCGATACCGCAGAGCTGGATGCCCAGTACTGGTATCGCAACATGCGCGAGCCCGTATTGTTTGAAGGGGTTGTGCGGGCCCTCCTCGCCCGGGGCTACCGCGCCTTCGTCGAGGTCAGCGCGCACCCGGTGTTGACGTGGGGTGCGCAGGAGACGGCCGAGGATGCGCTCGGCGGTATGGCCGGCGCGAGTTCAAACGGCGAGCGGCCCGCTGCTGGGCCGGGCGTGGCGGAGCTGGCCGACGTCCTGATCGTCGGCTCCCTGCGTCGCGAGCAGGGTGGTTTGGAGCGTTTTCTGCGCTCGCTCGGCGAGGCGTGGGTGCGCGGGGTGCACGTGGACTGGAGCAAGGTTTTCGCGGGGTCCGCCGCGAAGCGCATCGCCTTGCCGACCTATGCCTTCCAGCGCGAGCGCTACTGGCTTACGTCCACCGCCCCTGCCGGCGGCAACGCCGCCGCGATCGGCCAGGCCGCGACCGATCATCCGCTGCTGGGCTCGGCGGTCGCGCTGGCCGATGGCGAGGGCTGGGTGTTCACCGGGCGCCTCTCGCTGGAGACGCATCCGTGGCTCGCCGATCATGCCGCCACCGGCGTGGTGCTGCTGCCCGGCGCGGCGTTCGTCGAGCTGACCCTGCGTGCCGGCGCCGAGGTCGGCTGCGATCGCATAGACGAGCTGACCCTGCACGCGCCGTTGGTGCTGCCCGAGCGGGGCGGGGTGCAGATCCAGCTCTCGGTGGGAGCGCCCGACGCGGCCGGCGCTCGACTCGTGAGCATCCACTCGCGTCAGGAGTCTGGTTCGCAGGACGGCCTGCTGGAGGAGCGGGCGTGGATCTCCCACGCCAGCGGAGCGCTCGGCTCCGGTGGGGACGGCGTGGACGAGCACAGCGACCATGCGCGGGGAGCCGGCGTTGCCGGGGCCTGGCCTCCGGCGGGAGCCGAGCAGGTGAGCGTGGCGGAGCTGTATGGCCGCTTGGCCGAACGCGGCTATGACTACGGTCCGGTGTTTCAGGGGTTGCGCTCGGTGTGGCGCGGGGAGGGGGAGGTGTTCGCTGAAGTCGTCCTGCCCGATGACCAACAGGCCGGGGCCGGGCGGTTTGCGATCCATCCCGCGCTGCTCGACGCGGCGCTGCAGGCCGCGGGGGCGAGCTTGCTGGGGGAGGAGCGCGACGGCGGTGGTGCGGGCCGCATGCTGCTCCCGTTCTCGTGGAACGGCGTGCGTCTGCGTTCGGCCGGCGCCTCCCGCCTGCGTGTGCGAGTTGGGCAGGAGGGGGCCGACGCGATAGCGCTGGTCGCGGCCGACGAGGACGGTGCGCCCGTCATATCGGTGGATGCGGTGGTGCTCCGGGCGATCTCCCCCGAGCAGCTTTCCAACGCCGGGCACAGCCGCTCGCTGCTGCAGATGAACTGGGCTCCGGTTACCCCAACGGGGGAGGTCCTCGCCGCCGGCGGATTGGCCGTGCTGGGGGCCGGTGGCGCAGACGGCGCGGGTCTGGAGGCGGAGATCGAGGCGGCGGGGGTGCAGGCGCAGGCCCATGCCGACCTGGCATCGCTGGCGCAGGCCATCGAGGATGGTGCTCCGGTCCCCGCCGCGGTGCTCGTGGGTTGCCTGCATCGCGGACTCGAAATCGCCGGGGACTGCGCGGACTCCGGTGTGGTGGACTCGCCGGTCTTCGCTCGAGGCTCGGACTTCGCCGAGCTCCCGGGTGCCGTGCGTGGCGGCGCGCTGCGGATGCTGGCGCTGGCGCGGGCGTGGCTGGCCGACGAGCGCTTCGCGGGCTCGCGGCTTGTGCTCGCCACCCGTCATGCCATGTCGGTGGACTCCGAAGAGGGCGCGCCGGATCTGGTTGCGGCGGCGCTGTGGGGCCTCCTGCGCTCTGGGCAGGCCGAGCATCCGGGGCGCTTCGTGCTCCTCGACATCGACGAGCATGCCGCCTCGCTGCGCGCCCTGGGCACGGCGCTGGCCGCGGAGGAGCCACAGCTGGCCGTGCGCGGAGGGCGCGTATTCGCGCCGCGACTGGCACCCGCGGGTGCGCTCCCGAGGGATGCGGCCGACGATCGTCCGCCGGCGTTTCAGCCAGGCGGCACGGTGCTGATTCTTGGCGGCACGGGTGTTCTGGGCAGGCTGCTGGCTCGCCATCTGGTCGAGGTGCACGGGGTGCGCAGTCTGCTGCTGGCCAGCCGCCGCGGGCGCGAGGCTGAGGGCGCCGTCGAGCTGCAGGCGGACCTGGAAGCTCTGGATGCGCGCGTGGAGATCGCCTCCTGTGACGCCACCGATCGCGCTCAGCTGGAGCGCCTGCTGCAGTCGGTGCCCGCGGAGCTTCCTCTCACCGCTGTCGTGCATGCCGCGGTCGTGCTCGACGACGGCGTGCTGGAGGCGCTGACGCCCGAGCGCGTCGAACGCGTCCTCGCCGCCAAGGTCGATGCCGCGTGGCATCTGCACGAGCTGACGCGCGAGCTCGATCTGTCGGCGTTCGTGCTGTTTTCCTCGGCCTCGGGCACATTGGGCAACCCGGGCCAGAGCCACTACGCCGCCGCCAACACCTTCCTGGACGCGCTGGCCTGTCACCGCCGCGCGCAGGGTCTGCCGGCCGTCGCGGTCGCCTGGGGGCCGTGGGCTGACGAGGAGGATGAGACGGACGGCGCGGCGCGGTTTGCGCGCATGGGCGTCGCGCCTCTTGCCTCCGCCCAGGGCCTCGAGCTGTTCGACGCGGCGCAGGCGAGCGGGCACGCTCAGCTGGTCGCGATCCAGCTGGACGTGGCTGTTCTGCGCGCTCTGGCGCACGCCGGTAGCCTGCCTGCGCCACTGCGCGGTCTGGTGCGCACGCCCGCATCGCGCGCAAGCGCTGTTGTCGCCGAATCCCTGGCGCGGCGCCTGGCGGAGGTGCCCGAGGACGAGCGCCTGCAAGTGACGATGGACCTGGTGCGCACGGAGGCGGCGGCCGTGCTGGGACACGCCTCGGCGGAGGCGGTTGACGAGCGGCGAGCCTTCAAGGATCTCGGGTTCGACTCGCTGGCGGCCGTCGAATTGCGCAACCGCCTGAGCGTTGCCACGGGACTGCACCTGCCCAGCACGCTCGTCTTCGACCACCCCACTCCCACTGCAGTGGCCGGGCATCTGCTCGACTGCGTCGCTCAGAACGGCCACGCAGACGCCTCCGCGCTCGATGCGGAGCTCGATCGGCTGTCGTTGACACTCGCCTCGATGGCCTCGGACGACATACAGCGCACCACGGTCGCCAGGCGCCTCCAGGCCTTCATTTCGGAGCTGGGCGACGTTCCACGAGCCGACAACGGCGTTACCGTCGCCGAGCAGGTGCGCTCCGCAAGCGCCGACGAGATATTCGACTTCATCGACCGCGAGCTGGGGTCCTGAATGCATTCGGCGGAAAGCTTTCAGCGCACGACGAGCGGGGGTCGCCATGGCGGATGACGAGAAGATCCTCGACTATCTGAAGCGGGTCACGGTCGATCTGCACGACACGCGCCGGCGTCTGCGCGAGGTGGAGGAACGGGCAAACGAGCCGATCGCGATCGTGGGCATCGGCTGCCGCTATCCCGGTGGCGTGCGCTGCGCCGAGGACCTGTGGCAGTTGGTAGCCGCGGGCGCCGACGCGATCTCCGCGTTTCCCACCGATCGCGGATGGGATCCGGAGGGGTTGTATGACCCCGAGCCGGGGCACCCCGGCAGGAGCTACGCTAACGAGGGCGGGTTCGTCTACGACGCGACCGAGTTCGATGCCGGGTTCTTCGGGATCAGCCCGCGTGAGGCCGTGGCGATGGATCCCCAGCAGCGGTTGCTGCTGGAGGTCGTCTGGGAGGGGTTGGAGCACGCGGGGATCCCCCCGGACTCGCTGCGTGGCAGTCGGACGGGAGTGTTCGCCGGCGTTATGTACCAGGCGTACGGCTCGGGACTGCGCTCGATCCCCGAGGATCTCGAAGGCTTCGTCGGCATGGGTATCTCCGGCAGCGTGGTGTCGGGCCGGGTGGCCTACACCTTCGGTCTGGAGGGGCCGGCGGTGACGGTCGACACGGCGTGCTCCTCCTCGCTGGTGGCATTGCACCTGGCCTGCAGGGCGCTGCGTTCGGGGGAGTGCTCGCTGGCGATTGCAGGCGGCGTGACGGTCATGTCCACGCCCAGAGTGTTCGTGGAGTTTTCCCAGCAGCGGGGGCTCGCCCCCGACGGTCGCTGCAAGTCCTTCGCAAACGCCGCCGACGGTGCCGGCTTCTCCGACGGCGTCGGCGTGCTGCTGCTGGAGCGGCTGTCCGACGCGCGGCGGCTCGGGCACGAGGTGCTCGCGGTCGTAACGGGCAGCGCGGTGAACCAGGATGGCGCCAGCAACGGGTTGGCGGCACCCAACGGCCCATCCCAGCAGCGCGTGATCGCCCAGGCGCTCGCCAGCGCCGGGTTGGCAGCTACGCAGGTCGATGCCATCGAGGCGCACGGCACCGGCACGATGCTCGGCGACCCGATCGAGGCGCAGGCACTGCTGGCCACCTACGGGCAGCATCGGCCGGCAGAGCGCCCGCTGTGGTTGGGGTCGATCAAGTCCAACATCGGCCACACGCAGGCCGCGGCCGGTGTGGCCGGCGTGATCAAGATGGTGATGGCGATGCGCCACGGCGTGCTGCCTAAGACGCTACACGTCGATGAGCCCTCGCGGCAGGTCGACTGGTCGGCCGGAGCGGTATCGCTCTTGAGCGACGCGCTACCTTGGTCGCGCAACGGCGAGGCGCGGCGGGCGGGGGTGTCGTCGTTCGGCCTCAGTGGCACCAACGCGCACGTGATCGTCGAGGAAGCGCCAGGCGCTCCTGTCGCATCGGCGACTGAAGCGGTCGCTGGGGAGGCTGGGGTTGTTGCCGGGGAGGGTGCGGTGGTCGCTGGGGAGGGTGCGGTGGTCGCTGAGGGGGGTGCGGTGGTCGCTGGGGAGGGCGAGGCGATCGCTGCCGTCGTCCCCGCCGGCAGTGCGGTGCCATGGGTGCTGGCGGGCAAAAGCAGCGAGGCGCTGCGCGCTCAGGCCATGCGGCTGTCGCAGCATGTCGAGGCCGACGCCGGGCTCGGTGCGTTGGATGTCGGTCTATCGCTGACGGCCCGTTCCGCGTTCGCGCATCGAGCGGTTGTGCTCGGCGATGCGCGCGAGGATCTGCTGGGCGGACTGGCGGCCCTGGCCGATGGCAGGCCGGACGCGAGCCTGGTGGAGGGCGTCGTCAGGCCCGGGGGGCTCGCGTTCCTGTTCACCGGACAGGGCTCGCAGCGCTTGGGCATGGGCCGTGAACTGTGCACGGTCTTTGCCACGTTCGCGCAGGCCTTCGAGGAGGCGTGTGAGTGCTTGGACAGCCACATGGAGCAGCCGCTGCGCAAGGCGCTGTTCGCAGCCGAGGCATCGGCCGACGCCGAGCTGCTCAACTGGACCGGATTTGCCCAGGCCGGGTTGTTTGCACTCGAGGTGGCGTTGTTCAGGCTGCTCGAGAGCTGGGGTGTGCGGCCAATGTTCCTGCTGGGCCATTCGATCGGCGAGCTGGCCGCCGCGCACGTGGCGGGGGTGTTCTCGCTGGAGGATGCCTGCCGGCTCGTGGCCGCGCGCGGGAGTTTGATGGGGGCTCTGCCGGCGGGGGGTGCGATGGTGTCGCTGCAGGCCTCCGAGCGGGATGTGCTCGCGACCCTCGTGGGATTGGAGGATCGCGTCGCGCTTGCCGCCGTCAACGGCCCTGCCTCGGTGGTGCTCTCCGGTGAGCAGCAGGCGGTGCTGGATCTGGCCGCAACGTGGCGGGCACGGGGACGCAAGACCAAGCAGTTGCAGGTATCTCACGCGTTTCACTCGCCACTTATGGATGCGATGCTCGAGGAGTTCGCGGAGGTTGCCGCCGGCTTGTCATTTGCCGCGCCGCAGATCCCGATCGTCTCCAACGTCACCGGCGGGACGGTGGCGGCCGATGATCTGTGCTCGTCGGGATACTGGCTGCGCCATGTGCGGCAGACGGTGCGCTTCATGGACGGAGTGCGTTGGCTTGCGGGCCAGAGGGTGAGGACCTTCCTGGAGCTGGGCCCCGATGGCGTGCTCAGCGCAATGACGCGGGACTGCCTGGCGGGCGCCGAGGACGACGCCGCCGTCGTGGCGGTGCCGGCGTTGCGCGCCGAGCGCCCGGAGGCCCGAGCGCTCTTGAGCGCCGTGGGCGAGGTGTGGGCGCACGGCGCGGATGTCGCTTGGGGACAGGTGTTCGCCGGGTCGGGCGCCAAGCGTGTCGCGCTGCCCACCTACGCCTTTCAGGGACGGCGATACTGGCTCCAGGCGCAGGCCACAGACGTGGGGGACGCCGCCTCAATGGGGCAGGCTGCGGCGAGCCATCCGCTTCTAGGCGCCGCCGTGGCGCTGGCCGAGGACGGGGGTTGGCTGTTCACAGGCCGCATCTCGTTGGCCACCCACCCGTGGCTCGCCGACCACGCGGTGATGGGCGTCGTGCTGTTGCCGGGCACCGCGTTCGTGGAGCTGGCTCTGCACGCCGGTGGCGAGCTCGAGTGCGAGCGCTTGGGGGAGTTGACCCTGGAGGCCCCGCTGGTGCTACCGAAGCGTGGCGCGGTGCAGATCCAGGTCTCACTTGGCCCCCTCGAAGTCGCTCCCAACGGCGCTCCCAACGGCCCCCTCGACGCCAGCCGTGCCGGTGGTCGACCGCTGGCGATCTATTCGCGTCCGGAGCCGGCGGTGGATGGCGGCGTGAGCGACGAGGAGGCGCAGTGGACGCGACACGCCAGTGGTGTGCTGCTGGCGGCCGGGGCCGGCGCGGAGGATTCCCCAGCTGTGGATGCGGGGACGGTGGCCCTCGCCGGCGGGACGTGGCCGCCAGCGGGTGCGCAGGCGCTGGAGGTCGACGATCTGTATGACCATCTGGCCGGGCTGGGTCTCGATTACGGCTCGACGTTTCAGGGCCTGCGCGCCGCCTGGCGGCTCGGCGAGCAGGTGTTCGCGGAGGTCGCCCTGCCCGAGGGTCTGGAGGCCGAGGCGAGACGATTCGGCGTACACCCCGCGTTGCTGGACGCGGCGTTACACGCGATCGGGGCGCCTCTTCTGGACGCCGAAGCGGGCGAGACGGCCGACGAAGCCCACCGGGTGCGCCTCCCGTTCTCCTGGAGCGGCGTCAGCCTGTTCGCCACCGGCGCCCGCTCTCTGCGAGTCTGCCTCTCGCCCGCCGACCCCGTCGGCGGTGGCGCCCCCGGCGCAGTCTCGCTGGTGGTGGTCGATGAGACCGGCGGCCTCGTCGCCTCGGTGGCTTCGCTCGTGCTGCGGGAGGTCTCCGCTGCGCAACTGGGCGGAGCCGGCGGCAGCCGACACGAGTCGCTGTTTCGTGTCGAGTGGGTTGAGGCGCCGACGCCCTCGGCGGTGGCGGCCGCCACGATCCTCGCCGGTCGCACGGCGCTGTTGGGGGCCGCGGATGCGTTGTCGGAGGGCTCGTTGCGTGAGGTCGGGATGGAGCTCGATGTGTACCCGGACGTGCAGGGCCTGATCCAGGCCCTCGACGCCGGCGCCGCGATCCCCGCGGTGGCGATCTTGGACTGCACAGGGCTGACGGATCGGGGCCATTCCTCCGATGGCTCGCCGCGAGATGTGGCGGCAGCCGCGCATGTGGGCGTGCAGAACGTTCTAGGGGTGCTGCAAACTTGGCTCGCGGAGGAGCGGCTTGCCGGATCGCGGCTGGTGGTGTTGACGAGCGACGCAGTCGCCGTGCATGGCGCGGAGCTGCTCTCCGGTCTGGCCGCCGCAGGGGTGTGGGGCCTGGTGCGCTCGGCGCAATCCGAGCACCCCGGGCGATTCGTGCTCCTCGACGTCGACGAGCACGAGGAGTCGTGGGCCGCGCTCGCCGCCTCGCTCGCCGCCGACGAGCCCCAGCTGGCGTTGCGGGCGGGAAGCGTGTTGGTCGCGCGCCTGGCGCGGGTCGGGAGCGCGGATGGGGCCTTGGCGCCTCCGCCGGGTGGCGCGGCGTGGCGGTTGGACGTGCTTGGCAAGGGAACCATCGAGAACCTCGCGCTCGTCGAGTCTCCCGCCCCGAATGACGCGCTGCCGGCCGGAGCCCTGCGTATCGCGGTGCGCGCGGCGGGCGTGAACTTCCGCGACGTGCTGATCGCACTGGGCGTGTATCCCGGCGAGGCGGCGATCGGCAGCGAGGGTGCGGGGGAAGTGATCGAGGTTGGCCCTGGCGTGCTCGATCTCGCACCCGGCGATCGCGTGATGGGCATGTTGCCGGGTGGGTTCGGCCCGATCGCTGTGGCCGACCGGAACATGGTCGTGCCGATGCCTGAGCGCTGGTCGTTTGTGCAGGCCGCATCGGTTCCAGCCGTCTTCCTCACGGCCTACTACGCGTTGGTCGATCTGGCGCGCGCGCAGCCGGGCGAGAGCCTGCTGGTGCACGCCGCGGCCGGCGGTGTCGGGATGGCCGCGGTGCAGATCGCGCGGCACCTGGGGGTCGAGGTGTTCGCCACCGCCAGCCCCTCGAAGTGGGGGGCGCTGGAGGCCCTCGGGTGCGATGCGGCACACATCGCGTCGTCGCGAACGCTGGAGTTCAGAGAGCGGTTCCTGAAGGCCAGCGGCGAGCGGGGTGTGGACATCGTCCTCAACTCCCTCGCCGGCGAGTTCGTGGATGCGTCGTTGGACCTGCTCCGGGAGGGCGGTCGCTTTATCGAGATGGGTAAGACCGACATTCGTCCCGTGGACGCGGTGGCGGACGAGCATCCCGGGGTCGCCTACCGGGCGTTCGACCTTTCGCAGGCCGGTCTCGAGCGGATCCAGCAGATGCTTCGCAAGCTGCTGGAGCTGTTCGAGCAAGGTGTCCTTGCGCCGCTGCCGATCACCACCTGGGATGTGCGTCGCGCGCCGGAGGCCTTCCGGTTCATGAGCCGCGCGCAACACATCGGCAAGGTCGTACTCACGCTGTCAGCCGCGATCGAGGCGCGCGGCACGGTGCTGATCACGGGCGGCACGGGCGGTCTGGGCGGCCTCGTGGCGCGGCATCTGGTGGTCGAGCATGGGCTGAGAAGCGTGGTGTTGACCAGCCGGCGCGGTCTGGAGGCGGACGGCGCCGTCGAGCTGCGAGCGGAGCTGGAATCCCACGGCGCGCAGGTCGCGGTGGCGGCGTGCGATGTGGCCGATCGCGAGCAGCTTGGGCGCCTGCTCGAGTCGGTGCCCGAGCGGTATCCGTTGACCGCGGTCGTCCACGCCGCAGGAGTGCTCGACGACGGGGTCATCGACTCGTTGACAACGGAACAGGTGGATCGCGTGCTGGCTCCCAAGGTCGACGCGGCGTGGCATCTGCACGAGTTGACTGAGCATCTCGACCTCGCCGCCTTCGTCCTCTTCTCCTCTGCCAGCGCTACGCTCGGCGGCGCCGGCCAGGGAAACTACGCTGCGGGCAATGCCTTCCTGGATGCGCTGGCGGCATATCGGCAGGCACGTGGGCTCCCCGGCATCTCGATGGCCTGGGGTTGGTGGGCCGAACCCAGTGGCATCACAGCGGGGCTGCGCGATGCCGACCTGACAAGGATGGCGCGCTCAGGCATCGGAGCGCTCCTCTCCAGCGAGGGTCTGGAACTGTTCGATGTCGCGCGCGCACAGGATCGGGCGCTGGTGCTTCCGATGCGCATGAACATAGCGGCGCTGCGCTCCGCGACCAGGGTCGGCGCCGTGCCGGCGCTGTTGCGCGGACTGGTGCGTGCTCCGGCGCGGCGCACCACCGACAGCGGGTTGTTGAGGCGGCGTCTGGCCGGCGCCTCCGAAGAGGAGCGCGGGCAGTTGGTGCTCGATGCGATTCGCGCCGAGGTGGCGATCGTGCTGGGGCACGGCACGCCCGCCGGGGTTGACGTGCAACGGGAGTTCCTCGAACTCGGATTCGACTCGCTCACCGCCGTGGAGCTGCGCAACCGGCTGAGCGCCGTGACCGGGCTGCAGTTGCCGGCCACGCTGATGTTCGATCATTCAAGCCCGGTGGCGCTCGCCGGGTATCTGCTCGCACAGCTGGATTCGGCGGGCGCCGATCGCGAGCACGGTCCCGACCATGCCCACGACGACGACAGTCGGTCTGGCGTGGCCAGTGGCTCGATCGCGGACACAGCATCGGCAGGCGACGCCGCACAGGGCACGATCGGCGCGCTGTTTGCACAGGCCCATGCTCGCGGGATGGTCGTCGAGTTCCTGGAGCTGCTTCCAGCCATATCCACGTTCCGTGCGACATTCGACGCTCCACCAGCCCCCGAGCTGGCGGCCAGGCCGGTGCGTCTCTCCACCGGGCAGTCCGATCCGCGCCTGATCTGCCTGCCTTCGTTGCTCGCCATGTCCGGTCCCCACCAGTTCGCAAGATTCGCCAGGGCCTTCGCCGGCGTTCGCGATCTGACAGCGCTCCCCGTCCCCGGTTTCGCCGCAGGGGAGGGCCTGCCGGCGACGGCTGGCCTTGCGATCGAGGCGCTGCTCGATGCCGTGCGCCGCAGCGCCGCCGGCGCCCCTGTCGTGCTCGTGGGCTACTCCTCTGGCGGCATGCTTGCCCACGCCGTGGCCGCTCGACTCGAGGACATCGGCGACGCGGCGGTTGCGGTCGTACTGGTTGACAGCTATTCGCCGCAGAGCGAGGCATTCACAACGATGCAGGCGGGACTGCTGCACGGGATGCTCGAGCGGGACGGGCAGTATCTGAGCGTGGACGACGCCCGCTGGACGGGGATGGGCGCCTATATGCGGCTTTTCGCGGATTGGCGATCGACGGACATCGCCGCGCCCACCCTGCTGCTCCGGGCCACCGAGCCGATGCCGGGCGTTTCCACAGCGAAGGAGTGGGGAGCGTGTTGGGACCTCGCCCACGTCACCGTCGACGTTCCCGGCAACCACTTCACGATCATGGAAGAGCACAGCGATTCGACCGCTCGTGCAATCGAGGACTGGATCCTGGATGCCCTGCCGCAGGTATCGGGGGCGTGACGGAGGCCGTGCATGCGAGCATCTCACTCACCCAGCCAGCGCGGCGGGCGCTTCTCGGCGAAGGCGCGCATACCCTCGCGCATGTCCCGCGAGGCGAACGAGGCGCGGCGCAGCTCGATCAGCTCCCGCTCCACCTCAGCGGGCAGCTCGCCCTCGGCCTTCAGCAGCGCCGCGATCACTCGCTTGTTGCCGACCTGCGCGAGCGGGGCGTTGCCCGCCAGCTCCACGGCCAGCTCCAACGCACGTGCCTCCATCTCCACGTCGGGGGCAAGCCGGTTGACCAGTCCCCAAGCCAGTGCGGTGGGGGCGTCGATGTAGCGGCCGAGCAGGAACAGCTCGCGCGTGCGCGCCGCGCCGATCGCGTCGATGAAGCGGCGCAGGCCGGTGTGCGAATAGACCAGGCCGAGCTTCGCGGGCGGCATGCCCAGCTTGATGCTCTCGGCGGCGACGCGCAGGTCGCAGGACAGCGCCAGCTCCAGCCCGCCCCCGATGGTATGGCCGGGGAGCGCGGCCAGGGTCGGGTAGGGGAATGCTTCGAGCGCTTCGATCGCCTCCGTGAACGGATGCGCAACCAGCCGCTCGCTGCTGCTCAAGAACTGCCCATCGGCCTCGCCGGCGTTGATGTCGGGTACCTCGCCGATGTCATAGCCAGCCGAGAACATGCCGTGCGCGCCCGTCAACACCACGCAGCGAACCGCGCCAGGCGAGGCGCTCAGCTCGGGCAGCGTGGCGGTGATCGCGTCGAGGATCGGATGATCGAGCGCGTTGCGCTTGGCCGGGTTGGAGATCGTCAAACGCGCAACGCCATCGGCCGGTTCGTCGAGGAGCAACTTGCCGCCGGCCAGCTCGCGTGTCGGGGCGCTGGGAGGCATCGGCGCGAAAGGCTAGCGGTTCTCTGCCCCCGCGGCGGTTGCAGCACACAGGTTCATGCAGGTTCACACGCAGATCAATTAACAACAGACTGAGGATGGGTGATCGCTTGGCGACGACTGAAGAGGCGCATATTCCGGCTGTCGAGCAGCCCGTGGGGCCGGACCCCCATGCGCAGTCGAGGCTCTATCGCTGGGGTGTGACCGTCGCGCATCGCCGGCGCATCGTGCTGGCGGCATGTCTGCTCGTGCTCTTCCTGTGTGCGGCTGCCTATCCGAGCCTGCAGAGCGCGCTTGGCCCTCCCTCCTTTCAGGTCAAGGGCTCTGACTCCGCGCGCGAGACGGAAGTCCTCGAACGGCGCTTCCCCGACCTGGGGAAGGAGGACGACGTGCTGGTGTTCCACTCCAGCCGCCTCACGGCGAACGAACGCGGATACGCGGGCATGATCGCAGCGGTCGACCAGGCGCTCGCTCGCCAGCCGGGCGTCCGCAAGGTCGTGGGCCCCTACAACTCCGAAGCCGTCGGCCAGATCGCGGAAGGAGAACACACCGCCGTCGCCGTCGTCGTTCTGAACGGGACTCCCAAGCAGCGCTTCGATCGCGTCGATTCGATGCAGAACCTGGTGGCTCGCATGGCTGCTCGCATCGGCGTAAAGGCATGGTTGACCGGCTACTCGCCGATCGCCAAGGACCTCGGCGAAGTCCAGGCGGCCGACATCAAGCGGGCCGAGTCGATCGGCCTGCCGCTGGCGATGATCGTCCTGGTGCTGGCGATGGGCGCGCTGGTCGCGGCGACGCTGCCGCTGCTGCTGGCGTTCTCCGGGCTGCTGCTGGCTGACGGCGTGCTCGCCGCGCTGGCCCTCCTGTTTCGCTTCGACAGCCTGCTCCTGGCGATCACGACCATGATCGGTCTGGGGATCGGGATCGATTACTCGCTGTTCATCGTGAGCCGCTTCCGTGAAGAGCTGGCCCGTCCGAGCGTGCCCGAGCGCGACGAGCGTGGGCACGTCGCCCATGCCGTCGGCGTGGCGCTCGCCACCTCGGGCCGCACGATCGTGTTCTCCGGTGCGATCGTGGCCCTCTCCCTGGCATCGCTGTTCGTGATGGACTCGGTGACCGCGCACGAGATCGCCGTGGGCGCGATTGTGGTGGTGGTGTGCATGCTCACCGCCGCGCTGACGTTCCTCCCGGCGGTGCTCGCGCTGCTGGGGCACAGGGTCGATCGGGGCGCGCTGCCCGCGCGCATGCGGCCCGCCCACATGCGGCCGGCCGGCGCCACCCGCGGCGCCGGGGGTTGGGCGAGGTGGGCGCTCTTGATAATGCGCCGTCCGGTCCCTGCCGCTGCGCTGGTGGCGGTACTGCTGCTGTTGGCCGCCGCGCCCGTGTTGCACATGCGCTTCGGAATCAACGTGGGCGTCCTGCGCATCGACAGCACCCCCTCGGGGCAGGGCCAGCGGGCGCTGACAAACGCGTTCGCCCCCGGTGTCATGGGGGCCGTGCAGGTCCTCGTGGTACCCCGTGAGGGGCAGCGACACGGCGATTCGGTGGCGGCGGCGGTTCAGTCGCTGACGCAAGAGCTGGAAAAGGACTCGCGCGTCGCGGCGGTCGTTGAACACCAGGAGAAGGCGGGTGTGGTGCTCGCGGTGGTGGGTTCGGTTCCGATCGATACGCTCACGGCCGAGGCGCTCGTGCGCCACATCCGCAGCGACCTTGCGCCTCCGATCGGCGCGCACGGCGGGCCGGAAGTGCTTGTGGGCGGCACAACGGCCCAGATCCTCGACATATCGAGCGAATATCGCGCCAAGTTCCCGCTGCTGCTGGCGCTGATCCTGCTGCCATCGTTGCTGTTCCTGCTGCTGGCCTTCCGCAGCGTCGTACTGCCGATCAAGGCCGTGCTGCTGAACCTGCTTGCCACGGGCGCCGCCTTGGGGCTGGTCGTGTGGGTCTTCCAGGACGGTCATGGCCACGGTCTGTTCGACTTCTCAAGCCCCGGCTTCATCCAGACCTCGTTGCCGACAACCCTGTGCGCGCTGCTGTTCGGGCTGTCGATGGATTATGAGGTCTTCCTGATTCGCCGTATCCAGGAGGAATGGCACAGGACGCATGACAACAAGCTCGCCATCGCGGCCGGCCTGGAGCACACCGCGAGAACCATCACAGCGGCGGCGGCGATCATGGTGGCGGTCTTTGGCTGCTTCCTCACCACCAACATCTTGGAACTCAAGCAGATCGGCTTCGCGCTCGCCGTGGCCATCGCGCTCGACGCCACGCTGATCAGGCTTGTCCTCGCCCCGGCGTTGATGCGGCTATTCGGCGACTGGAATTGGTGGCTGCCGGCGTGGCTGGAGCGTCTGCTGCCCAACCTCGGGGTCGACTGAGCATGTTCTACTCGAGCACGACCAGCGTGTCGCCCTCATTCACGGCCTGGCCCTCCTCACAGCGAATCTCCACGACTGTGCCGGCGTCTTCGGCCTCGACGGGCATCTCCATCTTCATCGACTCCAGGATCGCCACCGTGTCGCCCTCCTCGATCTCATCGCCCACCGCACACTCGATCTTCCATACCGTGCCGGTGATGTGCGCCTCTACCTCAGCCACCTGGGAGCCTCCTCCTGGAAGGGATCGTGGAACCGACTGGGAACACCGCCGTGGCGCCCATACTGTCAGGGAGGACAATAACCATGGCACCCGACCGATCATGAGCACCGACACATTCATCCTCGTCACCGCCCGCAACGAGGCCGATCGCCTGCCCGCCACGCTGCGAGCGCTGGGCGACGCCTTCCCGGGCATGCCCGTGTGGGTGGCCGACGACGGCTCGCACGACGCCACCACGCAGATCGCGCAAGCGGCCGGCGCCATGGTGGTGCGCAGCGAGCGCTCGCTGGGCAAGGGCGGCGCGGCGACGCTTGCGGCGCACAGCGCGCTCGAGCGTCTACAAACCCCCGGCGACACGATCGCAGTGCTCTGCGACGGCGATCTCGGGGCCTGCGCCGGGCAGCTCGCGCAGTTGCTGCCTCCCATCCGGCAGGGCGAGGCCGATCTGGTCACAGCGGCCTTCGCGCGTCGCGCGGGCGGCGGCCTTGGCTTTGCGGTCGGCTTCGCGCGCTGGGCCATCCGCCGGCGCTGCGGCCTGCGCTTGCAGGCGCCCATCTCCGGACAGCGGGCGCTGCGCTTGGGGACGCTGAGCGCGCTGCTGCCCTTCGCCGGCGGCTATGGCATGGAGATGGCGATGACGATCGATGCTGCGCGTAACGGCTGGCGTGTGCGTGAGGTCGAGCTCGACCTGGAGCACCGGGCTACCGGCCGCACGCCCGCTGGCTTCGCCCACCGTGCCCGCCAGCTCGTGGACTTCGTGCGCGTCTACCTGGGACGGCGGCGATGACGGGAGTCATTCAGGCCAACGGGTCCCTTCCCCCGGCCCCCGACGGACTTGGCGGCACGGCCACCGGCGCGAGCGTCGACAGGACCTCGGCCGCCTACCGCTGGGGCGTGGCGATGGTCCGCCACCGGCGCCTGGTGCTGGGCTTGTGGGTGCTCTTGCTGGTCGGCTCAGCCGCGCTCTACCCCTCACTGCGCCAAGCGCTGGGCGCCCCCGACTACCTGGTTGCGGGCTCGCAGTCGCAGCGCGTGGAAAAGCTCGTGGAAAAGGGCTTCCCGGGTGTGGGTACCGAGGACGACGCGCTTGTCTTCCGCTCGCAGCATCACACCGCCTCCGAAGGCGGCTACAGCCAGTTCATCAACTCGCTCGTGAAGACGATCGAACACCACCCCGGCGTGAAGGGCGTGCTGAGCCCCTTCAACGAAGAAGCGGTCGGGCAGATCTCCTCCGACGAACACGCCGCGGTGGCAGCGGTGGCCCTCACCGGGCCCTCTCAGCAGCGCTTTGAAAACGCGCAGCGACTGCAGGAAGCCGTACAGCACGCCGTCAAGACCTCGGGCGCGGGCGTGCAGGCGTGGCTGACGGGCTACTCTCCGGTGAGCAAGGACCTGGTGCAGGTGCAGACCGACGACGTCGAGCGGGCAGAGGCGATCGGCGTGCCGGTGGCGCTCTTGATGTTGCTGATCGCGCTCGGCTCGCTGGTAGCGGCCGTGGTGCCGCTGATGCTGGCGGGCGCGGGCCTGTTGCTCACCTATGGCGTGCTGGCGATCGTGATCAAGTTCTCGCACTTCGACAACTTCCTGATCTCGATCGTGGCGATGGTCGGCGTGGGGATCGGCATCGACTACGCGCTGATCATCGTCAGCCGCTTCCGCGAGGAGATGGCGCGGCGCGACCCCCACGGCGATGAGCGCGAGCGTGTGAGCGACGCCGTCGGCCTCGCCGTCGCCACGGCGGGGCGCACGATCCTCTTCTCGGGCCTGATCTGCGGGCTGGCGATCACGGCGATGCTGATCATCAAGGCCGCCGTCTTCCGCGAGATAACCGTCGGCGTCGTGGCGGTCGTGATCTGCACGCTGCTCGCTGCGCTCACGCTGCTGCCGGCGCTGCTGGGCGCGCTCGGCACAAGGATCGAGCGGGTGGCGATGCCCGAGCGCATGCAGCCGGCGACAGCACGCCCCTATGACCCCGACCGTCCCGGCGGCTGGGGGCGCTGGGCGCTGAGTGTGATGCGCCATCCGATCGCGGCGATCACCGTCTCGCTGGCGATCCTGATCGTCGCCACCCTGCCCGCGCTGGGCCTGAACTACGGCCTGAACCTCGGCGTGTTCGCCGTCGCCGAAGCACCCTCGGGCCGGGGCGAGCAGGTGCTGGCCCACTACTTCGCACCCGGTGCCGTCTCGCCCCTGCGCATCACGATCACCGGCGGCCGGGGCTCCGCGACCAGCAGCGCTCCCACCAACGGCAATGGTGCGGCCGGCGTGGGCAACAGCGGCAGCAACTCCGCCAACGCCAGCGACGTCGCGGCCGCCAAGGAATTGACGGAAGCGCTCGAACACGACCCGCGCGTGGCGGGCTCGGGCGAAAAGCGCAGCTCCGCGGGGGTGCTGCTGAACGTCGTGACAGCGGTGCCCGTGGACTCCATCGCGAACAGCCGGCTGATCGGGCACATCCGCAGCGAAATCGAGCCGCAGCTGCACGCCAAGTGGGGCACCACCGTGCTCGTCGGCGGCGGGCCCGCGGTGCTCGTCGATCTCTCGCACGAGACGGAAGTGCGCTTCCCGATCGTCGTGGCGCTGATCCTCGGCGCCTCGCTGATCTTCCTGCTGATCGTCTTCCGCAGCCCGCTGCTGGCGATCAAGGCGATCGCCATGAACCTGCTCGCCACCGGCGCGATGCTGGGAATCGTGATCTGGGTCTTCCAGAGCGGCCACGGGCAGAGCCTGTTCGGCTTCACCAGCACCGGCTTCATCCAGTGCTTCGTGCCGATCACCGTGTTTGCGCTCGTCTACGGCCTGTCGATGGACTACGAGGTGTTCCTGATCCGGCGCATCCAGGAAGAATGGAAGCGCACGGGCGATAACCGCCACTCGGTCGCGGTGGGCCTCGAGCACACGGCCCGCCCGATCGCCTCGGCCGCGGCGATCATGGTCGCCGTATTCGGCAGCTTCGTCACGGCGAATCTGCTCGAACTCAAGCAGCTGGGGTTCGCCGTAGCCGTGGGCATCGCGATCGACGCGACGCTGATCCGCCTCGTGCTGGTGCCGGCGCTGATGCGGGTGTTCGGCGACTGGAACTGGTGGCTTCCGGGCTGGATGGACCGCATCCTGCCCAACCTGGAGCCCGAGCGCAACGCCGCGGGGGTGAAGCAACCGCACGCGCCGGTGCCGCCCGTGCCGGACACGACACAGGAGGGTGCGGTCCTCTAGTTTGCCCGCAGGATGATCCTCGCGATCGACCAGGGCACGACGGGCAGCACCTGCATCGTCTTCGACGAAGGCGCTGAGCCGCGGGGACGCGCTTACCGGGAGTTCACCCAGCACTTCCCCCAGCCGGGCTGGGTCGAGCACGACATGGAAGAGCTCTGGCAGGTGACCCATGCCGTCGCGGGCGAGGCGCTCGCGGACGCAGGGGTGCGCCCTGGCGCGCTCGCGGCCGTGGGCATAGCCAACCAGCGCGAGACCGTCTGCGCCTGGGACCCCGCAGACGGCCGGCCACTGCACAGGGCGATCGTCTGGCAGGACCGCCGCACCGCCGCGCGCTGTGCGCAGCTGCGCGCCGCCGGGCACGAAGCGCTGGTGCGCGAGCGCACGGGGCTGGTGCTCGACCCCTACTTCTCGGCCACCAAGATCCAGTGGCTGCTGGAGAACGTGCCGGGCCTGCGCGAGCGCGCACAGAACGGCAGCGCCGTGTTCGGCACGATCGACGCGTGGCTGGCCTTCAAGTTGACGGGCGAGCACTTGACAGACGTCTCGAACGCCTCGCGCACGATGCTCTGCGATATCTCCTCCTGCGCATGGGATCCGCAGCTGCTGGAGCTGTTCGGTATCCCCGAGCGCGCTCTGCCACGCATCGTGCCCAGCGCGGGCTCGCTCGCACAGACCCGCCCCGAGATGCTGCACGGCCACAGCGCGCCGCTCGCCGGCATCGCGGGCGATCAGCAGGCCGCGCTGTTCGGGCAGGCCTGTCTGCGGGCGGGCATGGCCAAGAACACCTACGGCACCGGCTCGTTCCTGCTCTTGAACACCGGCACCCGCATGCCCGCGCCGGCACGGGGGCTCGTGAGCACAGTGGCGTGGGGGATGGGGGAGGGGGAGGGGGCCGCGTATGCCTTGGAGGCCTCGATCTTCGTGACTGGAGCTGGGGTGCAGTGGCTGCGCGATGGGTTGCGGATCGTCGAGCGGGCGGCAGACACCGAGGCGCTGGCGGCATCGCTCACATCCAACGAGGGCGTGTATTTCGTTCCGGCGCTGACGGGTCTGGGCTCCCCCCACTGGGACCCGCACGCGCGCGGCACGATCGTCGGCCTGACACGCGGCAGCACGCGGGCGCACCTGGCGCGCGCGGCGCTTGAGGCCATCGCCTACCAGAGCCACGACGCGGTCGATGCGATGCAGAGCGCCTCGGGGCAGCCGTTGCGGGAGCTGCGCGCCGACGGCGGCGCCACCGCCAACGCCTGGCTGATGCAGTTCCAGGCCGACATCCTCGGCGTGCCCGTGGTGCTACCGCGCACAGCGGAGACGACCGCGCTCGGTGCCGCCTACCTCGCGGGGGTCGGCATCGGCCTGTGGAGCCTCGATGACGTGCACGCCTCCTGGCGGGAGAGCGCGCGCTATGAGCCGCGCATGAGCGAGGTGCAGCGCGCGGGGCTGCTGGCGGGATGGCACGACGCGCTCGCCGCAACGCGTAACATTGCCGGCGCCCCGAGGTAGGAGGAGGTAGGAGCACCGCGATGAACGATCTGGCATCGATGCGCGAGCAGGTCTACAGCGACCCGCGCCCCAAGGAGCACTTCGACCGCTTCCACGAGCGAGCGCGCACGCGCGAACCGGACTGGTGCTATGAGGCCACGCGCCTGCTCACCTCGCTCTATGCCTACAGCCTGCTGCGCACGCGTTCGATCTCCACCGACAAGGTGCCCGGCAGCGGACCCGTCATCCTCGCGCCCAACCACTTCTCCTTCATGGACCACTTCCTGATGGGCTGCTACATCCGCCGCAAGGTGCGCTTCATGGCCAAGTCGCAGCTCTTCAAAGGACCGATGCAGTTCGTCTACACCCACGGCGGCGTCTTCCCCGTGCGCCGCGGCGCACGCGACGAGGAGGTCTTCACCACCGCCAAGGCGATCCTCGCGCGCGGCGGCGCGATCACGATGTACTGCGAGGGCGGCCGCTCGCGCACGGGCGACATGGCAACCGAGGCCAAGCGCGGGATCGGGCGCCTGGCCCTGGAAACGGGCGCGCCCATCGTGCCGATCGCCATCCACGGCTCCTCGAAGATCCGCAACTGGAAGCGCCTGCGCTTCCCGCAGGTGACGGTGCAGTACGGCGACGCGCTGCGCTGGGAGCAGGTCGCGGAGCCCACGCGCAACCAGCAGCAGACTGTCGCCGACGACATTCTCGCGGAGATCCGCGGCCTCTACCAGGGCCTGCAGGAACACGGGCGCAAGGGCGTGCTCGCGCGCGTGCGCGCCGAGCGGCGGCAGGCCAAGACGCTCACGCCCCAGGCGCGCTGAGCCGCCGCGCGCGCCGCGGTCGCGGCGCTGGTTGGCCTCGCTCGCACTGTCTGTTTCCAGTTGGGGGTTGCAATTGGGTCAGTGTTGTGTGTATAGTGTCCCTTGTCATGGCCTCCCCGGTGTGGGGGCCGGTGGAAATAGGTTTGGTTTGGGTTGGTCCTTGGGATCGAGTCAAGCGCTTGCAGGGATGTTGTTTTTTGGGAGAGGGCTGGACCGAGTGGATGAGGGAGACGTGGTTCGCGTGAGGTCGGTTTCGACAGGCGTGTTGGGAGTGGTTGCGGCCCCGGTGGGGGTTGCTTCTAGATGCAACAGCATGGCTGGTGCATCTCTCTCTCTCTCTCTCTCTCTTGGCCGGACCAAAGCTCTCTAGGGTCTAGCCGTCTTCGGCCTTCGGGCCTCGCCCAGTGCTGGAGGACGGTCTGATGGCCGCTCGCACCGCACCGCAGCTGCCGGTGGGCGGCGAGGGCATTCCGCACCCCCAGGTGGCGGAGATCCAGCGCTCGCGGCTGCTGGCCGCCGCGGTCCGCACGGTCGAGGAGCTGGGGTATACACGGGCGACGGTGGCACACATCACGCGCCGTGCGCGGGTGTCGCGGCGGACGTTCTATGAACTGTTTCGCAACCGCGAGGAATGTCTGATCGCGGCGCTTGAGGGCGTCGTGGACAGCATCCGCCTTGAGATCGATGCGGCTGGCTTGGAGGGGCTGCCGTGGCGGGAGCGGATGCGCGGCGGGTTGTGGGCGATCCTGTCGTTCTTCGACCGCGAGCCGATGCTCGCGCGGGTGTGTGTGGTGCAGGCGCTGCGCGGCTCGCAGAGCGTGCTTGAGCGTCGGGAAGAGATCCTCGGCGGCCTGGCGCGCGCGATCGACGCGGGCCGGGAGGAGAACCCGCGCGGGGTGGAGTGCCCGCCCTCGACCGCCGAGGGGTTGGTGGGCGCGGGGTTCGCATTGGTGTATTCGCGGCTGCTGCGCAACGACAGGCGGCCGTTGACGGACTTGATGGGGGATTTGATGGGCATGATCGTGCTGCCCTACATGGGCCCCGCGACGGCGCGGCGTGAGCAGACCCGCACGGTGTCGCCGCCCGCGGTGGCCGGACCCGCGGGGAGCCAGGCGGGGAGGAGCGCGCCGGTGCAGAGCGATCCGTTGGCGGGCATCCCGATGCGTTTGACGTATCGCACGGTGCGTGTGCTGGAAACGATCGCCGCGCGCCCGGGTGTGTCCAATCGTCGTGTGGGGGAGCAGGCGGGTGTGGCGGATCAGGGTCAGATTTCGAAGCTCTTGGCGCGTCTTGAGCGTTTGGGGCTTGCCGTGAACACGGGTGAGGGTCACAGCAAGGGTGAGCCGAATGCGTGGACGTTGACGGCGACGGGCAGACGGGTCGCGCAGACGATCCAGCTGCACAGCCCCGAGCGGGAGCAGGCGGCATGAAGGGTCATGGGAATGCAATCGAGCGGACGTTGGGTCCGGAGGAAGGGTGGTCAGCGATGAGGTCAGGTGCGAGTCGTGTGGCGGGTGTTGTGGCGGGGCTTGCACTGGCGCTCGTCGCGGCCATCGCGGTGGTGGTTGCGCCGGTGGCGTGGGGGGCCGGGGATGTGAACGAAGCGGCGTGCCCGAACGAAGCGCTGGTGGGCTTCACGGTGTCGCTGCCGGATTGCCGGGCGTATGAGATGGTCACGCCGCCGTTCAAGGATGGGGCGTCCAGTCTTGGCGTGACTGCGGTGTCGAGCGATGGGTCGCGTGTGATTGCCGGCTCGTTCAGTGGCTTCGCGGGCACCGAAGGCGATCCTTTCAACGGCGTCCGGGGTGCCGAGTATGAGTTTGCGCGGTCGGGGTCGGGGTCGGGGTCGGGGTGGGTGGCGTCTTCGATCACGCCGCCGGCGTCGTTGTCTCCCGCTGGTGTTCTGTTTGGTGTCAGCGCGGATGGCACCCGGGCGTTGTGGATGGTGCGGGGTCCGTCGGGGTCGATCGAATCGTTGGCTCTCGATGTGCGCGAAGCGGATGGTTCGTTCGTCGAAGTCGGGCCCCTGCTCCCGCCCGCCGCACAGGCTGGTCCCCCCGGCGGCGTCCACGGTGGGGAAAGCAATGATATCCACTTCGCCGGTGCGTCGAAGGATCTGTCGCGGGTGCTGTTCAGCATTGAATCGCTGCTGTGGCCTGGCGATACCACGACACCGAAAGTTGAGAGGAAATCACTGTATGAGTATGTGGGGGTCGGCAACGCGCGACCGACGCTGGTCGGGGTGAACAGTGAAGATCATCTGATCAGCAACTGCGAAACGATGGCGGGCGCGGCGTACATCGAAGGCGGGCCCGACACGTACAACGCCATTTCGGCGAGTGGGGAAACGGTGTTCTTCACGGCTGTCGGCCACAATGCCAGTGGGTGTGCAGAATCGACGGTGGCGCCGGAAGTCAGTGAATTGTATGCGCGGCTCGATGAGGTGCAGACGGTCGCGATCTCCGAGCCTTCGCCCGGTCAGTGCGGACGTTGCGATGTTCCGGTGAGTGTCGCGGAAGGCAGGCGCCCGGCGGTGTTTCAGGGTGCCTCCGAAGATGGGTCGAAGGTCTTTTTCCTCACCGAACAGGAACTGTTCGCCGGGGATTCGACGAAGAATCTCTATGAGTACGATTTCGATGCTCCCGTGGGCGAACCTCCCGTGGGCGAACATGTCGTGCGTGTCTCGACTGGCTCGGTGGCGCCCGAAGTGCAGGGCGTGGCGCGCGTGTCGGAGGACGGGTCGCACGTGTATTTCGTCGCGAAGGGAGCTCTGACTGGTGCGAACGGGGAAGGCAACTCGCCTACCGCGACTGACGATAACCTGTATGTGTTCGAGCGTGACGCGGCCTATCCCACTGGGCGGCTTGCGTTCGTCGCGACGCTCTCAGAAAGCGACAGCAAAGACTGGAGCCAGTTCGATGGTCGTCCGGTGCAGGCGACGCCCGATGGTCGCTTTCTCGTGTTCGACAGTGTCGCGGATCTGACGCCCGGGGATACGAGCAGCGTGTCGCAGGTCTTCGAGTACGACGCGCTGCGGGAAAAGCTCGTGCGTGTCTCGGTCGGGGCGGCAGGCTACGCCGCCGGGAACGCGAACGCGGACGCAAACCAATCATTCATCCCCGCGCAGTCCTATGGGGAAATCTCAGCGCCAACGGCGGCCTCGACTGGTTTGGCGGTGTCGGCGGATGGCTCGCGTGTTCTCTTTGAAAGCCAGGGTGCTTTGACCGAAGGCGCGCAGGAGGCGGCGGCGGTGGGCGCGTCGAGCGTGTATGAGTACCGCAGCACCGGTGCGATCGGCAATGGGGATGTGTACCTGGTCACGGACGGAGCGGACATGTTGGAATCCGAAATGATCGGTCTGGATGCGTCGGGTGACGATGCGTTCTTCTCGACGACGAGCGCGCTGGTGCCGTCGGATGTCGATACCCATAAGGATTTCTATGACGCGCGGGTCGGTGGTGGTTTCCCGGTGCCCGTCGTGCCGGCGGTGTGTGAAGGCGAAGCGTGTCAGGGCGCGCCGGCTGTTGCGCCGTCGTTCAGTGCGCCGGGGAGCCTCGCCAATGTTGGTGGTGGGAATCTCCCGGTTCCGGCGCAAGAAGTTGCGCCGCCGCCCGCGCCCAAACCTAAGCCGAAGCCCAGGGTCAAGCACGCGAAGCATAAGGCCAGGCGCACGGGCGGGGCCGGGAAGCGGGCCGGGCGTGGGAAGAAGGCCAACGTCTACGTGAAGGGCGAGAGGTGATCGTGATGGGTGTCATTGGTAAGAGGGTGTTGGCTTGTGTGGTGGTGGTCGTTGCGGTGCTCGCGGGGTCTTTGGGTGTGTCCTCGGCGGTGGCGGACACGGTCGTGTGGAAGATGCGTGGGGTGTCTGAGCCGACGCGCTTCTCCGCTGGCGACGCGACGAGGTGCGAAAAGGCACGCGAAAACTGCGACAGGTACGAGTTGCTCCCGGCGAATGTGAGCGATGTGTCCTCCAGTGGCATGATCACGGTGACGGATAAGCTGCCGTCTGGTCTCGCGACCGCGAAGTCACCGGAAAGCCCGGGAGAATGGTGGAGTTGCACTGAAGGTAGGGGCAATACGGAAGTGACGTGTACGTCTGAACAGCCGGTCGCGGCGGGCCAGCCTGCGCCTTGGATCACGGTGTATGTGACGGCGCCGGCGGCGTCGGCGGCTGGTTCGGTGTTGAAGAACGAAGCGTCGATTATGGGCGGCGGCGCGGCCGCGGTGGTGTCGACGAGCGAGGAAACTCTGGATAGTTCTCAGGCGCCGCCGTTTGGTTTGAGCGAATTCGGTGTCGAAACTGGGGCGCCTGACGGCAGCGGGTCGGTCGGGGCCGGCGCGCATCCGTGGGAGTTCTCGGCGAACCTTGAGCTCCCGACGGTCGAAGTGGCTCCCGAAGCTGAGTACTACGGCACCTTTTCGCCGGTGGAACTGTGGAAGAGTGCTGCGATCGAACTGCCGCTGGGCTTCACCGGCGACCCACTGGCGACCGCGAAGTGCACCGAGGCCGAGCTGGAAAGCAGCAGGGAGTGTCCCGCCGGCACTAGCGTCGGTTCGGTCGAGGTCGGCACCGAAACCACGGAGGACCAATTCGACTACTCAAACGAGCCGTATGCGGCCACCACCCCGCTTTTCAATATGGTGCCAGAGGGTGGTTATCCGGCGGAGTTCGCGGCTCGCGTGTCGGGGGTACCGTTGTATTTTTATGCGAGTGTGGTGCATACGCCGTCGGGATATCGTCTGCGGGTTGGTAACACGGGGATCCCGGCTGGTGGGGTCGGCGCGTTCGGGGGCGTGTTCACGTTCTATGGTGAGCCGGCGAAGGTCGAAGGCGAATCGTCCGACGCCGCGTTCCTGTCGAACCCCACGCGCTGCTCCACTGAACCGCAGACCGCGAGGGGCGAAGTCGAATCGTGGGAGAAGCCGGGGCACCCGGTGTCGCGCGAAGCGACACTGTACCCGGCACTGTCGGGTTGCGGGCTGCTGTCGTTCGCGCCGTCGCTCTCGTTCGCGCCGAGCGTGGGTGAAGGCGGTACGACGCAGGCGGATGGGCCCTCTGGTTTTACGACGGTCATGAAGGTCCCGCAGACCAGCGCGTTCAGCGAACTCGCGACGCCGCAGGTCAAGGATGTGTCGGTGGCGCTCCCCGCAGGCGTGGCGATCTCTGCGTCGGCGGCGGATGGTTTGCAGGGGTGTGATGAAGCACAGATCGCGTTGGATTCCACGGCTCCGGGTGGGTGTCCGCTGGTCTCGCAGGTCGGGACGGCGGAAGTCGCGTCGCCGGCGCTCGCGGAACCGTTGCAGGGTCGTGTGTACCTGGCTTCTCCGCGGTGCGGTGGTGAAGGCCAGGCGGCCTGTACGCCGGCGAGCGCGAGCAACGGCGAACTGTTTGGGTTGTATGTGGAAGTGCAGGGCCCCGGGTTCACCGTGAAGTTCCCCGGTGTGACCTCAGTGGACCCCGCGACCGGTCGAATCACGGCGCGCTTTGAAAATCTGATCCAGCAGGCCATCAGCGAAGTCAAGCTGCACTTGAAGTCGGGGCCGCGGGCGCCGCTGTCCAACCCCCAGACGTGCGGGACGGCGAGCACGATGAGCGACATAACGCCGTGGAGCAGCCCCGCGACCCCCGACGCGACCAGCACCAGCTCGTTCAACGTGGACTGGGATGGCAATGGTGGTGCGTGCCCGGCGGGGATGCCGTTCAGCCCGGCGTTCAGCGCGGGTACGGTGAACCCGGGGGCGGGTGCGTTCAGCCCGCTCACGGTGTCGTTCTCAAGGCACGATCGTGAACAGGATCTCTCCGCCCTGTCGGTCTCAACACCCCCGGGTCTCCTGGGGAAGCTCTCGAGCGTCACGCTGTGTGGCGAACCGCAGGCCGCGCAGGGCGCGTGCCCCGCGGCGAGTGAGATCGGCACCGCGAGTGCCGCGGCCGGAGCGGGCCCGAACCCGTACTGGGTCTCAGGCCCTGTGTATTTGACGGGCCCGTATAGAGGTCAGCCGTTCGGCCTGTCGATCGTGACGCAGGCGAAGGCCGGGCCGTTCAACCTCGGCAACGTAGTGGTGAGGGCGGCGATCCACGTGGATCCCAACACGGCGGCGTTGACGGTCACGAGCGATCCGCTGCCGCAGATGCTCGACGGAGTCCCTCTGCGGGTGCAGGACGTGAACGTCACGATCGGCAAGGAAGGCTTCACGTTCAACCCGACGAACTGCAACCCGCAGCAGATCACCGGCACGATCACCGCCGCCCAAGGCGCATCGGCGGGCGTATCGAGCCCGTTCACAGCGGCGGGCTGCAGGACCCTGCCGTTCCACCCCGCCTTCAGCGTGAGCACGCAGGCGAAGAGCAGCAAGCAGAACGGCGCGAGCCTCACCGTCAAGGGTGCGTTCCACGCCGGCGACGCGAACATCCACAGCGTGGCGGTCGTGCTCCCCAAGCAGCTCCCCGCCCGCCTGACGACGATCCAGCAGGCGTGCACCGAAGCGCAGTTCGCGCAGAACCCGGCGGGGTGCCCCGCGGGCTCGACGATCGGGACCGCCACGGCGACGACGCCGATCCTCACCAACCCCGCGGTCGGCCCCGTCTATCTCGTCTCTCACGGCGGCGCGGCGTTCCCCGACGTCGTCGCGGTCCTCCAGAGCGAAGGCGTCACGGTCGACCTCACGGGCAGCGTCAACATCAAGAAGGGCATCACCTCAAGCGATTTCGCGGCCGTCCCCGACGTCCCGATCTCGGGCTTCACTCTGACGCTCCCCGAGGGCCCCCACTCCGGGCTCGCGGCCGTCCTCCCCGCGAAGGCCAGGGGCAGCATTTGCGGCACCAGCCTCACGATGCCCTTCACCATCACCGGCCAAAACAACGCGCAGCTCAAGCAGAACGTCAAGATCGCCGTCACCGGCTGCACCGCGCCGAAGAAGACGCACAAGCCCAAGCACAAAAAGCAGGAGAAGAAAAAGAAGTAGCCCTGCGCAGAGCGTGGCGGCGCCGTAGTCTGTGCGGGTGATCCACGCCGACGACCACGGCGCCGCCGCCACCGCGCTGCTGCGCCCCGGCCTGCTCAAGGGCATCTCGCTGCTCGTGGCGGGGCCGTCCGGGCCGCTCGGCGATGCCGTCGCGGGCGCCTTCACCGAGCTGGGGGCGCGCGTCTGCACGTGCCTGCCCGACGGGGAGGACGAGGCCGCGATCGATGAGGCCGTCGCCGACGCGCTCGCCGAGTTGGGGGCTATCGACGTGCTCGTCGTGGACGGCGCCGCGCTGTTCGCGGCGGGAGGTGCGCCTGGCGCGCTGCGCGGTTGCCTGGACGCGGCCTGGAACGTCACGCGCGCGGTCGTCAACCTCGCCTTCCTGCGGGACGAGCGCGACCCGGCGACACGGCGCGTCGTATACCTGACGCCGACGGTCGAGGCGGGGGAGCAGGCTCTGGCCGCGCGCGCGGGCCTTGAGAACCTCGCGCGCACGCTCTCGGTGGAGTGGGCGCGGCACGCCATCAACACGATCGCCATCGCGCCGGGCGATGCGACGCCGGCCGCCGAGGTCGCCACGCTCGCCGCCTATCTGGCCTCGCCCGCCGGCGCCTACTTCTCGGGCTGCCTGCTCGATCTCGGTGGCGCCACGGGCATGCCGGGCTGAGCGCGGTCGGCGGCGCTCCCGAGCGCGGTCGGCGGGCGCCCTGTTCCTGCCGCGCCGAGCGGTCCGCGGCTCAGCCGCGGTGCGCGGCAGGGCAGGGCACGGTGCTCGTGGCGCTCGCCGTGCTGCCGTCGAGGAAGGCGATCTCCGAGGCGAACTTGAAGCCGCCGTGGGGGCAGCGCGAGGGCAGGGCGATGCCTTCGGGGCGGTAGGCGACCGTCCTGCCGTGCACCTGCTCGTAGTAGGTCAGGTGTTCCGGTCCCAGGCTCAGGTTCATACTCACCATCGAGATGTCCGGCGCACCCGGCAGCGTGGGGATCAGCGGCACGCTCGTGTTGAGGCTCTGGCCGCTCTTGCTGCCGTTGCCGAACAGCACGCCCGGGAAGATCAGCTGGGCGGCCACGGGGGTGCCCGCTTCGGCGTACAGCAGCACGCCGATTTCCCCACCCACGGGCGGGCCCATCTCGGCCTCGATGTTTGCGGACTCCGCGACCGGCTGCGGGCCCACCGGCACCTTGATCTCCGCGCTGCCGTAACCCAGGCGGGCGTTTGGGGGGCAGCCCAACGAACCGCTTGCGAGCAGCGTGCCCGATTCGCAGATCGCCAGTCCCAGGCTTGAGCCAATCAGTTCCAGGTTCGCGGGGATGCGCAGGGCGAAGCGCGTCACGGGGGATGGCAGACCGTCGCTTTCGCCCGCCACGCCGAGCTTCAGATCGAGCTTCAGCGTCGTGCTCCTACCCAGGCGGTAGGGCGAGAAGGCGGCCGTGAACTTGGCCGTCTCGCTCGCACTGGCCACAGCGGGCATCAGGCAGGCGAGCGCCACCGCCGCGCTCAGCGGCAGCGCCATCCCCAGCAGTGCGGCGGCGAATGTTCGGGGCGTGCGCATAGGGGCCCATCTAAAGATAGGCCCTTATGCCACTTGTCTGCGTCGTACGCTGTCCGCGCGGTGGCGCTACAGGTTGACGGTGCCGGTCATGTGCGTCGTGGCGTGGAAGTTCTGGCGGTCGATCACGCCGCTGAATCCCAGCCCTCTGCCCGACGCGTGCGCCCAGCTGCCGGTCCCCCCGGTGATCGTCATGCTGCCCGAGAAGTACACGTGCGCGCCCACCACCTGGCCCCGCGTGACCGTGTGGCCGCTGACCGAGCCGCCGTGCGGGTAGGCCACGAAGGTGGCTTCGCCCGAGCCGGAGGTGATCGACGTGAAGCGGATCGCGATCGTTCCCGACTGCGAGCCCTTGAAGGTGCCCTGCTCGTTGAACACGTGCCCCGCACGGCCCACCAGATGCAGCGTCGAATTGATGTCGAACGACTGCGTCCTGGCGGCCCTCGCCGCCGGCCCGCCGCTGCCCGACGCCGCGCCCGAGGGGGCCACGGCCGCGATCGACCCCGCGACCAACACTGCGGGTAGGAGCCAACTTCTCTTGAGACCTCTCCGTTGCACAACACCCTCCCCAATTAGACAGATACCTATTGCCTGCAATCCTACAGCGCCCCGCCGGGAGACCACGCCGGTTGTCCTCGTCATCCGCACGGTGGCGGCGCGACGCGGCAACCTGGCGGAGCCTCCGGCGGAGCCCCTCCTAACTCGTCATACCGACAAACTGCCCCCCGGTGACGTTGAGCACCTGGCCGTGCACGTAGTTGCTCCACGGCGAGCACAAAAAGAATACGCCCCCTGCCGCCTCCTCGGGTGTCCCCGGGCGACCGAGCGGGATGAGCATCGAGGCCATCTGGCGCATCTGCTCGGGGATGCCGAGCTGCACCTTCTCGCCGCCGATCTCCATCGTGTTCTCCTGGAGCTTCGCGGCCGTCAGGCGCGTGTCGATGAAGCCGAACGCCACGGCGTTGACGTTGACCTTGAACTGCCCCCACTCCTTCGCGAGCGTCTTTGTGAGGCCCGTCACGCCGGCCTTCGCGCTTGAGTAGTTGGCCTGCCCCGCGTTGCCCATCGTGCCCGAGATCGAGGAGATGTTGACGATCTTGCGGAAGACCTCGTTGCCTTCCTCGCGCTCCTTCTTGGCCGGCTCGCGCAGGTGCGGGGCGGCGGCGCGAATCACCCGGAAGGGCACGACGAGGTGGATGTCGAGCATCGCCTGGAACTGCTCGTCGGACATCTTGTGGATCGGCGCGTCGATCGTGTAGCCGGCGTTGTTGACGATGATGTCGATCTTGCCGAAGGCGTCGATCGCCTTGGCCACGAGCTGATCGGGGGCGTCGCTCTTGGTCAGGTCGCCGCTGAAGACCTCGGTCGTGCCCGCTATCTCCCTGGCGGCCTGCTCAGCGACGTCGCCGTCGAGATCGTTGATGAGCACGCTTGCGCCCTGCGCGGCGAGCAGCTCCGCGGTGGCGCGGCCGATGCCTCTTGCCGAGCCGGTGACGATTGCGGCCTTTCCGTCGAGTACTCCCATAGCCCTTGTCGCTCCTTGGTGGTTGGAAAGACCGCAGGTTATAGCGAGCAGCGCCGCTTTTGATGATCACGCCGAAGTCCTGCGTATAGATCGCGCCTTCCTGGCCGTTTGCGAGCGAGGCGGGCGGGTGCGTGCTGATCCCCACGCCGGTGTCTCTGAAGCTCGCATCGAGCATGTTCGCGAGGTGCTCGGGCGAGTGCACCCAGCTTTCCACGATCGCCTTCGGCGTCGCCAGGCTCAGGGTGCCCCAGGCGATGTTCTCGCCCACCGCGTAGCCCGCGCCGCCTGGCACGTAGCCGCTGGCGCGCATCCGCTGCAGCGGGGTTTCGCCGCTGGGGCTCACGTGTTCGAAGTAGTCCTCCGCCCCCATCTGCGCGCTGTGCCCCTGCGCGGCTGCCTGCAGCTGCGGGTTGGGCTGCAGCGGCGCCTCGCCGTGGCTTTCGCGCACTTCGTTGACGAGGCACACCACGGCGGTGTTTATGCGTTCCAGGTTGCCCGGCCGGGGCATCAGGTTCGCGTCGGGGCACGCGCCAAGCGCCTGGGTTGCTATCGCGCAGCACAACACGCCCGTCGTCACGGCAGCCGCAAGCGTGGCACCGACTCTTGGCACGGGGGGTGTATCGGCCCGGGCGCGGCGGGCATGAGCGTTGGCGTTGCAAGTGGACGCCTGTTGGGTTCGGCGCCTAGCCGATCGTGATCGACAGCGACCGCGCCACGCCTCCCGTGGGCGTGAGCGTCAGGCGGTAAAGGCCGCTGGGCAGCGCGCCCCTGCCGCTCAAGTGCGTTTGGTTGGTGCCCGCGTGCGCGGCGATCGTGTTGGCGCCTGGGAGCGCCTTCCACAGCCAGTGGCCATGCACGCGCGTGCGGCGGGCGAGGGTCACGCGAACGTCGGCGGCGGTGCTGATGGCGAACGTGAATGCCAGCTTGGAGAGACCCGGGTGGGTGCGGTTCAGCGCGATCACCGCGCTCAGGGTGAGCGACAGGCGCGTGAGCACCGTCCTTGAGCTCGCCTTGCTCGGGGGCGGTGTGGGGTTGTTCGTCGAGGTGCTCGTCGCGCCGCCGGGGCTGGCCGTGCCCGACCCGCCGCCCGAGCCCGCGGCGGGGTTGCCTTCGGCGGGTTCTTCGATCTGGCCGGGCACCGGCAGGAAGGCGCTCAGGCCGTCGGGTGTGCCGACGCCCGTGGGGCCGTCGTAGCCCGGGGCGGCGTTGCAGATCGTGTTGCCCGCGCCGCAGTCCAGTGGCGAGGACAGCGAGCCGCTGCAGCTGCCGCTGTAGAGGTCATCGCACTCGCCGTTGCCCCCCACCGTGATGTCGTGCAGTCCGGCGGTGCCCGCGTTCGCGTAGAGCGTGGCCGCGGGATAGCGAATGCCGTGAGCCCCGCCCGCCAGCGCGAAGGCCGAGGCGACGATCGGCGAGGCCACGCTCGTGCCGCCGATCTCGATCCAGCCGGGTGCCTGCTTCGGGCCGCCTTCTTCTTCTTCCACCGGCACCGAGTCATACACCGGCACGCCTGTGCCCGGATCCGCGTCCGCCGCGACGTCCGCCACGGCGCGCATCTGACCGCAGCCCACCGCCCCCCAGCCGGCCGCGTGCGTCTGCCACACCGGGGCCGCGAAGCGCCTGCTGCAGCCGCCGCCGCCCGCGCCCGCGTGGCCGGCGCCTTCGGATGCGTTCCACACTTCCTCGCTGGCCCATTCGCCTGCCCGGTTGACGCTCAGCTTGGTGCCGCCCACTGCGATCACGTGCGGCGAGGAGGCCGGGTAGTCGGCGCCTTCGAAGTAGGGAGATTCCTTCTGTTCGCGCGTGCGGTAATCATCCCAGTTGAGGTAGCCGGCGTCGCCGGCCGCGGTCGTGATGACGATGCCCGGGTGGTTGAAGGCGCTGCTGTCTGGCGTGCCGGCTTCGGGCTCTTCGCCGCCCCAGGAGTTCGATATCTCGCCGGTGGGCGGCCCGGAAGTGATGCTAGGCGGCAGCGCGGCGGCCGTGTTCTCAGCCGCTTCCAGGTTCGCGAACGCATCGGTGCTGGCCTCCACCAGCACGATGTGGCAGTTCTCGCACAGTGCGTGGGCGGTCTCGACGTCGGTTGCGATCTCCTCCGACCATTCGCCGCTTTCCGCGGGCAGTGGCGTGCTCTGCCCCTCCTGGTTGACCTTCGTGAAGCAGCCGTCCGCGTGCGTGCAGACAGGCAGGCCGAGCTTCTGGTCGTATTCGCCCAGGTCCGCTTCGACGTTCGGGTCGTCATAGGCGTCCACCAGCGCGATCGTCTGCGCTTCCGCGGCATCTGTGGGGAGCGCGTAGGCCGTGTGCAGTTCGCTGGGGAGGACCAGCCCAGGGACCGCGGCCGGCGCCGGCGCGGGCGAAACGCTCGCGTTGGGCCGCACGCGCAGACCCAGGCAGGCCGCGTGGCCCGGTGGTGGCGCGGCGCACACGGGCTTGACGGTGTAGGCAGTCGAGGGGGCCGCGGCCGTAGCCTGGCCCGCCGCCAGCAGCGACAGCACCACGAGGAGGAAGCAGGATGCGAGGGCTGTAGGGATCTTGAACACGGGTCGCACCCCTATCGGCGCGAACGCAAGAGCGACATGTGGAACAGCTTAGACCTCGGCATTCGTACGAGCGCCGGCCGCGCCTGAAGCTGACGAGCGAGACGGCGCTGCTGTTCGCTCCTACGAGCCTTAGCTTGTGCTCTACGCTCCCAAGCCGTGGCGCGCCCGTTCGGCTTCCTGCTCTCCCCGGACCCTCCGCCCAAGCGCGTGGGGGTCGTTACGGCGATTGCGCTGGTCGCCCTGTGCACGCTGCTCCTCTATCCGCTCAAGCAGGCCGCGCCGGTGGTCTCGCTGGGCGTCGTGTATCTGCTCGCGGTGCTGCTCGTCTCCGCCACCTGGGGCGTATGGCTGGGGATCGCCACGGCGCTCGCCAGCGCTGTCGCCTTCAACTACTTCCACCTGCCCCCCGTGGGCGAGCTCACGATCCGCGACTCCAGCAACTGGGTGGCACTCGTGGCGTTCCTCGTGGCGGCGGCCCTGGCCAGTTCCGTGGCGGAGGTCACCCGGGCGCGGGCGCGCGAGGCCGATGAGCGCCGCCGCGAGGCCGATCTCGCCGCGGAGATGGCGCGCCTTTTGCTGCGCGGCGGCAGCCTCGCGCAGACGCTGCCCACTGCCGCCGCGCGCCTGGCGCACGCGCTGGAGCTGCCCTCGGCAGCGATTGAGCTGGAGGCCGTCGAGGGCGAGGGGCGCCGCATCGCCTTTCCGCTGCGCGAGGGCTCAAGCCGCCTGGGCACGCTCGTCGTCGGGGCGGGCACGCCCGAGCGCGACCTGCGCCGCCTGCAGGAGCGCGTCGTGCCCTCGCTTGAGGCGCTGCTGAGCGCCGCGCTTGAGCGCGAGGGCCTGCAGGGCGAGGTGGTGGAGACCGCGGCGCTGCGTCGGGCCGATGTCGTCAAGACCGCCTTGCTGCGCGCCGTCTCGCACGACCTGCGCTCCCCCCTCACCGCGATTGCCACGGCCGGCGAGGCTTTGGCGCTCGATGGCCTGGACGCCTCGGAGCGCCAAGAGTTGGCGAGCGTGATCCTGCAGGAGACCAAACGCCTCGCGCGGCTCGTCGACAATCTGCTCGACCTCTCGCGCCTGGAGGCCGGCGCGGCGCAGCCGCGGCGCGAGTGGACGTCGATCGAAGAGGTCATCCGTGCGGCCGTCGATGAGCTCGGTGCGCGCGAGGGCGAGTGGTCGCTCTCCATCGACCGCGAGCTGCCGCTGGTGCTGGCCGACCCCACGCAGCTGGAGCGGGCGATCGTCAACGTGCTGGAGAACGCGCGGCGGCACTCCGGGGGGCACGCCGTGTCCGTGCGCGCGCGCGCTGTGAGGGGCATCGGCGGTGGGGCGGGCGCGGGTGCCGGCGCAGACGGCGGCGCGGGCAAGCTGATCGTGCGCGTGGTCGATCGCGGCCCCGGCATCCCCCCGGCGCAGCTGGAGCGCGTGTTCGAGCCCTTCTACCGTGCGGGCACCGTTGGCGGCGGGCACCGGGGCAGCGGCCTCGGACTGGCCATCGCGCGCGGCTTCACGCAGGCCAACGGCGGCGAGTTGCACGTCGAGTCGCTGCCCGGACAGGGCGCCACGTTCGTGTTCGAGCTGCCCCTCCGCGCCGAGACCGATGAGCCCTGATCCTCCACGCATCCTCGTCGTCGACGACGAGAGCCAGATCCTGCGGGCGCTGAGGGTGGTGCTGCGCGAGGCCGGCTTCGAGGTCGTGCCCGCGGAAACCGCCGCGGAGGCGCTGGACCGCGCGTCCGTGCGTCCGCCGCAGGCGGCGATCGTCGATCTGGTGCTGCCCGACGGCGACGGCATCGAGGTCACGCGGCGCCTGCGCGAATGGAGTGAGATGCCGATCCTCGTGCTCTCTGCCGTGGGTGAGGAGGAGCAGAAGGTCCGGGCGCTTGAGGCTGGCGCGGATGACTACATCACCAAGCCCTTCGGCGCGCGCGAGCTGGTGGCGAGGTTGCAGGCCGCGCTGCGCCGCGCGGGTCGCTCCGGCGAGGAGCCCGTCGTGAGCGTGGAGGGCTTGGATGTCGATCTGGCCGCGCGCACGGTCAAGCGCGATGGTGAGTCCATTCACCTCACCCCGATCGAGTTCGATCTGCTGCGCGTTTTGGTGCGCAACCGCGGCCGGTTGATGACACACCGGGCGTTGCTGCGCGAGGTGTGGGGTCCCGAGTACGTCGATGACATCCAGCCGCTGCGCACGCACATCGCGCGGCTGCGCGCCAAGATCGAGCCGGAGGGACGGCCGCGCTACATCGTCACCGACCCGGGTGTCGGATACAGGTTTTCGTGAAGCGCCGGCGCCGTTTTGTGACAGCGCCGGCCGCGCGACCCGTCTAGTGCCGACTTCGTAACGAAATCGTTATACACCACGCCCCGATTGTCACGCGGCCGTGATGCGTGAGTGCCCATAGTGTCGGCTATGGACATTCTCGCCGTAGCGCTGGGCATCATCATGTTCGCTCTGCTGCTCTGGATGGTCGAGGGGATCGACCGCGTATGAGCCCGTGTCTGTCCTTCGGCTTCTTCGTCGCGCACATGAGCGCGGCTGACTTCTTCGGTTTGGTGGTCTCGGTGCTGGTGATCGCGTATCTGTTCTACGCGCTGGTGCGCGGAGAGAAGCTGTGACCTTCAGCGGCTGGCTGACGATCGTGCTGTTCGCGGTGATCCTCACCGCGCTGGCGCTGCCTCTCGGCCGCTATATGGCCAACGTCTACACGGGCGAGCGGGTGATCCTCACGCCGCTGCTCGGCTGGGCCGAGCGGTTGCTCTACCGCATCCTGCGCGTCGATCCCCAGCGCGAGCAGGACTGGAAGTCATACGCCAAGAGTCTCCTGATCTTCTCCCTCTTCGGCTGGCTGCTGCTGTATCTGATCCTGCGCACGCAGAACGCCTTCTACGTACCGCACGCCCTGAACCCGCTCGGCTTCCACAGCGCTCCGTGGAACGTCACCTTCAACACGGTCTCGTCGTTCATGACGAACACCAACTGGCAGTACTACGGCGGCGAGACCACCATGACCTACCTCAGCCAGATGATCGGCTTGACGGTGCAGAACTGGCTCTCCGCGGGTATCGGCATCGTCGTGGCGGTCGCGCTGATCCGCGGCATCGTCGGCCGCAGTGGCTCCTCGATCGGCAACTTCTGGCAGGACCTCATACGCACGATTCTGTACGTGCTCGCGCCGCTGTCGGTGTTCGCGGCACTCGTGCTGGTCTCCCAGGGCGTGATCGACAACTTCTCCACCTATCTCTCTGCTCACACGCTCACGGGACTCACGCAGTCGATCGCGATGGGTCCCGTCGCCTCGCAGGAGGCGATCAAGATGCTGGGCACCAACGGGGGAGGTTTCTTCAACACCAACTCCGCGCACCCCTTCGAGAACCCCACGGCGTTCACCAACTTCTTCGAGATGCTGCTCGTATTGGTGATTCCCGCCGCGCTCGTCTTCGCCTACGGCCGCATGACCGGCAACCGCCGCCAGGGCTTCGCCATCTACGCCACGATGATGGTGATGTTCCTGGGCGCCGTCACGGTCGCCTACATCGCCGAGGCGCACGGCTCGCCCGCGCAGCACGCCGCCGGCCTGCACACGCAGGTGATAAGCGGCTCCAGCGGCGGCAACATGGAAGGCAAGGAGCAGCGCTTCGGCATCGCCGGCTCGGCCCTGTTCGACGTCGTCACCACAGTCACCTCATGTGGCGCGGTCAACAGCGCGCTTGAGTCCTTCACCGGCATCGGCGGCGCCGTGCCGTTCGCAAATCTATCTGCGAGCGAGGTGATCTTCGGCGGCGTCGGCACCGGCTTGTACTCGATCCTGCTGTATGTGCTCTTGGCGGTGTTCATCGGCGGCCTGATGGTTGGGCGCACGCCGGAGTGGCTTGGCAAGAAGCTCGAGGCGCGAGAGATCAAGCTCGCCGGCCTGGGCATCCTGATCACACCGCTGGCCGCCCTGTTCTGCACGGCGCTCGCCACCGCGAGCGCGTCCGGGCGCGCGTCGATCTCCGAAGGCGCCCTCTCCAAGGCCGGCGGCAACACGCCACAGGGGTTCTCCGAGACGTTCTATGCCTATTTATCTCAGGCCAACAACAACGGCTCGGCCTTCGCCGGCTACACCGGGTTCGTCCAGCCCAATGCCGGCAACGTCGGCTCGCACGGCATCACCTTCGCCAACCTGCTCGGCGGCTTCGACATGGTCTTCGCGCGCTACGCGCCGATCCTGTTCGCGCTCGCTGTAGCCGGTGCGCTGGCGGGCAAGCGTGTCACGCCCGCGGGCCTCGGCACGATGCGCACCGACAACCCCACCTTCGTCGTGCTGCTGATCGGCGTGATCGTCCTCGTCGGCGCGCTCACCTTCTTCCCCGCTCTTTTGCTCGGCCCGATCGTGCAGGGCCTGACCGGACACCTCTACTGACATGCGCCGCGACATCCTCACATCCGCATTCGGCATCGTCGTTTTGACGGTCCTGCTCGGGTTGGTGTACCCGCTGTTCATCTGGGGCGCCAGCCAGGTGGTCTTCCCAGGCAACGCCAACGGACAGAAGGTTTACGTGAACGGGCAGCTGGTCGGCTCGAAGATCATCGGCCAGAGCTTCGCGGGGAAACGGCGTTACTTCCAGAGCCGTCCCTCCGCCACCACCCCGGCCTACAACGCCGCGGCCACTACTTTCTCCAATCTCGGTCCCAACAGCAAGAAGACCGAGGAAGCCATCGCCACACACATCAAGGAATACCTTGTCCTGGAGGGCCCGTATGACTCCAGCCTCACGGCAGCAGGCGTGCCGGTCGACGCTGCCAACAGCTCCGCATCGGGCATCGATCCGGAAATCTCCCAGGCCAATGCGCTGATCCAGGCCCACCGCGTCGCGGCTGTGCGTCGCCTTTCGCTTGCCACCGTCGACGCTTTGATCGCCAGGTACACCAGCGGACGGGGCCTGGGCTTCTCCGGCGAGCCCGGTGTCAATGTGCTTGAGCTGAACCTTGCACTCGAGGGGGTGCGCTGATGGCGGGCGAAGAGAACGAGCGCCAGGCAATCTCGCTGTTCCAGCGCGACATCGCCACGCGGGCGCTGCTCGACAGTCTCAAGAAGCTGGATCCGCGTGTGCAGATCCACAACCCGGTGATGTTCGTGGTGGAGATCGGCTCGCTCATCACCACCATCACCTGGCTGATCCAGGCGTTTGGCGGCAAGCCGCTCGGCGGCGGTCACGAGCCCGCGTGGTACACGTTCACGATCGCCATCTGGCTGTGGCTGACGGTCGTGTTCGCCAACATGGCCGAGGCCTTCGCCGAGGGCCGCGGGCGCGCGCAGGCCGACACGCTGCGCAACATGCGCAAGGAGACCGTCGCCAGGATGCTCGATGGCAGCACCAAGGCCGCCTCGGAGCTCGTGCGCGGCGACAGCGTGATCGTCTCCGCCGGCGAGCTGATCCCTGGGGACGGCACCGTCGTGAAGGGCATCGCCACCGTCGATGAGTCCGCCATCACGGGCGAGAGCGCGCCGGTGATCCGCGAGTCGGGCGGCGACCGCAGCGCCGTGACGGGCGGCACGCGCGTCACCTCCGATGAGATCGTCGTCGAGATAACCCAGGAACCGGGCCAGTCCTTCCTCGACCGCATGATTGCGCTGGTCGAGGGGGCAGAGCGGCGCAAGACCCCGAACGAGATCGCGCTGAACATCCTGCTCGCCGCGCTCACCCTGATCTTCATGATCGTCGTGGCGACCCTGCGCCCCTTCGGCCTGTTCGCGGGCACCGCCATCAGCGAGACCACCCTGATCGCGCTGCTCGTCGCGCTGATCCCCACGACGATCGGCGCATTGCTTTCTGCGATCGGCATTGCGGGCATGGATCGCATGGTGCGCCGCAATGTGCTCGCGCTATCGGGGCGCGCCGTGGAGGCGTCCGGCGACGTGGACGTGCTGCTGCTGGATAAGACGGGCACGATCACGATCGGCAACCGCCTCGCCTCGGAGTTCATCCCGTTGCCGGGCGTCAGCGAGGCCGACCTCGCGGAGGCCGCGCAGCTCTCCTCGCTGGCGGATGAGACGCCGGAGGGCCGCTCGATCGTGGTGCTCGCCAAGCAGTACGGCATCCGCGAGCACGATTTGCGCAACATGGAGGCGCAGTTCGTCCCCTTCACCGCGCAGACGCGCATGAGCGGCGTGGACATCGACGGGCAGCAGCTGCGCAAGGGCGCGGGCGACGCGATCATCTCCTTCATCCAGAACGAGGGCGGGCAGCCGCCGCCGGAGCTGCAGGGCCACCTCGATCGCATCGGCCGCGAGGGCGGCACCCCCCTGGCGGTCGCGCGTGACAGCCAGGTGCTGGGCGTGATCTACCTCAAGGACACGATCAAGGAGGGCATGAAGGTCCGCTTCGACCACCTGCGCGCGATGGGCATCAGGACCGTGATGGTCACCGGCGATAACCGCCTGACGGCCGCGAAGATCGCCGAAGAGTCAGGCGTCGATGACTTCCTCGCCGAAGCCACCCCCGAGGCCAAGCTCGCGCTGATCAAGGAACAGCAGGAGGGCGGGCGCCTGGTGGCAATGACGGGAGACGGCACCAACGACGCCCCCGCGCTCGCGCAGGCCGACGTCGGCGTGGCGATGAACACCGGCACGCAGGCCGCGCGCGAGGCGGGCAACATGGTCGATCTGGACTCCAACCCCACGAAGCTGATCGAGATCGTGGAGGTCGGCAAGCAGCTGCTGATCACGCGCGGCGCGCTCACCACGTTCTCGATCGCCAACGACGTGGCCAAGTACTTTGCGATCCTGCCCGCCGTGTTCATCACCACTTATGCCGCTTCGCCGGGCGGCAAGGGGCCGCTGAGCGTGCTCAACGTCATGAACCTCGGCACCCCGCAGTCGGCAATCGTCTCGGCGATCATCTTCAACGCGCTCGTCATTCCGCTCTTGATCCCGCTCGCGCTGCGCGGGGTGCGCTACCGGCCGATCGGCGCCAGCGCGCTGCTGCGGCGCAACCTGCTGATTTACGGCCTCGGCGGCATCATCGCGCCGTTCATCGGCATCAAGCTGATCGATCTTGTCATCCACAACCTGCTGGGGGCCTGAGGTCCGGGCGCCGGTGCTCTGAGGCCCCTCCGTTCACAGGTGCGGGACAATGCCCATATGTCCGCTCAGCGAGGACGCCTGAAAGTGTTCATCGGAATGGCCGCGGGCGTGGGCAAGACCTACCGCATGCTGCAGGAGGGCCAGGCCGAGGCCGAGGCCGGGCGCGACGTCGTGATCGGCTATCTGGAGCCCCACGGCAGGGCCGAGACGGAGAGCCTCGCGGCGGGCCTGGAGATGATCCCGCGTCGGCGCGTGCACTACCGCGACACGCCCCTGGAGGAGATGAACCTGCCGGCGATCCTCGCGCGCGAACCCGAGCTGTGCCTGATCGACGAGCTGGCGCACACCAACGCGCCGGGCCTCGAGCACGAGAAGCGCTACGAGGACGTGCGCGACGTGCTCCAGGCCGGCATCGACGTGTACTCGACCGTCAACGTGCAGCACCTGGAGAGCCTCAACGACCAGGTCACGCAGCTCACGGGCACCCGCGTGCGCGAGACGATCCCCGATGCGGTGCTGTCTGAGGCGGATGAGGTGGTGCTCGTCGATCTCACCCCGGAGGCGCTGATCGCGCGGTTGCGGGCGGGCAAGATCTACGCGCCCGAGCGCGTGCCGGCGGCGCTCAACAACTTCTTCAAGCTGGAGAACCTCGCCGCGCTGCGCGAGACCTCGCTGCGCCAGGTGGCCGAGGGCGTGGAGGTCAAACGCCTCGCGCCCGCCGGCGCGTCGGCGACGGCGACGGCGACCGGTACTCGGCGTGGAGAGCGGCTCTTGCAGAGCGCAGCGCCGCAGGCCATCTCCGAGCGGTTGCTGGCGCTCGTGACGCTCTCCCCGCGCGCGCAGCGCGTGGTGCGCCGGGCGTGGCGCTCGGCCCAGCGCCTCGGCGCCGAGCTCGACCTGCTGGCGGTGCGCCAGCCCGGCCAGGAGCCGAGCGCGCAGGAACGCGAACAGCTGGAGGCGCTGCGCCGGCTGGCCTCGATCCTCGGCGCGCAGCTGCTCCTCGAGGAGGGAGATGACATCGCCGAGGTTGCCATCCGCGTGGCGCGCGAGCGCGGCACCACGTACCTGCTGATGGGCGCGCCCAAGCCGCGCAACGCCTGGCGGCGGCTCACGCAGCCCGCGCTGCCGTTCCGGCTGCTCAAAGGGCTGCCCGGCGTGGACCTGCGCATCGTCGCCGATCGCACGCTGCGCGAGGAGGCGCCGGTGAGTGAGGAGCCGCTGCTGTGATCCTCGCCCTCGGAGCGCTGCTCGCAGGAGCCGCGCTCGGCACCGGTGCCGCTCTGGCACGCGAACGCCGCCGTCGCGGGCAGGCGCTGAGCCGTCGTTCGGCGGTCGAGCGCATCGCCTTCCCCTTCACCGGCGAAGGGCTCTCCGAGCAGGCGCTCGTGGCGGCGCTGCGCCTCGCGCGGGCGGAGGGCGCCACGCTGATGCCCGTGTACCTGGCGCTGGTGCCGATGCGCCTGTCCGCGGAGGTGCCGCTGCCGACGGTGGCCGAGCAGGCGCTGCCGCTGCTGGAAGCCGTCGAGCAGCGCGCCCTGCGCGCGCACGTGCCTGTGGACTCGCGCATCGAGCGCGGGCGCACCGTGCGCCACGCGCTGCGCGAACTGATGGAGCACGAGCGCTTCGAGCGGATGGTCGTCGCCGCGGGCGCCAACGGGGCGGGCGAAGGCTTCTCCTCGGAGGACGTGGCCTGGATGGTGGAGCACGCGCCCGGTGAGCTGATCGCGCTGCGGCCGGCCCAGGCGCTGCGGCCGGCGCAGGCGTCGAGCCAGTGATGAAACTGAGCTTGCAAGCGCGACGGGCGCAACCGTCGAGTCCCTAGACTGTTCAAGTGGACATGCTGGGAAGCGCTCCTCATCGTCGCTTGCGCGGCGGCTCAGCTATTCGCCGTGCGCTGACGGCCCTGCTGCTGTGCGGCCTGCTGGCCGTGGGCGCTCTCGCCGGGCAGGCCTACGCCGGGCACGCCGTCGCCCGCGTGGGATCGACCCGCGCCCGCGCGGGATCGACAAGCCGCCTGCTGGTGGGGATCGGCGACGAGCAGGACGAGATGTTCAGCGATCCCGACTGGCAGCGCCTGCACACAAAGATCGTCCGCTACATCGCCCCCTACGACGCGGCGGTGCACCCCTACTCGCTCTCCCAAGCGGCCTCGTGGATCCGCGAGGCCGAAGCCGACCACCAGCAGGTCCTTGTGGCCTTCTACCACTCCGAGTACACGCCCCTGCGGATGCCCAGCGTCACGGCCTACACGCGCGACGTGCAGCGCTTCATCAAACTCTTCCCGCACGTGCGCCAATACCAGCCGTGGGACGAGGCCAACCGGGGCTACATCCCGCACTTCCTGGTCAGCCCCACGGCCTCGCAAGCGGCGCAGTATTACAAGGCGCTGCGCGGCGTCTGTCGCGGTTGTGAGATCGTCGGCCTGGACGTGCTCGACGCCCAGCACATCGGCCCGACGCTCACCTACATCGCCGAATTCAAGCACGAGATCGCGCGCCTGCACACGGTCATGCCGAGCGTCTGGGGCCTGCACAACTACTCCGACACCAACCGCCACTCCAGCGAACGCACGCGCGCGGTGCTCGCCGCCGTGCCCGGCCAGGTGTGGCTGACCGAGACCGGCGGCATCGTGCAGTTCGGCGGCTCCTTCCCCAACTACCGCGGCTCGGGCCTGCGCCGCGCATCGAGCGCGATCTCCTACATGTTCAGCCTCGCCGGCATCAGCTCGCGCATCACGCGCCTGTATATCTACGACTGGTCCGGCGGCAGCTCCTCAACGCGCTTTGACGCCGGCCTCACCGACCTGCACCACATCCCGCGGCCGGGCTACGTCGTCGTCTGCCGCAAGCTGCACGCGCTCGGGTGTGGCACCGTGCGGATCTCAAGCCACTAGCCAGGGCGGGCCAGAAACGCCTCGTGGCGCCTCCCGGGGGGCTTTCCGGGGGCATGCCGGCGTGATTTGACAGGCTCGCGTCGATCTGCATGATGGCGTCTGCGCCGACCGTCCCCCTGAATCGGGCGGCGCCGTCGGCGCGCACCCCAACAGCCCCGGCCGAGCCCGGGGCGAAAGGAGATCGATGAGATGAGGTTCAAAGCGAGAGCGCCAGCGGCATCCCTGCTGGCGATGCTGCTGGCGGGCGCGATCGCGTCGGCCGGCGCATACGCCGAGCCTGGGCCGTACTGGTTCCACAGGGCCGTGGGCGGCAAAGGCAATGGCACGAAGCTGGCCCCAGGGGCAATCGAACAAATCAAAGGCGAAGGCGGCAAACAGACCCTGACAGGCGAAGTCGGCGGGAGCAAACTGACGGTCGTCGCCGCGGGTGTTGCGATCAGCGGTAGCTACTACAACAATGCAGATCAGGCGCAAAGCAAACTTGCGATCACTTATAAAGAATTGATCCTGACTGAACCGGAAATCAAAGGATGTGAAGTTAAAATCGGGACAGGCGATACCGTGACGACAGCCGGGCACATGGCCTGGAAATGGAACGGTGAAAAAAAACAGCTCGAAGAAGAAGCGAAAACGGCCAAACAAACATTGGGCTGGATCTATCTTCCCAAAGAACTGGCAGAAGGCGCGGAAACCCTGCCCAAAGAACAGCTCACGACGGTGACGCTCAGCTCGTGCGGCATCCTGAACGGCACATATCCCGTCAAAGGCGCCCAGACGGGCGAAGCAAAACCGGGGCTTGAAGTATTCAGCGCCACGCAGGGCATCAATCTGACGCTCCCCGAAAAGCAGCACTTCTGGAACGGCAAAGCCTTCCGCGGCGCCGAAACCGGCCTGTTGTTCGGCACCCAGCCGGCAACCAATACAGGCGAATCGAAAGTCAAACCGGCTACGCAAGAACTCGCCTTGCTCATCGGGGGCTTGAAAGTCGTGGTGGAACCGGCCGAAGTAAAATTCGGGAACGCCACGAAAGCCAGCAGGACCGTGGTGTATAAAAACGAAGGAGCGGAAGAATGGGTGGTCCCCGCGCTCGTCTACACCGTCAACGAAGGCGGCGCCGGCTCGGTGACCAGGAAAAACGAATGCGAAGGCAAGAAAGTCGCGCCGGGTGCAAGCTGTAACGTCGTTGTGGAATACAGCGTGTCCGCCGCGGAAAACTACAAAGCCGAAATGAAACTCACGCCGGCGGCCACCGTCAAAATCCAGGCGGAAGCGTAGCTGGCGCACATCGGATCGAGGCGCAGTAGCTGCGTTTCGAACGCGATCGCCGGGCCATGGGCGCAGTCGCATCGCTTCAGCGGCTGCGCCCGTCTCGATCCAGCTGTCCGTAGACTATGTGCTACAGTCTGGCTCGTGGCGAGCGAGGTATCCGTCCGTGAGTTGCGCAATCACATGGCCGACGTGCTACGGCGTGTCGAGGCGGGCGAGCGCCTGCGGGTCACCGTGGACCGTCGTCCGGTCGCCGAGTTGACGCCGTTGCCGGCACGCACGACATGGGTGCCCCGGCACCGGGCTATGGACGGCCTCGTGCAGGCCGACGCAGGTCTGACCCGCGAGCTGGCAGAGGCGCTGCCCGACACCGTCGACGATCTTTGAGAGGCCTGCTCGACACCTCGGTATTCATCGCTCGCGAGCAGGGCCGGGAGCTGCGGGCCGAGCGCCTGCCCGAGGAGGTCGCGGTCTCCGTCGTCACGCTAGCGGAGCTTGAGTTGGGCGTGCAGATGGCCGACTCAGAGACGCTTCGGGCCGAGCGGATGGCGACCCTCGGCTCGGCACGCGCGACCTATGCGGCGCTGCCGATCGACGAGAGCGTCGCGTCGGCTTTCGCCGAGTTGGTCGCCACGGCCCGTCGCGATGGCCGTCGCCCCAAGGTCCAGGACACCTGGATCGCCGCTACCGCACGTGTACATGAGGTGGCGGTCTACACACAGGATGACGACTTCGACGGCCTTGCGGGCGTTGCCGTCGTTAAGGTTTGAGAAATGGAGCACGCTCCGAGCGCGATCAGGCCGACGACCGCCGCCAACGGCGCGAGCGTCTTCAGCGGATAGTTGCTGAAGTCCGGGTGGGCTGCCGTGCTGAGTGCTGTGTGATCCCCGGCCCCGACGATGCTGAGCAGACCCTGGTGGTCGATGCCCAGCACGGTCGGGGCCAGCGCTGCGAACAGCGCCCAGCCGGCGAGCGCCGCGAGGCCCGCCAGCAGCGAGCGGTTGGTGATGCGCAGGCGCGGGGTTGCCAGCGCCGCCAGCACGATCCCCCCGCCCGCGGCGAGGACGAACGGCCAGATCGCGCCCCAGCTGCGGCCCAGGCCGAAGGCGCTGGCGATCGTGGGCTGGAAGAAGCCCTCGCGCAGGTAGCGCACCCATACCACCGTCTCGGTCTCATACCCCACGAGCGGATGGGTGATCGTGGCCACGACCGTGGTGGTGATCGAGACGGCGGCCAGTGCGATCGTGGGGCCGGGCCAGCGCTTGTAGGCGATGCCCAGGGGCACGGCCAGGAAGGGGAGCATCGTCGTCAGGAAGCGCGGGCCCATGAAGCCTCCGCCGAAGGGGAGGTAGTAGCCCGAGTTGTAGCCCACATAGCACAGGCAGATGCCGCCGATAGTTAATGCCTCGGCGCGTTTGCCGCGGTTGTAGAGGACGATCGTGCCGAGGGCTCCCAGGATGAGGACGGGGGAGATCGTCAGCAGGCCGCGGCTGTCGAACAGCAGCGTAATCAGTACTTTGAAGCTCGGCGCGCTGATGCCGAAGAAGCCCTGCTGCTGGCGGGGGATGCTCGAGTACGCCAGGTGCGTCCAGGAGCCGAAGGCGTAGTGGTTGTAGAGGAGCAGGGGGAGGATGCCGATCAGGCCGCCGAGGATGTAGGCGCCCGCGCGCGTCGTGATGCCCAAGGGCGTTAGAGAGTCGCGGCGGGAGAGCAGGTACAGCCCCAGCACGAGCGCTACGAAGAACAGCGGGTACTCGGAGGCGACCGCGTAGCCCATCGTGATGCCCGCTGCGCCCAGCAGCCAGGGGTTGGCCGGGCCGTCGCGCTCCTTGAGCATCAGGGTGAACGCAGCGAAGCCGAGGAGGGCCGTGAACACGTGCGAGAACAGCAGCGTCGAGAGCGGCAGCACGAGCGTGCCCAGGCCGAGCGTCACCGCGGCCGCCGCGCCGTAGCCGGGCTCGAAGCGGTCGGCCACGCGCCACACGAGCAACAGCAGCAAGAGGCCCGGCAGCACGTTCGCCCACAGGCCGATGAAGTAGATCATCTCGTCGTCGCCCCGCTGCGCCTGTGATTCGTAGGCCAGCTTGTCGGCGTTGATGAAGTTCAACGTGTCGTAGAAGGGCAGCGCGAATAACGCCAGGCCGGGGGCGCGCGCGGAGTAGAAGTGCCCCTTGTAGTAGGCCTTGTCGCCAGTGTTTTCCTGGTATTTGTCGATCGTCGTTTCGTCCTGGTTCAGCGCGCGGATCAGGTCGTAGTGCGAGGTCTGGTTCCAGGAGAAGCTCTGGATGATCGTCGCGTAGGAGAGGCCCACCAGCAGGATTGCCGCCAGGGCCAGGCGCTTCTTGGTCACCATCAATCGCTTCCGTGCAAGGCCTTCGGCCCGGGGCCGATCGTGTAGATGACGACATCGCCCACCTGTCGGCGCGTCACGCCCAGCCCCGCGATCGGCTTGGCGGCGGCGGCCACCGGGTCTGGCGGCTCTGGTATCTCGTCGTGCAGCGGCGGCAGCGTCGATGGCAGACCCGTGTGCAGCACGACCGTCTTGACGCCCCAATAGCGCAGCTTCTCGATGCTGGCCTTATCCGGGAAGCTGTTCATGCCGCCGCGCAAATCCGTCAAGGAGGGGATTTCAAACGTCGAGTTGCCCTCTGCGATCTGCGGGAAGCCGTCAACGGAGAAGTACTGCCAGATGCGATCGGCCGCCCCGTCGGTGGGCAGATCCATGATCGGGCCCGCCAGCCCGATCTCCGCGCGCGCAGGCTGGGGTACGACCGGGTGGCCGAGGTGGCCCGCGCCCTCGCCGAGCAGCCCCACGAGCAGCACCGCGCCCACGAGCAGCGGCAGCCCGTCACGCCAGAAGGCGCTCACCAGCGCTCCGCGCGCGCGCGCCCAGCCGATCAGCCAGTGTGCACCCGCGCCCGAGAGCAGCGCGAGGAACAGCGTCGAGAGCGTGAACAGCCGGCCCGGCACGCGCACGCCATCCCAGCCGGGCGCGTAGTTGAACAGCAGGCGATACGGGTACCCCGCGCCCGTCAGGCCGAGGCCGAGCGCCAGCACGCCGCACACCACCACACCTCCCGCGAGGCTCCAGCGCAAACGGCGTGTGTACAGGCCGGTGCAGAGCCCGATCAGCGCCAGCGCGAAGATCGCAAGCCCCGGGAAGAACACGCTCTCGTTCTTGGAGCTCACGTCTTCGCGCGCGAACGAGGCGATCGAGCCCCATACGCGGTTCTCGCTGGAGGCCGCCAGGAAGGCCGCCGGGCCCGCTGAGTAGCGCTCCACTTCCTTGAGCGAGCGGCGTGCCGTCGGGTAGTCATTGGCCACCTGCAGGTAGGGGCGCGCCTGCAGGACGGTCACGGTGCCCACGATCGCCATGCCCACCAGCGTCACCGCCACCAGCCGGCGGGGGAGGGCAGGGCGCTTGGCGCGCAGCCACCACACCACCGCCACAATCCCCAGCACTAGCAGCAGGTAGGCGAACTGCAGCCCCAGCGTGAAGCCGAGGCTGATCTGCCACGCCGCCACCAGCCAGCCCCCCGCGATGAGCCAGAGCCCCGCGCGGTTGGGTGGGGTCGCGCCCCGCGCCGCCCACCCGCGCCGATAGCCGCGCACCAGCAAAAACAGCGCCAGCGCCAGCCCGCCGCTTGAGATCACGTGCAGGTGACCGGCCTCCGTCACGCGATAGGGCGCATACGCGAACGCGATGCCGGCGGCCGCGCCGCCCAGGCGCCCCGTGCCCAGCTCGCGCGCCAGCAGGTACGCGCCGACGAAGCACAGCCCCCAGGCCCAAAGGAACAGCAGGTTGTAGCGGACCAAGGCCGCCACCGTGCCCGAGCCGAAGAAGCCCGTCGGGCCGTAGCCCAGCAGCGAGTCCGAGAAGGCCAGGCTGAGCGGGTGGGGGAAGAAGGCGTTGGAGTCAAACAGGTGCCCCGGCTCGTGCAGCAGCGCATGCCCCACCCACGCCAGCTGCCAGGCCGTGCGCACCGGGTCGCCCAGGTCGGGGGCGATGCGCGTGCGCATGTGCAGCACGAGCGGCCAGCTCGTGAGGATCGCCAACGCCAGCCCCGCGAGCGCCACCCACAACAGCTCGCGCCAGCCGATCTCCGGAGAGGCCGGCCAGGCTTCGCGTCGTCGTTTGGCGGCAGGGCCTTGCGCCGGCGTGTCGAGGAGCGCGGTCGCCATCGAGACGGGCAGCATATCCCCGGCGTGTCACACTTGAGCCATGCGCGTGCTCGTAGTCGGCGCAGGTGGCGTGGGGGCCGCGTTTGCGGCCATCGCCCAGCACCGCCCCGCGTTCGAGCGAGTCACCCTCGCCGACCTCTCACCCGCGCGGGCGCACGAGGTGGTCGCGCGCCTCGGCGAAGCCGACCGCTTCTCGGCCGAGCGCGTCGATGCCTCCGACCGCGCGGCGCTCGTCGCCCTGATCGAGCGCGTCAAACCGGACGTCGTGCTCAACGCCACCGACCCGCGCTTCAACCGCCCGATCTTCGACGCCGCCTTCGACACGCGCACCACCTACCTGGATATGGCGATGACGCTCTCAAAGCCCCATCCGCAGCGTCCGCACGAGCTGCCGGGGACGATGCTGGGGGAGTACCAGCTGGAGTGCCACGAGCAGTGGCAGAAGGAGGGCGTGCTGGCGCTGGTGGGCATGGGGGTCGAGCCGGGGCTGTCCGATGTGTTCGCGCGCTACGCCGCGGACGAGCTGTTCTCGCAGCTCAAGGAAGTCGGCGTGCGCGACGGGGCCGATCTGGTCGTCGACGGCTATGACTTCGCGCCCACCTTCTCGATCTGGACGACGATCGAGGAGTGCCTGAACCCTCCCCTCATCTGGGAGCGCGAGCGCGGCTTCTACACCACGGCCCCCTTCAGCGAGCCCGAGACGTTCGAGTTCCCCGAGGGGATCGGCGCGATCGAGTGCGTCAACGTCGAGCACGAGGAGGTCGTGCTGATCCCGCGCCAGGTGCAGTGCGAGCGCGTCACCTTCAAGTACGGCTTGGGCGAGGAGTTCATCGGCGTGCTGCGCACTCTGCACAAGCTGGGCCTGGACTCCACCGAGCCGCTGGAAGTGCGTGGCGCGAAGGTCGCGCCGCGCGATCTGGTGGCCGCCGCGCTGCCCGACCCCGCCACGCTCGGCGAGCGCATGACCGGGCGCACCTGCGCGGGCACGTGGGTCACAGGCTCCGGCAAGGACGGGCAGCCGCGCTCGACGTACCTTTACCACGTCGTGGAGAACGAGCGCACGATGCGCGACTACGGCTCACAGGCCGTCGTCTGGCAGACGGCCGTCAACCCGATCGTCGCGATCGAGCTGATGGCGGACGGCGCCTGGCAGGGCAGCGGCGTGCTCGGCCCCGAGGCGTTTGCGCCCAAGCCGTTTCTGGAGCGTCTCGCCGCGCTGGGCTCGCCGCACGGTCAGCGCGACGATTGAGAGCGACGGGAGAGGGGCGGCGAGATTAGAGCGGCGCGCGGCCTCCCGTTCCGCGCGCCGGCTCTTCGCCCCCCAGCTTTAGAAGTGCGACGGGGCGTGCTCCACGGGTTCCTCCAGCAGTCCCGGTCTGGCGGTTTCGGTCTTGCGCGAGAAGAACTCGCGGAAGAAGGGGCGCGATATCAGCATCAGCACTACCCCCAGCAACAGACCGCCGACGCCCATCCAGATCGGCAGCGTAATACCCAGGATCGGCGAGGATTCGACGTGTTCCGTTTCGCCGTAGAAGACGAGCGCCTTGTAGAAGACGTAGAACAGCATCAACCCGCCGGTCAATGGCGCGAGGCCGAGCAGCAGGAAGTTATGTGCGCTCTTGAACAGCTCGCGGCGGTAGTACACGGCGCAGGCGATCCCCGTGAAGCCGTAGTAGAAGCAGATCGGGAAGCCGATCGCCGTGATCGAGTCCGTGAGCACGTGTTCGGAGAGCAGCAGCAGTGGCACCGTTACGGCGATCGACACCGCGCCCATGCCGAGCGTTGAGACCGTGGGGGTCAGGTAACGCTTGTGCACTCGCCCGAGCAGGGCCGTGACCGCCTTCCAGTGCGCCATCGAGAGCGTGGTGCGCGCGGTCGGCAGGATCGTCGTCTGCGTCGAGGCCGACGCCGAGGTGAGCACCGCCACGATCAGCAGCTTGTAGAGCACTCCGCCGAGCACCGGCTTGCCGAGCGCACTGAGCACGTCGGATTCGTTTGCTTCCAGGAAGCTCCTGCCGTGGAATGCCTGCGCGGCGCAGGAGACGACCATGTAGATGACCAGCAGCAGCAGCGTCGACACGACCGCCGCGCGACCTGGCCCCTCGTTGGGGTCCTCCGACTCCTCGTTGACGGCTACGCCCGAGTCCCAGCCCCAGTAGATGAAGACCCCCAGCAGCACACCTACGATCAGTGTGTTGAAGGGCAGCGCGGTGGGATCGAACCAGGATAGCGAGGGCTTGACCGAGCCACTGGGGTTGCTGCTGTAGACCTTCACCAACGCCACCACCGAGAACAGCCCCAGGATCGTGATCTCCGCGCCGAGCAGGAACTGCTGGATGCGCGCGGAGAGCTCGATGCCGCGGTAGCAGATCCACGTCATCAGGGCAATCCACAGAATCGCGGCGGCGACCACCGCCCCCTTGGATTCGGCCGCCGCTTCCCAACTGAACAGCTTGAAGGTGTAGACCGCCGCGATCTGGGCCAACGAGGCCATCACGATCACGTCGGCGAGGAAGATCGCCCAGCCGTTCACCCAGCCGGTCGCCGGGCCGAGCGCGCGGGTGGTCCACGCGAACGTTGTGCCTGCGTCGGGGTCGGCGCGGTTGAGGTACTTGTACGCCGCAGCGATCAGCAGCATCGGCACGAAGGACACCAGCAGGACCGCGGGTGCGTGCAGGCCGACGCCGCCGACGCCGTTGAGCGCGCCGACGGCGACGATTCCCCCCAGCGTCGCCGCCAGCGAGTACGCCGGTGCCGTCGAGGCCACGCCGATCACGATGTTCGAGAGGTAGCCGATCGCGTTCTTCTTCAGGCCCTTGTCCATCACACCCTGGGGACCCTCAGCAGGAACGCTCACGGTTGCCATGTTGCAGACGTTACAACGACGGGCCGGCCGGGACCAAGTGGCGCGATCCCCAAAATCTCCTCCTCTCCTTATACATCTTGTATAAACGACTATCGTGGGTTTGAACGTGCAGCGCCTTGATGACGACAGTGAGGCTCAGTAGCGTTGTTCTCGATGTCCAGCTATGTAGAGGAGGAGCGCGTGGCGACCGGGGACCTGCAGGAGTTGGCCAAAAGGCACCTGTGGATGCACTTCACGCGCATGGGCGCCTTCGCCGATCCCGGCCACGAAGTGCCGATCATCGTGCGCGGCGATGGGTGCTACGTGTACGACCAGCACGGCAAGCGCTACCTCGACGGCTTGAGCGCGCTGTACTGCGTGAACATCGGCCACGGCCGCACCGAGCTGGGGGACGCCGCCGCGCGCCAGGCGCGCGACCTCGGCTTCTACACCAACTGGAGCTACGCGCACCCGCCCTCGATCGAACTCGCCGCGCGCATCGCCGCGCTCGCGCCCGGGGACCTGAATCGCACCTTCTTCGTCAGCGGCGGCTCGGAGGCGGTGGAGAGCGCGTGGAAGCTCGCGAAGTCCTACCACGCCGCCACGGGCGAGCCCAGGAAGCACAAGATCATCTCGCGCTTCCTCGCCTACCACGGTACCTCGATGGGTGCCCTCACGGCCACGGGCTTGCCGCCGTTGCGCGAGCCGTTTGAGCCGCTCACTCCGGGCGGGCGGCACGCGGCGAACACGAACTCCTACCGCTGGGCCGAGGATCGTCACACGCTGTGGGCCGCCGACGCGATCGAGGAGGCGATCCTGTTTGAGGGGCCGCACACCGTGGCGGCCGTGATCCTGGAGCCCGTGCAGAACGGGGGTGGCTGCTTCGTGCCGCAGGAGGGCTACTTCCAGCGCGTGCGCGAGATCTGCGACCGGCACAACGTCTTGCTCATCAGCGACGAGGTGATCTGCGCGTGGGGGCGGCTGGGGCATATGTTCGGCTGCGAGCGCTTCGGCTACGCGCCGGACATGGTCACGACGGCGAAGGGCATCACCTCGGCGTACGCGCCGATGGGGGCGGTCATCACCTCAGACCGCGTGGCTGAGCCGTTCTTGCACGGCGAGGAGACGTTCGTGCACGGCTTCACCTTCGGCGGGCACCCGATGGCCTGCGCGACCGCCATGGCCAACATCGACGTGCTCGAACGCGAGCAGCTGCCCCAGCACGTGCTCGACCGCGAAGGGGAGTTCCGCGCGATGCTGGAGAGCCTGCGCGACCTGCCGATCGTCGGCGACGTGCGCGGCGCGGGCTACTTCCACGCGATCGAGCTCGTCAAGGACAAGGAGACGAAGGAGACCTTCAGCCACGAGGAGGCCGAGGTGCTGCTGCGCGGCTTCCTCTCCGGTGAGCTGTACCGGCGCGGTTTGATCTGCCGCACCGACGACAGGGGCGATCCGATCGTGCAGCTCTCTCCGCCGCTGATCGCGGATCGGGAGCAGTTCGAAGAGATCGAGGCGATCCTGCGCCCGACGCTCACGGAGGCGTGGGAGCGGATCGTGCGGCACGGCTGATGGAACCGCGGCATCGCTGATGGAGCTGACCGTCGAGAGCCTGCTGGCCGAGCTGGGACTCGATCTCTCAAGCGGCCACGAGGCCGCCGACGCGAAGGTGCGCTGGGTGCACTCAACCGAGCTGGTCGATCCCACGCCGTGGCTGAGCGGCGGGGAGATCCTGCTCACGACCGGCCTGCAGCTGGACAAGCCCAAGGCGCAGCGCGAGTTCGTGGCGCGCCTGAAGGACCGCAGCATCGCCGCCGTGGGCTTCGGCACCGGCTTCGCGCACGAGCGCATCCCCCCGGCAATGCTCACCGCGGCGCGCAAGCTCGACTTCCCGGTGTTCGAGGTGCCCTACGAGCTGCCGTTCATTGCGGTGACCGAGCGCGCCTTCACGCACCTCGCGGGCCAGCAGTTCGAGACTTTGCGCCGCAGCATGGCGATCCAGGAGCGCCTGGAGCGACTGGTGCTCGAGCAGCGCGGCCTGACCGAGGTCGTGCGCGCGACCGCGGGCGCCATCGGCGGTGTGGTGGGCGTGCTGGACGCGCACGGCGAAGAGCTGGCCTGGCACGCGCACGTACGCCCGCTGAGCGACAACGAGCGCCAGGCGATCGCGCGCGAGGTGCGCCACGCGGGGGCGGGCGCCGCCGCGCCGATCGAGCCGCGCCTGCCGCGCTGGCCGGGCGCAGTGCTCGCGCTGCCTGTCGTGGCGCGCGACCGCGTCGCCCCGCACGCCTGGCTCGTCGGCGCGAGCGTGAAGGGCGAGCTGGGCGACTTCGAGCGCCTGATCCTGCGCCAGGCCGTCACGGTCGTGGCGCTTGAGCTGATGCACATGCGCATCGAACGCGACACCGAGCGGCGCCTCGCGGGCGACGTGCTGGCAGAGGCGCTCACGGGCCGCCTGCACCCCGAGGAGCTGCAGGCCCGCCTGAAGCCGTTCGGCGTCGGCGAGCAGGCCGCCGTGCTGGCTTTCGCCCTGCGCGCGCCCGACGCGGCGGCCCCGGTGCTGGAGCGCGCCCTCACCCGCGCCGGTGCGCACGGCCTGGTCGCCACGCGCATGGGTCTGCTCTGCGCCGTGATCGACGCGGAGGGCGTGGACCCGCTGGAGGTCGCGCGCAGGGCGCGCGAGGAGCTGGCCAGCAACGCCGGCGAGGTGCGCGCCAGCGCGAGCCGCCCCGCCCCGACGCACAGCCTGCGCCTGAGCTTCCACGAGGCGCGCTGCGCGCTGGAGGCCGTGCGCCTGCAGAACGGGGGCGCGCCGGAGGTGGCCACCTACCGCGACCTGGGCGCCTTCCAGCTCCTTTTGTCGTTGCAGGACGATGACGCGCTGATCTCCTACTGCCGGGGGGTGCTCGGGCCGGTGGAGCAGAACGAGGGCGAGTACGGCGACGAGCTGCTGCGCTCGCTGGACGTGTTCATCGAACACAACGGCCACTGGGAGAAAGCCGCCAGCGCGCTGTACTGCCACCGCCACACGCTGCGCTATCGGATTCGCCGCGTCGAGCAGTTAACTGGACGCGACTTCTCCAAAGCGCGCGACCGCATCGAGTTCTGGCTCGCGCTGCGGGGACGGGAGCTTTCGCGATGATTTGGGTGGAGATTTTTTTGATTTGAGGGGGCCGCGTAGTGTCTGACAAAGGGGATCGTTGATGCGAATAGGAGTGCCAAGCGAGATCAAGTCCGACGAGTACCGTGTCGCGATCACCCCCGCGGGCGTACGCGAGCTCACCGCGCGCGGGCAGGAAGTGTTGATCCAGGCAGGAGCCGGCGAGGGCAGCGCACTGACCGACGCCGACTTCCGTGGCCAGGGCGCGCACATCCTGCCCGACGCGGCGGCCGTGTTCGAGGAGGCGGAGCTGGTGCTGAAGGTGAAGGAGCCCCAGGTTGCAGAGGTCGAGCTGCTGCGGGAGGGTCAGACGCTGTTCACCTACCTGCACCTTGCCGCAGACCCCGGCTTGACGGCGGGCCTGCGCCAGTCGGGCGCGACCTGCATCGCCTACGAGACCGTGGAGGACAGCGCTGGCCGGCTGCCGCTGTTGGCGCCGATGAGCGAGGTGGCGGGCAAGATCGCCACGCAGGCCGGTGCGTTCATGCTGGAGAAGCCCCTCGGGGGCCGCGGCATCCTTTTAGGCGGCGTCCCCGGCGTCGCGGCCGCGACCGTGCTCGTGATCGGCGGCGGGGTGGTGGGGATGAACGCCGCGCTGATCGCGATCGGCATGCAGGCGGACGTGTTCGTGTTCGACCGCAACATCGACCGCCTGCGCGAGCTGGAAGCAGTGTTCGACGGCCGCGCCTCGACCGTGTACTCCTCGACGCTGGCCGTGGAGGAGATGCTGCCCCAGGCCGACCTGGTGATCGGCTCGGTGCTCATCCACGGCGCGCGCGCCCCGTGGGTCATACGGCGTGAGCAGCTGGCCTTGATGAAGCGCCACGCCGTGTTGGTGGACGTCTCGATCGATCAGGGCGGGTGCTTTGAGACCTCGCGCCCGACGACGCACTCGCAGCCGACGTTTGAAGTGGACGGCATCACGCACTACTGCGTCACGAACATGCCCGGCGCGGTGCCGATCACCTCGACGTACGCCTTGACCAACGCCACCTTGCCGTACGTGCTGGAGCTGGCCGAGCACGGCGTGGACGAGGCGATCAGCCGCCCTCCGGGCCTGGCACTCGGCGTGAACGTGCGCGCGGGCGAGGTGGTCAACCCGGCCGTGGCCAACGCGCTCGGCCTGACACTGGGAGCAGCCACCGCATGAGTGAGATCGGAGCAACGCCATGAGCGAGACACTGCGCAACTTCATCGACGGCGAGCCCGTCGCGTCCGAGGGCGAAGACGAGCCGATCCTCAACCCCGCCACGGGCGAGGAGCTGGTGCGCGCGCCGCTGTCAACCCCCGCCGACGTGGACCGCGCGGTGCTGGCCGCCCGGCGCGCATTCGACAGCTGGTCCTCCTCCACCCCCGCCACGCGCGCGGCTGCCCTGCTCGCGCTCGCCGACCTGGTGGACGAGCACGCCGATTACCTCGCGCGCGCGGAGGCGCTCAACGCGGGCAAGCCGCTCGCGGCGGTCACGAACGACGAGCTGCCGGTGATGGCCGACAACCTGCGCTTCTTCGCCGGCGCCGCACGCTGCCTGGAGGGGCGCGCCGCCGGCGAGTACATGGAGGGCCACACCTCGTGGGTGCGCCGCGAAGCGGTCGGCGTCGTCGGCCAGATCACACCGTGGAACTACCCCCTGATGATGGCGATCTGGAAGATCGGCCCGGCCCTGGCGGCAGGCTGCACGATCGTGCTCAAGCCGGCAGAGACCACCCCCCTTACAACGGTCCGTTTCGCCGAGATGGCGGCAGACATCCTCCCCCCGGGCGTGCTGAACGTGGTGATGGGCCACGGCGACCCGACCGGCGAGGCGCTGATCACCCACCCCGAGGTGGACATGGTCTCCCTCACCGGCTCGGTGGAGACGGGCAAGCACATCGCCCGCACAGCGGCGGACTCACTCAAGCGCGTGCACCTGGAGCTGGGGGGCAAGGCGCCGGTGATCGTGTTCGACGACGTGGCCATGGAGACGGCGATGGAAACGATCGCGGGCACGGGCTACTACAACGCGGGGCAGGACTGCACCGCCGCGACGCGCGTGCTGGCAGCCGACGCCGTCTACGACGATGTGGTGGCGGGCCTATCCGCCCAGGCGAGCGGCCTGGTGATCGGCGACACGCTCGACGCGACCACCACGCTCGGCCCGATCAACTCCGCCCGCCAGCGCGAACGTGTCGAGGGCTTCCTGGAGCGCAAGCCCGCCCACGCGGAGATCGTCACCGGCGGCGCCGAGCCCGACCGCCCAGGCTTCTACCTAGAACCGACGGTCGTCGCCAACCTCCAGCAGAACGACGAGATGATCCAGCGCGAGATCTTCGGCCCCGTCGTAACCGTGCAGCGCTTCTCAGACGAGGCGCAGGCAATCCAGTGGGCGAACGCCACGCGCTACGGCCTGGCTTCCTCCGTCTGGACGCGAGACATCGCCCGCGCCCTGCGCGTCTGCAAGGCATTGCGCTTCGGCTGCGTCTGGATCAACGACCACATCCCCCTGGTCTCCGAGATGCCCCACGGCGGCTTCAAGGAGTCCGGCTACGGCAAGGACCTATCGGTGTATTCGGTCGAGGACTACACCGTCGTCAAGCACGTGATGGCCTCGCTCGCCTGAGCCGGATCGGCTCAGGCGGCGACGCCGCTGGCGTTGCCCATGTCCGTCAGCGCCTGAATCATCTCGGCGGGAAGGACCTTGGATGCCTGCCAGATCTCGAAGCCCATCACCCTGCCGGTCTCGCGGTCGCGTTCGATCAGGCCCCAGGGATGCTCCTCGCCGACCGCGCGGCCAATCTCAAGACAGACCATCGCGATGTCGACCGTGGGGTCGTAGCTGATGATGTCCTTTGAATCCACGTTCTCAAGCATAGCTGCTCCCGTAGTTGCTCATCTCACAGATCCCACACACTGACGATCCGGGCGGTTCCGGAGTCGCCGCGGTGGGGGTGGTCGTAGACGACAGTCAGACGACGACCGTCGGTGCAGGTGCCCTGGGCGACCCAATCCGCCTTGCCACGGTTGATCCGTGGCGTTGCGTGCCCGGCACGGACTGTGCGCTCGACATCGATCGGATCGAGCAGGCGTCGCCGGCACCTGTCCCTGGCGTGCGGTGTCCAGACGAAGCGTTCGATCGGCATCGTCGCACGAGGCTACGCCGCGCCTGAGACGAAACTCTCCCGCCGTCTGGGAGGGCCTTGCGGGCCATCTCCACATTGGGGGTTGACTTCCATCGACGTTTCTGTCTAAGATGGTTGACGTCAGGTTCCCGCTAGTGGTCGCCTGAAGTCATAGGAGTTGTTCTTCGAGTCCGCCGGGGCGGCGTGTGCCGACCGGGTGAGGGTGGTCCTGCGGTTTTTCTCCCGAGGAGGGGATGGGTTTGCGCGCATTTCGGCTGGTCGGGTCGCTCAGGGGTCTGGTGGGTGTGTTGCTGGCGGGGGTTGCCATGGGGGGCGCCGCGAGCGTTTTGCCGCAGGCGGCGGTGGCAGCTGGAGCGTGTCCGAATGAAGGGCTGCGCGCGGAAGACAACTCGCTGGGGCTGCCGGATTGCCGGGCGTATGAGATGGTCACGCCGGTGGATAAGAATAGCGCGTTGGTGTCTCCGGTGGAACGGCCCACGGTGGCGGCTGATGGGTCAAGCCTTGTGGGTGGGAGTCCGGAAGGGTTCGCGGGGATCGGCAACGACGAACTGCAAGCGCTGACCGACGCATATTATCGTTTCACCCGGACCGGTTCAGGTTGGGTGACCATCCCATTGAACCCCTACCGCGGGAGATTGGCAAGCATTGGGATGGGGGATTCAGTGTGGGAACCGGCGGAACCTCAGAGTATCGCTCGGTTGCGGTTGCGAGGGGCGGATGGTTCGTTGAGTGAAATCGGCCCGGTGTGGCCATCTGCGCTTGGGCAGAACCAGAACTTATCTTCCTTCTTTGTTCTTGGCGCCGCGGCCGAAGCGTCGCATGGGGTCGTGTTCGTCATCAACGAACGGGGATTATTGTGGCCGTTCGATAAGACGTTGAGCGGGTCTTCACTGTATGGGTATACGGGCACGCGCAATACCGTGCCGAGCTTGGTTGGGGTCAGCGGGGGGCCGGGGAGCTCGGCCTTGATCGGTCAGTGTGGTACCACCCTTGGCGCGTTTGGCTTCGCCGATGACGGTGAAGGGCAGGGTGAGTACAACGCTGTCTCTGAAGATGGGTCGCGCGTGTTCTTCACGGTCGCGGGCACGGACAGCAACGCCTGTGGCGGAGTGGAGCCGGCGGCGAACGAGTTGTTCGCGCGGATAGAGGGGTCACAGACGGTGGCGATTTCAGAGCCCAGTAAAGCGGACTGTCCGTTGTGTGACACGAGCGCGCCGATGGACGCCGTGTTCAAGGGTGCTTCCGCGGATGGGTCGAAGGTGTTCTTCACGACCAGTCAGCCGTTGTTGGGGTCGGATACGAGCCGGAATCTCTACGAGTACGACTTCGATCCCCCGGCCGGCGAGCCGAAGGTTGTGCGGGTCTCTGGTGGGGATGGGAGCGTCGCGGAACCGACGGCTGAAGTGCTGGGCGTCACGAGGATCTCCGAGGACGGCTCGCACGTCTATTTCGTCGCGAAGGGCGTATTGACAAATGGTTTGAACAGTCAGGGTGAGGGTGCGCTGGCGGGCACGAACAATCTGTATCTGTTCGAGCGTGACGCGCAGTACCCGGCGGGGCGAACGGTGTTTATCGCCGACCTCGGCGCGGGCGACATGGAACTGTGGGGAGTCGGTAATAGTTCGGGCGATGTAAACCGTCCGGCGCAGGCCACACCGGATGGTCGTTTCCTGCTGTTTACGAGCTTTGGTGATTTGACAGCCGGCGATACGAGCACTGCTCGTCAGATGTTCCAGTACGACGCGCAGGCGGGCAGCCTCGTGCGAGTATCGATCGGGCAGGAAGGTTTCGATGACAACGGCAATGCAGGCGGCGCAGGCGCGAGCATCGCCATACAAGATTACGTCGCCGGAGCGCGTGGTGGGGCGATTGCGCGGAGCATGTCCGATGATGGCTCCTATGTGTTCTTCCAGAGCCAGGCCGGCCTGACGCCGCTCGCGTCCAGCGGTGCGGAAAATGTGTACGAGTACCACGCTGGTCGCGTCTCGCTGATCGCCGCGGAAGGGGAACTGATCGGCACGAGCGCGTCGGGCGGAGATGTGTTCTTCAGGACGGCCAACCAGCTCGTCCCACAGGACACCGATACCCAGTGGGATTTCTATGACGCTCGTGTCGATGGTGGCTTCCCAACACCCGTGACGGCGACGGGATGTGTGGGCGATGCCTGCCAAGGTCCACCGGCGGCACCGCTGCTGTTCGGATCGCCGTCGAGTGTTGTGTTCTCCGGCGCGGGGAATGTCACGCCACCGGTGTCAAGGCCCGCGGTGAAGCCCAGGGCACTGACCGTCGCGCAACAGTTGTCGAGGGCTTTGAAGGCGTGCCTGAAAGGCCCTAGGCGCAAGCGGGCATCGTGTGAGACGCGAGCACGGAAGCGGCATGGGCACACATCCACGGCTGTGAAGAGTGATAGGAGGAGCAAATAATGCTCGGGGTTCTCGACAGGTCATTCACGAAAGTTCTATGCTTTGGGGGCATACTCGCCCTACTGGTCTCCTTGTGGATATGCGGGTCTGCGGGCGCAGCCGTGGTCCCAGGCCCGGCGTGGTCGGTACAGTCGATCGCGGGGCCAACGGACTTCATACCAGGTGACGAAGCAAAGCACGCACAGTCATACAGGGTATTCGTGACCAATGTCGGTAGCCGCGCAACGGATGGCAGTCCGGTGACGATCACGGACACGCTGCCAGAAGCTCAAGGAGTTACGCACGCCAATAGTAGCCATAAGCTATATGAGTATAAGTCTGGAATAGAAGATGTGTGCGAAGATCCGTGTATCTATAGTGGAATTATGCCGCCGGGCGATGTCCTGACGCTCTATCTTCCTGTGTCTGTTTCCGCGTCGGCGCCAGAAGGGGCCATCACAAATACCGTAACCGTCACGGGGGGTGGGGCCGCCCCGGTGACGATAAGCACACGGAACCCGATCAATAGGATCTCCGCGCCATTCGCGATCAATGACTTTGGTTTCGATGCCTCCGGTTTGGACGGGCCACCCGACAGTTTGGACGGGGCACCCGACACGCAAGCGGGCGCTCACCCATATGCACTCAGTGCGTCACTGGACTTCACTACTGAAATCGTCCAAACTCCAGTAGGAGAAGCTTTTACGCCATCGCAGGCTGTAAAAGATGTGGTCACGGATCTCCCGTTGGGCTTAGCGGGGAGTGCGTTGGCGGCCCCCCAATGTCCAGCCGCCCTACTGGCAAAGGGAACCGAGGAGGATCCAGAAAGCGGCCTGTATGTGTCCCACTGCCCGGCAGATACAGAGGTCGGTAATGTCACGCTGCAAATCATCAACAGTAGCGATGTCACGTCATCGCTGGACCCCAGCAGTAGTTTTCCGTTGTCGCCGCTGTATAATTTGGTGCCCGAGCGTGGCTATCCAGCTGAGTTCGGATTCTCGGTTGGCCAGCTTTTTCAGGTGCATCTCTTTGCGAGTGTGGTTCATATCGCCGCGGGTTATGTACTGCGGGTTACAAGCCCGGACAACCTATCAGACCTCGTCGAACCTACGCAAAAGGGCGGTGCCTTGGCGAGTATTACGCTGACGCTGTTCGGGGACCCAGAGGCAGAAGACGGCGGTGCAAACTCGCAGAGTGCCGGGAATTTGCCAATGCCATATTATACGAACCCGTCAGACTGCTCTGGGCCTCCCCCGACGGCCACGGTGCATGTCGATACGTGGACTCAGCAGGGGACCTACAACGCGGATGGCACGCCCAACTTCAGCGACCCGAATTGGCTGGAAGCGAAGTCTGGGCTCCCGCGGATGGCGGGCTGTGAACTGTTGCAGTTCGACCCGTCCCTCACGGCGGCCGTGGAAGCCACGCAGGCGGATTCTCCGACGGGGTTGACGACGCACCTGTCGATCCCGCAGGCCCCAAACAACGACTTCTCGCTCGCGACGTCGGACCTGAAGAGCGCGACGGTCGCGTTGCCCGCGGGATTGGCGCTCAGCCCGTCCGCGGCGGATGGGTTGCAAGCGTGCAGTGATGCGCAGTGGGCGGAGGAATCCACTCAGCCGGCAGCTTGCCCGGAAGCGTCGCAGGTCGGGACCGTCGTGGCGCACACCCCCGAGCTGGGTGAACCCCTGGAAGGCCAGGTGTTCCTGGGAACCCCGAACTGCTCGCCGTGCACCCTGGCGGATGCGCAGAACGGCAGCCTGGTGCGGTTGTTCATGCAGCTGCGTGCCCCGAACTCGGGCATCGTGCTGAAGGTCCCCGGCACCACCGCGGTCGATCCGGCCACGGGGGCGTTGACGGCGTCGTTCCCGGAAGGTCCGCAGCAGCCCTTTGGGGATTTGACGTTGACGCTGAAGGGCGGCCCAAGGGCGCCATTGGCGACACCGCAGACGTGTGGGACGTTCACGACGAACACCAACCTCACACCGTGGTCCGCACCCGAGTCGGGTCCACCGGCGCTGTCGCCGAGCACGTTTGAAATCGCCTCCAATTGCAACCCGGGGTTCTCCCCGTCCGCGGTGGGCGGCATGACGAACAACCAGGCGGGTGCGTTCAGCCCGCTGGTCCTGACGGTCTCCCGTACCGACCAGGAACAGGATCTGAGCGGTGTGAGCGTCACGACACCCCCGGGGCTGCTGGGGATCCTGAGAGGCGTGGAACGCTGCCCCGAACCACAGGCAGCGCAGGGCACGTGTGGCGCGAACAGCCTGATCGGCCACGCGAGTGCGCTGGCCGGGGCGGGTTCGCACCCCTATTACGTGCAGGGTGGCCAGGTGTTCCTCACCGGCCCCTACAAGGGCGCCCCGTTCGGGTTGAGCGTCGTTGTGTCCGCGGTCGCGGGTCCGTTCAACCTGGGGAACATCGTCGTGCGTGCCGCGGTCAGCGTCGATCCGCACACTGCGCAGATCACCGTCGTGAGCGACCCGATCCCCAGCATGGTGGACGGCATTCCACTGCAGGTCAAGACGGTGAATGTCGCGATCGACCGCTCGCACTTCATGTTCAACCCGACCAACTGCGAACCCCTGTCGGTCGGCGGCACGCTCACGAGCACCCAGGGCGCGAGCGCGAACGTCTCAAGCCACTTCCAGGCGGCGAACTGCGCGGCGTTGCCGTACAAGCCGGTGTTCAACGTGTCCACTCAGGCGCACACGAGCAAGCACGAAGGCGCGAGCCTGACTGTGAAGGGTACGTTCCCCGCGGGCAATGCAAACACCCGCTCGGTGGCGGTCGTGCTCCCCAAGCAGCTCCCGGCGAGGTTGACGACGATCCAGCAGGCGTGCCCCGAAGCGACGTTCGCGGCGAACCCGGCGAGTTGCCCCGCGGGCTCGAACATCGGGATCGCCACGGCCACGACGCCGATCCTCGCCACGCCCGTGTCGGGCCCTGCGTACCTGGTCTCCCACGGTGGCGCGGCGTTCCCGGACGTCGTGGCGATCCTGCAAGGCGAAGGCGTCACCGTCGACCTGGTCGGCAGTGTCAACATCAAGAAGGGCATCACCTCAAGCGACTTCGCCACGGTGCCCGACGCGCCGATCAGCAACTTCACGCTGATGCTGCCCGAGGGCCCACACTCCGGCCTGACGGCCGTGCTCCCGGCAAGCGCGAAGGGCAGCCTCTGCGGCACATCGCTGACGATGCCCTTCACCATCACCGGCCAGAACGGAGCCGTGGTCAAGCAGAACGAGAAGATCGCCGTCACCGGCTGCCCCGCACCGAAGAAAAAGGCCAAGAAGCGCGCCAAGGTCGCCAAGAAGGGCAGCCAGCGCGGGGGCAAGTGAGCCCTGCCGTGTCAACCAACCGCAAACGCCCGGGGGTGCGTACACGCCCCCGGGGCAAGGGCCCGCGCGCGCTCGTCACCGGCCAGGTGGCCGAGATCCAGCGCCAGCGCATCCTCGGCGCGATCGTGCAAGTGGCCGGCGAGAAGGGCGCGGCGAACGTTACCGTCGCGCACATCGTGGCCCGCGCCGGTATCTCCCGCCGCACGTTCTACGAGCTGTTCGAGGACCGCGAGGCGTGCCTGCTCACCGCGCTGGACGAGGCGATTGGCCAGGCCAGCGCGGCCGTGCTGCCCGCGTACGAGAGTCAGACCAAATGGCGCGAGCGCATCCGCGCCGGCCTGGCAGCGCTGCTGCGCTTCTTGGACGAGGAGCCCGGCCTGGGCCGCCTGTGTGTCGTGGAGGCCCTGGGCGCGGGCGACCGCGCGCTTGAGCGCCGCCGGCAGTGCATCGCCGCGCTGATCGCCGCCGCCGACGAGGCGCGCAACGACATCCCGGCCGCCAAGCAGCCCCCGCCCATGACGGCAGAGGGCGTGGTCGGCGCCGTATTCGCAATCGTCCACGCGCGCATCCTCGCGCGCGACGCCATGGCCGCCGACGGCAAGACCGCCCCGCCCCTGACCGCGCTGCTGGGCGAGCTGATGGCAGTCGTCGTCCTCCCATACCTCGGTCACGCCCAAGCGCAGAAGGAGCTCAACAAACCGACCCCCTCAAATCCAAACAAAAACCCGCCCCGGCGGCGAGATCCGCTCGAGGGCCTCGACATGCGCCTGACGTACCGAACGGTGCGCGTGCTGATGGCCATCGCCGAGCGGCCCGGCGCGAGCAACCGGCTTGCCGCGGAGGGCGCGGGCATTTCCGACCAGGGCCAGATTTCCAAGCTGCTCGCGCGGCTTGAGAGCCTCGGGCTCGTGCATAACACCGGCCGCGGCCATCCCAAGGGGGCGCCCAACGCGTGGGGGCTGACCGTCCGGGGGGCGGAGGTCGAGGGGGCGATTCGCTTGCAAGGCGGGTAGAGAGGCAGTCGAGCCTGCTAGGGTCGGCCCCATGGGCGGCGAGGTCGCCCGTGAGGTTCTTGTCTTGTCTAGTCTTTATTGGCGCTCCTTTTGCGCGGATGGGGTCAGTCAGTCGAATCTCCCTCCGCAGCAGGCAATCGCAACGGTTGCCAGAACAGAAGGAGCATCACCAACATGAAGCATGAATCTACGTTCGCCGATCTCGGCGTGTCCGAGGTCGTTGTGGGCGAGCTTGCCAAGCGCGAGATCGTCAAGCCGTTCGCCGTGCAGAGCATGGTCATTCCCGACATCCTCGCTGGGCACGACCTGCTCGCCGAGTCGCCGACGGGCTCGGGCAAGACCCTGGCTTTCGGCGTGCCGCTGGTCGAGCTGCTGAAGGATTCCGACGCGCGGCCCTCCGCGCTCGTCTTGGCGCCCACGCGCGAGCTGGCCTCGCAGATCGTCGATGACCTGCGGCCGATTGCCCACGCCCGGGCCTTGTCGATCGCCGCTGTGTATGGGGGAGCGGGCATCGTCAAGCAGGCTCGCCTGGCTGCCCGCGCGCACATTCTCGTCGCCACGCCGGGCCGGCTGCTCGATCTGATCGACCGCCGCGACATCTCGCTTTCGCGCGTGCGCCTGCTCGTGCTCGACGAGGCCGACCGCATGCTCGACATGGGCTTCCGGCCCGTCGTGGAGAAGATCGTGCGCATGACCCGCAGCGAGCGCCAGACGCTGATGTTCTCCGCCACGCTCGACGGCGAGGTAGGCCGTCTGGCCAAGGCATACACGCGCAACCCGCGCCGCCATGAGCACGCGCACTCGGCAGAGCAGAAGGGCCACGTCGAGCATCGCTTCCTCGCGGTCTCGCACGAGGGCAAGGTCGGGCATCTGGTGGCCGAGCTGCGTGGCGCCGAGCGCGGCCTCACGCTTGTGTTCGTGCGCACCAAGCGCGGCGCGGACCGGCTCGTCAAGAAATTGTCTGCCAGCAACGTGCACGCTGTGGCCATGCACGGCGACAAGTCCCAGGCGCAGCGCGAGCGCGCGCTCGCGCACTTCGAGTCCGGGCAGGTCAGCACGCTGGTGGCGACGGATGTCGCCGCGCGCGGCATCGACGTGGCCGGCATCACGCACGTCATCAACTTCGACATTCCCGCCACGCGCGAGGACTACGTGCACCGCATCGGGCGCACCGCCCGCGCCGGCGCCAGCGGGGTGGGCCTCACGCTGGTCGCGCGCGACCAGGAGCGCGAGCTGGTGGGGATGGTCGGGGAGTTGGGCCTGCACCGGGAGCTCGCGCTGGGGGGCTTGACGAGCGACGCTACGGGAGGGCGTGAGCGGCCCGCCGGCGAGGGCGCGCGACGCAGGCCCAGAAATGGATCCAGGGGCGGCGCGCCCCGCCGCAGACGCTGATACCTTGCATACAGGCCCCATGAGTGAAAACTACGTCTCCGGTGGACCGCTGGAAGCTCGTCCGGGACCAGACGACGTCCAGCCGCCCGAATACGAATGGCTGAACCGCGCGCTCACGGGGCTGATCACCGTGGGACCCATGATCGCGCTGGTGTTCGTCGGTTGGCAGCTGTGGGACGGCCTGCTGCACAGCTCCGACCTGATTGTCTTTGCGATCCTCTACACGCTCACGGGCCTGGGCATCACGGTCGGCTTCCATCGCCTGTTCACGCACCGCAGCTTCAAGACCTCCCCCACGATGCGCGGAATCCTCGCGGTGCTCGGCTCCGCCGCGATCGAGGGGCCGATCATCTCCTGGGTGGCCGACCACCGCAAGCACCATGCCTTCTCCGACCGCGAGGGCGATCCGCACAGCCCGCACGTCGATCACGGCGGCGGCCTGGGCGGGACCCTGCGCGGGCTTGGCCACGCGCACGTGGGATGGCTGTTCATCCATACCGAGCGCGGCTCGCGTGAACGCTACGCGCCCGATCTTCTGGCGGATCCGGTGGTGTCGTTCGTCGATCGCACCTTCTTCGTGTGGGCGATCGGAGGCCTGGTGGCAGCGTTCTTCCTCGGCGGGCTGATCGGGGGGACCTGGCGCGCGGCTTTGACCGGACTGTTGTGGGGGGGCGCGATCAGGATGCTCGTGCTGCACCACGTCACCTACTCGATCAACTCCCTCTGCCACTACTTCGGCCGGCGCGACTACGCCACCGGGGATCAGTCGCGAAACCTGGCGTGGCTCGCGCCGTTCTCGCTCGGCGAGGCATGGCACAACAACCACCACGCCTTCCCCACCTCCGCCGAGCACGGCATGAGCCGGCGCCAGTTCGACATCTCCGCGCTCGTCATCCGCGGGATGGAGCGCGTGGGGCTGGCCTGGGACGTCGTGCGCGTGCCCGAGGAGCGGCGCGTGAAGAAGCGCCAGGTTCCGGCTTGAGTTTCACCATCGGGCAAGAACGCCCGGGGCCACTACCCTGTGCGGCCGTGCCCACTGTGCCCACCCCCCGCGAGGACATCCGCAACGTGGCGATCATCGCCCACGTCGACCACGGCAAGACGACGCTGGTCGACGCCATGCTGTGGCAGTCCGGCGCGTTCCGCGCCGGGCAGGACGTGGCCGACCGCGTGCTCGACTCGATGGATCTGGAGCGCGAGAAGGGCATCACGATCCTCGCCAAGAACACCTCCCTGCATTACAAGGGCGTGAAGCTCAACATCATCGACACCCCCGGGCACGCTGACTTCGGCGGGGAGGTGGAGCGCGGGCTGACGATGGTCGATGGGGTGCTGTTGCTGGTGGATGCCTCGGAGGGCCCGCTGCCGCAGACGCGCTTCGTGTTGCGCAAGGCGCTTGAGTCGCGGCTGCCGGTGATCCTGGTCGTCAACAAGGTCGATCGGCCCGACGCGCGCGTCGGCGAAGTGGTGGACGAGGTGTACGAGCTGTTCCTCGACCTCGACGCCCAGGAGGACCAGATCGACTTCCCGATCGTCTACTGCAACGCCAAGGCAGGTAGGGCCTCGCTGCACTACGACGCCGCCGTGGGCGGCGCGGAGGCGGTCGCCGAGAAGGACCTCGCGCCGCTGCTCGACCTGCTGCTGGAGCACATCCCGGCGCCGACGTACGAGCCCGGACATGCGCTGCAGGCGCTCGTGACGAACCTCGACGCCTCCCCCTACGTGGGTCGCCTGGCGATCTGCCGCGTGCGCGAGGGAGAGATACGCAAGGGCCAGCAGGTGGCGTGGTGTCGCGCGGACGGCACGATCGAGCGCGCGCAGATATCCGAGCTGTACGTCACCGAGGCATTGGATCGCGTGGAGGCGGCGCAGGCCGGGCCGGGGGAGATCATCGCCGTGGCCGGTCTGGATGAGGTGACGATCGGCGAGACGCTTGCCGACCCCGAGGATCCCCATCCGCTGCCGGTGATCACCGTCGATGAGCCCTCTTTGTCGGTGACGATCGGCATCAACACCGCGCCGCTGGCGGGCCGCGAGGGCAGCCGGCTCACCGCGCGCCAGGTGCGCGCCAGGCTCGACCAGGAGCTGGTGGGCAACGTCTCGCTGCGCGTGCTGGACACCGAGCGTCCGGACGCCTGGGAGGTGCAGGGCCGCGGCGAGCTGCAGCTGGCGGTGCTGGTGGAGATCATGCGCCGCGAGGGCTTCGAGCTGACCGTGGGGCAGCCCAAGGTGCTCGAACGCACGATCGACGGCAGGCGCCACGAGCCCGTGGAGCGCCTGGCGATCGACGTGCCCGAGGACTATGTCGGCGTCGTCACGCAGCTGCTGGCGCTGCGCAAGGGCCGCATGGAGCACATGACCAACCACGGCACAGGGTGGGTGCGGATGGAGTACCTGGTGCCCGCGCGCGGCCTGATCGGCTTTCGCACGGAGTTCCTCACCGAGACGCGAGGCACGGGCCTGATGCACCACGTGTTCGACCGCTGGGAGCCGTGGGCGGGGGAGCTGCGCACGCGCACCACCGGGGTGCTTGTCTCCGACCGCCAGGGCTCCACGGCGCAGTTCGCGCTGATGAACCTGCAGGAACGCGGCACGCTGTTCGTCGGGCCCGGCGCGGAGGTGTACGAGGGCATGATCGTCGGCGAGAACGTGCGCTCGGACGACATGGACGTGAACGTCTGCAAGGAAAAGCACCTGACGAACATGCGCTCCTCCACCTCGGACGTGCTCGTGCGCCTGGTGCCCCACCGCGAGCTGACGCTCGACCAGGCGATGGAGTTCGTGCGCGACGACGAGTGCGTCGAGGTCACGCCCGAGAGCGTGCGCCTGCGCAAGGCCGTGCTGGGCAAAACGGACCGGATGAAGGCCGCCAGGCTGCGGCGCTGAGGACCGCTGTGGGCGGCGAGGCCGCGGCGCCGGCGGGGGCTGGGCCGCGGTGCCGATGCGCCCAGTCGGAAACGCTTCGGATGTTCCGAACCCGAATCCTAAGCTTGGAAAGGCACAGCTGTCTCGAAAAATCTTCAGCTGTAGCGCCACGTAGCCAGGTTCGTCGGGGTTTTTGGGTACGGTCTTCGTATGGCAGCCCGAAGGGGATCGGACATGTCGGCTGGGAAGGCGGTGCTGGGGCTCGTGATCCAGCGCCCCGGCTACGGCTACCAGCTCGAGCAGCGCGTCAAGGAGCGCTTCGGCTCGGCGCAGTTCGTGGCCTCCAGCATCTACAAGGCGCTCGGCCGCCTGGAGAAGGACAGCCTGATTCGCGTGGTCGGCGGCAGCGAGGAAATCGAGCTCGACGGCGCCGAGCGCCAGCGGCGCATCAAATACGAGGCCACGCCCCAGGGCATGGACTACTTCCGCGAATGGCTGCGCGCCTCCTCCTCGGTGCCGCTCGTGCGCGAGGAGCTGCAGCTGCGCATCGCCTTCTGCGAGCCGCACGAGCTGCCGCGGCTGATCGAGATCATCTTCGGCGAGGAGCAGGTGTGCCTGGCGATGCTGGCCGAGTTTCAGCGCAGCGTGCGCGAAGGGGAGCGCCTGAACGGGCGCCTGAACGGCAGGCGCGAGTGGTCGCGGCTGATGGACATGGCCGTCGACCACGCCGAGGCCGGCTTCTGGGACGCCCGCATCCGCTGGCTGCAGGACGTGCGCGTCTTCCTTGAGGGGCTGCGCGAGGAGGCCGAGCGCCAAGCTGGGCGAGCAGGTCTCGGGTTCGGCCGGGCGAGCCAGATGGCGCCAGCTGGGCGGCACCTGTGGGGGGTCCGGTGACCGGACCGCTGCTCTCGCTCACGGGCGTGAGCCGCAGCTACCGGCGCGGCCGACACGAGCTGCGCGTCTTGATCGACGCCTCGCTGCACGTCAGCGCCGGGGAGATCGTGGCGGTACAGGGCCAGCGCGGCGCGGGCAAGACCACGCTGCTGAAGATCGCCGGCGGCATGGAGACGCCCGACTGGGGCCAGGTCAGCTTCGACGGCTGGGATCTGACATCGCTATCCGACGTGCAGCTCTCGCGCCTGCTGGGCGAGCAGATCGGCTGGGTGCACAGCGGCGGGGACAGGTTGAGTGGTTGGGTTGGTGGGGGTGGCTGGGGCGGCGGAGGGTGGGGTGGGGGACCCGAATCTCGCGTGCGCGTGCTCGACTACGTCGCGCTGCCGCTGCTGATCTCGATGGGTGACCGCGCGGCCTACACGCGCGCCGTGCAGGCCCTGGAGCGCGTCGGCGCGGCCGACTGCGCGCGCCAGCGCTGGGAGACGCTCTCCGACGGCGAGCGCGGTCTGGTGGAGATCGCCCACGCGATCGTGCGCGGCCCGCGGCTTTTGCTGGTCGACGACATCACCATGATCCTCGGCATGCACGAGACCGACGCGCTCACGCGTCTGCTGCGCTCGATCGCCAGCGAGTCGGCGATCGGCGTGCTGATGACCGTCTCCAACAGCGCCGCGGCGATGCAGTCCGACCGGATGATGTCCCTCGCCGGCGGACGGCTCACCGGTCAGTCCGAGGCGCCACGCGAGCAGGAGCCCGATCCCTCCGGAACCAGCGGCGACGTGATCGACCTGTCCAGCAGAGAACGGCTGGCCTGATGGCAGGCGGGTGCTCCGGGCCGATGGCGAGTGGGTGCTCCGGCCCGGTGGCAGGCGGGTGCGCCGGCCCGGTGGCACGCGCGGGGTGCGGCCGACGGGCGGCCGTGGGACCGCTCCGATGGTGACTGCGGGCTCGGACGGCGCGGAGCCGATGCTCGAGCTGCGCAGCCTCGTCAAGCACTACCAGGTCGGCGACGGCGAGTGCGTGCGCGCGGTCGATGGCGTGTCGCTGGCGATCGAGCGCGGCGAGCTGGTGGCGCTGTACGGGCCGAGCGGCTCGGGCAAGACGACGCTGCTGATGCTGATCGCGGCGCTGCTGCGCCCCGACAGCGGTGCGGTGCTGGTGGGCGGTCGTAACGTCTCGGCGCTGTCCAACGACGACGCCGCGCGCTACCGCCTGGAGGAGCTCGGCTACGTGGATCAGTCGCTCGATCTGCTGCCGGGCGCGCGCGTGATCGAGAACGCCTCGGTGAAGCTGTGGTTGACCGATCCGCGCGGCGCCGAGCGGCGCGTGCGCCCACTGCTGGAGCGCCTCGGCCTGGGCGAGCGGCTTCGCCACCGCCCCCACCAGCTCTCGATGGGCGAGCGCCAGCGGGTGATGATCGCACGGGCGCTGTCCACCGACCCCAAGCTGGTGCTGGCGGACGAGCCCACCGGCAACCTCGACACCAGTCGCGGGCGCGAGGTGCTCGGCCTGCTGCGCGAGCTCTGTCACGAGCGCGCGGTGGCGGCGCTGCTCGTCACACACGACCCGCAGGCGGCGGCGTTCGCCGACCGCGCGCACACCCTCTGCGATGGGCAGCTGGCGGAGTACGAGCCCGACCAGCTGTTCGCGGCACCGGCGGTGATGAGGTGATGGTGAGGCGCGATCCCGTCCAGTTCTTCGCGGCGCCCGCGGGGACGAGGTGAGGCTGTCGAGCATTCTGCGCCTCTACCGCGCGCGTCTACGGGCGCGGGTGGTGTTGGTGCAGGAGCTGTTTGCGATCCTCGGCATCGCCGTGGGGGTGGCGCTGCTGTTCGCCTCGCAGGTGGCCAGCACGAGCCTCAACGGTTCGGTGGCGCAGCTCACGGGCGGCATCGTGGGGCAGTCGCGCCTGCAGCTGGTGGCACGCGATCCAGCCGGCTTCGACGCGCGGCTACTGCAGCGGGTGCAGGGCATCCCCGGCGTGCTGGCGGCGGTGCCGGTGCTGGAGGAGCGCGCAGAGGTGATCGGCCCCGGCGGCGAGCAGTCGGTGGATCTGATCGCCGGCGATCCACGCTACGCGTCCCTGGCAGGACCTCTGCTGCGCAACTTCAGCGCCGCGCAGCTGGCCCGCCAGCAGGCGCTCGCGCTGCCCAGCTCGGTGGCGGCGGCCGTGGGCGTGGCGCCGCTGGGCACGGTGACGCTGCAAGTGGGCGCGATCGGCACGCGCGCGCTGGTGGGCACCGAGCTCGGCGAAGCGGAAATCGGCGGGCTCGTGCACACGCCGCTGGCGCTCGCACCACTGAGCTACGTGCAGCAGCTCACCGGCATGCAGGGGCGGCTCACGCGCATCCTCGTGCGCCCCGCCGCGGGGCGCGACGGGGAGGTACGCGCGGGGCTTACGCGGCTGGCGGCGGGCGGGCAGGGCGCGGGCGGGCTGCGCGGGCGCGAGCAGGGCGCGGGCCAGCTGAACGTGCAGAACGCCGACGCCGATGCCACCTTCTTCGGCGAGGCAGCCGGTCCGATCAACCAGGCCACGACGCTCTTCTCCGCGATCAGCGCGCTGGTGGGCTTCATGTTCGCCTACTGCGCGATGCTCTTGACGGTGCCGCTGCGACGGGGGCTCGTGCGCGATCTGCGCCGCGACGGCGCGACGCGCTGGATGACAATCAAGACCCTGCTGTTCGACGCGGCCGTGCTGGGCGGGGTGGCGTCGTTGCTTGGGCTCGCGCTCGGCGATCTGCTGTCGATCACGCTGTTTCACTCAAACCCCGGCTATCTGTCGTTCGCCTTCCCCGTGGGCACGCAGCGGATCATCGACGCGCGCAGCATCGTGCTGGCGATCGGTGCAGGCCTGCTGGCCTCGTGCATCGGCGTACTGACCCCGCTGCGCGACATCTTCTCGCGCCCGCTGCGGGGCGGCTCTGGCGCGAGCGGGCTGGGCGCCGCGGACGGGGGCAAAGCGCCATGGCTGCTGCTCGGCGGCGGCCTGGCGTTCGTGGCGGTCACGACCGCGATCATGCTCTCCGACACGGTGAGCCTCACGGGGGCGATCGTGGGCATCGTCTGTCTGGTGGTGTCGTTGCTGCTGCTCCTGCCGTTGCTGCTGGGCGCGATCATGGAGCTGTTCGACCGCGTGCAGCGACGGCTGTTCTCTGGCGCCGCGCGGCTGGCAGCGATCGAGCTGCAGTCGCCCACGACACGCGCACGCTCGCTGGCAATCGCCGCGACGGGCGCCATCGCTGTGTTCGCGGGGGTCACCAGTCAGGGCGCCACCGGCAACCTGCAAGCCGGCCTCGATCGTCTGTTCGCCGACGTCACATCGGTCTCCGATCTGTGGGTGGCCGCGCCGGGCAATCAGAACCTGTTGGCGACCACGCCGCTGTTGGGTGGATCGGACCGCTCGCTGCTGCATTTGCCGGGGGTGCGTGCCGTGAGCGTCTACCACGCGGGCTTCCTCGACTACGGCGAACGCCGCGTGTGGGTGCTGGCGCCACCGAGCGCCGCCGCCAACCCGATTCCGCCGAGCCAGCTGGTGCGCGGCGAAGTGGCGCGCGCCACGGCGCTGTTGCGCGGCGGCGGCTGGGCGGTGGTCTCGCAGGTGGTGGCACAAGAGCAGCACCTGCGCGTGGGGCAGTCCTTCACGCTGCCCGCGCCGTTCCCCGAGACGCTGCGCGTGGCGGCGCTCAGCACCAACCTCGGCTGGCCGCCGGGGGCGATCGTGCTGAGCACGCGCGACTACCTGCGTGGATGGGGCGCGGGCGCGCAGGCGACGGCTTACAACGCGATGCTCGACCCGCGCGTCTCGGCGACGATGGTGAGCGAAGAGATCCGCCACGCGCTCGGCCCCGGAGCCTCGGGGCTGGCCGTGGAAACGGCCGCCCAGCGCGACGCGCGCCAGCGCGTGGCCAGCCGTGAGGGCCTGGAACGGCTGGGCCAGATCGCGGCGCTGGTGCTGATCGCGGGCGCGATGGCGATCGCCGCTGCGATGAGCGCGATGATCTCCCAGCGCCGTCCGCAGTTGGCGCGGATGAAGCTCGAAGGGTTTCCCACGCGCGGGCTGTGGCGCGCGCTGATCCTCGAGAGCGCGCTGCTGCTTGGCGCGGGCTGTTCGATCGGTGCCCTGTTCGGCGTGTATGGGCAGCTGGTGCTCAGCCACGACCTGCTGGAGGTAACGGGCTTCCCCGTGGTGTATTCCACGGCCGCGCTGGCCGCCCTGGGCAGCTTCGCGCTGGTCGCGGGCGCGGCGGCGGCGATCGTGGCCGTGCCGGGCTATCGTGCCGCCAGCGTGCGCCCCTATCCCGTGTAGGCGCCCAATGGCGGTGCGTAATGGGGATGAAGGGTGTCAACGCTCGCTCGCGGGTCCGACCACGGGCCCTGGGCCGCTGCCTGCAGCGCTGCCGGGATTGCTGCGCCTGCCGTTGCTGGGATCGCTTCCCGGGTTGCTACCGGGATTGCTGCCTCTGCCGCTGCTGGAATCGCTGCCCGCACCATTGCCGATAACCGGGGGGCTGCGGATGAACGGGATGCCGCCGCTCGTCACCGTACGATCCGTGGACTCGCGGGCGCGCATCGAGGCGTGCACCGAGGCGCGCACCGGACTTCCGGGGAAATGGACAGAACCCCTCTGTGCTGGAGAGGAGTGTGGGCGCTCACCCGAGCCGCCGGGCGCGAGCTGCTGTGGGGGCTGCCGGCCGTCTCGCGTGAGGTCGGCGCCTGGCGCGGACGGGCGCAGGCGATCCCCGACGCGTCGCTACGCGAGGATGCGCTTGGGGCAATCGCGCGTAAGCGCGCCCACGCCGACGGCGCCGCGCTGTTCTGGACGCTGCCCCAGCGTCGCCACCTCGGTCTGCTGCGGATGCTTGTGGCCTATCAGACGGCGTGGGACTTCCTCGACAACGTCAGCGAGCGGGGCGCATGCATGGGTGAGCGCAACGGCGCACTACTGCACCGCGCGCTCGTCGATGCGCTGGACCCCCAGTCGGCGCAGGCCGACTACTACGCGCACCATCTGTGCCGTGGCGACGGCGCGTATCTGCAGCTGCTCGCGGGGGCCTGCCGGGAGGTCTGCGCGGCGCTGCCCGCGTATGCGCGCGTGCGCAGGCGCATACTCGGCGAGGCGCGGCGTTGCGCGATCCAGAGTCTCAACCACAAGCCCGACGGCGACGAGCGCGAGGCGGCGCTGCGGACGTGGGCGTTGGCGGAGAGGGAGGGGTTGCAGGGAGCACGGGAGGGGTTGGATGGAGCTCGGGGGGAGGGGGCGAGGAAGGGGTTGGAGGGAGCGCGGGGGGAGGCGCTCGCCGAGATGCGGTGGTTTGAGCTGACAGCTGCGGCGAGCGCCTCCCTGGTGCCCCACGTGCTGTTGTCGCTGGCGGCGGAGCCGGCCTGCAGCACGGGCGACGTGGCGGCCGCGCATGCCGCCTATCTGCCGTGGGCCTCGCTCGCGACGGCGATGCTCGACAGCTACGCCGACCGCCACGAGGACGGCGAGGCCGGTGAGCACAGCTATATCGCCCACTATCGCGACCGCGAGGAGGCGCTGGCGCGGGTGGCCGAGATCGTTGCGCGCGCCACGCGCGAGGCGGGCAGCCTGCGCGGCGGGCATCGACACGCGGTGATCGTGGCGTGCATGGTGGCGATGTACCTGTCGAAGGAAAGCGTGCGCGGCGAGGCCGCGCAGGACGGTACGACCGAGCTCGTGTGCTCCGGCGGGTCGCTCACGAAGCTGCTCCTGCCGGTGTTGCGCGCGTGGCGCGTCGCCTATGGACAGCGCGCGACGTGAGGACAATAGGAGGCGAAAGCGCCTAAAGAGCACATAATTCGAACGCGTTTACTCTCATGAGAGTAGTCAGGCCCCGTTTCGTGCGTCACGATCATTTGCAACAGGATGAAAACAAGTGGGGGAAGGCCTGGACAGCCAGGCCGCCTTGCACGGCCAATCGGGAGGATGCATGCCACCGAGAAGTTCAAGCGCTATCAGCTACTACGAGCCCGAGCCGGAAGGCGATGCGTGGTCGATTCCGAGCCTGCGCGAACCGCGCTACTCGCAGTCGCTCGAGCGTGGCCTGGCGATCCTCTCGTGCTTCACGCCCGAGCATCCCATCCGTGGCATCGCGGAGGTCGCCGACGAGTTGGGCATGCGTCGCAGCACGACCCACCGCTACATGAGCACGCTCGTGGCGCTGGGCTATCTCGAACAGGGCGCCGCGCGCAAGTACCGCCTGGGTCTGCGCGTGACCGACCTTGGCATGTCCGCGCTGAACTCCACCGACCTGCGCGAGCACGCGCGCCCCTACCTCGAGGAGCTGTGCCGTCAATCCTCATACACCGTCAGCCTCTCGGTGCTCGACGGACCCGAGATCGTGTACGTCGATCGCGTGCGCAGTGCGCGCCGCGGCCACGGCAAGGTCGACCTCGATCTTTCTCCCGGCGCGCGCTTGCCCGCCTACTGCACGGCGATGGGCAAGCTGCTGCTGGCGACGCTGCCCGAGGAGGAGCAGCGCAACCTGCTTGGCGAGATCAAGCTCACGCGCATGGGACCCAACACGATCACGAACAAGACGGCACTGCGTGCCGAGCTCGAGCACGTGCGCGAGGAGGGCTTCGCGGTGAATGACCAGGAGCTGGCGCCCGAGCTGTATGCGATCGCGGCGCCCGTGCGCTCGGAGTCCGCCGAGGTGGTGGCGTCCGTGAGCATGTCCGCGCACAGCTCGCTCATTTCATTGGAGGAGATGGTGGAGCACCTGGGTCCCCATCTTGTGGCTGCCGCCGACCGCATCTCCGCGCGCCTGGGGTACCGGCGCGAGGACGAGCGCGTAAGCGTCAGGTAGCGCCGGCTGCGCCGCCGCAGGCCACGGAGGGTCGGGCGTGGCCTGCGCGCGGGGCCGGGCTGGGTGCCGGTGCTGCGCGCAGGGGAAATGCCCCGCGGAGGGGCCCGGCGCTGGGGTGTGGTGGGCCGGCGAATCGGTGGGCGAATCAGTCCGCTGAGCGCGTTTTGCTGGCGTGAACTGCCCTGGCGTTATAAGGTAGAAATCTCTATTGGTGTAATATTGAATCGCACCAACAGATAACACCACCCCACGAAGCGAAGAGGATGCGCGCGTGCCCGACTTCCTAGACGAGAAGCGCAGTGAGATAGACGATCGGTTGGCCGAACTGCAGCCGCTGGTAGAAGAATACGGTCGTCTGCAGGCCGCCTCGGCGGCGCTGGCGGAAGTCGCCGGCGCGAGCGGTTCCCACGCTGCGCAGGGCGTTTTGAGCTCTGCTCCGGCGCCCGCACAGAGTGCTGACGCTGGCGTTTCCAGCTCGCCGCGGCAGCTCTCGGGTACTCCGGACACCCCGGGCAGTCCTGTTGTCACGCCTGGTGTGGCGCCGTTGCGCCGCGGGCCCGGTCGTCCGCGTGGCGGTGGCAGCATCGGCGCCGGCGCGGCCGATGATGGTCGCGGCGAGGTGGACGTTGTCTCCAACGGGGGCGATACCGGCACCGGCGAGGCGGCAGTCGCCGAGGTGCCGGCGCCCGCGGCAGGCGAGTCGTCGGAGTCGCGCCCGGGCGCCATGGCGAGCCCGAGCTCCGGTCCGCGCCGCGCAGGCCGGCCCAAAGGCAGCGGTCAGCGCGCGGCGGAGGCGTTGCGGATCGTGCGCGAACAGCCGGGCGTGACGATTCCCGAGCTGGCCGATCGGATGGGGATCAAGCAGAACTACCTCTACCGCGTGCTGCCCGAGCTGGTGCAGGAAGGCAAGGTTGTGAAGCAGGGCAGAGGGTGGCACCCCCGCGCGGCCTGACGGGCGTCTCGCCGCCTCTGGCGGCGTCCTCACTCGCTCGTGTACCGAAGCCGGGAGACACTCGCCTTCGGCTCGCATCCCCGTTTTGGCCAGCACACTTCGCTCCCTTGCGTTCTTGCCAGGAACGACGATACGCCCGTCAGGGGGCGTTGATGCATACGTCTGAATGCGCAGGTAGGGTTCGGCAGATGAGGAAATCGATTGCAGGGCCAGCGGTGGTGCTCACTGCGTGCCTCGCGGCCTGCCTGCTGGCGCTCTCCCCGCTGGTACTCGCCCTCGGCGCCGTGGACGCGGCGGCCGCGACGATCCACTACCAGCACGAGAGCTACGAAGAATTTCAGAAGCAGCTGGCCGCTGGGCAGATCGTGGCGGTGACCTTCAACAAGAAGCCGCACAGCGCGCACATCCTGCTGAAGGACGGGCGTCACGTGCTCGCGATCTATCCCTCGCACAACGAGCCGCAGATCGCCGCGGCGCTCACCGCCAAGGGTGTGGTGGTGGCGGTGGAGAAGCCCAAGACGAAGGCCAAGCCGGTGCACCACACGCTGCGCTACATCGCCGGGGGGATCCTGGTGGTGGTGATCCTGGCGATCCTCGCGGTGCTGCTGATTGGCCGCAGGCGCAACGTGGCGGAGGCCGCGGAGCCGGCGGGGTCGGTGGGCTCCGGTGCCGTAGATTCGTCTGGGTGAGCCACAGCCACAGCCACCATCCGCACGATGTCTCTGAGCGTCGCCTGCTGGTGGCGCTCTGGCTGATCGTCGGGTTCATGGCGGTCGAGGTGGTCGTGGGTCTGCTCGCGCACTCGCTTGCCGTGCTGAGCGACGCCGCGCACATGCTCACCGACGCTGCCGCCATCGGGCTGTCGGTGGTGGCGCTGCGCATGGCCCGCCGGCCCGCCTCCGGGGCGATGACGTTTGGCTGGCGACGCGTGGAGATCATGGCCGCGCAGGTGAACGGCGCGACGCTGCTGGTGCTCGCGCTGGCGATCGTCGTCTCGGCGATTCAGCGGCTGCTTCACCCCCAGCAGGTCGCCGCGTGGTGGATGGTCGGGGTGGCGCTCGCCGGTATTGCCGTCAACACGCTTGCCACCGCCACGCTCGCGGGGGCGGGGCGTGGAAGCCTGAACGTGGAGGGTGTCTATCAGCACGTGCTCACCGACCTGTTCGCCTTCATCGGCACAGCGCTCGCCGGCGTCGTCATCCTGCTCAGTGGCTTCGAGCGGGCAGACCCGATCGCCTCGCTGCTCGTGGCCGGGCTGATGGGGCTCGCGGCCTATCGCCTGCTACGCGACAGCGCCAGGGTCTTCCTCGAGGCCGCGCCGCGCGGCCTCGATCCGCGGGAGATCGGCCGCGCGCTGGCAGGCTGGCCGCGCGTGGAGGAGGTGCACGATCTGCACGTGTGGGAGGTCTCCTCGGGCTTCCCCGCGCTCTCGGCGCACGTGCTGGTGGCCGCCGATGCCGACTGCCACCTTGTGCGCCGGGAACTGGAGGCGTTGCTGCGCGAGCGCTTTGCGCTGGAGCACACCACGCTGCAGGTCGATCACGCCGGAGGCGGGGGACTGATCGAGCTGGGACTGCCTGGCTAGTAGACGGGTCGCGTGCGGGCGCGGTGCGGGTGCGCTGTCGTGCGCCCCGCGAGCGCCTTCATCGCCACGTGCACGTCATGGCAGAGCATGTCGACCATGTCGCGCGAGAAGTTCTCCTTCACCACCATCCGCAGCACGCTCACGTGCTCGGCGTCGGGCGGGAGCGTGTAGGCAGGCACGATCCAGCCGCGCTCGCGCAGCAGATGCGAGAGCAGCGTGAGGTCGGTGGCCTGTGGGTCGGTTGCGCGCAGCGCGACGATCGGAAACTGCGAGCCGTCGTTGATCAACTGCAGTCCCTTGATGCCTTCGAGCTTGCTCGCCAGCGTCTGCGCGTTGCCGAGCATGTTGGCCATGATCTCTTTGAAGCCCGCCTCGCCGAGGCGCAGGAAGGCGAAGTACTGGAGGATCACGCTGGAGGAGGGGCGGGAGAAGTTGAGCGAGTAGTTGGGCATGTCGCCGCCGAGGTAGTTGATGTGAAAGATGAGCTCCTGCGGCAGGTCGGAGCTGTCGCGGAAGACCACTGTGCCCATACCCGGGTAGACCAGGCCGAACTTGTGGTTTGAGACGTTGATCGAGCGCACCTGTGAGAGGCGGAAGTCCCACTCCAGGTCGGGCTGCGTGAAGGGGATGATGAAACCGCCGGAGGCGGCGTCGATGTGCAGCGGGATGTGCCAGCCGCGCTCGCTCTCGATGCGCGCGAGCAACTCGTTGATGGCGCCCAGGTCGTCCATCTGCCCGGTGAACGTCGTGCCCAGCAGGCCGGTCACGGCGATCGTGTTCTCATCGAGCAGCGGCTCCACCTCGCCGGCGCCGATCGTGAAACGCTCCTCCTGCATGGGTATGACCCGTGCCTCAACCTCGAAGTAGCGCGCGAACTTCTCCCAGCAGGTGTGCACGTCGGCGCCCATCACCATGTTCGGTGCCTCTGTCGAGAGGCCCGCCGCCCGGCGGCGCAGTTGCCACGAGCGCTTGTGCGCGAGCATCGCCAGCATGATCGCCTCCGAGGAGCCGATCGTCGCGGTGCCGGTGGGCGTCTCGTGCGCGGGGGCGTGAAACAGGCGCCCGATCATCGACACCACGCGCTGGTGCACGACCTCCGTCTGCGGGTACTCGTCCTGGTCGATCATGTTCTTGGCGAGCACCTCCGCGGCGAGCAGGTCGGCCTGCGGCTCCATCCAGGAGGTCACAAAGGAGGCCAGGTTCAGCGTGGGGTTGCCGTCGAGGTTGAGCTCGTCGTGCACCAGCTGATAGGCCGCGCCCGCGGGCATGCCCTGCGCGGGCAGGCGGTACTTGGGCACCTCGTGCGAGAAGCTGCGCCCGGCGTAGGTGGGGGACTGCGTCTCCTCGGAATCCAGAATGAGCTGGTGCATTTCTTGCGAGCCTCCTCGTTGGGGTGGGGCAAAGTCTCCTTCATTTCCCGCACGATGCACCCCGTGCAAGCTGCCCCCGGAGATGACGTGTCCCCGGCATGATGCACCCCATGCACCCAACTGCCCCCGGGCACGACGTGTCCCACACAAGATGCCCAGCCGACTTGAGAACGAGACTCAGTCTTATGGTAGGTTGCTGGGCGTGATGGAGCTGGAAGGGCTTGCGCGGGCGCTGCACGCGCTGCGTGTGCTGCATGTGCAGTGTGTGCTGCATGAGACTACGGGCCGTTAGATGGCCTCGGCTGTGGCGATGCGCGACGCGGCCGTGCGCCTGGGCGGCCGTGAGATCTGGGCGGGCGTTGACTTCGGGGCGCAGGAGGGCGAACTGGTGGCCGTGCTCGGCCCCAACGGTGCGGGCAAGTCCACGCTGCTGCGCGTGCTGCTGGGGTTGCTTGCGCCGGCGCGTGGCAGCGTGAGCGTGCTCGGGGGCGCCCCGGGCGAGCACAACGAGCAGATCGGCTACCTGCCCCAGCGGCGTGTGTTCGACACCACCACACGCGTACGCGGGGTGGACCTCGTGCGCATGGGTCTCGATGGCAGCCGCTGGGGCGTGCCGCTGCCCGCCGTGGGGCCATGGGCGGCGCGGGTGCGCCAGGTGCGCGCCAGGGTGGCGCAGGCGATCGCGCAGGTGGGCGCGGAGGAGTACGCGGGGCGACCGATCGGCGAGTGCTCGGGGGGCGAGCAGCAGCGGCTGCTGATCGCGCAGGCGCTCGTGCGCCGCCCGCGCATGCTGATCCTCGATGAGCCGCTGGATGGGCTTGACATCCCCAACCAGGTGGCTGTCACCGCACTCGTGCAGAGGATCTGTCGCAACGAGGACGTGGCGGTGCTGCTCGTAGCGCACGACGTCAACCCCTTGCTGCCGTACCTTGATCGCATTCTCTACCTGGCCGGTGGCCGTGCGGTGGCGGGAACGCCTGAGCAGGTGATCACGCAGGAGACGCTCAGTGCACTGTATGGGACGCCGATCGAGGTGCTGCGCACTGCAGATGGGCGCATGGTTGTCGTGGGGCATCCGGAGGGGCACCATGCGCACGGACCACGGCACGTGTTGGAGTGATCGTGGAACCGCACCTGTCATTCAACCCAGTGAGCGATGTGGAAACGCTGCTCGAATATCCCTTCATGGTCAATGCCCTGGAGGCGGGCACGATCGTCGCCGTGACAGCCGCGGTGGTGGGCTGGCTGATGGTGCTGCGCCGCCAGAGCTTTGCGGGGCACACGCTGTCGGTGATGTCCTTCCCCGGCGCGGCGCTGGCCGCGCTGGCGGGGTGGCCGCTGGCGTCCGGCTACTACGTGTTCTGCGTGGGCGGCGCGCTGGCAATTGCCACCGGGGCTGATGGCGTCGGCTCACGTGGTGGTGCCACACGCAGCCGTGCGCAGGAGTCTGCGGCGACGGGCGTCGTGCAGGCGGGGGCGCTCGCGCTGGGGTTCGTCTTCCTGAGCTTCTACGGGGGCGTGCTGGAGGATCTGGAAACGCTGCTCTTCGGCTCGTTCCTGGGGATCACCTCCGGGCAGGTGCTGGTGCTGCTGGCGGTGGCCGCGGCGGTGCTTGCGGTGCTCGCGCTCGTGGGCAGGCCACTGCTGATGGCCTCGGTGGACGAGACGGTGGCACGCGCGCGGGGGGTGCCCGTTCGGGCGCTGTCGGTTGGCTTCCTGGTAGTGCTTGGCTTGGCTGTGGCGGCGACTGCGCAGATCACCGGGTCGCTGTTGGTGTTCGCGCTGCTCGTGGCTCCGGCGGCGGCGGCGCAGTTGTTGACGGCGCGCATCGGCGCGGGGTTGGCGCTAAGCGTGGGGTTTGCGCTGGCGGTGACATGGCTGGGGCTGGGGCTGTCCTACTTCACGAACCTGCCCGTGGGGTTCCTCGTCACGTCCCTTGGGTTCGGTGTGTACGTGCTGGCGCGGGTGGGGCAGGCGGTGAGGGGTTGATGCTGGCGCACGAATTCATCCGCAACGCCCTGCTCGCCGGCTCGTGCGTGGCGCTCGCCAGCGGCGCGATCGGTTACTTCGTGGTACTGCGCGGACAGGTGTTCGCGGGCGACGCGCTCAGCCACGTGGCCTTCACCGGCGCCGTGGCCGCCGCCGCGGCCGGCTGGGATCTGCGTGTCGGGCTGTTCCTGGCGACGGTGGCGGTGGCGATGGCGCTGGCAGCGCTGGGAGGCCGCGCCGGGGACGCCGGCGGGGCTGCGACCGCCGATGACACCACCATCGGCGTGGTCTTCAGCTGGGTGCTGGGGTTGGGCGTGCTGTTCCTCTACCTCTACAGCTCCGGTGGCGCCGGCGGCGACGGGGCGGTGGCCGCGCGCACGCTGTTCGGCTCGATCTTCGGTCTGAGTGCGGGCGAGACCTGGGTGGCGGTGGGCGTGGCGCTCGCGCTGCTGGTCGTCATGGGCGCGATCGCGCGTCCGCTGCTGTGGGCCACGCTCGATCCGCAGGTCGCACGCGTGCGCGGTGTGCCCGTGCGCATGCTGGGGCTGGCGTTTCTGATGGCGCTCGGCGCAGACGTGGGGGAGGCCACACAGGTGGTGGGTGCGATGCTGCTGCTGGGCCTGCTTGCAGCGCCGGCCGGCGCTGCGCAACGGCTGACGGCGATCCCATGGCTGGGGATGGCGCTGTCGATGGGCATGGCGCTGGCGTCGGTGTGGGTGGGGATCGCGCTGAGCTACGCGATCCCTTCGCTGCCGCCGGGCAGCGCGATCGTGGGGGTGGCCGCGGGTTTCTACGCGCTCGCGGCGCTCGCCGGTGGGGAGCTGCGACGGAGGGCAATACCATCGAGGACATGAGCGACAGGACGATCGAGGAGTGGGTGGCGCGCGCCGAGGCCACGCTCGCGGACGCGGGCCACAAGCGCGGCGGCGCACGCCGCGCGGTGCTCGAGCTGCTCGCGCGCGAGAGCTGCGCGCTGACCGCGCCCGAGATCGAGGAAACGCTGCGCGCGCAGGGCCGCGCGGTGAGCCGCGCGAGCGTCTATCGCATCCTTGAGGAGCTGGAGCGCGTGCGCCTGGTGCAGCGCGTGGAGACAGGCCAGGCGATGGTGCGCTACGAGCGCGTGTGCGGCGAGCACGAGGAGCACCACCACCATCTCGTGTGCGATCGCTGTGGGGTGGTGATGCCATTCAGCGACCCGATGCTTGAGCGCGCGATCGCAGGTCTCAGCGGGCGAGTGCCCCTGGCGGAGGTGTCCGAGCACGAGATCGTGCTGCACGGCTCGTGTCTGAAGTGCGCTGCGTAGAGGCCTCCGTGGGCGGCGGGAGAGCGAGTCCCGGCGGGCGGCCCCAGAGGTAGCCGAGCACGCACAGCAGGGTGAAGACGGCCACCACGAGCAGCACCGGGCCGGAGTCCTCGGTGAGCGCGCCGATCACCCCTGCGGCCAGACCACCTGCGCAGGCGGCCAGCCAGGCGGGGTCCTTTGCCACCGGCGCCAGCAGGCGCTCGCGGTGGCGGATGCCGAGCGCGGCGCCGAGCAGCGCGAGCGCGGTGGCCAGCGGCATGAGGCCGTGCTTGAGCTCTTCCCAGGCGGCTGCGTAGCGGCGTTCGATCACATCGCGTAGATCCCCCGCAGAGCGAGCGTGCAGGATGCTGCCGGTGAAGTGGCCCGAGCCATGTGCGGTGGCGAGGTCGATCCCCGCCAGCACCACCAGCCCGGCGACGGGCGCGATCAGCACGAACAGCGCGCGCCGGCGCGTGAGCGCTCCGGGGAGCAACATGATGCTGGCCACGGCCGTGCCGGCGCTGACGAGGATCACGCCGCCCACCCCAGCGCCGATGCGTGCGGAGCCCTCGACGATCGCCAGCGCGATGCCGGCGAGCGCCATCGTGGCGGCGGCGTGCCGCCCGCGCACGGCGGGATACAGCAGCGCGGCCACGGCTGCGAAGACCATCACGGCGAGGCCCGACTTCAGCTCGTTGCCGATGCCGTAGAAGCGCGCGCCGTAGATCGGGTTGGGGCCGAGCAGCGCGCGGATCAGCAGCTGCGTGTGCAGCAGGGCATCGGCGGTGAAGGCCACGATCGCCGCCAGCGCCGGGGCGGCCGGCGCGCGCGGCCAGCGCAACAGGCGGTCGGTGGCGAGGCCCAGCGCGAAGCAGAGCAGCACGAGCAGCGCGTATTCGACGCCCTGGCTCGGCTCAAGCGCGGCGGGCAGCAGCTCGGCGGCGGGCGTCCACAGGAGGGCGAGTGCACCCACGCGCAGGGTGGCGGCGCGGCGGCAGGCGCGGTTTTCGCTGCGTCTGGAGCTGCCGATACCGGCAGGGGGACTGCCGCGCCCAATCGGAGCCACTGAGGCGAGCAGCAGCGCGCCCCACGCCAGCAGTAGCCATGCGAGCGCCGGCAGGCGTCGGGAGTAGACCACTTCCAGGCGCGCCTTCAGTGCCCGCACGTAGGCGCCATCGAAGGCGCCGGTGGTGCCGATCGGCGCGCCCCGCATCGCGGCGGGGATCGGCAGTGCGAGGTGTTGCAGGATCGTGGGGCCGAGGTCGATCGCCGCGACCAGCCCCTGCTGGTTGGTGGTGGAGGAGGTGAGCGTGCGCCCGCCGCCCAAGCCTGCCAGCGAGCTCCACAGCAGTTCGTAGCCGCGTTCATCGGGAGCGCGCTGCACGACCAGCAGCAGCTGCTTGGCCGGACGACGAGCGGCGAGCAGTCGCAGCTGCGCGGTGCCGGCGGATCCGCTGGGCAGATCGGCGACGACGAGCGCATAACGTCGGCTGAGCCGGGCGATCCGAGCGGGCAGCGTGGCAGCGGGGCCAAGCGACACGGCGGCCACATGTCCGCTGCGGTCGGCCGCGGCGAGGCTGTCCAGGGGGCCGTCTTCGAGCGTTCCGGCGTAGGCCGCGCCGCCGGGTATGGCGGAGGCGAGCAGCCCCGGCTGGAGGATCTGGGGCGCCCCCGCGGCGCGTCTGAGCGTCTGAGACCAGTTGCCTATTCGACCTGCGCTGAGTGGCATTGCAGGCGGCCAGGCAGGGGAGTAGGCGGAGTAGGAGACGCGCGCGCCCTGGGTGATATCGAGCAGAAGCTGGGCTCTGAGGTAGTTGCCCTGCGTGGCGCTCAGGAGCCCTGTTGAGAGCGTGGGCACGCTCGCCAGCTCGCTCGCTATCGCATCCGAGCCGGAGGGCAGGAACAGGAGCACAGCCGTGGGTCGTGTCTGGGCCGTGGGTCGTGCCTGGGCCGTGGGCTGTGCCTGGGCTGTAGGTCGTGTCTGGGGCGTGGGTCGTGCCTGGGCCGTGGGCTCTGCCTGGGCACCAGCCGTGGCCGCGGCGGACAGTGGGGCGGTGCAGAGGAGGGCGAGCAGGAGCCCTCGTGCGAGGCGGCTCAGCCCTCGCGCACCCCGTCTCAGCCCTCCACTCCCCCTGTGACGACGTCGCGCTGCCGACGCGGCGAGGGCTGTGGCTCCTCGCCGTCGCGCTGCTTCTGTGGCGACTGGGAGTCGGCCTTCTCCTGCGCGGCCATCGCCGTCACCGTCACGGCGCTGCCCTCGATGTTCAGGCGCGGCAGCGAGCGGTTCAGCCATGACGGGATCCGCCACGTGCGCTCGCCGAGGATGCTCAGCACGGCGGGCAGCAGCAGACAGCGCACGACCACCGCGTCGAGGAACACGGCCGAGGCGAGGCTCAGGCCGAACTCCTTGATCACGCGCTGTTCGCCGAGCATGAAGGACAGGAATACGCAGATCATGATCGCCGCCGCGGCCGTCACGACGCGACCGGTCAGGGCCAGGCCCTCGCCGACCGCGCGCTTGGCGTCCGCGCCGTGCGTCCAGCGCTCGTGGATGCGCGAGACGAGGAACACCTCGTAGTCCATCGACAGGCCGAAGACGATCGCGAACAGCATCACCGGAATGAACGACTCGATCGGGCCCGGCTCGACGCCCATCAGTCCGCCCAGCCAGCCCCACTGGAAGATCACGACGATCACGCCCAGCGCCGCGCCGATGCTGAGCAGGTTCATAAAGGCCGCCTGCAAGGGGATCACGAGCGAGCGGAAGACGATCATCAACAGCAGCGCGGAGAGCAGTACGACGACGCCGATGAACAGCGGCAGCTTCTTGCCGAGCGTGCTCGCGAAGTCCACGCCGCTGGCGGTGACGCCGCCGACGTACACGTGCATGCCCGTGCTCTCGCTCACGGGCGGGATCACCGTTCCGCGCAGATGCGTGACCAGCTCACTCGTGGCATAGTCCTGCGGCGCCGAGGTGGGGTAGACCGAGAGCGTGGCCACATCGCCGGCGGGGTTCAGGCGCGGGGGCGTCACCGAGACCACGCCGGAGGTGCCCGCGATTGCCGTGTGCAACTGAGCGAGCGCCGCGGGGCTGCCGTTCTGCGCGACCACCAGCAGCGGCCCGTTGAAGCCCTTGCCGAAGCCCTCCGCCAGCAGCTCATACGCACGATGTCCAGTGAAGCTCGTGGGGTCGTTGCTCGCGTCGCTCGAGCCCAGGCGCAAAGCCATCGCGGGGGCTGCGATCGCCAGCATCACGAGTGTCGCGGCGATCGCGATCGTCCACGGGCGGCTCTGCACGAAGCGGCTCCAGCTCAGCCAGCGCCCGGCGCCCGCGGCCTGCGCGACCGTCTCGCCGCGCTTGCGCGCGCGCCGGCCGGGCCGCACCACGCGCCGGCCCGCGAAGGTGAGCAGCGCGGGCAGCAGCGTGAGCGAGGCGAACATCACCAGCAGCACGCCGATCGAGGCCGAGATCGCCACGCCGTAGAGGAAGCTGACGCCCAGCAGCATCATGCCCAGCAGTGCGATCACCACCGTGCAGCCCGCGAACAGCACCGCGCGCCCGGCGGTGTCCATTGCCTGCACCACCGACTCCCTGACCTGCCCCGCCGTGGGGCCCGCGGCGTATGCCTCGCGGAAGCGTGTGACGATGAACAGCGAATAGTCGATCCCCACGCCCAGTCCGATCATCGCCGCGAGCTCGGAGGAGAAGTTGGGCGTGTCCACCACGTGCGTGAACAGCACGATCAGCCCCAGGCCCGTGCCCAGGCCGAACAGCGCCGTGACGATCGGCAGGCCCATCGCGATCAGCGAGCCGAAGGTGATCAGCAGCACCACGATCGCCGCCATCAGCCCCACCACGCTCGACACCGCGAAGCCCTGCTTCTGCGTCGCCTCGACCGCCTGTCCGCCGAGCGCCACTTCCAGGCCGGGCTGTGCCGCGGCGGTGGCGACCTTCACCACGCGTTCGCCCGCAGAGGTGGGCAGTTCGTTGGCCTTCTCGTCGAATAGCACCGTCGCGAACGCGATCTGTCCGTTCTTAGAGATCGCCTGCCCGGCCTTCGCGGTTGCATACGGGCTCACGACGCCCGCCACGTGCGGCAGCCTGGCCACTTCCGCGAAAGTGCTCTGCATGCGCGCCTTCACCGCTGGGTCCGTGACGCCCGCCGGCGCCTTGAAGACGATCGTGTCGCGATCCCCCGCCTGCGCGGGGAAGCTCTTCTTCAGCAGATCCGCCGCGCGCTGGGAGTCGGAGTTGGGCAGTGTGAAGTTATTGGAGTAGCTCGTCCCCGCCGACTGCGCCAGCGCATTGACGGCGACGAGCAGGACGATCCAGCCGAGGACTACATACAGGCGATGCGTTGTGGACCAGCGCGCGAGCTTGAGCATGGCCCAGAGCTTAGAAGGGTTCGCCGCGGGAGGCGGAGGTCGCATCATCCCCTGGGATCGTTGTTGGCTATCGCCAACAGTAGGTCGAAGAATGGCAGTTATGTTGCTGATAGCAACAAAAAGCTCGATTTGCGTTTGAATGTTGGCTATCGCCAACATCTGGACGGTAAATGGTGTACTGTTGGCTATCGCCAACAATCAGATGAGGAGACGTCTTGTCATCGACTCACCGTGAGCGCCCGATAGTTGTGCGAAGCGCCGAAGATATCGCCGTCCTAGTGCGAAAGCGTCGCCAGGAGCTTGGTCTGTCGCAGATGGATCTTTCGAACATCACCGGCACCGACCGGGCGTTCCTGAGCCTGTTCGAGCGAGGGCACCGGGGGATATCGATCGATCGACTGCTCACGCTCGTGCAGGCGCTGGGCATGGATATCGAGGTTCGGCGGCGCAACCGATGAGCGAGCTGATCGCCTACCTCGCCGGACGGCGAGCCGGCCGGCTGATCCATAAGGACAACGGCAACCTCCAGTTTCGCTACGACCCGGGCTATGCGGGTCTCGCTCTCTCCCAGTCCCTCCCCATTGAAGACGCGGCGCATCCACACAGCGCCTGCCTGGCCGTCTTCGGCGGGCTCCTCCTCGAAGGTGAGGCACGCGACACGCTCGCCCGCAACCTCGGGGTGTCGGTCGGTAACGACTACGCGCTGCTCGAGGCCGTCGGAGGAGACTGCGCGGGCGCGATTGTCCTGCTCGAACCCGGCGCCGAGCACCCCATGCAGCCGCGCTATCGGCCATTGAGCGAGGAGCAACTCGACGCCACCCTGCGTGAGCTGCCGCAGAGGCCGCTCGCGGCGAATCGTGAAGAAGGGATCCGCCTGTCGCTGGCAGGCGCGCAGCCGAAGCTGCCGGTCGTTCTCGACGGGAGCGAGGTGGCGCTGTCACTGAATGCCGCGGCTGCCACCACCCACATCCTCAAGCCCGAGCCCGCGCGCTTCCCGGGCCTGGTCGACAACGAGGCCTTCTGCATGGAGCTGGCCAAAGTCCTCGGCCTGCCGACGGCGACGGTGAGCAAGCACACGAGCGTCTCTGGCCTGCCCTACCTGCTGGTCGAGCGCTACGACCGCGATCTCACGTCCGAGCCGATCAGGCGGCTGCACCAGGAGGACGTCTGCCAGGCACTCGGGCGTCCCCCGGATCGCAAGTACCAGTCCGAGGGCGGACCCGCGGTGACTGAGATGGTGGCGCTGCTTCGTCGCTGCTCGGCCGTGCCCGCACAGGACCTGCCCACGCTGTGGCGGGCGCTGCTCTTCAATTGGCTGGTGGGCAATTGCGACGCTCACGCCAAGAACTTTTCGCTGCTGTACGACACGGGCGCCCCCACGCTGGCCCCGCTGTATGACATCGTCAGCACAACGGTCTATCCGGAACTGACGAGTCGGCTGGCGATGAGCATCGATGGCGCCCGGCAGATCGAGGAGGTCAACCGGGAGGCGTGGGCGACTCTGGCGGGGGAAGTGAGCTACAACGCCCGCTTCGCCCGTTCACAAACCGATGCGATGCTGGAACGCGTCATCGCAGAGAGCCACAAGCTCGCCTCCCAGCCCCAGCACGACAACGAGGCGGTGGAGCAGGTGCTCGCGGGCATCCTGGCGCGCGCCCGGCGCTGACTCTAGAAGCGAGGCAGTCTCTTCTTTAGTTC